>NZ_JAERJM010000007.1:0-270347 GCF_018257655.1 Pantoea sp. JGM49 | reverse complement strand
TTTCCTCCTTCAGAGTCAAACACTTTTTTCAGCGTTTTTCTCCGGCGGGATGAATTTCTTCACTCCCTGCTGAGCCGCCTGCGTTGCCGCTTTGCCGTCTCAGTGGTGGCGCATTATAGGGAGTTATTCGGGGCTGACAAGGGTTTATTGCAAAAAATTGACTGAGCGCTACTTTTTTAACCGAACAGGCTAAAAACAGACATTTCTCGATCAATAATCAGTCAAAAGCGCCCGTTTGGCGGCACAAATCAGCGTCACGCGTATAAGCACCAATGCTATTCTGTTAGTCCAACGCCGTTTTCTTTGTTGCAGACTGAACAATTATTAAAGAAGGACTTTCAATGATTCGCTCCGCGCGCAGTATGGCCGGCTTGCCCTGGATCGCCGCAATGGCGTTTTTCATGCAAGCCCTCGATGCCACCATCCTCAATACTGCGCTTCCTGCTATCGCCACCAGTCTCGACCGATCCCCTCTTGCCATGCAATCTGCTGTGATCAGCTATACGCTCACTGTCGCCATGCTGATCCCGGTCAGCGGCTGGCTGGCCGATCGCTTCGGCACGCGCAAAGTCTTTATCGTGGCCGTTTCACTGTTTACGTTAGGGTCTTTAGCATGTGCACTCTCGGGCTCGCTGAGCATGCTGGTTATCTCACGCATTATCCAGGGTGTTGGTGGCGCGATGATGATGCCGGTCGCGCGCCTGGCATTGTTGCGTGCTTATCCACGCAGTGAATTGCTGCCGGTACTTAACTTTGTGACCATGCCGGGATTAGTCGGACCGATTCTGGGGCCGATGCTCGGTGGCTTGCTGGTCACCTACGCCAGCTGGCACTGGATATTCCTGATTAACATTCCCATCGGCATCGCGGGCATCTTCTATGCACGTAAATATATGCCGGATTTCACCACGCCTAAGCGCCGCTTTGATTTTGGCGGCTTCATTCTGTTTGGCTTAGGTCTGGTGCTGATATCCGTCGGTATCGAACTGTTCGGAGAGCGTATCGTGTCGCCGTGGCAGGCGGTGCTGGTGCTGTTAGCCGGTGTCGCGCTATTGCTTCTATATATAGTGCATGCACGCCGCCATCCTGCACCGCTGATCAACTTACCGATGTTTAAGACCCGAACCTTCTCGGTCGGCATCATTGGTAATATCGCGGCACGTCTGGGCACGGGTTGTATTCCCTTCCTGATGCCATTGATGTTACAGGTGGGCTTTGGTTATCCCGCACTGATAGCGGGTTGCATGATGGGGCCAACAGCGATTGGCTCGCTGCTGGCCAAATCCACCGTGACACAAGTGCTACGTCGCTTCGGCTATCGTAAAACGCTGGTCGGTATCACCATCATCATCGGCATTCTTGTCGCCAGCTTCTCACTGCAAACACCGGGTGAAAGTGTATTAATGCTGTTAGCCGCGCTGTTTGTATTAGGTATGGCGATGTCGACACAATTCACCGCGATGAACACCATCACACTGGCCGATTTGAATGATGAGAATGCCAGCGGTGGTAACAGCGTGCTGGCAGTAACGCAGCAGGTATCGATCAGCTTTGGCGTGGCCGTCAGTGCGGCGGTACTGCGTTTCTATCAGGATTTCGAGAGCACAACTGTGCAGCAATTCCACGCCACCTTCCTGACGATGGGCGTGATCACCGTGCTGTCCGCGTTTGCTTTCCTGATGCTGCGTCCCGGCGATGGCCGCAATCTGATCGCTAATCGCGAGAAAAAGAAGAAAACCGCTTAAACCGAACCGCGTTCCACCAGCTCCGGCGTCAATACCAGCGTTTGCTGGCTGGCGTCGGGATCGCTCATACGATGAATCAGCGTATCAATCGCCAGTTCGCCCAGTTCATCCTTGGGCTGATGGATGGTACTAAGCGGTGGCGTGAGATAACGCGCCAGTTCTATATTGTCATAGCCCATCACCGCGATATCTTGCGGCACGCGTAATCCCGCCTGGAAGAGTGCGTGATAAACGCCCACTGCCATCGCATCGTTACTGGTGAAAACCGCTTCGGGCAGCAACTCTAACGTCAGCAGTTGGTTCATCGCGTTGAAGCCGCCCTGAAACTCGAAATCACCGTCAACCACATAACCTGGCAACACCGGCAATCCACTGCTTTCCATCGCTTTATGGAAACCTTCCAGACGCAAACGCGCCGGGGTTTTATCCTGAGGCCCGGCAATACAGGCGATACGGGTGTATCCACGGTCGATCAGATGCTGCGTCGCCAGCTCACCGCCCAGCAGCGCGTTATCCTGAATAATGTCGCCACGCCCTTCAAACGGGGCCCAGTCCATCATCACCATCGGGACTGAAGGATAACGGTTAAGGATCTCTGCGGAAGGGAGATGCGTTTCAGTGCACATCATCAGCAAGCCATCAACGCGCTTTTGCATCAACGTTTCGAGGCTGCGATTCATGCGCTCTTCATCGCCTTCGGTATTGCACAGAATCAGGCTGTAGCCGCGCTCGTAGCAGCTATTTTCTACGCCACGCACCACTTCTGAATAGAACGGGTTACTACTGGCCGTCAGCAACATGCCAATAGTGCGCGTCTGATTGATCTTCAGACTGCGCGCCAATGCAGAAGGCGCGTAATTCAGCTCACGGATTGCCTGATCCACTTTTTCCCGCACCTGTTCGCTCACAAAACGATTGTTATTGATGACGTGGGAAACAGTGGAAGTGGAGACGCCCGCCAGGCGGGCGACATCTTTCATGGTCGCCAAAGGCTTAACCCTGTTGCTGCAGGAAGTTATCGATCTCAGTGCGCCACGGCACTGAGGGCTGCGCACCCGGACGCGTCACCGCAATCGCGGCGGCGGCATGGGCAAAACGCACGGCATCATGCATTGCAACACCTTCCAGACGCGCGGTAATAAAGGCACCGTTAAAAGTATCGCCCGCTGCGATGGTGTCGATAGCCTGCACGGTGAAGCCCGGAATACGCACGCCTGTGCCCTGCTCGCTCAACCACACACCACGACGACCCAAGGTAATCAAAACGGTAGAGATGCCTTTATCATGCAACGCCTGCGCCGCATGTGCTGCATCTTCATCACTTTTCACCGCGATGCCGGTCAGAATTTCGGCTTCGGTTTCGTTAGGTGTGATGATATCGATTAAGGCCAGCATCTCATCAGACAAATGTGTGGCAGGCGCTGGATTCAGAATCACTTGCGTGGCATTGGCACGCGCAATCTTCGCTGCCGCCAACACGCTTTCCAGCGGCGATTCCAACTGCATCAGCAAGGCCTCAGCATCAGCAATCACTTGCTGATGGCGATCGACACAGGCTGGCGTCAGCGCCGCGTTAGCACCGGAATAGATGCCGATATTATTTTCACCTTCGCCATTCACGAAGATCATCGCCACGCCGGTGGCTTCGTCTGCCACGATTTCTACCGGAGCAGTATCAATACGGTCCTGCTGCAGCTGCTGGCGGATACGTTCGCCAATGTCATCTGCACCTACACAGGCAATAAAAGCGATATCCGCGCCAGCACGACCGGCCGCCACGGCCTGGTTAGCCCCTTTGCCACCAAAGGCAATCTGATACTGTTTGCCGATCACCGTTTCGCCCGGACGCGGAAAATGGGTGAGGTTCAGAATGTGGTCGGCATTGATGCTGCCAAGTACCGCCAGTTTTGCACTTGTGTTCATAGGGAGTGATCCAGAAAGTTGCGCCACCAGGACGGTGGCGCGTTGCCATGCTTTTCTTTGTTTTTTATTTGGTGACCAGCTTCAGGTCAACTGGATTAACCGACTGTACTTTTTCGCCTTTCAGCACTTTATCTGCAGTGTCCACACCAATCACGCCAATTTTATCAGGCATCTGCGCCACTGTGGCGGTCAGTTTACCGGCTTCTACCGCTTTCACACCGTCAGCGGTACCGTCAAAGCCCACCACCAGTACATCGGTTTTACCGGCAGTCTGCAGCGCACGCAGTGCGCCCAGCGCCATTTCGTCGTTCTGAGCAAATACAGCCTGTACATCCGGATGCGCCTGCAGCAGGTTCTGCATCACGTTCAGACCTTTAGTACGGTCGAAATCTGCTGGCTGGCTCGCCAGGATATTAAATTTGTGTGCATCAGCAGCCTGCTTGAAGCCTTCGCCACGCTCGCGCGCTGCGGAAGTCCCGGCAATACCCTGCAGCTCGATGATTTTTGCGCCATCGCCCAGTTTCTTCGCGATGAAGTCACCGGCCATTTTGCCGCCGAAGCGGTTGTCAGAAGCCACGTGGCTCACCACGGTGCCTTGTGCCGCCACGCGGTCCAAGGTGATCACCGGAATGTTGGCCTGGTTGGCCATCTTCACGGCGTTACCCACGGCATCAGAATCCGTTGGGTTAATCAGCATCAGCTTGGTGCCACGCACAGTCAGATCCTGTACGTTCGCCAGCTCTTTCGCCGGGTTATTCTGCGAATCCAGCACCACCAGGTTATAACCCAGTTTGTCGGCTTCTTTCTGTGCGCCATCTTTCAGAGACACAAAGAACGGATTATTCAGCGTTGATACAACCAGCGCAATGGTGTCCTTAGCCATCGCGCCAGCACTGAGGGTGGCGCCAAGGATGACGGCCAATGCAGTTAACTTTTTCATTTATAGAGTCCTGTGTGAAGGTCAGAGTTATTTGCTGCTTTTGTTATCCACCAGCACCGCCAGCAGAATGACAACGGCTTTAACAATCATTTGGTAGTAAGAAGATACGCCCATCAGATTCAGGCCATTGTTCAGGAAACCCAGGATCAGCGCGCCAATCAGCGTGCCCATAATGCGACCTTTACCGCCCGCCAGTCTGGTTCCGCCTAAGACCACCGCCGCGATGGCATCCAGTTCATAACCGGTACCTGCCGTCGGTTGCGCAGAGGAAAGCCGCGCCACTTCGATGGTGCCCGCCAGCGCTGCCAGCAGACCACACAGCGAATAGACGATGATTTTGACGCGGTTAACATTGATACCTGACAGACGTGTCGCCGCTTCATTGCCGCCTAACGCATAGATGTAACGACCGAGGCGCGTGTGATGCAGCATGTACCACGCCAGCGCGAACACCACTGCCATCAGCCACACCGGCGTTGGGATACCCAGCGGACGGCCAATACCGAACCAGCCGAACAGATCGGCGTTATCACTGAAACCGGTGTTGATCGGGCTACCGTTGGTGTACACCATGGTGACGCCGCGCAGCAGCAGCATCATCACCAGCGTGGCGATAAACGCCTGTACCTTGCCGCGCGCCACAATCACGCCGGTAATACCACCAATCGCCGCACCCAGCGCCAGCGAAGCCGCTACTGCCACCAGCGCATTCACTTCCAAACCGACAATTGAGGCGGCGACTGCACCGGTGAGCGCCAGCAGCGATCCCACCGACAGATCAATACCCGAAGTCAGAATCACCAGCGTCATGCCGACGGCCATAATGGCGTTAACCGAGGTCTGCTGCAGGATGTTGAACATGTTGGCAACGGTGAAGAAGTTCGGGCTTTGGCTCGCCACCACGGCAATCAGCACGATCAGCGCAATCAGCGATTTCTGCTCCAGCAGCCAGGCTTTGCTAAACCAGCGACGGCTGGCGGGTAAGGTTTGGGTGCTCATACAACTAACTCCTCGCTGTGTTGCTTACCGACTGCCGCCGCCATCAGGGATTCCTGGGTAGCCTGCTCACGGGAAAATTCGCCACTCAGATGGCCTTCATGCATCACCAGGATGCGATCGCTCATGCCCAGCACTTCCGGCATTTCCGATGACACCAAAATGATGCTCAGCCCTTCGGCTTTAAACTGGTTAATTAACTGATAAATCTCTTTTTTCGCACCCACGTCCACGCCACGCGTCGGCTCATCCAGAATCAGTACGTTCGGGCGCGTCATTAATCCGCGCGCAATCGCCACTTTCTGCTGATTACCACCCGACAGCAGGCCAATCGGCTGCTCCATTGACGGGGTTTTAACGTTGAACAAACGGATGAAGTCGCCTACTGCCAGTTGTTCTTCACTGTGTTTCAGATTACCGGTGGCATGGCTGAAATAGCGCAGCGCGGTCAATGACATGTTCTCTTTCACCGACATGCCGAGCACCAGGCCATCGCGCTTGCGGTCTTCTGAGATATAGACGATGCCGTTGGCCAGGCCGTCCTGGGGTGATCGGGTAATAATTTCGCGACCGTTGAGCGTAACGGTGCCGTTGCTGCGAGGCAGTGCGCCGTACAGCACTTTCATCAGTTCCGTCCGTCCCGCGCCCATTAAACCGGAAATGCCAAGGATTTCCCCTTTGCGCAGGTTGAAACTGACGTTATCCACGCCCGGCCCGCTGAGATTTTTAACAGTTAAACGAACATCGCCCGGTGCCTGATCAATATGCGGATATTGATCTTCCAGCTTACGGCCCACCATCATCTCGATCAGACTCTCTTCGCTGAGATCGCTCACCGCGCGCTCGGCAATAAATTGCCCGTCACGAAACACGGTGACATCATCGCAAATCTCGAAGATCTCTTTCATACGGTGCGAGATATAAACAATGCCGCAGCCCTGCGCTTTCAGTTCATTGATGACGCGGAACAGCGACAGGGTTTCGGTATCGGTCAGCGCATCGGTCGGTTCATCCATAATGATGACCTTCGACTCGAAGCTAAGTACTTTGGCGATCTCAACCATCTGCTGATCGCCAATCGATAAATCGCCCACCAGCTTATGGCTGTTGAAGCGCAGGTTCAGACGATGTAATAAGGCATCCGCCTCGGCGTACATCCGGTTCCATTCGATGCGGCCAAAGCGGTTAACAAATTCGCGACCGAGGAAAATATTCTCTGCAACGGTCAATTGCGGAATCAGGTTGAGTTCCTGATGAATAATGCCAATGCCCGCTTCCTGCGACGCTTTCGGTCCAGAAAAAGCCACATCCTTGCCCAGCCACTGCAGAGAGCCCGCATCCATGCTGTAAATGCCGGTCAGCACTTTCATCATGGTGGATTTCCCCGCGCCGTTTTCACCCACCAGCGCCATCACGCGCCCCGGATAAACAGCCAGCGAAGCGCCATTCAGCGCTTTCACGCCGGGAAACGACTTTTCAATCCCTTTGAGTTGCAATAACGGTTGCATAACGACCTCAGAAGGTTACGCCAGCGCTCAGGATGACATTCGCATACGGAGAACACTCTCCGCTGCGAATGACGGCCTGACTACGCTGCGTTTCTTGTTTGAACTGTTCATGGCTGGTGTAACGGATGGTGATGACATTCCCCTGGTGCCGTTGCAAGGCATCGAGCACGGCGAGCAGTGCGCTGTGGAGTTGCGGATTGTGTTGCTTGATCTCCTCCGCCATCAGGGCGCTTTCGACTTGCATCTCCTGAGTGACAACATCAACCACCTGTAAAAATTCGGGCGTTCCCGGCGTCAACGCCAGGTCGATTCGCTGTGGTCCGGCCGGAATCGGCAAGCCCGCATCCGCAATCGTCAGCGTATCGGTGTGCCCCAGGCGGGCAATCACATGAGAGAGTTCAGCGTTTAACAAGCGACCTTTTTTCATTTCTTCCACTCCACAGCGAAACGTTTCGCTGAGCGGGAGTGTATTAAATGTGCGCGGCAACTCAATGACGTCATCACGGAAATGTGATCGCCATCGAAACGTTTCGCTTGTGCCGGGAATAATTTGAGTTTGGTGGGGGATGCGAGCCGCCTGAGCGGCTCTGAAGGGTGTTATGGCAGCTTGCGGACCTGCTTAACGTCCAGTTCAATGGAATTAAAGTCCTTATCCAGCTCGCCGGTCAGTTCAACCTGATCCTTCGGAGTGATGGTCTGTCCGTGCCAACGCTTATGGTCGATTTCCACTTTCATGTTGCCGCTACCGTCACGGAACAGATAATCCTCATCGCCGATTTGCTTATCCAGATAACCGCGCACGGTGATCCAGCTGTCATCTTTCATCTCTTCAGCCTGCTTCACTGTTACGACGCTGGTGTTATCGGCCTGGAAGCCGCCGGCGTGAACCTGAGCCTTTGGCGCACTGGGATCAACAAAGCCACCCTGCTGCGCGGCCAGAACCGGCGTCGATGCCAACATCACAATCGCAATTAACGCTGCACTCTTTTTCATTTTTCACCTCTGTTCCATGAATGTGTGGGATACGGAAGCCATTACAGCATAGGGTTCTTAACAGGATCTTAAGGGTTAAAAAAACACGAAAAATAGCCAAAATGCAGCGATTGACGCTGTACAAGCCGGTTTTGGCTTCGTATAACGACTCCTGCACTAAAGGAGAAACGCATGCGCATATTATTGATTGAGGACGACAAGCTTATTGGCGATGGCTTGAAAGTGGGGCTAACGAAACTCGGTTTCAGCGTTGACTGGTTCGTCTCAGGCGAAGCGGGATTCCAGGCCCTGCCAGCCGCGCCATGGGATGCCGTGGTAC
The DNA here is from genome assembly GCF_018257655.1 of Pantoea sp. JGM49. NCBI lineage: Bacteria > Pseudomonadati > Pseudomonadota > Gammaproteobacteria > Enterobacterales > Erwiniaceae > Pantoea > Pantoea sp. JGM49. The sequence continues at coordinate 261,923 of NZ_JAERJM010000007.1, read as the reverse complement.
TGGATCTTTCGCTACCCGAGCGCGATGGACTGGAGATCCTGCGTCAATGGCGTGAGCAAGGCGCAGATGTGCCTGTATTGATCCTCACCGCACGTGATGCGCTCGATCAGCGCATACAAGGATTACAGTCAGGCGCTGACGACTATTTGTGTAAGCCCTTCGCGCTCGCTGAAGTCGCCGCGCGTTTACAGGCGCTGATTCGCCGCCGTCATGGACAACTACAGCCCGAGTTGAAACACGGCAAGGTGGTGATGTCGCCCAGCAGCCACAGCGTCTGGATTGACGGCGAAACCATCAGCCTGAAGAGCCGTGAACTGGCGCTGCTGGAGCTGTTTATGCGCAATCCAGGTCGCGTGCTAACCCGCAGCCAGCTGGAGGAAAAACTCTATAGCTGGGATGACGATGTCTCCAGCAACGCAGTAGAAGTGCATATTCATCATCTGCGCAAAAAGCTCGGCACAGCGTTTATTCGTACCGTTCACGGCGTGGGTTATACACTCGGTGCGGCAGAATGAGTCTATTTCTACGACTCGCCATCGGCTTTGTGCTGCTGATTACGCTGTGCGGTGGGGTAGCCAGTTACAGCGCCTGGCATCAGACCCGCGACACCGTTAATGAGCTATTCGATACCCAGCAAATGCTGTTTGCCAAACGCCTGCTGTCACTCGATCCCACCAGCTTGCACGCCGCCTCTCTGCCAAAAACCAAATCCATTTTGCGCCATCACCGCGGCGATCAGGATGATGATGCACTGGCGTTTGCCATTTTCCGTGCGGACGGCCAGCCGTTGCTTAACGATGGCGAGAACGGGCGCGATATGCAGTTTGATGATAAGCGTGACGGTTTTCGCGAGGGTCGTCTGCGCGGCGACGATGAGAGTTGGCGACTGCTTTGGCTGACTTCTGCTGATAAACAATATCGCGTGGTAGTGGGCCAGGAGTGGGAATACCGCGACGATATGACGCGCGATCTGGCACTGGCGAGTTTGATGCCGTGGCTTTACGCCATGCCCTTTATGCTGCTGATGCTGCTGGTATTGGTGTGGTTCGAATTGCGCCCGCTAAAGCGCCTGACGGCATCACTCCAGTTGCGAGCACCCGATGACGCCACACCGCTCGACGAAGCACGCTTGCCCAAAGAGGTGCAGCCGTTGGTGGCGGCATTAAACGGGCTGTTTCACCGTATGGCGCAACTCGTGCAGCGCGAGCGCCGTTTTACCTCCGATGCGGCGCACGAACTGCGCAGTCCGTTAGCTGCACTGCGCGTGCAGAGTGAGGTGATTCAGCTGGCGGATGATGACGAAGCAATGCGCAAACGGGCATTGCAGCAGCTTGATAGCGGCATCCAGCGCGCCACACGGCTGGTGGATCAACTCTTGACGCTATCAAGAGTGGAAGCGGACGATCTGCGCAGCGAATTTCAGCCGGTGCCACTGGCACCGCTGCTGCAAAAGCTTCTGATAGAACATTTTCCACAGGCCGAGGCGCAACAGATGGATCTGCAATTGCATGCACAGGCCGAACCGGTGATGAACGGTCATCCTCTGCTGTTGAATTTGCTGATGCGTAACCTGCTGGATAACGCGCTGCGCTATGCGCCGCCGGGCAGCCAGATTCAGTTCACGTTAAACGCGCGGACGATAACTATTGAAGATAACGGGTCAGGTGTTAGCGATGAGCAGCTTGCGCGCCTTGGTGAGCGTTTCTGGCGACCGCCGGGGCAAACGCAAACGGGCAGCGGTTTAGGAATATCGATTGTGAAAAACATTGCGCAACTGCACGGTATTCGCATTGCATTCAGCCATGTGCAGCCTCAAGGCTTGCGCGTCACCTTGAGCTGGTGACGCGCTTAATCCTTAAATCTCGACTTGCGTGCCCAGCTCGATCACGCGATTAGGCGGGATTTCAAACTGATCCGGCGCACGCAGCGCATTGCGTTGCAGCGCAAGGAACAGTTTGCCGCGCAGACGCAGATACCACGGGCGATCGCCAATAATCAGCGATTCATGGGACATGAAGAATGAGGTTTCCATCATGCGGCAGTTGAGACCTTCCAGCCCGCAGCGGTGGAAAATTTCTTCCACGTTCGGGGTCTCACGCCAGCCGTAGCTCGCCACCACGCGCCAGAACGTCGGCGACAGCTGTTCGATGGTAACGCGACGCACATTGTGCACGTAAGGCGCATCCTCAGTACGTAGCGTCAGCAGTACCACACGCTCATGCAGCACTTTGTTGTGCTTGAGATTATGCAGCATGGCAAAAGGGATCACGTTCAGGGCACGCGACATATAGACTGCGGTGCCCGGCACGCGTACCGGCGGAGATTTCTCCAGCGAAGCGATCATCGCTTCAAGCGAATTGCCGTGCTCATGCATACGACGCAACAGGCGGAAGCGCTCGCTTTTCCAGGTGGTCATCACGATAAACATCATCAGTGCCAGGGTCAGCGGCAGCCAACCGCCGGAGAACACTTTGACCAGGTTTGCCGAGAACAAGGACACGTCAATACACAGCATGCCAATCAGAATCAGCACCACCAGATAACGGTTCCAGTGCCAGTTCTGAATTGCCACCGTGGAGCAGAGAATCGCAGTCAGCACCATGGTGCCGGTGACTGCGATGCCGTAAGCCGCCGCCAGGTTACTGGAGTGCTCAAAGCCAACAATCACGATCACCACGGAGAAGTAGAGCAGCCAGTTGATCACCGGAATGTAAATCTGACCCGACTCTTCTTCCGAGGTGTGCACGATACGCATCGGCGGGAGATAGCCTAAACGTACCGCCTGACGTGTTAAGGAGAACACACCAGAGATCACCGCCTGCGAGGCGATAACCGTGGCCAGCGTCGCCAGAATCAGCATGGGAATCAGCATCCAGTCTGGCGCCAGCAGGAAGAAGGGGTTTTTGATCGCTTCGGGATGTTTAAGTAGCAGCGCGCCCTGACCAAAGTAGTTCAGCACCAGCGAGGGCAGCACCACGATAAACCAGGCAAGACGAATCGGGAATTTGCCGAAGTGACCCATATCCGCATACAGCGCTTCCACACCGGTAATGGCCAATACCACCGCGCCGAGCGCAAAGAACGACACCGTTTTGTACTGGATAAAGAAGTGCATCGCCCAATACGGGTTCATGGCATGCAGCACATCAGGGTTACTGATGATGCTACGCGCGCCCAGCACGGCCAGAATGATAAACCACACCAGCATCACCGGCGCAAACAGCTTACCCACGATGCCGGTACCGTGCTTCTGAATCACAAACAGCAGCGTCAGCACTGCAATCGCAAGCGGAACGATATATGCATCCAGGCTCGGTGCCGCAATCTCCAGCCCTTCAATCGCCGACAACACCGAGACGGCGGGCGTGATCACCACTTCACCATAGAAGAAGCTGCCACCAATCAGCCCCATGATGACAAGAATCGCCGTTGCACGTGCGCCGGTATTGCGCCCGGCCAGTGACATCAAGGTCAGGATCCCACCTTCACCGGCGTTATCGGCACGCATCACGTAGCTGATGTATTTCAGTGATACCACCAAAATCAGCAACCAGAAGATCAGCGAGAGAAAGCCAAATACCGCTTCGCGTTCTACACCAAAGCCGAACTGACCGGAGAGACATTCACGCAAAGTATAGAGCGGGCTGGTACCGATATCGCCATACACCACGCCAATCGCGGCGAGTGTGACTGCGCCAAGGGACTGCTTCTTATCCGAGCTCATAAGTTGTCTTTTGTTGGAGCCGATGAGGCACTTGCCTACCGCTCAGGCCATCAAAAAGCGCACAGTATGCACATATTCCCAAAAAAACCTACTCTTACAACATGTCATCATGACGTCAGCGAGGCGGTTTTTCGCCGAAATTAGGCGCCAAAAACCGTCTGAAGCAGCGAGTTCTCCCGCCTCAACCTTCTGAAACAAAAAAGCTGACGGCTATCAACGCAATCAAGCATGATAACCAGTAGAGTATTGCGCTCGCCAGAATATGACGGCTCCAGGATCAGAAGGACAATGATGTGATTATGGCTCAACCCCATCTTTTGGCAGAAAGAATTTCTCGCCTGAGTAACGCCCTGGAGAAAGGGCTGTATGAACGGCATCATGCGATCCGCCTGTGCTTATTAGCTGCACTCAGTGGCGAGAGCGTATTTTTGCTGGGGCCGCCCGGCATTGCCAAGAGCTTGATTGCTCGCCGCCTGAAATACGCCTTCCAACACGCCCGCGCCTTTGAATACCTGATGACCCGTTTTTCCACCCCTGAAGAAGTGTTTGGCCCGCTGTCGATTCAGGCGTTAAAAGATGAAGGTCGTTATCAGCGATTAACCAAAGGCTATCTGCCGGATGCCGAAATCGTCTTCCTTGATGAAATCTGGAAAGCCGGTCCGGCGATATTGAACACCTTACTCACCGCCATCAACGAACGCCGCTTTCGCAATGGCGACAGCGAAGAAAAGATTCCGATGCGCCTGCTGGTGACCGCTTCCAACGAATTGCCGGAGGCCGATAGCGGGCTGGAAGCCTTGTATGATCGCATGTTGATTCGCCTATGGCTGGATAACGTGCATGAGAAGCAGAACTTCCGCAGCATGCTCACCCACCAGCAGGACGAAAATGATAATCCGGTGACGGAAGCGCTACGCATCAGTGATGAAGAGTATCACCAGTGGCAGAAAGGCATCAGCCAGGTCTCCTTACCTGATCATGTGTTTGAGCTGATTTACCAACTGCGTCAGCAACTGGAGAATTTGCCCAGCGCACCTTACATTTCCGATCGCCGCTGGAAAAAAGCGATTCATCTGCTGCAGGCCAGTGCGTTTTACAGTGGCCGCGTGACCATTGCGCCGATCGATCTGATTCTGCTCAAGGATTGCCTGTGGCATGACGTCGCATCGATGCAGCTATTGGATCGCGAAATTGATGCTTTGATGACGCAGCACGCCTGGCAACAGCAGGCGTTGCTGCACAAACTGCAGCAGATCAAAGCACGTCGTCTCGCCTTGCAACAGCAGCAAAGCGTGGCACAAGCGCTGACGCTGGAGAAACACAGCGGTATGTTTAGCCGCAAACCCCATTACGAATTGCCTGCTGCCATCAGCGATGAACAACTGACGCTCATGCTGCAGCAGCCGTTAACGCTGCACGACATGCAAGTGACGCATGTGCTGATTGCCCGTGAAGCCTTAACCCAGTGGCTGATTAAAGGCGGTGAAATTCGCGGCAAACTGAATGGCATTGGTTTTGGCCAGACGCTAGATCTGCTGGTGGATGCGCATCACTGCCTGACGCTACGCGATGTCAGCCTGCAATCCACACGCTTAACGTTGCCCGGAGCCAGCAACAGTAGCGACATGCCGCAGGAAATCCAGGATGAATACGAAGCGCTGGATACCCAGCTCCGCGCACAGCGCACGCTGTTTAGCCAGCACCAGCGCTGCTTGTTTATCAGCGATGACTGGCTGGCACGTATTGAAACCAGCCTGCAGGATGTGGCAGAACAGCTGAAACAGGCGCGTAAATGATCTCACTGGAGACGCTGAGCACGCTGTTATCGATTGGCGAAACGGAGTTAATCGAAGAGTTGATTCTGGCCCTGCTTGCGTCGCCACAGCTGGCGCTGTTCTTTGAAAAATTTCCGCGCATGAAACAAGCCTTAATGCGCGATTTACCCCGCTGGCGCACTGAAATCGCGGAACAGATGAAAACCACGCCGGTGCCGGAAGCGCTGGCGCAGGAGTTTCAGCTGTTTCAGCAAATGCAATTGATCAGCACGCAGGATTTCAGCCACCAGCTTCCCCACATTATGTCGCAGCTAAAAAACCTGCCGTCGCCATTTCTCGAAGAAGCCAGCAAACTGCTGCTGCACAACGAAGCTGAACAACTGAGCAATGCTCAGCACACGCTGTTTTTGCAACGCTGGCGACTCAGCCTGACGCTGCAAACGCTCACGCTCAACGAAACCCTTCTTGAGGAGCAGCGCGAACGTCTGATGGCCGAGCTGCAGCAACGGATGGCAATCAGTGGCCAGCTGGCGCCAATCCTTACCGACGATGATGAAGCCGCAGCCGGACGTTTGTGGGATATGAGCAAAGCGTCACTTCAGCACGGTGATTATGAGCTGATTGTGCAATATGGTGATTTCCTCGCACAGCAGCCGGAATTAATGAAACTGGCGCAGCAGTTGGGCCGCAGCCGCGAAGCCAAATCGGTGCCGTCGCAGGATGCACCGCTGGAAGAATTTCACCAACTGGTGCGCGAGCCCGATCATGTGCCGGAAGAGGTCAGCGGCATTCATCAGAGCGACGATGTGTTGCGCTTGCTGCCGCCCGAACTGGCTGCCTTGAGTATTAGCGAGCTGGAGCTGGAATTTTATCGTCGCCTGGTGGAAAAACGCCTGCTGACTTACCAGTTACAAGGTGATGCCTGGCACGAGAAAGTCACACTGCGCCCGGTCAGCCACCAACAACATGAAGCGCAGCCGCGCGGCCCTTTTATTGTTTGTGTCGATACATCAGGCTCGATGGGCGGATTTAACGAGCGCTGCGCCAAAGCCTTCTGCCTTGCGCTGTTAAAGGTGGCATTAGCCGATAAGCGCCGCTGCTACATCATGCTGTTCGCTCACGAAGTGATTGGCTACGAACTTACTGCCGATAGCGGCATTGAGCAGGCTATCCGTTTTCTTAGCCAACGTTTTCGTGGTGGCACCGATCTGGCGGCTTGCCTTGCTGCGGTGGTTAAACGTATGGAGGGCAGCGTCTGGGATGAGGCCGATGCGGTGATCGTGTCGGATTTTATCGCCCAGCGTTTACCGGATGACACCATCAACGCCATCAAGCAACGCCAGCGCCAGCATCAACAGCGTTTCCACGCAGTGGCGATGTCGCTTCACGGTAAACCGGGCATTCTGCGCATCTTCGATCACATCTGGCGCTTCGATACCGGACTGAAAAGCCGCCTGCTGCGCCGCTGGAAACGCTAATTCATCTGGCAGAAATGCTTATTTGCTATAGTGAATAGTTCGCACACTGAGCATCTGGAGCATCTTGTGAACACCGCCCAACTTCCTGCACCGACCCGCACTTTGCAGCTCTCCGGCCAAAACGCCGAACAAAAACGGAGCGAGCTGCTGGCGTATTTCACCCAAACCTGGGAGCTGTACGAAAGCCTGTTTGATTGCCTTGCCGACGAACGCGCGTATTTCAACAAAGCGATCTCATTACGCCATCCGTTGATCTTCTACTTTGGCCACACCGCTACGTTCTATATGAATAAGCTGATGGCTGGTCGCTATCTGGACAACCGCGTAGACGATCGCATCGAAGCCATGATGGCAATCGGCGTGGACGAGATGAGCTGGGACGATCTCAACGACAGCCATTACGCCTGGCCGACGGTCAAAGAGGTGCGTGACTACCGTGGAAAAGTCAAAAACCTGGTGAGCGAGTTTATTCGCACCATGCCGCTGGAACTGCCGATCACCTGGGAAAGCCCGGCTTGGGTGGTATTGATGGGCATTGAACATGAGCGTATCCACCTGGAAACCTCCAGCGTGCTGATCCGCCAACTACCGATAGAATGGGTAAAACCGCAGGCGCATTGGCCGGTTTGTCCGCAGGCGCGCCACGATCGCGCATCGGTTCCGGATAACTCGCTGATTGCGATGCCTGGCGGTCGCGTGCAACAAGGCAAAACGGATGACACTTACGGCTGGGATAACGAATACGGCAATCAGGTAACTGAACTCAAACCATTTAAGGCCAGTAAAATGCTGGTCAGCAACGCCGAGTTTTATCGCTTTATCGCCGCTAACGGCTATCAGGATCAGCGCTGGTGGGATGAGGAAGGCTGGGGCTGGCGTGAATTCTCTGGCGCGCAAATGCCCACCTTCTGGGTCGGCGAGATTACGCAACCCGATCAACTGAAACTGCGCTTAATGACTGAAGAAGTCGCTCTGCCGTGGGACTGGCCAGCGGAAGTGAATCAGCTTGAAGCCGCCGCGTTTTGTCGCTGGCTGGCGGAAGAGACGGGTAAATCTATTCAACTCCCTTGTGAAGCCGAATGGATGCAGCTACGCGAACAGGTGAGCGGCGATCAGCCCGACTGGATCGAGGCGCCCGGCAATATCAATCTGGCCTATTGGGCTTCATCCAATCCTGTGGATCGCTTTGCGCAGGGCGAGTTTTTCGACATTGTTGGCAACGTCTGGCAGTGGACCACAACGCCAACTAACGGTTTCGAAGGTTTCAAAGTTCATCCGCTGTATGACGATTTCTCGACGCCGACCTTCGACGGCAAACACGCGCTGATCAAAGGTGGCAGTTGGATTTCCACCGGCAACGAGGCGTTAAAATCGGCTCGTTATGCCTTCCGTCGTCATTTCTTCCAGCACGCCGGTTTCCGCTATGTGGTCTCCTCACATAAAGAGACCATGGCACTCAATCCGTATGAAACGGACAGCATGGTGTCACAGTATCTCGATTTCCAGTACGGACCGGGCTACTACAACGTGCCGAATTACGCCGTGGCGCTGGTGGAAAAACTGCTGCCACACTGCAAACAACGTGGTGCGGCACTGGATCTCGGCTGCGCGACCGGCCGTGCCAGTTTTGAACTGGCACGCCATTTCGCGACGGTCACAGGCATGGATTATTTCGCGCGCTTTATTGATGTGGCGCTGCAGCTGACCTCCGGTGAGGACTTCCGCTATGTGGTGCCGGAAGAGGGCGAGCTGGTGGAATATCGCCAGGTGCGCCTGAAGGACTTCAATGTTAGTGACGAGCAAGCGGCACGCATTCAGTTTGTGCAGGGCGACGCCTGTAATCTTAAACCGCAGCCGGATCGTTACGATCTGGTATTGGCTTCAAACCTGATCGATCGTCTGCGTCAGCCGAAACGTTTCCTGCAGGACGTCATCCCGATGATCCGCTCTGGCGGGCTTTTGGTGCTTTCGTCGCCTTATACCTGGCTGGAGGAATTCACGCCCAAGGAGAACTGGCTGGGCGGCGTGCGTGAGAACGGTGAAGCTTTGACGACCTATCAGGCATTGCAGCGTTTGCTGCGTGATGCCTTTGAAGAAGTGGTGCCGCCGCAGGATGTGCCGTTTGTAATCCGCGAGACGGCGCGCAAGTATCAACATACCGAAGCGCAGCTCACAATCTGGCGTAAGCGATAAAAAAAGCGTGCAGACTGCGGCTACCACGCGGTCTGCACCTTGCCTGCACTGCTAATTTGCTGCACATTCTCCACTGTTCATAGAAGAAGAACTTAAAGAGGATGGATGATGGCAGAACAACTGCAACTGGATAACCTTGATCGCGGCATTCTCAATGCGCTGTTGGAAAACGCGCGCACCGCATATGCCGAGCTGGCCAAACAGTTCAATGTCAGCCCCGGCACCATTCACGTACGCGTAGAAAAAATGCGCCAGGCAGGCATTATCCTGGGCACTCGTGTTGAAATCGATCCTCGTCAGTTGGGTTTTGATGTCTGCTGCTTTATCGGCATCATTCTGAAAAGCGCCCGCGATTATCCCGCAGCACTCAGCAAGCTGGAGGCGCTGGATGAAGTGGTAGAAGCCTGGTACACCACCGGCCACTACAGCATCTTTATTAAGGTGATGTGCCGATCCATCGATGCACTTCAGCAGGTGTTGATCAACAAGATCCAGACCATAGACGAAATCCAGTCCACCGAAACCCTGATCTCGCTGCAAAACCCGATCATGCGTACCATCAAGCCGTAATTCCCTCTCTTTCCTGTGCACAACCTTTTCCCAGGCGGATCACTTGTGTGATGCGCCTTGTCGGCTGATGCTTTCTGTTATTAACCCTGTTTTCCACAGGTGGATCACGGCTTGATCACAGCGTACAATGCTCGCCTTTAGTGCGGGAGAAGATCATGGCCGATATTACCTTAATCAGTGGCAGTACCCTTGGCAGCGCCGAATACGTCGCCGAACATCTGGAAGCAAAACTGCAGGAAGCGGGCTTTTCAACCGAGGTGCTGCACGGGCCAGAGCTGGACGAGCTGCCACAGGAAGGGATCTGGCTGATTGTGACTTCCACTCACGGTGCGGGCGAACTGCCAGACAATCTGCTTCCTTTATATGAAGCCTTGCAGGAGACGCAGCCGGACCTTTCCGCGGTACGTTATGGCGCAGTGGGTATCGGCAACCATGAATATGACCTTTTCTGCGGTGCCATTAAACTGCTGGAAGATCAGCTCAACCAGTTAGGCGCCAAACGCATTGGCGATCGCCTGGAGATCGACGTTCTCGAACATGAGATTCCTGAGGATCCGGCTGAAGTGTGGGTTGAGACCTGGAAAACGCAAATTTAAGACGATCTTTGCCGGTTGGGGATCGGGAAAAGTGAAAGATCCCCAGTTTATTTCGCTGTTTTATTGTTTTTTTTATGCCATTGTCTGTGGATAACACAGCCTTAATCTTGCGTATAACCGGTAGTTATCCCAATAACAACCCGTGATGCTTTTTTCGGCTGTGTATAAGTCGCCATTTAGATCCCAGCTTATACGGATCAGGATCACCGATCATTCACAGCAAGCGATCCTCTCTAATCCTCTGTTAATGCTTTGCTTTTCGGGGTTATCAACAGACCCTGACGATCCTAATAAGAGATCTAACAGAGAGATCATATAAAAGAATAAAGATCCTTTCTTTTAAACCGCAGGATCCCGCGGCTTTCACAGTCGACAGAATTTCAGTAGAATCCACCGCCCAGGGCAACGATCCCTGTCCGAACATTAACGAGGACCCACTTCATGTTTTATCCAGATCCTTTTGACGTCATCGTAATCGGTGGTGGTCATGCGGGCACAGAAGCCGCGATGGCAGCTGCCCGAATGGGTCAGCAAACGCTGTTACTCACCCATAACATTGATACGCTTGGACAAATGTCCTGCAACCCGGCGATTGGTGGCATTGGGAAAGGACACCTGGTGAAGGAAGTGGATGCCTTAGGCGGTTTGATGGCAACGGCAATTGACCAGGCCGGCATTCAGTTTAGGATACTAAACGCAAGCAAAGGCCCTGCTGTGCGGGCAACGCGTGCGCAAGCCGACCGCGTCCTGTATCGCCAGGCGGTACGCACTGCGTTGGAAAACCAGCCGAACCTGATGATCTTCCAGCAGGCCGTTGACGATCTGATTGTGGAGAACGATCGCGTCGTCGGTGCTGTCACGCAGATGGGCCTGAAATTCCGTGCCAAAAGTGTGGTGCTGACAGTCGGGACATTCCTCGACGGCAAAATTCATATTGGTCTGGATAACTACAGCGGTGGCCGTGCTGGTGATCCGCCATCCATTCCACTGGCGAAACGCCTGCGTGCTTTGCCGCTGCGTGTAAATCGTCTGAAAACCGGTACGCCGCCGCGTATTGATGCACGCACCATCGATTTTTCGGTGCTGACACCGCAGCATGGCGATACGCCAATGCCGGTGTTCTCGTTTATGGGCAATGTTTCTCAGCACCCGCAACAAGTACCGTGCTGGATCACTTACACCAACGAACAAACACACGATGTGATCCGCAATAACCTCGATCGCAGCCCGATGTATGCCGGGATCATCGAAGGGATCGGACCACGTTACTGCCCATCGATCGAAGACAAAGTGATGCGCTTTGCCGATCGTAATGCGCATCAGATCTTCCTTGAACCGGAAGGGCTGACCAGCAACGAGATCTACCCTAACGGTATCTCCACCAGCTTGCCGTTTGACGTGCAGATGCAGATCGTCCGTTCGATGAAAGGTCTGGAGAACGCAAAGATTGTGCGCCCAGGTTATGCCATCGAGTACGATTTCTTCGATCCGCGCGATCTGAAGCCGACGCTGGAAAGCAAATTTATCCACGGGCTGTTCTTTGCCGGTCAGATTAACGGCACCACCGGTTATGAAGAAGCTGCGGCGCAGGGCTTGCTGGCCGGTTTGAACGCTGCACGTGCCTCAGCAGACAAAGAGGGCTGGGCGCCGCGCCGCGACCAGGCTTATCTCGGTGTGCTGGTTGACGATCTCTGCACCCTCGGCACCAAAGAACCGTACCGTATGTTTACCTCGCGCGCGGAATATCGTTTGATGCTGCGCGAAGACAACGCCGATCTGCGTTTGACAGAAAAAGGTCGCGAGTTGGGTCTGGTCGATGATGCGCGTTGGGCGCGTTATAACCAGAAGCTGGAAGCGATTGAGCAGGAGCGCCAGCGCCTGCGCGATCTGTGGGTACATCCGAAATCAGACAATGTGGGCGAAGTGAATAGCGTCATCAGTGCGCCACTGACGAAAGAAGCCAGCGGTGAAGATCTGTTGCGTCGCCCGGAAATGACCTACGAACTGCTGATGACGTTACCGAGTTATGGCCCGGCATTATCTGACGAGCAATCTGCAGAGCAGGTTGAGATTCAGGTGAAGTATGAAGGGTACATTGCACGCCAGCAGGAAGAAATTGACCGCCAGCAACGCAACGAAAACACCTTGCTGCCTGGCGATCTCGACTATCGTCAGGTTAATGGCTTGTCGAATGAAGTGATCGCCAAACTCAACGATCACAAACCTACCTCCATTGGGCAGGCCTCGCGTATTTCAGGTATTACACCAGCAGCGATCTCCATTTTGCTGATTTACCTGAAAAAACAGGGCCTGCTGCGTAAAAGTGCCTGATCGACCCTGGGGCGAGGTCACTCGCCCCCGTTTATGGAACGTTCCTTGTGATTAACAAACTCTCCCAGCTGCTCGATGCGGCAAATATTTCACTTACCGATCAACAAAAACAGCAGCTCGTCGGCTATGTAGAATTGCTGCATAAGTGGAACAAGGCGTACAACCTGACATCGGTGCGCGATCCGCAGCAGATGCTGGTGCGCCATATTCTCGACAGCGTGGTCGTCGAACCGCATTTACAAGGCGAGCGCTTTATTGATGTGGGCACCGGGCCGGGTCTGCCAGGGATTCCGTTAGCCATTGTCCGTCCGCAGGCGCATTTTACGCTGCTGGATAGCCTGGGAAAACGCATCCGTTTCCTGCGTCAGGTACAACATGAGTTAGGGCTCACTAACATCACCCCGGTACAAAGTCGTGTGGAAGAGTTCCCCGCAGAGCCTCCGTTTGATGGCGTTATCAGCCGTGCCTTTGCTTCGCTGGAAGACATGCTGAACTGGTGCCATCATTTACCGGGCACCTCGGGCCGCTTCTACGCATTGAAGGGGGTGCGTCCGGATGATGAAATTTCAGCCTTGCCTGCGGACTTTGTGGTGGAGAAGATTGAATCACTGCATGTGCCAGAACTGGATGGTGAACGTCATTTAGTGGTGCTGTCTCGCCAATAGCCATAAAGAAGGTGCGGATTTAACACCAACCGCACCTTTAGTCAGTGAAAACGTCCTGAATAAAAAAACAGCAGTTGAACACTTTTAGTCAAAAGCTTTTATTCGGCAGGGCAGGGTGAGACGGTTAACAAGCGCCACGGAAATTATCCGAAAAGCTCTGTTACATTTAACGAACATTTCACATTTCATTATCAGTTAGATCACTTTATTGGCTGTATTTACCTGCGCAAATAGTCACGTCAGAAAATATAACGCTGCAATAAATCGGCGTGCGTAATATCAGTTTTACGTTTTTATTGCGATGTACGATGTCAATAGAGTGTTTTTATCGAAAATCATGACCTGATACCGGATGGATAATTCTATCGTTATGATAAAAAACAGCTTTCATCACTTTTGAAATCTAAAAATTCATGCTTAAAACAAATTCATTCGCCAGCCTATTGCCTATAATGTGATCTGAAGCACGCTTTAAAAGCAAGCCAACAAGGCAATTTCAGCGATTTAGCTGAGTCATAGTGGAAGGTGATGTTTTGAAAAATAGCCCTCCAGAAAGAAATTTAAATAATTGTTCACCTTTTCGCTACTTACCGATTGAAATCGCAGGTGGCGCCCGTATAATTTGCACGGCTTTTGCTGCTTGACTCAAATGAGTAAAGGCAGTCTTATACGACACGCGACATACCCCGTTCGGGGCAGGAGAGTTCAACGCCATGTCAGTGTCTCTTTACAGTGTGAAATTAGCCCGGACCGTGCTGGTGATCCAGCTGGTGACGTTTGTCATCATCGGTGCACTCTTTACTCTGAAAGATGTTATCTGGGGCGCCTCCGCCATCGCGGGTGGAGCGGCAGCCTGGCTGCCGAATGTGTTGTTTATGTTTTTAGCCTGGCGCCTGCAGGATCAAACGCCTGCCAAAGGTCGTGTGGCCTGGAGCTTCGCCCTCGGTGAAGTGTTGAAGGTCTTCACGACAGTCATTCTTCTCATGGTGGCGTTAGGTGTGTTTGGAGCGGTCTTTTGGCCTCTCGCAATCACTTGGTTATCGGTGCTGGTGGTGCAGATCGTCGCGCCGGCTGTAATTAACAACAAAGGGTAAGAGGCATCATGGCTGCTGGAGAAATCTCTACTCCGCAAGAATACATAGGTCACCACCTGAATAACCTTCAGCTGGACCTGCGTACTTTCGAGTTGGTGAATCCGCACGACGCTCCTGCGACGTTCTGGGTATTAAATATCGATTCCATGTTTTTCTCTGTGGTACTGGGACTGCTTTTCCTGGTGTTGTTCCGTAAAGTGGCAAAAAGCGCCACCAGCGGTGTGCCAGGGAAACTTCAAGCGGCTATCGAACTGGTTGTCGGTTTCGTTGATAACAACGTTCGCGACATGTACCACGGTAAAAGCAAACTTATCGCCCCGCTGGCGCTGACAATTTTTGTCTGGGTCTTCCTGATGAACTTCATGGATCTGCTGCCTATCGATTTGCTGCCGTTTATCGGTGAGCACTATCTTGGCCTGCCAGCGCTGCGCGTTGTGCCGTCTGCAGATGTGAACATCACGCTGTCTATGGCGTTGGGCGTCTTTATTTTGATTCTGTTCTACAGCATCAAAATGAAAGGCATTGGCGGCTTCACCAAAGAACTGACGCTGCAGCCTTTTGATCACCCGATCTTCATCCCAATCAACCTGATTCTTGAAGGTGTTAGCCTGCTGTCTAAACCGGTTTCACTCGGTCTGCGACTGTTCGGCAACATGTATGCGGGTGAACTGATCTTTATCCTGATTGCCGGCTTGCTGCCGTGGTGGTCGCAGTGGGTGTTGAATGTGCCATGGGCCATTTTCCACATCCTGATCATTTCGCTGCAGGCTTTCATTTTCATGGTCCTCACGATCGTCTATCTGTCGATGGCATCTGAAGAACATTGATTTTTTTATCTCAACACTAAGCTTTTAACTGAAACAAACTGGAGACTGTCATGGAAAACCTGAATATGGATCTGCTGTACATGGCTGCCGCTGTGATGATGGGCCTGGCGGCAATCGGTGCTGCGATCGGTATCGGCATCCTCGGAGGCAAATTCCTGGAAGGCGCTGCGCGTCAACCGGATCTGATTCCTCTGCTGCGTACGCAGTTCTTTGTTGTAATGGGTCTGGTGGATGCAATCCCAATGATCGCTGTAGGTCTGGGTCTCTACGTGATGTTTGCGGTCGCCTAAACCTGGTAGCCTTGTTCACTCATGGCACCCGGTGTGATGAGGAACGGATTCTGCCGTTTATCGCTGATAGCGGCAGAGCAAGTTAACTTAATAAGAGGCATTGTGCTGTGAACATTAATGCAACAATCCTCGGCCAGGCCATCGCGTTCATTCTGTTTGTCGCGTTCTGCATGAAGTACGTATGGCCGCCGATCATGGCTGCCATCGAGAAGCGCCAGAAAGAAATTGCTGATGGCCTTGCTTCTGCTGAGCGCGCGAAGAAAGATTTAGATCTCGCGCAGGCCAATGCGACCGACCAGCTGAAAAAAGCGAAAGAAGACGCTCAGGTCATTATCGAGCAGGCGAACAAACGCCGTGCACAGATTCTGGACGAAGCGAAAACCGAAGCTGAGACTGAACGTAACCGCATCGTGGCACAAGCGCAGGCAGAAATCGAAGCCGAGCGTTCACGTGCCCGTGAAGAGCTGCGTAAGCAAGTCGCGTTGCTGGCATTAGCTGGCGCCGAGAAAATCATCGAACGTTCCGTGGATGAAGCTGCTAACAGCGACATCGTTGATAAACTGGTCGCTGAACTGTAAGGAGGGAGGGGCTGATGTCTGATCTGATTACTGTAGCTCGCCCCTACGCCAAAGCAGCTTTTGACTTTGCTGTTGAGCATCAAAGTATCGATCGTTGGCAGACCATGCTGGCGTTTGCCGCTGAAGTGGCTCGCAACGAACAGATGGCAGATCTTCTTTCCGGTGCGCTCGCGCCGGAAGCTTTGTCTGCTTCTTTCAACGCGGTATGTGGCGATCAACTTGATGAACCCGCTCAGAACCTGATTAAGGTAATGGCGGAAAACGGACGTTTGACAGCACTTCCAGCGGTACTGGAACAGTACATCCAACTGCGTGACGCCTATGAAGCGACCGCCGAAGTGGATGTGATTTCTGCCAGTACCCTGAGTGACAGCCAGCTGAGTAAAATCAGCGCCGCGATGGAAAAACGTCTGTCACGCAAAGTTAAGCTGAATTGCAAAATTGACAAGTCTGTAATGGCAGGTGTGGTTATCCGTGCGGGTGACCTGGTCATTGATGGTAGCGTACGCGGCCGTCTTGATCGTCTGGCAGACGTCTTGCAGTCTTAAGGGGACTGGAGCATATGCAACTGAATTCCACCGAAATCAGCGAACTGATCAAGCAGCGCATTGCTCAGTTCAATGTGGTGAGCGAAGCTCACAACGAAGGTACTATTGTTTCTGTAAGTGACGGTATCATCCGCGTACACGGCCTGGCCGATGTGATGCAGGGTGAGATGATTGCCCTGCCGGGCAACCGTTACGCTATCGCACTGAACCTCGAGCGTGACTCGGTTGGTGCAGTAGTGATGGGCCCGTACGCTGACCTCGCCGAAGGCATGAAGGTTAAATGTACTGGCCGTATTCTTGAAGTTCCAGTTGGCCGTGGCCTGCTGGGCCGTGTGGTGAACACCCTGGGTGCACCGATCGACGGTAAAGGCGCAATCGACAACGACGGCTTCTCGCCGGTTGAAGTGATTGCACCGGGCGTTATCGACCGTCAGTCAGTAGACCAGCCTGTTCAGACCGGTTACAAATCTGTCGATGCGATGATTCCAATCGGCCGTGGCCAGCGTGAGCTGATCATCGGTGACCGTCAGACCGGTAAAACCGCAATGGCAATCGACGCCATCATCAACCAGCGCGATTCAGGCATCAAGTGTGTCTACGTTGCGATTGGCCAGAAAGCGTCAACCATTTCTAACGTGGTACGTAAGCTTGAAGAACACGGCGCGTTGGCTAACACCATCGTCGTTGTGGCTTCTGCTTCTGAATCCGCTGCACTGCAATACCTGGCGCCATACGCCGGTTGCGCGATGGGTGAGTACTTCCGTGACCGCGGTGAAGATGCCCTGATCGTATACGATGACCTGTCTAAGCAGGCTGTTGCTTACCGTCAGATTTCACTGCTGCTGCGCCGTCCACCAGGTCGTGAAGCATTCCCAGGCGACGTGTTCTATCTCCACTCTCGTCTGCTGGAGCGTGCATCACGCGTAAGCGCTGACTACGTTGAGCGTTTCACTAACGGTGCTGTGAAAGGCCAGACCGGTTCTCTGACCGCGCTGCCAATCATCGAAACTCAGGCGGGTGACGTTTCTGCGTTCGTTCCGACCAACGTAATCTCGATTACTGATGGTCAGATCTTCCTGGAATCGAACCTGTTCAACTCCGGTATTCGTCCAGCCGTTAACCCGGGTATCTCTGTATCCCGTGTTGGTGGTGCTGCACAGACCAAGATCATCAAGAAACTGTCCGGTGGTATCCGTACCGCTCTGGCACAGTATCGTGAACTGGCTGCGTTCTCTCAGTTCGCATCCGATCTGGACGATGCAACGCGTAAACAGCTGAGCCACGGTCAGAAAGTGACCGAGCTGCTGAAACAGAAACAGTATGCGCCGATGTCTGTCGCGCAACAGGGTCTGGTGCTGTTTGCTGCTGAGCGCGGCTTCCTGAACGACGTTGAACTGGCGAAAATCGGCAGCTTCGAAGCCGCTCTGCTGGCGTTCGCAGACCGCGATCACGCTGAGCTGATGGCTGAAATCAACCAAGCGGGCAACTTTAATAACGAAATCGAAGAGAAGCTGAAAGGCCTCCTCGAAACGTTTAAAGCAACCCAGTCCTGGTAATGTCTGGCGGCTTGTCTGAAAAGGCAGGCCGCAAGGCTTTGAGGAGAAGCTAATGGCCGGTGCAAAAGAAATACGTACCAAGATTGGAAGCGTAAAAAATACGCAGAAGATCACCAAAGCGATGGAAATGGTCGCCGCCTCCAAAATGCGTAAAACGCAGGAACGCATGGCGGCCAGCCGTCCGTATGCAGATACCATGCGCAAAGTGATTGGTCACCTTGCTCTCGGTAATCTGGAATACAAGCACCCTTACCTGGATGAGCGTGACGTTAAGCGCGTCGGCTACCTGGTCGTTTCGACTGACCGCGGGCTTTGTGGTGGTTTGAACATTAACCTGTTCAAAAAATTGCTGGCAGATATGAAGGGCTGGGCTGATAAAGGTGTACAGAGCGATCTGGCCGTTATCGGTTCTAAAGGCAATTCATTCTTCGGCTCTGTCGGTGGCAACATCGTGGCACAGGTCACTGGTATGGGCGACAAGCCTGCACTGTCTGATCTTATCGGCCCAGTAAAAGTGATGTTGCAGGCCTATGATGAAGGCCGCATCGACAAGCTGTATATCGTCAGCAACAAGTTTAATAACACCATGTCTCAGACTCCGACCATTACCCAACTGCTGCCGTTACCGCCAGCGGAAGGTGAAGAAGAGATGAAGGCGAAGACCTGGGATTACCTGTACGAACCCGATCCGAAAGCGCTGCTGGATACCCTGCTGCGCCGTTATGTCGAATCGCAGGTTTATCAGGGTGTGGTGGAAAACCTGGCCAGTGAGCAGGCTGCACGTATGGTGGCAATGAAAGCTGCAACCGATAACGGCGGAAACCTGATCAAAGAGCTGCAGTTGGTTTACAACAAAGCTCGTCAGGCCAGCATCACCCAGGAACTTACCGAGATCGTCTCGGGAGCCTCCGCGGTTTAACCAGGCATATATCCTGTCGCGCGAGCGCGGCCGGATATTCTCGTATTAGGTAGAGGATTCAAGATGGCAGCTGGAAAGATTGTCCAGATTATCGGCGCCGTAGTTGACGTCGAATTCCCTCAGGACGCGGTACCGCAGGTATATAGCGCGCTTGAGGTTCAAAATGGTGACGCTCGTCTGGTGCTGGAAGTTCAGCAGCAGCTGGGTGGTGGCGTGGTGCGTACCATCGCCATGGGTACTTCTGACGGCCTGAAGCGCGGTCTGCAAGTTACCGACCTGAAAAAACCGATCCAGGTACCGGTTGGTAAAGCAACCCTCGGCCGTATCATGAACGTATTGGGCGAACCAATCGACATGAAAGGCGACCTGCAGAATGACGACGGCACCACTGTAGAGGTTTCCTCTATTCACCGTGCTGCGCCTTCTTATGAAGATCAGTCTAACTCGCAAGAGCTGCTGGAAACCGGCATCAAGGTTATCGACCTGATGTGTCCGTTCGCTAAGGGCGGTAAAGTCGGTCTGTTCGGTGGTGCGGGTGTAGGTAAAACCGTAAACATGATGGAGCTGATCCGTAACATCGCGGCTGAGCACTCAGGTTACTCGGTATTTGCTGGTGTGGGTGAACGTACTCGTGAGGGTAACGACTTCTACCACGAAATGACTGACTCCAACGTTATCGATAAAGTAGCGCTGGTGTATGGCCAGATGAACGAGCCGCCGGGTAACCGTCTGCGCGTAGCACTGACCGGTCTGACCATGGCGGAGAAATTCCGTGATGAAGGCCGTGACGTTCTGCTGTTCATCGACAACATCTACCGTTACACCTTGGCCGGTACTGAAGTATCAGCACTGCTGGGTCGTATGCCATCTGCGGTAGGCTACCAGCCAACGCTGGCAGAAGAGATGGGTGTGTTGCAGGAGCGTATTACCTCCACCAAGACCGGTTCAATCACCTCTGTTCAGGCCGTTTACGTTCCTGCGGATGACTTGACTGACCCGTCACCAGCAACCACCTTTGCTCACTTAGACTCAACCGTTACGCTGAGCCGTCAGATCGCCTCTCTGGGTATCTACCCAGCCGTTGACCCGCTGGATTCAACCAGCCGTCAGCTGGATCCACTGATCGTGGGTCAGGAGCACTACGACGTTGCGCGTGGCGTGCAGTCTCTGCTGCAGCGTTACCAGGAACTGAAAGACATCATCGCCATTCTGGGTATGGACGAGCTGTCTGAAGAAGACAAACTGTTGGTGGCACGTGCGCGTAAAATTCAGCGCTTCCTGTCTCAGCCGTTCTTCGTTGCTGAAGTCTTCACCGGTTCTCCAGGTAAGTACGTGACCCTGAAAGACACGATTCGTGGCTTCAAAGGCATCATGGAAGGCGAATTCGACCACCTGCCAGAGCAGGCGTTCTACATGGTCGGCGCTATCGAAGAAGCTGTAGAAAAAGCGAAGAAACTGTAATAACGGTTTCCCAGGAGGAATAGTATGGCTATGACTTATCATCTGGACGTTGTCAGCGCGGAGCAACAAATGTTCTCCGGTCTGGTTGAGCGCATCCAGGTGTCAGGTAGCGAAGGTGAGCTGGGTATTTACCCTGGCCACGCCCCGCTGCTGACAGCCATCAAGCCTGGTATGATTCGCATCGTGAAACAGCACGGCGAAGAGGAGTATATCTACCTCTCTGGCGGCGTGCTGGAAGTACAGCCGGGCAGCACGACCGTTCTGGCCGACACCGCGATTCGCGGTGAAGACCTCGACGAAGCGCGCGCGCTGGAAGCGAAACGTAAAGCAGAAGAGCACATGAACAGCAGCCACGGTGATGTGGACTATGCTCAGGCCTCTGCGGAACTGGCGAAAGCTATCGCGAAACTGCGTGTAATCGAGCTGACCAAGAAAGCGATGTAATCAGGCTTTATGCGTCACGAAATGCCAGCCCATTGGGTTGGCATTTTTTTTGCGCGCGATAAATCATCCTGCTTTGGGGGAGGACGATGTTGTCTTGCTCTGCCCGATTTCATCGGCAAAATGCATCGCGTGATGCCCAGGCCGGCACTGGTTTTATCTCCAATCAGCCTTTCATCTTTATCCGCTAATTTCGGTCCGAGAAAAATGTAGTAATCTCAGAGGTAAACCTTACACTTTCGAAAGTTAAATTGAGTCTGGATAGTTATGTCTACAAGCGCGATGAGTGTGGTGATCCTGGCCGCTGGCAAAGGCACCCGAATGTATTCCGATCTGCCAAAAGTTCTGCATAGCCTGGCAGGAAAACCGATGGTTCAGCATGTGATCGATGCCGCGACCGGGCTGGGTGCCCAGCAGGTGCATTTGGTGTACGGTCACGGCGGCGATCTGCTGCAAGAGAAACTGGCCCACAACACCCTGAACTGGGTATTGCAGGCTGAACAGCTGGGTACCGGCCATGCGATGCAGCAGGCGGCACCTTTCTTTGCTGATAACGAAGACATCCTGATGCTGTACGGCGACGTACCGCTGATCTCGCAAGCCACTTTACAGCGTTTGCGTGAAGCGAAACCTGAAGGTGGAATCGGTTTGCTCACCGTGGTGTTAGACAACCCTACCGGCTATGGTCGCATCGTGCGTGAAAACGGCACGGTGACCGGCATCATTGAGCAGAAAGATGCCTCAGCAGAACAGCTTAAGATTCAGGAAATTAACACCGGCATCCTGATTGCAAACGGCGGCGACCTCAAACGCTGGCTGGCGCAGCTCAACAATAACAATGCTCAAGGCGAGTTTTATATCACCGATATCATCGCCATGGCGCATCACGAAGGTCGCGTAATCAACACGGTACATCCGGCGCGTATCAGTGAGACCGATGGTGTGAATAACCGCCTGCAACTGGCCACGCTGGAGCGTGCCTATCAGAGCGAGCAGGCAGAACAACTGCTGCTGGCGGGCGTCATGCTGCGCGATCCCGCGCGTTTCGACCTGCGCGGTTCGCTGCAACATGGGCGTGATGTCGAGATCGATACCAACGTTATCATTGAAGGCACCGTGACATTGGGCGAACGCGTCAAAATTGGCGCTGGGTGCATCATCAAAAACAGCGTGATTGGTGATGATTGTGAAATCAGCCCTTATTCAGTCCTCGAAGATGCCACCTTAGCCGCTGCCTGCACCGTTGGGCCATTCGCGCGTCTGCGTCCTGGCAGCGAGTTGGCGGAAGAGGCACATGTCGGCAATTTCGTTGAGATGAAAAAGGCCATCTTGGGCAAAGGTTCCAAAGCGGGTCATCTTTCGTATCTTGGCGACGCAGAAATTGGCGCGGGCGTAAACATCGGGGCT
The DNA here is from genome assembly GCF_018257655.1 of Pantoea sp. JGM49. Lineage (NCBI taxonomy): Bacteria > Pseudomonadati > Pseudomonadota > Gammaproteobacteria > Enterobacterales > Erwiniaceae > Pantoea > Pantoea sp. JGM49. The sequence goes on along the minus strand of NZ_JAERJM010000007.1, from coordinate 239,470 downwards.
GGCACCATTACCTGTAACTACGATGGCGCGAATAAATCGAAAACCATTATCGGCGACAACGTGTTTGTCGGCTCCGATACCCAGTTGGTGGCTCCGGTCACCGTCGCGGCTGGCGCGACCATCGCGGCAGGTACCACGGTAATGAAAGATGTCACCGCCGCCGATTTGGTCTACAACCGCAAAGAACAGAATCAGAAGTCTGGCTGGCAGCGTCCGGTTAAGAAAAAATAAATTTTAAGGGTCGGCAAAGATCGGCCCGTGAAAAAAACTACCCGAACTCATTCGAGTTTCAGAAAGGCGGCAAGCGCGAGTCCTCAGGAGTTGACTGAAGTCAGTGACTAAGGTGAATGCGCATAGCTAACGCACCTGAAATTTGATGTATGAAGGGTAGATCCCCCACTCTCTACAAGGCTCGGGGAATAATCAGGTCAGAAGACAACGCAATGGCCGAAAGCCATGAAGTCAGGAAACTATTATGTGTGGAATTGTTGGTGCAGTAGCGCAGCGTGACATCGCAGAAATTCTGCTGGAAGGTCTGCGTCGTCTTGAGTATCGCGGTTATGACTCTGCGGGTCTGGCCGTTGTCGATCGCCAGGGACATATGACGCGTCTGCGTCGTCTTGGCAAAGTGGCTAATCTGGCCGAAGCCGCAGAGCAGCAGCCACTGATTGGTGGCACTGGTATTGCTCATACGCGTTGGGCAACCCACGGTGAGCCATCAGAAGCCAATGCGCATCCGCATGTCTCTGAGCACATCATCATTGTGCATAACGGCATCATTGAGAACCATGAGCCATTGCGTGCGCAGATGATCGAACGCGGTTACCAGTTTGCCTCAGAAACGGACACCGAAGTGGTGGCGCATCTGGTGCACTGGGAGCAGAAGCAGGGCGGCACATTGCGTGAAGTGGTACTGCGCGTGATCCCGCAACTGCGCGGTGCTTATGGCATGGTGATCATGGACAGCCGCGATCCATCCGTGCTGGTGGCTGCGCGTTCAGGTAGCCCGCTGGTGATTGGCCGTGGCGTGGGTGAAAACTTCATTGCTTCTGACCAACTGGCGCTGCTGCCGGTGACCCGCCGCTTTATGTACCTGGAAGAGGGCGATATCGCCGAGATTACGCGCCGTGAAGTCACCATCATCGATCGTGATGGCAAGCCAGCCAAACGCGCGGAAATCGAATCCACGGCGCAGTACGATGCTGGTGATAAAGGTGCCTATCGTCACTACATGCAGAAAGAGATCTATGAGCAGCCGAACGCGATTAAAAACACCATCACTGGTCGTTTTAATCATGGGCAGATCGATCTCAGCGAACTGGGTGCCAATGCCGAAGCCTTGCTGAGTAAGGTTGAGCACATCCAGATTATCGCCTGCGGTACCTCGTATAACTCCGGGATGGTGTCGCGCTACTGGTTTGAGTCGCTGGCCAACATTCCTTGCGATGTGGAAATCGCCTCCGAATTCCGCTATCGCAAATCCGCTGTGCGTAAAAACAGTCTGCTGATCACCTTGTCGCAATCGGGTGAAACCGCCGATACGCTGGCCGCGCTTCGCTTGTCTAAAGAGCTGGGTTATCTCGGTTCGCTGGCCATCTGTAACGTTGCCGGCTCTTCGCTGGTGCGTGAATCCGATCTGGCGCTGATGACCAAAGCCGGCACCGAAATTGGTGTGGCCTCAACGAAAGCCTTCACCACGCAGTTGGTGGTGTTGCTGATGCTGGTGGCAAAACTGGGTCGTCTGCATGGCATGAAGCCAGAAACCGAGCACGAAATTGTGCATGCGCTGCAGGCATTGCCAAGCCGCATTGAGCAGATGTTGGCGCAGGATAAAGTGATTGAAAGCCTGGCTGAAGGTTTCTCTGACAAGCATCATGCGTTGTTCCTGGGCCGTGGCGATCAGTATCCGATTGCGATGGAAGGCGCGCTGAAGCTGAAAGAGATCTCCTATATTCACGCAGAAGCCAACGCCGCCGGAGAGCTGAAACACGGCCCGCTGGCGCTGATTGATGCCGATATGCCGGTGATCGTCGTTGCGCCGAATAACGAGCTGCTGGAGAAGCTGAAATCGAACATTGAAGAGGTGCGCGCGCGCGGCGGTTTGCTGTATGTATTTGCCGATCAGGATGCGGGTTTCACCGACAGCGAGGGCATGAAAATCATCTCACTGCCACACGTCGAAGAGGTGATAGCACCGATCTTCTATACCGTGCCGTTGCAGCTGCTTTCGTATCATGTTGCGCTGATTAAAGGCACCGACGTTGACCAGCCCCGTAACCTGGCAAAATCGGTTACTGTTGAATAATCTATAAAAAGGGCGGGCCTGCAACGGGTCCGCTTGCTTTTTAAACGGTGTCATATAACTGTCATATTTCGTACATTTCACTGTCATCAAACTGTCCTATTTTCCCTCCAGCAGCAATCACTGACTCCAACTAAAATGGCATTGAGCCTGATTTTTTTTAAATCCCCTGGAGGGAACATGACACTGATGCGTACATCCGTAGCCCGAATCCTCGCCGCCACCTTCGCAGTAAGCGCGGTATCTGCTTTTGCAGCCACCGACCTGACTGGCGCTGGCGGTACATTCCCGGCACCGGTTTATGCCAAGTGGGCAGCAGAGTATCAGCAAGCCACCGGTAGCAAAATCAACTATCAGGGTATTGGTTCTTCAGGCGGCGTTAAGCAAATCATCGCTAAAACCGTCGATTTCGGTGCGTCTGATGCGCCGTTAAGTGATGCCGATTTGGAAAAAAATGGTCTGTTCCAGTTCCCTACCGTTATCGGTGGCGTGGTACTGGCCGTTAACATCCCAGGCGTGAAATCAGGTGAACTGACGCTGGACGGCAAAACCGTTGGCGATATCTACCTGGGCAACATCAAAAAGTGGAACGACCCGGCGATCACTAAACTGAACCCAGGCGTGAAACTGCCAGACACCAACATCAACGTGGTTCGCCGCGCAGATGGTTCAGGTACCTCTTTCGTGTTCACCAGCTACCTGTCTAAAGTCAACGCAGACTGGAACAGCAAAATTGGTAAAGGCAACACCGTTAACTGGCCAACCGGTCTGGGCGGTAAAGGTAACGACGGCGTTGCAGCCTTCGTACAGCGTCTGCCGGGTTCAATCGGCTACGTTGAGTATGCTTACGCTAAGCAGAACAACCTGACCTACACCAAACTAATGGATGCAGATGGCAAGCCAGTTGCGCCAAGCGAAACCAGCTTCTCAAACTCTGCTAAAGGCGCAGACTGGAGCAAATCTTTCGCTCAGGACCTGACCTTCCAGAAAGGTGCAGATGCATGGCCAATCTCTTCTACCACCTTCATCCTGATCTACAAAGAGCAGGCTGATGCGGCTAAAGGTGCTGAAGTGATGAAGTTCTTCGACTGGGCTTACAAAGGCGGCAGCAAAACTGCAACCGCACTGGATTACGCTGCGCTGCCAGAAAGCGTTGCTAACCAGATTCGTACTGCCTGGAAAGCGAACATCAAAGACAGCTCAGGCAAAGCGATTTACAAGTAAGCGAATGACCCGGTCAGTCTCCCCTGACTGACCAACCCGATGGGCGGCATGGTATGCCGCCCTGAACTTCCTTTGAGAACCGAGAAACTTATGGCTGCCACTAAGCCGACGTTCAAAGCCCCAGGTAAACAAGGTGACATGATTTTCGGCGCGCTGGTGAAACTTTCCGCGCTTATCGTGTTGTTGTTGATGGGTGGCATTATCGTCTCCCTGATTTTCTCCTCCTGGCCAAGCATCCAAAAATTTGGTTTTTCCTTCTTATGGACCAAAACCTGGGATGCGCCAAACGAACAATTTGGTGCGCTGGTACCGATCTACGGCACCCTCGTCACCTCCATCATTGCCTTAATCATCGCTGTGCCGGTGAGCTTTGGCATTGCGCTATTCCTGACGGAACTGGCACCTAACTGGTTGCGTCGCCCGCTGGGTACCGCAATTGAGTTGCTGGCAGCGATCCCGAGTATCGTTTACGGCATGTGGGGCCTGTTTATCTTCGCCCCGCTGTTCGCTGAGTACTTCCAGACACCGGTCGGCAACATCATGTCGAACATTCCCATTGTGGGTGCCCTGTTCTCAGGCCCGGCATTCGGTATCGGTATTCTGGCCGCTGGCGTGATCCTCGCCATCATGATCATTCCGTACATTGCATCGGTCATGCGTGATGTGTTTGAGCAGACGCCAGTGATGATGAAAGAGTCCGCCTACGGTATTGGTTGCACCACGTGGGAAGTGATCTGGCGCATCGTGCTGCCGTTCACCAAAAACGGTGTAATCGGTGGTGTGATGCTGGGCCTGGGTCGTGCACTGGGTGAAACCATGGCGGTGACCTTCATCATCGGTAACACCTACCAGCTCGACAGCGCCTCGCTGTTTATGCCGGGCAACAGTATCACCTCCGCGCTGGCGAACGAATTCGCTGAAGCTGAATCCGGTGTGCATGTCGCGGCATTGATGGAACTGGGTCTGATTCTGTTCGTGATTACCTTTATCGTACTGGCCATCTCCAAACTGATGATCCTGCGCCTGGCGAAGAGTGAAGGAGCCCGTTCATGACCGCTATCGAAATGCATGCTCGTGCTGAGCTGGAAGCCTCGCGCCGTAAAATGCAGGCACGTCGCAGCGCTAAAAATAAAGTGGCACTGACGCTGTCGATGCTGACCATGGCCTTTGGCCTGTTCTGGCTGGTGTGGATTCTGTTCACTACCGTCACCAAAGGCATTGATGGTCTGAGCTGGTCACTGTTCACTGAATCAACCCCGCCACCGAACACCGCAGGCGGTGGTTTAGCCAACGCCCTGGCGGGCAGTGGGTTACTCATTCTGTGGTCAACGGTGTTCGGTACACCGCTGGGTATCATGGCTGGTATCTATCTTGCCGAATATGGCCGTAAGCACTGGCTGGCGGAAGTGATTCGCTTCATCAACGACATCCTGTTGTCAGCACCGTCGATTGTAGTGGGCCTGTTCGTCTATACCATCGTGGTGGCACAGATGCAGCACTTCTCTGGCTGGGCGGGTGTGGTGGCGCTGGCGCTGTTGCAGATTCCTATCGTGATTCGTACTTCTGAAAACATGCTGCGTCTGGTACCTGACAGCATGCGTGAAGCGGCTTATGCACTGGGTACGCCGAAGTGGAAGATGATTTCTGCCATTACGCTGAAAGCTTCAGTCTCCGGCATCATTACCGGTGTCCTGCTGGCCGTGGCACGTATCGCGGGCGAAACTGCACCGCTGCTGTTTACTGCGCTGTCGAACCAGTTCTGGAGTACCGACATGATGCAGCCGATCGCCAACCTGCCGGTGACGATTTTCAAATTCGCCATGAGCCCATTTGCCGAGTGGCAAAGCCTGGCATGGGCGGGTGTGTTGATCATTACCCTGTGCGTGCTGCTGCTGAACATTGTCGCGCGAGTGGTTTTCGCCAAGGGCAAACATTAATTTCCCGGCGCGGCTTCGGCGGCGCTGCACATGAGAGATGAGCAATGAGTATGGCAACGACTTCTGCCGGTAAAATTCAGGTTCGCAATCTGAACTTCTATTACGGAAAGTTTCACGCTCTGAAGAACATTAACCTGGATATCGCGAAGAACCAGGTCACCGCCTTCATCGGACCATCAGGTTGTGGTAAATCCACCCTGCTGCGCACCTTCAACAAAATGTACTCGCTCTACCCTGAGCAGCGTGCTGAAGGTGACATTCTGCTGGATGGCGACAATATTCTGGCTTCCCATCAGGATATCGCCCTGCTGCGCGCACGCGTTGGCATGGTGTTCCAGAAGCCAACGCCGTTCCCGATGTCGATTTATGACAACATCGCGTTTGGCGTGCGTCTGTTTGAAAAGCTGTCACGTGCCGATATGGACGAGCGTGTGCAGTGGGCGCTGACCAAAGCCGCGCTGTGGAATGAAACCAAAGACAAGCTGCATCAGAGCGGTTACAGTCTCTCCGGCGGTCAGCAGCAGCGTCTGTGCATCGCACGCGGTATCGCGATTCGCCCGGAAGTGCTGTTGCTGGATGAGCCATGCTCAGCCCTCGACCCGATCTCTACCGGTCGTATTGAAGAGCTGATCACCGAGCTGAAGCAGGATTACACCGTGGTGATCGTGACGCACAACATGCAGCAGGCCGCGCGTTGTTCTGACCATACCGCTTTCATGTATCTGGGCGAGCTGATCGAATTCAGCGACACCGATACACTGTTTACCAAGCCCGCGCAGAAGCAGACCGAAGATTACATCACCGGTCGTTACGGCTGATTCAGGAGACGCACATGGACAATTTGAATCTGAACAAACACATCTCCGGTCAGTTCAACGCGGAGCTGGAACACATTCGCACCCAGGTGATGATCATGGGTGGCATGGTTGAGCAGCAGCTTACCGATGCCATTACCGCGATGCACAACCAGGATGGCGAGCTGGCACGTCGCGTGATCGACGGTGATCAGAAGGTCAACATGATGGAAGTGGAGATTGATGAAGCCTGCGTGCGCATCATCGCCAAACGTCAACCTACCGCCAGCGACTTGCGTCTGGTGATGGCAATCATCAAGACCATCTCTGAGCTGGAACGTATCGGTGACGTCGCTGAGAAAATCAGCCGCACGGCGCTGGAGAAGTTCAGCCAGCAGCACCTGCCTCTGCTGGTGAGTCTGGAGTCTCTGGGTCGCCACACCGTGCAGATGCTGCATGACGTGCTGGATGCCTTCGCGCGTATGGATCTGAATGAAGCCATTAAGATCTATCGTGAAGATAAGAAGGTCGACAAAGAATACGAAGGCATTGTGCGTCAGCTGATGACCTACATGATGGAAGATCCCCGCACCATCCCAAGTGTACTGACGGCGCTGTTCTGTGCCCGCGCCATCGAGCGTATCGGTGACCGTTGCCAGAACATCTGCGAAATTATCTTCTATTTCGTTAAAGGTCAGGATTTCCGTCACGTTGGCGGCGACAAGCTGGATGAACTGCTGTCAGGTGACGACGGCAGCAATAAACCCTCTTAATTGCCGTTTCGGCTGCCTGTTGCCACTGTGGCAAACAGGCAGCCATCTTCATTTCTGATTGGTCTCCGCGATTCCCTCTCTTTATACTTGGCGCACTTTTTTCTGCCAGGTGCTGTTAAATGTCTTCCCCAATAACGAAAAAAAACGCCGTGACGCCGGCAAAAGCGATGGTTGCTGCCATTAGTGGCTATGCGATGGACGGCTTCGATCTGTTAATTCTGGGCTTTATGTTACCGGCGATCAGCGTCTCGCTGGCGCTCGATCCCTCTCAGGCCGGTTCGCTGGTCACCTGGACGCTGATCGGCGCGGTGATCGGTGGCATTGTGTTTGGTCATCTCAGCGATCGCTATGGTCGTATCCGTATTCTTACCGTGACGATCCTGATGTTCTCCATCTTCACCGGGCTGTGCGCGGTGGCGCAGGGCTACTGGGATCTGTTGGCCTATCGCACGCTGGCGGGCGTGGGCTTAGGCGGTGAGTTTGGTATTGGCATGGCGCTGATTGCGGAAGCCTGGCCGAAGGAGAAGCGTAATCGCGCCTCGGCATGGGTCGGCATCGGCTGGCAGCTCGGTGTGCTGCTGGCGGCGTTTATTACTCCGCCGCTACTGAGTGTGATCGGCTGGCGCGGCATGTTCCTGGTGGGCCTGTTGCCTGCACTGGTGTCGTTTGTGATTCGCCGTAGCATGGGCGAGCCGGAAGGCTTCACGCGTCACGTTGAGAAGACGCCGCAGCTATCATTCGCCGCACGCATCAAATTGCTGTTCGCCGACCGCGCCACCAGTAAAGCCAGCCTCGGGATTTTCATCCTCTGCTCAGTGCAGAACTTCGGTTACTACGGCTTGATGATCTGGATGCCGAGCTATCTGTCATCGAGCTTTGGATTCAGCCTGACCAAATCCGGCTTGTGGACAGCGGTGACCGTGGTCGGCATGACCTTTGGCATCTGGCTGTTTGGTGTATTGGCCGATCGCTTCGCGCGCTGGAAGATTTTCCTGCTGTACCAGTTTGGCGCAGTGGTGATGGTGGTGGTGTATGCGCAGCTGCGCGATCCTACCGTGATGTTGTTCACTGGCGCGATCATGGGGATGTTTGTGAATGGCATGATTGGCGGCTACGGTGCGCTGATCTCCGACACTTTCCCACCGCAGGCGCGTGCCACTGCGCAGAGCGTACTGTTTAACCTCGGGCGCGGTGTTGGCGGCTTTGGTCCGCTGGTGATTGGCCTGCTGGCGGCGCAAATATCCTTTACTGCGGCCATCACTTTGCTAGCGCTGATTTATCTGTTGGATATCGTTGCGACACTGTTCCTGCTGCCGAAGAAACAGAGCAACGAGGATTCACTGGGCGCGATTGGCTAAGGCGTTTAGGTTACCTGGTGCGCATAAATGCGCACCCTATTAGATCTGCGAACAGATCAAAATCGCACATCGGCCTCTGTAGAGGCAGCACCAGGTTCCACCGGGCACAGAGGTAACAGATCAGACCGACCACAGAGGTAACACTTTTGGGGTCAGTCGATTTGCATCCTGCATTGCCCGGACATCGTGCGCCGGTTTCTGCAGGGGCGACATTCATGACGCCCTGGGTTTACACCAAATCCCAACCCCGTGCGCGCCACAGTGCGGGCAGTTGCGTCATATCATCAAAGCGCGTCACCAGCGGATGATCCAACTCCGGATTGTGCGCATCAGCGCAGTAGTAAAATACCGGAATGCCCGCCGCGATCCCCGCACGCGCACCGGCTTCTGAATCATCCACCAGAATGCACTTCTCAATCGGCACCTGCATTTGCTCCGCCGCGTGATACATCAATTCCGGATCGGGCTTCCAGTGATTGATGTCGTATCCGCTGTACAGCCGACCTTCGAGGTACGGCAGCATGCCGGTTAAGCCTAGCGAGTGCTGCATCTTCTTCACTGTCCCGTTCGAGACCACGCACATCGGCACTTTCACGCTTTCCACCAGCGCTTTGGCACCGGCAATCGGCTTTAGGTCGAGGTCAAACAGGCGGGCGACATCTGCACGATACGCCGTTTCGAACTCGTCTAACGGCACCTCTTTCTGATGCTGCGCCAGTACATCCCGCACGATGTCATAGAGCTTTACCCCTTTGTACTGCTCAAACATCTGCTGCAAAGAGAGCTCAATACCGTATTGGGCAAAGGTGTTGACGTAGGATTGCGTACAGATCACTTCACTGTCGACCAGCGTACCGTCGCAATCGAAAAACACACATTCAACTGACATCGCACATCATCCTTTTATTAAACAGCCAGCTGACACTCTAGCGCACTGAGCGTAGAAAGCGACCCCGGCAACCGTTTGCGAATAATCAGTGTTTTGCTGCGCTAAAATCTATAGGATACGCGGCGATAAATTTTTTTCCGGGACAGTTGAATGAACAATCAGGGCTTGTTGCAGCGCATCTTTAAGCTGCAGGAACACGGCACAACCGCGCGCACCGAAGTGATCGCCGGTTTCACGACTTTCCTGACGATGGTGTATATCGTCTTTGTAAACCCGCAAATTCTGGGCGCCGCAGGCATGGATACTCAGGCGGTGTTTGTCACCACCTGTTTGATAGCGGCCTTTGGTAGCATCCTGATGGGGCTGGTGGCGAACTTGCCGGTCGCGCTGGCACCGGCGATGGGGCTGAACGCCTTCTTCGCGTTTGTGGTGGTCGGCGCGATGGGTTATTCATGGCAGGTTGGTATGGGCGCGATCTTCTGGGGCGCACTGGGTCTGCTGATCCTCACGCTGCTGCGTGTGCGCTACTGGATGATTGCTAATATCCCGATGAGTCTGCGCGTCGGCATCACCGCCGGTATCGGCCTGTTTATCGCCATGATGGGCCTGAAAAACGCCGGTATCATCGTGCCGAATGCCGACACCATTGTGACGGTCGGGAACCTGACCTCGCATAGCGTACTGCTGGGGGCGCTGGGCTTCTTCATTATCGCGATTCTGGCCTCACGCAATATCCACGCGGCGGTGCTGGTATCGATTGTGGTCACCACGGCGATTGGCTTAGCCATTGGCGATGTGAAATTCAGCGGTGTGTTTGCCGCGCCGCCGGCAGTGACATCGGTGGTGGGTCAGGTCGATATTAAAGGGGCGTTCAACATCGGCATGGCGGGAGTGATCTTCTCCTTTATGCTGGTCAACCTGTTCGACTCTTCCGGCACGCTGATCGGTGTCACCGATAAGGCCGGATTGACCGATGAAAAGGGCACTTTCCCGCGTATGAAGCAGGCGCTGTATGTTGATAGCATCAGCTCGGTGACCGGTTCGCTCATCGGCACCTCTTCAGTGACGGCGTATATCGAAAGCTCTTCCGGCGTGGCGATTGGTGGCCGTACCGGCTTGATGGCGGTCATCACCGGGATTCTGTTCCTGCTGGTGATGTTCCTGTCACCGCTGGCCGCGATGGTGCCTTCTTATGCGGCAGCAGGTGCGCTGATCTATGTGGGAGTCTTGATGACGGCGTCACTGTCACGCGTGCGCTGGGACGATCTCACCGAAGCGGTCCCGGCGTTTGTCACGGCGGCGATGATGCCATTCAGCTTCTCGATCACCGAAGGTATCGCGCTGGGCTTCATCTCGTACTGTGTGATGAAGCTTGGCACAGGACGCTGGCGTGAAATCAGCCCGTGCGTGGTGATTGTTGCCCTGCTGTTTGTGCTAAAAATCGCGTTTATCGACGCGCACTAAAAACAACAGGCCGCGATTGCGGCCTGTTTTGTTAGAGATGTCCGATTTCCTGGGGGGTGGGAGTGAGGCTGGTCAGACGCAGCGAGCGCGGGCCAATATTCGGTTTGCTCATTTCAACGTCGCGCAATGGCTGCCATTGCTGTTGTGCATCAATCTCCCACAGGCATAAGCGCTCAGTGCCCGGAGAGAGCGCGCACGACCACACTAGCATCGGCTCGGCATCACAGACCGCCTGAATATCCGGAAACACGCTGGAGCGCAGACGGCCGGCAGCAGGGTGCAACTGCAGCGAACCGGCACCGTTCTCACTTTCACCGGTTAATTTGAGGATGCTCTGGCGCAGCGTCCAGATTTGCGTCACCGCTTCCATAAAATCCTGCTGCGCGTTGATCCACGCTTTCTCACCCGATGAGAGATCCTGCGTGAGCGTGTCCTGCGTCTGACGGCTGTGGGCGCGGACAATCTCCATATCCAACCCCGCACGTCCGCCTTCTTCCGCCAGCAGCACACCGACCATATTACCGGCGTACGCAATGCTGAAGTCAGGGAGGTTGGGATCGGCAAAGCAAGGGCGTCCGCTGCTGGTGGTGATGAGCGGCGGCAGTTCACGAATGCCATAGACGCGCAGCATCAGCTGAGCCAGCAATTCGCGTGCGGCGAGAAAACGGCTACGGCGCTTGTCAGGGAAGCGCTCGGCGCTGTTAATCACATCCTGTGGAACCCGAAACAGCTCTGAAGAGAGCGGCGAGTTACCCATCCAACGTACAAAATGACTAGCCATCTGTCGCTCCGTGAAAATGGTCAGATAATCATCAGCGCTATTGTAGGAATTTTCTCAGAGGTTTGCATCCGGCATAACATGAAATGACCAAAAATCAGATAAGACCGAAGCGGCGGCTAATCCCATCAGTTGAATTTGCATATAACGCTTTTGCTGATTTTGCGCGGATAGGGTGCCGTAAAGTCTGAGGTAGTGTAGGATTTGGGCAACCAAAAGCACATCTAAGTGCGTGAACAATCCACCTCAAGATAATCGTGCCCATCGCAGCAGCATGCACGTCGGAGTTTTTTTATGTCAGTAACTTCACTTACTCGCCAGGAATCAATCTCACTTGATGAATTTCGTCATGGTATGCGCCGCCTGACCGCAGGCGTTTCTTTAGTGACCACTGAGTTTCAGGGCGAAAAGCTGGGTCTGATTGCGACCTCCGTTAGCTCACTGGCTGCCGAGCCGCCAAGCTTGCTGGTGTGTGTTAACCGTAGTGCATCCAGCCACGACGCATTTGTGAATGCTGGCCATTTCGCTGTGAACGTCTTGCGTGAACAGCATGACGATTTATGCGCGCAGTTCAGTCAGTCTGCACGTCGCGCAGAACGCTTCCAGAGCGGTGAGTGGCAAACGCTGAACACCGGTGCACCGGTGCTGGCTGATGCATTGGTGAGTTTTGACTGCCAGCTGGAGAAAGTGGTTGAGTGGAATACGCACAGCGTGCTGCTGGCGCGCATCGTTGGCATTTCACTGCCAGGTGAAGCGGCGGAGCCGATGGTCTATTTCAACAGCGGTTTTCACTCGCTGGGTTAATGTGAGTGACAGGCGTCGCGCAATGCCCGACGCCTGGAATCAATCAGGCAAATTTGCAGGCTTCATCAAAGCCGAGACGCGGTAAACGCGCATGCAGTTTGCTGGCTTCGCCATAGCCCAGATTAATAAGTAAATTCACCTGCCATTTGCTTTCGCTAAAGAAGGCTTCATTGACTTTTGACGGGTCAAAACCGGACATCGGGCCGGCATCCAGCCCCAGCGAACGCGCCGCCAGAATTAAATATCCTGCCTGCAGGCTACTATTGCGGAAAGCCGTCTCTTTAGCCAAATCCGGGCTGCTGGTGAACCAGCTACGCGCATCACCGTGCGGGAAGAGTTTGGGCAGCGCTTCATAGAACTCAGGATCCCACGCCACGATCACCGTTGCCGGTGCTGCCATGGTTTTGTCCACGTTGCCGGAGGAGAGCGCAGGTTTCAGCTTCTCTTTGCCTTCCTGCGAAGTGACAAACACGAACCGTCCTGGTGAACAGTTGGCTGAAGTCGGGCCGAGCGCGGTCAGGCTATAGAGTTGCTGCAGCACATCGTGAGAAATCGGTTTGTCCTGCCAGTAGCTGTGGGTGCGAGCGTCATTGAACAGCGCGTTCAGCGCCACGCTGTCGAGCGGTGTACTCATGTTTCTCTCCTGTTCAGGCAGCAACTTGCGCCTAATGTTTAGCATGAATCGTGGGTGAGGCCGATACGCTTTAGCACGGGCCAGCGATCGTTATACTGCAAAGGAGAGGGGGTGCCAAATAACAAAGACGCATGTTTCCCCCAACCAAACAGTGATGGGGGAAACAGGGTAAAGACTACTTACCAATACAGAAGCTGGAGAAAATCCTGCCGAGCAGGTCGTCGGAAGTGAACTCACCGGTGATCTCGCTCAGTGCTTGCTGCGCCAGACGCAGCTCTTCCGCCAGCAGTTCACCGGCCCATGCACCCAGCAGCTGGTCTCTACCCTGCTGTAAGTGAGTGGCCGCTAACTCTAATGCCTGCAGATGGCGTCGGCGTGCCAGGAAGCCACCTTCCATATTGCCAGAGAAGCCCATGCTCTGTTTCAGATGATCGCGCAGTGCATCCACACCTTCGCCGGTGCGCGCAGAAAGGCGAATCAGTGAGTGATCGTTCACTTCTGTCAGGCCCAGCACCTCACCGGTCATATCGGCTTTGTTACGCACCACGGTAATTGGCAGTTGCGCCGGTAAACGTGCCACGAAATCGGGCCAGATAGCAGCGGCTTCGGTGGCGTCGGTGGTGGTGCCATCCACCATAAACAGCACGCGATCGGCTTGCTCGATTTCCTGCCAGGCGCGTTCAATTCCAATTCGCTCAACTTCATCACTGGCTTCACGCAGCCCCGCAGTATCGATGATGTGCAGCGGCATGCCGTCGATATGAATATGCTCACGCAGCACGTCACGCGTGGTGCCAGCGATATCGGTGACAATCGCGGCTTCACGACCGGCGAGGGCATTCAGCAAGCTGGATTTACCGGCATTAGGACGACCAGCAATCACCACTTTCATTCCTTCGCGCAGCAGGCTGCCCTGACGCGCTTCGGCGCGCACGTTATCAAGATCGCCGATCACCGCATTAAGCTGACCTTCGATTTTGCCGTCAGACAGAAAATCGATCTCCTCATCCGGGAAGTCGATAGCGGCCTCCACGTAGATGCGCAGGTGAGTGAGTGCTTCCACGAGTGTATTGATGCGCAGGGAAAATGCGCCTTGCAGTGAATTCACGGCGGAACGCGCGGCCTGCTCTGAACTGGCGTCGATCAGGTCGGCGATCGCTTCCGCCTGCGCCAGATCGAGTTTGTCGTTGAGGAACGCACGTTCGGAGAATTCACCCGGCTGAGCGATGCGTACACCCGACAGCGCCACGATGCGTTTCAGCAGCAGATCCAGAATCACCGGGCCGCCGTGACCCTGAAGCTCCAGCACATCTTCGCCGGTGAAAGAGTGGGGGCCTGGAAACCACAGCGCAATCCCTTGATCCAGCACGCTGCCATCCGCATCGCTGAATGGCAAGTAGTCGGCATAACGCGGTTTCGGCAATTTGCCGAGCACGGCTTGCGCGACGTCAGCGGCTTTGGCGCCGGAAATACGCAGAATGCCGACGCCGCCACGGCCGGGAGGTGTCGCCTGGGCAACGATAGTATCGCTGTGGCTCATGATTCTCTCTCTTACCCGTCATACTTCAAGCTGCAGCGGCGTTGGCTGCGCTCGAATTATTCAAGGTACAAATTTTGAAAAAAAACAGGGCGACATAAATGCCGCCCCTTGAGTATACGCTGCTGCTGTTGCAGTCAGACGTTACGCTTTCTTCTTGTCGCGGCTGTGCAGACCACGTTTTTCCAGCCCGCGATAAATCAGCTGCTGCTGGAGGATGGTCACCAGGTTACTGACGATGTAGTACAGCACCAGACCCGCAGGGAACCACAGGAAGAACACGGTAAAGATAACCGGCATGTAGGTCATGATCTTCTGCTGCATCGGATCGGTCACGGTGGTCGGTGACATCTTCTGGATGAAGAACATGGTGATACCCATGATAACCGGCAGAATGTAGTACGGATCCTGCGCGGAAAGGTCATGAATCCACAGAATGAACGGTGCATGACGCAGTTCAATCGAACCTGACAGCATGTAGTACAAGGCCAGGAAGATAGGCATCTGGATAACCAGCGGCAAGCAACCACCCAGCGGGTTCACTTTCTCTGCTTTGTACAGCGCCATCATTTCCTGGCTCTGCTTCTGCTTGTCATCGCCCAGACGCTCACGCATTGCCTGAATCTTCGGCTGCAGCATACGCATCTTCGCCATGGAGGTGTACTGCGCTTTAGTCAGCGGGTACATGATGCCACGAACGATGAAGGTGATAACGATAATCGAGAAGCCCCAGTTACCGATAAAGCTGTGCAGGAACTTCAGCAGCTTAAACAGTGGCTGAGAGATGAACCACAACCAACCGTAATCCACGGTCAGATCCAGGTGAGGCGCGATAGCGGCCATCTTGTCCTGGATTTCTGGCCCCAACCACAGGGTCGCGCCCAGGTCTTGCTGTGCGCCTGCTGCCACGGTCACCGGTGAAGATTTATAACCGATTGCCGCAACGCCGTTACCGAGGTTGCTGGTGTACAGGGTGTTGTTACCCTGAGTACGCGGCACCCAGGCGGTAGCGAAGTACTGCTGCAGCATCGCCACCCAACCATTGCTGGTGGTCGCGTTCAGGTTCTCGTTATCCGCGATGGTATCGAATTTGTATTTTTCGTATTTCGCTTCGCTGGTCGAGTACGCTGCGCCACGGAAGGTGTGCAGGGCAAAGTTGTTGCTGCCGGTATCACGATGCTTCGGCAGATCAATGGTCTGCTTCAGCTGACCAAACATCGACACTTCCAGCGGCTGCTGGGAGGCGTTATTGATGTTGTAGTCAACGTTAACCGCGAAGTCGCCACGCTTGAACACGAAGGTTTTGGTGTAAACCACACCTTTTTCATCGGTCCAGGTCAGTGGTACGCGCAGCTCGGTCTGGCCATCGGCCATCTCGAAGTGATCCTGAGTGGTGGTGAACAGCGGACGAGCGCCATTGTTCGGGTTATCCGGGCCATTACGACCGGTTAAGCCACTTTGCGCCTGATAAACGAAGGCGGGGGTGGTTTCCAGCAACTGGAACGGTGCGTCTGAACCCAGTTTGTCCGGGTAAGTCAGCAGCTGTGCCTGCTCAATATCGCCACCGCGAGTATTGATGCTGAGTGACAGGACATCAGTCTTAACGGTGATCGTTTGGCCCTGACCGCTAGCCGGCACGCCGGAAGAGGCGGCATCACCCGCTGCGCTGCTTGTGTTCTGCGTGGTCTGAGTCTGCTGTGGCTGCGGAGCGTGGTCCGTCTGCCAGGCTTGCCAGATCATAAAAGACACGAACAGAAAAGCGATGAGAAAGAGATTGCGTTGCGAATCCATCGTTAATGTTCTCTGGTATCAAAGGTTTTTGGCGGCACAGGATCGTCACCACCCGGGTTCAAAGGGTGGCATTTTAATACGCGTTTTATCGTCAACCAACTACCTTTTACGACGCCGAAACGGCGTAATGCCTCAATCCCATACTGCGAGCAGGTGGGATGGAACCGACAATGAGGTCCAAGTAGTGGGCTGATGGCGCGTTGATAAACGCGTATCAGGGCGATCAGGAGCCGCGAGCCAGGCGACAGTGACGACGCCATAATTTCTCCAACGCTTCCGTTAACGCACGGTTATCGAGGTCAGCAATCCCCTTTTTCGCCACGATGACAAAATCCATCGCAGGTAGCTCATGTTGGCGCAGACGAAAGCTTTCGCGGGTCAATCGCTTGATCCGGTTGCGTTCATGGGCGCGTTTCACATGCTTTTTGGCGACGGTAAGACCGATGCGGGGATGCCCCAGCGAGTTAAGGCGGCCGAGGATGGTGATTTGCGGCGTACCGGCTCTTTGTGGCTGCTGGAAGACGAAAGTGAAATGAGTGGGAGTTAACAAACGTAACTCCCTGGGAAATGCGAGCTTAACCACGAGGGTTAGCTTTATTACTTAGAAACGGTCAAACGAGCACGGCCTTTAGCACGACGACGTGCCAGAACCTGACGACCATTTTTTGTTGCCATACGAGCACGGAAACCGTGTGAACGGTTGCGCTTCAGTACGGACGGTTGAAAAGTGCGTTTCATGGCGATTTCTACCTAAACTTGAAAATTTTCACTGGGTGACGCGTTTTCGGGCCAGTAAATCGACCTACGCCTCAATGTGTCTTTAATAAAGAGGCGGGATTGTAATAATTGTACAGTCCAGAGTCAATTTACTTCGCAGTTCGCGGCACCTGGAAACCAGATACAGCCCGCTGATTCCGGGCATCAAGGCTTCACGCAATAATGCCGGGTGGGGAATTATACGGGCTATAGGGTAAAGCGCAAGGATCGCGCAGGATCTTCTTGCGATCAATTTGCAGATTTATTGCGCGGAAACGAGAGGCGACCAGAAAAATTGCCTCTTTCAGCAAGATCACCGCTCGCTTTTTCCACAGAAAGCGTAAACTCATTAGCGCTTCACTAGCCTGTGGATAAATTGGATCAAAACTGTGTAGAAAGGGAAGATCTCTGTGCCGCTTTGCGCTATGATCCGCCCTTCCGCTGACGATCCTCACTGCGATCGCCAGGGATGACTACCGCGGATAGCGGTCGCAGGCGCTTTCTGATCGCCTGTGTCAAAAAAGACAGTTTCTATTATTAGCGCCTGAAATTCTTATCGATTTTGTACGAGTGGAGTCCGCCGTGTCACTTACGCTTTGGCAACAGTGTCTTGCCCGTTTGCAGGATGAGCTTCCTGCCACCGAATTCAGCATGTGGATTCGTCCGCTGCAAGCTGAATTAAACGACAATACGCTGACCTTGTATGCACCAAATCGGTTTGTACTCGACTGGGTTCGGGATAAATATCTCAATAGTATTAATGGGCTGCTGAATGAATTCTGCGGTCCGAATGTGCCTTTGCTGCGTTTTGAAGTGGGCACGCGCCCGGCTGCGCAGGTTGCAACCAGCCAGCCAGCCATGGCGGCTTACAGCACCCCTGCTCCTGTTGAAAACCGTCCTGCTCCGGCGCAAATCTTGCGTCCAAGCTGGGACTCAGTGCCCGCCCCGGCGGATGTCACCTACCGCTCAAATGTGAATAACCGCCATAACTTCGATAACTTCGTTGAAGGTAAATCTAACCAACTGGCGCGCGCGGCGGCACGTCAGGTGGCGGATAACCCTGGTGGCGCTTACAACCCGCTCTTCCTTTATGGCGGAACCGGTTTAGGTAAAACTCACCTGTTACATGCAGTGGGAAATGGCATTATTGCGCGCAAGCCGAATGCCAAAGTGGTTTACATGCACTCAGAACGTTTTGTGCAGGACATGGTAAAAGCGCTGCAGAACAACGCCATTGAAGAATTTAAGCGTTATTACCGCTCCGTCGATGCACTGTTGATCGATGACATTCAGTTCTTTGCCAATAAAGAGCGCTCGCAGGAAGAGTTTTTCCATACCTTTAACGCCCTGCTGGAAGGCAATCAGCAGATCATTTTGACCTCGGATCGCTATCCAAAAGAGATCAATGGTGTTGAAGATCGCCTGAAGTCGCGCTTTGGCTGGGGATTAACCGTCGCGATCGAGCCGCCTGAGCTGGAAACGCGTGTGGCGATCCTGATGAAGAAAGCGGATGAAAACGATATCCGCCTGCCGGGAGAAGTCGCCTTCTTTATTGCCAAGCGTCTGCGCTCCAATGTGCGTGAGTTGGAAGGTGCGCTGAACCGCGTCATCGCCAATGCCAACTTTACCGGCCGCGCGATCACCATCGATTTCGTGCGCGAAGCGCTGCGGGATTTGCTGGCGCTGCAGGAAAAGCTGGTCACCATCGATAACATCCAGAAAACGGTGGCCGAATACTACAAGATCAAAGTCGCGGATTTACTGTCGAAGCGCCGTTCGCGCTCGGTGGCACGTCCGCGTCAGATGGCAATGGCAATGGCGAAAGAGTTGACCAACCATAGCCTGCCGGAAATTGGCGATGCGTTTGGTGGCCGCGATCATACCACCGTGCTCCATGCCTGCCGTAAAATTGAGCAGTTGCGTGAAGAGAGCCACGACATCAAAGAAGATTTCTCTAACCTCATTCGAACATTATCTTCCTGACGCATATGAAATTTATTGTAGAACGTGAGCAGTTGCTGAAACCACTGCAACAGGTTAGCGGCCCGCTTGGTGGACGCCCGACCTTACCGATCCTCGGAAATTTACTGTTGCAGGTGAGTGAAGGCGTACTGCGTCTGACCGGCACCGATTTGGAAATGGAGATGGTGGCCCGCGTTGCATTAACGCAGCCCCACGAGCCCGGTGCGACCACCGTGCCCGCGCGTAAATTCCTCGATATCTGTCGCGGTTTGCCAGAGGGGGCGGAAATTAGCCTGACGCTGGAAGGTGACAGAATGCTGGTGCGTTCTGGCCGTAGCCGTTTTTCCTTATCGACGCTGCCCGCCACTGACTTCCCTAATCTGGATGACTGGCAGAGCGAGGTGGAATTCACCTTGCCGCAGGCCACGCTGAAACGTCTGATCGAAGCGACCCAGTTCTCAATGGCGCATCAGGATGTGCGTTACTACCTCAACGGCATGCTGTTTGAGACTGAAGGTGAAGAGTTACGCACCGTCGCTACTGATGGTCACCGTCTGGCAGTCTGCTCCATGCCGATTGGCCAGGCGTTGCCTAACCATTCGGTGATCGTGCCACGTAAAGGCGTGATTGAATTAGTCCGTCTGCTGGATGGCGGCGAGACTCCGCTGCAGGTGCAGATCGGCAGCAGCAACATTCGCGCGCACGTTGGTGACTTCATCTTCACCTCTAAGCTTGTTGATGGACGTTTCCCTGATTATCGCCGCGTATTGCCGAAGAACCCGGATAAAGCGCTGGAGGCCGGTTGCGATCTGCTGAAGCAGGCGTTTGCCCGTGCAGCGATTCTCTCGAATGAGAAGTTCCGCGGTGTTCGTATCTATATCACCGAAAATCAGCTCAAGATCACCGCTAATAACCCAGAACAGGAAGAAGCGGAAGAGATGCTGGATGTGTCGTATAGCGGCACTGAACTGGAGATCGGCTTTAACGTGAGTTACGTGTTAGATGTGCTGAATGCGCTGAAATGCGAAAACGTGCGTTTGCTGCTGACCGATTCGGTTTCGAGTGTGCAAATTGAAGACGTTGCCAGCCCAGCGGCGGCATACGTCGTCATGCCAATGCGCTTGTGATCTTATAGCGGGCTAACTTACTCGCTATTTTGCCCCCGGGCAGTGCTCGTCCCTGGTCACATACTTCAGTATGCTCCCAGGGACTGCGCGCTGGCCGTGAGCAAACGAGCTTCGCCGTTAACGCCCTCGATGGCAGGGTTAGGTGAAAACCACTTCTTAATGCGCAGCTGGATTCGTTCATGGCTTTAACCCGCCTCCTGATTAAAGATTTCCGCAACATCGAGCAGGCCGATCTCACGCTGGCACCAGGCTTTAATTTCCTCGTGGGTGCTAACGGCAGCGGTAAAACCAGCGTGCTGGAGGCTATTTACACCCTCGGACATGGCCGCGCATTTCGCAGTTTGCAGGCTGGCCGCGTCATTCGTCACGATCAGGATGCGTTTGTCCTGCACGGACGAATTGAAGGCAGTGAGCGCGAATTGGCCGTGGGGCTGACCAAAAATCGCGCCGGTGATAGCAAAGTGCGCATCGACGGCAGTGACGGTCATAAAGTGGCGGAGCTGGCGCAATTGCTGCCGATGCAGTTGATCACGCCGGAAGGGTTTACTTTGCTCAACGGCGGCCCCAAATACCGTAGAGCCTATATTGATTGGGGATGCTTTCACTCCGCACCCGGTTTCTTCAATGCCTGGAATAATCTACGGCGTCTGATGAAACAGCGTAACGCCGCGCTGAGACAAGTTTCGCGTTACAGCCAAATTCGCCCGTGGGATCAGGAACTGGTGCCGCTGGCCGAACAGATTAGCCAGTGGCGAGCCGAGTACAGTGCGGCGATCTCGAAAGAGATCATCGCTACCTGCAGTCAATTTTTACCAGAGTTTGAGTTGTCGTTTTCGTTTCAGCGCGGCTGGGATAAAGAGAGCGACTTTGCCGAACTGCTGGAACGTAATTTCGAGCGCGATCGCGCGCTCACCTATACCGCCAGCGGCCCGCACAAAGCGGATTTTCGCATCCGTGCGGAAGGCACGCCGGTGGAAGATTTACTCTCACGCGGTCAATTAAAGCTGCTGATGTGTGCTCTGCGTTTAGCGCAGGGCGAGTATCTGACGCGCAGCAGCGGACGTCGCTGTTTGTACCTGATTGATGACTTTGCCTCGGAGCTGGACGATTCGCGTCGTCGGTTGCTGGCCGAGCGCCTGAAAGCCACGCAGGCTCAGGTATTTGTCAGCGCCATTGGTGTCGAACATGTAATCGACATGAGTGACGAAAAGGGCAAGATGTTCCGCGTGGAACAGGGTAAAATAGCGGTTCAACCTGAAGATTAAATGAGCGAGAAACGTTGATGTCGAATTCTTATGACTCCTCAAGTATCAAAGTCCTTAAAGGGCTTGATGCGGTACGCAAACGCCCGGGTATGTATATCGGTGATACCGATGACGGCACCGGTCTGCATCACATGGTATTCGAGGTCGTGGATAACGCAATCGACGAAGCGCTCGCGGGTCACTGTAGTGACATCGTCGTCACCATCCATGCGGACAATTCTGTGTCTGTTCAGGATGATGGCCGTGGTATTCCGACCGGCATTCACCCGGAAGAGGGTGTGTCTGCGGCAGAAGTGATCATGACCGTGCTGCACGCCGGCGGTAAATTCGACGATAACTCGTATAAAGTGTCCGGTGGTCTGCACGGCGTGGGCGTGTCAGTGGTTAACGCCCTTTCGCAGAAGCTGGAACTGACCATTCGCCGCGAAGGTAAAGTGCATCAGCAGATTTATCAGCACGGTGTGCCGCAGGCACCGCTGGCGGTATCTGGTGATACTGAAACCACCGGTACACGCGTCCGTTTCTGGCCGAGCTACGAAACCTTCACCAATGTAGTGGAGTTCGAGTATGACATTTTGGCGAAACGCCTGCGTGAACTCTCCTTCCTGAACTCGGGTGTTTCAATCCGTCTGGAAGACAAGCGTGACGGCAAGAGTGACCACTTCCACTACGAAGGCGGCATCAAGGCGTTTGTTGAGTACCTCAACAAGAACAAAACCCCGATTCACCCAACCGTGTTCTATTTCTCTAACGAGAAAGACGGTATTGGTGTGGAAGTCGCGCTGCAGTGGAACGATGGTTTCCAGGAAAACATCTACTGCTTCACCAACAACATTCCACAGCGCGATGGCGGTACGCACCTTGCGGGCTTCCGTGCGGCAATGACGCGTACGCTGAACGCTTATATGGACAAAGAAGGCTACAGCAAAAAAGCCAAAGTCAGCGCCACCGGTGATGATGCGCGTGAAGGCCTGATTGCTGTGGTCTCGGTGAAAGTGCCGGATCCAAAGTTCTCCTCACAGACCAAAGACAAACTGGTCTCTTCTGAGGTGAAATCCGCGGTTGAGCAGCAGATGAACGAACTGCTGAGCGAATACCTGCTGGAAAACCCGTCAGACGCGAAAATCGTGGTTGGCAAAATTATCGATGCCGCGCGTGCACGTGAAGCGGCGCGCCGCGCCCGTGAAATGACCCGTCGTAAAGGCGCGCTGGACTTGGCTGGTCTGCCGGGCAAGCTGGCTGATTGCCAGGAACGTGACCCTGCGCTGTCTGAAATTTACCTTGTGGAAGGGGACTCAGCGGGCGGCTCTGCCAAGCAGGGACGTAACCGTAAGAACCAGGCGATCCTGCCGCTGAAAGGTAAAATCCTCAACGTGGAGAAAGCGCGTTTCGACAAGATGCTCTCCTCTCAGGAAGTGGCGACGCTGATCACCGCACTCGGCTGTGGTATTGGTCGCGACGAATACAACCCGGATAAACTGCGTTATCACAGCATCATCATCATGACCGATGCCGACGTCGATGGCTCGCACATCCGTACGCTGCTGTTGACCTTCTTCTATCGTCAGATGCCGGAAATCGTCGAGCGTGGTCATGTTTATATTGCTCAGCCGCCACTGTACAAAGTGAAGAAAGGCAAGCAGGAACAATACATTAAAGATGACGAAGCGATGGATCAGTACCAGATCGCTATCGCACTGGATGGCGCAACACTGCACACCAACGCCAGCGCACCGGCGCTCGGCGGCCAGCCGCTGGAAAATCTGGTGGGTGATTTCAACAGCACCCAGCGCATGATCAAGCGTATGGAACGTCGCTTCCCAACGGCAATGCTGCGTGGCCTGATCTACCATCCAACCCTCAGCGATCTCAGCAATGAAGCCGCAGTTAAAGGCTGGATTGAAGGTTTAGTCGCATACCTGAGCGAGCGCGAAGCGCACGGCAGCAGCTATATGGCGCACGTACGCACCAACAGCGAACTGAACGTGTTCGAACCGGTATTGCGTGTTCGTACGCACGGCGTTGATACCGACTATCCGATGGACAGCGAGTTCATTGATGGACCGGAATACCGTAAAATTTGTGGTCTGGGCGAGCAGCTGCGCGGCCTGATTGAAGAAGATGCGTTTATCGAACGTGGCGATCGCCGTCAGCCAGTGACCAGCTTCGAGCAGGCAATTGAGTGGCTGGTGAAAGAGTCGCGCCGTGGTCTGTCAGTCCAGCGCTATAAAGGTCTGGGCGAGATGAACCCAGAGCAGCTGTGGGAAACTACCATGGATCCAGACAGCCGCCGCATGCTGCGCGTCACCATCAAAGACGCCATCGCGGCTGACCAGCTGTTCACCACGCTGATGGGCGATGCGGTTGAACCGCGCCGAGCCTTCATCGAAGAGAACGCGCTGAAAGCCGCTAACATCGATATCTGATTTGTCACATCAACCCTTCCCTATCGGGAAGGGTTTTTTATTCCCCCTATTTTGTTATCCGCCTGACAATCTTCTTTTTCCTTGAAAAACATCTGCATTCGCTTTTGTTTGCTTCCGTTTTTTCCCGAGTGCTGAGATCCGCATCACTTTCATAAACAGTTGTCTCCCTTACGCTTGCGAGCGAAACGGAGGGAAACGCATGTTTTTGGAAGAACGACGTAGCCAGATTTTGCAATGGCTGGATGAGCACGAGCGGGTCACGGTTAATGGATTGGCAAGCCAGTTAGGCGTGACACGAGAAACCATTCGTACCGATCTCAGTGCACTGGCACAGCAGGGCTTAGTGCAGCGCTGCTATGGTGGAGCGATTGCGTTACGCCGCAATTTGCAGGAAAAGCTCATCAGCGAAAGCGGCAACTTTGAGGTGTTGCTACAACGCCTGCAGTCACGTAAAGGCCAGATAAAGTCATCTGGTAAGCAGGGGAAAGTCTGCATTCTTGGTGCTTTTAACGTCGATATCGTGGCGAAAGTGGCGCAGTTTCCGCAAAGTGGCGAATCACTGATGGCGTTAGGCAGCACGCTGGGGCCTGGCGGTAAAGGCGCCAATCAGGCGATGGCCGCTAGCTGTGCGGGTACGCGCGTCCATTTTGTGGCCAAAGTCGGTACCGATCAATTCAGCCAGTTTGCGTTCGATCATCTCTCCGCTTCCGACATTCACTCCTTTCGTCTCTATCAGACCGATACCGAACCCACGGGCAGCGCCATCATTTATGTCTCGCAAGAAAATGGCGAGAACATGATTGCCATCTATTCGGGTGCCAACAAAACCATTACCGACGAAGAGATTGCTGAACTCACGCATGAATTAACCGATGCGGATGTGATGCTACTGCAGTTGGAAAACAACTTTGAAGCTACCCGCAGTGCCATCCGTCTCGCACACACCATGGGCGTGCGCGTCATTATGAACCCTGCGCCATTTTCCCCTGACGTGGTGAGCTGCCTGCCGATGATTGATGTACTCACGCCGAATGAAACCGAAGCTTCGCGTCTGTCTGGCATTGAAATCCATGATGTCCCCAGCGCACGCGCGGCTGCTCAGGCCATTGTCGCACTGGGCGCGCGGAGGGTGATCATCACCATGGGATCGCGCGGTGCACTGCTGTTTGATAACCAACAATTTCACCATATTCCGGCATTTCCTGCGCTCAGCGTGGATACCACGGGCGCGGGCGATGCCTTCAACGGCGCGTTGGCGGCGGCACTCGCTCAGGGCCAAAGCTTGCTGCAAGCGGCGACCTGGGCCTCTGCTTTTGCTTCGCTCGCTGTTGAACGAGAAGGGGCAAGCAACATGCCCGATCGTCAGCAGGTGCTGACCCGACTTCAACAACGATAAACCAGATAACTAATCACAGCGGCCTTTCGCTGGCAGGAGAGATGATGAAAAAGATTGAAGGCATTGTACCGGTCATGCTGACCCCGTTTACCCCAGATAACCAGATTGATTATCCCGGCCTGGAAAAGCTAATTAGCTGGTACTTAAAAGAGGGCGTGGATGCGCTATTCGCGGTGTGCCAGTCGAGTGAGATGCAGTATCTCAGCCTTGAGGAGCGAGTAGAACTGGCTCGCTTTGTGGTACAGAAAGTAGAAGGCCGTGTGCCCGTTATCGCCTCAGGCCATATCAGTGATGATCTGGCAGAGCAAACTAAAGAGCTGCAGGCTATGGCCAATACCGGGATTGATGCTTTGGTCCTGGTGACCAACCACCTC
Source organism: Pantoea sp. JGM49 (assembly GCF_018257655.1). Taxonomy (NCBI): domain Bacteria; kingdom Pseudomonadati; phylum Pseudomonadota; class Gammaproteobacteria; order Enterobacterales; family Erwiniaceae; genus Pantoea; species Pantoea sp. JGM49. Next base: position 213,879 of record NZ_JAERJM010000007.1, on the reverse strand, counting down.
GATCCTCAAAATCAGGGCAGCGAAGCATTCTATACCCATCTCAATCATCTGTTGGAATCGTTACCCGCAGACATGCCATTGGGGCTTTATGAGTGCCCGGCGCCATATCGTCGACTGTTGAGTGATGAAGAGTTCAGTTTCTGCGCCAATAGTGGCCGTTTTGTGGTGCTGAAAGATGTGAGCTGCGATCTGCCAACTGTTGAGCGCCGCGTCAAACTGGCTCAGGGCACGCCACTGGCCATTATCAATGCGAATGCCGCGATTGCCTGGCCGGCGATGCAAGCGGGATCCAAAGGTTTCAGCGGTGTGTTCACCAACTTCCACCCGGGCTTATATCACTGGCTTTATCACCATGGCGCACAGCAGCCGGAAAAAGCCCATGAACTGTCGCTGTTCCTGTCGCTGAGCGCTGTGACTGAAACGCTCGGCTATCCAAAAAACGCCAAGATTTATCACCAGCGACTGGGCACGTTTGCCAGTGAGCACTGCCGGGTGAACAAAGACAACGTGCTGGAAAAATTCTGGGGATTGAGCGTGCTGCTCGATCAAATCCGTGATGGCAGTGCGTTGTGGCAGCCACGTGTAGCCAAATAACACCTCTCAGGGAGGATGCTTATCCTCCCGCTGTACCTGAACCCTCTAACGATAACGACACGGGAAGACATCATGATTGTATGCGATCGACTGGACTGGACGCGCGAGCGCCACGCTTTTCATCCCATAGTTGACCAGGCTATTCGCTGGATTGCGGATACCGATTTCAGCCAGCTGGAAGCAGGGAAATACGATTTACTGCCCAACAACCAGATGTTCTGTCTGGTGCAGGAAATGGAGACCGAGCCGGCGAGTGCGCGCCGTGCGGAGTCGCACTTTAACTATGTTGATATTCAATATTTACTGGAAGGACGTGAAAATATCGGCGTGGCGCGTGCGCATCCGCAGCATGTCATTACTGAAGATTTGCGCAATGAACGAGATGTGGTGTTTTATCAGGACACCATCAATGAATCGATGATTACCTTAACGCCTGGCCAATTCGCGCTGTTTTTCCCGCACGATGTGCATCGCCCATGCTGTGCCGCGCCCGAAGTACAGCGCATTCGCAAAGCAGTGATTAAAATCCATCTCGACCTGTTTACTGCACCGCAGGAGGCGTCATGAAACCTTCTGCGCATACCTTATCTGATGCGACCATTACCCAGCCGACAACCATAGGTAAACTGCGCTGGGGCATCGTCCTCCTTCTGTTGTTGGCAGCGGTGGTTAACTATCTTGATCGCGCCAACCTGAGCATTGCCAACACCACCATTGCCGCTGAATTTGGTTTCTCTCAAACGGAAATGGGCTTGTTACTTTCCGCGTTCCTCTGGCCTTATGCGCTGGCGAATTTACCCGCTGGCTGGCTGGTGGATAAGTTTGGCCCGAAGAAAATGTTTTCATGGGCGCTTGGCTTATGGTCCACGTTTACTGTGCTGGCGGCGTTTGTGAACAGCTACAGCTTCTTCTATGGCTTACGCATGATGTTAGGGATCGCCGAATCGCCGTTTTTCACTTCGGGCATTAAGATCACCCATCGCTGGTTTGGTGATAACGAGCGAGGCTTACCCACGGCGATCATCAATACCGGTTCGCAAATCGCAAATGCGATTGCCCCTCCGATTCTGACCGTACTGTTGCTGACATTCGGCTGGCGCGGCATGTTTGTCGCCATTGGCTTAATGGGGATCCCATTACTGCTGGCGTGGTGGAAGTTTTATCGTGATCCAGAAGCGCGTGAAGATGCTTTGCTGCATGCCGGGCAGCGCAGTGTCGCTGCACCAGAAGAGAAGGCACAAGCCAGTTGGGGCGCACTGTTCCGCCATAGCACCACCTGGTTTATGGTGATCGGCAACTTCTCCATCATGTTCACTATTTGGGTCTATCTCACCTGGCTGCCCGGCTATCTGGAAAAATCCCTGGGTTTCAGTCTCAAAGCCACTGGTTGGATCGCCTCGATTCCATTCTTCGCCGGCATTTTAGGCGTGCTGGTGGGCGGTATGCTGTCCGATCGATTAGTGCGTCGCGGTGTGCGGGCAATCACCGCGCGTAAAGTTCCGATTGTGACTGGCGCAGCATTGGCCGCCTGCTTCGTGGCACCGATCCCCTTCGTGGATAGTACGCCACTGGCAATTGGCCTGCTGGCCATGGGCTACTTCTGTTCGCAGATGCCACAAGGGGCACTTTGGACGCTTGCCAGTGATATTGCACCAAAATCTCAGGTGGCTTCCCTTGGTGCGATTCAGAACTTTGGTGGCTTCCTCGGCGCAGCAATGGCACCCATTGTCACGGGCATCATCCTGGATACTACCGGCAAATTTACCAACGTGTTCTTGCTGGGAGCGGGCTTGCTAATGCTGGGTGCGCTGAGCTATGGCTTGTTTGTCCGCAAGCCGCTGACCGCAAAATAGCCTGAAGTGCCGTCCGTTGCCGATTAACTGGTCAATGTGAGCTGAATCGCGCTAGCATTAAACAAACTCTGACTTAACCGAGGATGTTATGGCGATAAAATTGATTGCGATCGATATGGACGGCACGCTGCTCAACCCGCAGCACGAAGTGACGGCGGCAGTGAAATCGGCGATTGGTCGTGCGCGTGATAAAGGCGTTTCCATTGTGCTGGCGACTGGTCGTCCGTTGGTCGGCATTGAGCGCTACCTGATGGAACTCGATATGCAGCAGCCCGGCCAGTATTGCATCAGTAACAACGGTGCGCTGGTGCACAGCGCGGATAGCGGCGATGTGGTGGCAGAAAAAACGCTGAGCTTTGATGACTATCTTTATCTGGAACAGCTGGCGCGCGACCTCGGCGTGCATTTCCAGGCATTCGACAAATCTTTCCTCTACACGCCAAATAAAGACATCAGCGAATATACCATCCATGAAGCCAGCCTGACCGGCATTCCGGTTCGCTACCGCGCGGTAGAAGAGATGGACCCGGCCACTCGCTTCCCGAAACTGATGATGATCGACAAGCCACATTTGCTGGATAAAGCGATTGCTGGCCTGCCTGCGCGTGCCCGTGACAGCTACACCATCCTGAAAAGTGCGCCGTACTACCTCGAAATTCTCAATCCACTGGTCAACAAAGGCTACGGCGTGAAAATGCTGGCGGACAAACTCGGCCTGCAGCAGTCGGAAGTGATGGCGATTGGCGATCAGGAAAACGACCTGGCGATGATTGAGTACGCGGGAACCGGCGTGGCGATGGGTAATGCCATTGATTCAGTCAAAAACATTGCGCAGTTCGTGACCAAAACCAATATGGAAGATGGCGTCGCGCATGCCATTGAAGAGCTGGTGCTGTAATCCTTTCTTTTGCGGGCAGCGTGCTGCTGTCCGCCTCTCTGAATTCATTCTGCAAATGTCCATCGGTCGCCATCAATGCCGACACGACGAATGATCGTTACGGTTTCCGTGAAGCAGCTATTCATACTTCATAAATGATGAACCCGCGAACGATCAGTCTCGTTTCCACCCGGTGCGCATTGCTTCACCATGAATGATCACCCAACGAGCGAGCTTCTAAGTTTCTGCCTGGGGCACACTGATCCGTCATAAGTGATGCCCCAACTCACACTCAGCTTGATTTAATCGGGTGCACATTTATGCGTCAATGAATTGTCTATTATGTGATCCAGACTGTAGTACAACCTGTTTGGTTAGTACTACAATCTGCGTCGTGACGTGAGGTGTCTGTTAGTTTTCACGCGTCGAAAGCAGTAATCTGATGGGCTACCGTCTTTCACTGAATGGAACATCATGACGCAAGAACAATTAAGCAAAACTGAGCGCATCATCCTGACGCTGGGTGAAGAAATTGTAGCAGGGAAGTATGTGCCGGGCGCCGCGTTGCCCGCCGAAGCAGAGTTGTGTGAGCGCTTTGGCACCTCGCGAAACATCATCCGCGAAGTATTTCGCTCGCTGATGGCAAAGCGGTTGATGGAAATGAAGCGTTACCGTGGCGCCTTTGTCACCCCGCGCAATCAGTGGAATTACCTCGACAGCGATGTCCTGCAATGGGCATTGGCGCACGATCAAGATCCCAGGCTGATTGCCGCCATGAGTGAAGTGCGCGTGCTGGTGGAGCCGCAGATTGCGCGCTGGTCGGCGGAACGCGCGACCTCCACCGATTTGGCGGCGATTGAGCAGGCTTATAACGACATGGTTGCCCATCATCTCGATCGGGAAGCATTCAATGAGGCGGATATCCGCTACCACGAAGCGGTGCTGGCTTCGGTGCACAATCCGGTATTGCAGCAGCTTAATGTGGCGATCAGCCAGTTACAGAAAGCGGTGTTTGCGAAAACCTACATGGCGGATTCCGGCAACATGCCGCGCACCTTAGCCGAACACAAGGCGCTGTTTGATGCCATCCGACATCAGGATGGTGATGCGGCGGAGCAGGCGGCAAAAGCGATGATCGCCAGCTCCACCGCCCGACTCAAGGAGATTATGTGACCAGCTATATCGCGATTGATTGGGGTTCAACCAATCTGCGTGCCTGGCATTATCAGCAGGGTAACTGCGTTGATGAGCGCCGGTCAGAAGCGGGCGTCACGCGTCTTGGCGGACGCACGCCTGCAGAGGTCTTTGCCAGTGTGACAGACGGCTGGCCAGTGAATGATGTGCCGGTGGTGATGGCGGGCATGGTCGGTAGCAATGCAGGCTGGCTTACGGTGCCTTATCTGGCCTGTCCTGTGGCACTGGATCAACTCAGCAGCCGCCTGACCCGCGTTGAAGATAAAGCGTGGATCGTGCCGGGATTGAGCGTCGAACGTGCTGACAACTACAACGTGATGCGCGGTGAAGAGACACAGTTGCTAGGTGCCTCCGCGCTGCAACCCGCTATGCAGTATGTGATGCCTGGCACGCATGCCAAATGGGTGCAGGTGGAGCAGCAGCGTGTGCAGGATTTCCGCACGGTGATGACGGGCGAACTGCATCATCTGCTGCTGAAACAGTCGCTAATCGGTGCGGGTTTACCCGAACAGGAAGAGAATGCCGCCGCTTTCCGTGAGGGCTTAGCGGTCGGCAGCCACGACGCATCGATCCTTTCCCGGCTGTTCGAAGTGCGTGCTTCTCATGTATTGGGCGCACGCGATCGCCGCCATATCAGCGATTTCCTATCCGGCCTGCTGATTGGTCATGAAGTGGCGCTGATGACGCAACACGCGGATCGCCGCCAACCGATCATCATTATTGCCGGGAACGCGCTGGCGCAGCGTTATCAGCAGGCGCTGCAATTTATCGGCATGGATTCAGTCACCCTGGAAGGCGACCGCGCGTTCCAGCATGGAATAAGGAGTATTGCAGATGACCTGGCACACTAAATTGCCATTGATCGCCATCCTGCGTGGCATCACGCCAGACGAGGCCGAAGCGCACGTGGGTGCCCTAATCGAAGCGGGTTTCGATGCCATTGAAATCCCGCTGAATTCCCCGGAATGGGCCAAAAGCATCGGCGCGATGGTGCAGACTTTCGGCGATAAAGCGCTGATCGGTGCGGGCACCGTGTTGCATCCGGCGCAGGTCGATGAACTGGCCACGCTTAACAGCAAGCTGGTGGTGACGCCGAATACCGATGCGGCAGTCATCCGTCTGGCCGTGGCGAAAGGGATGATTGTTGCAGCGGGTTGCGCCACCGCCACCGAAGCCTTTACCGCACTGCAAGCGGGCGCCCAGGCGCTGAAAATCTTCCCATCGTCGGCGTTTGGTCCGGGCTACATCAAGGCCTTGAAAGCGGTGCTGCCGCCGGAAGTGCCGGTGTTTGCGGTGGGCGGCGTGACGCCAGAAAACCTGCATGAATTTTTGGCCGCGGGCTGCATTGGCGCAGGTTTGGGCAGCGATCTCTATCGCGCTGGCCAGCCGCTGTCGCGCACTGTGGAGAAAGCTCGCGCATTTATTGCTGCTTATAAGGATGCTGTACGATGAAAATTACCAAACTGACCACTTATCGCCTGCCGCCGCGCTGGATGTTCCTGAAAATCGAAACCGACGAAGGCATCGTTGGCTGGGGCGAACCGGTGATTGAAGGGCGCGCGCGCAGCGTCGAGGCGGCTGTGCATGAGCTGTCGGAATATCTGATTGGTCAGGACCCGGCACGCATCAACGATTTGTGGCAGGTGATGTATCGCGGTGGATTCTATCGCGGTGGTCCGATTTTGATGAGCGCCATCGCCGGTATCGATCAGGCATTGTGGGATATCAAAGGTAAAGCGCTGGGTGTGCCGGTGTATCAGCTGCTTGGTGGTCTGGTGCGTGACAGCATCAAGGCTTACAGCTGGGTGGGGGGCGATCGTCCGGAAGAAGTGGTCGACGGCATCAAGAAACTGCGCAAGATTGGCTTCGACACCTTCAAGCTGAATGGATGCGAAGAGATGGGCATTATCGACAACTCGCGCAAAGTGGATGCAGCGGTGAATACCGTGGCACAGATTCGCGAAGCCTTTGGCAAAGAGATTGAGTTCGGCCTCGATTTCCATGGCCGCGTCAGTGCGCCAATGGCGAAAGTGCTGATCAAAGAGCTGGAGCCTTATCGTCCGCTGTTCATTGAAGAGCCGGTGCTGGCGGAACAGGCGGAATATTATCCGCGTCTGGCGGCGCAAACCCATATTCCGATTGCCGCAGGCGAACGTATGTTCTCGCGCTTCGAGTTCAAACGCGTGCTGGAAGCGGGTGGCCTGGCGATTCTGCAACCGGATCTGTCGCATGCGGGCGGTATCACTGAGTGCTACAAAATTGCCGCGATGGCAGAGTCTTACGATGTAGCGCTGGCACCACACTGTCCGCTCGGCCCAATCGCGCTGGCTGCCTGCCTGCATGTCGATTTCGTTTCACGCAACGCGGTGTTCCAGGAGCAGAGCATGGGCATTCACTATAATCAGGGTGCTGAACTGCTGGATTACGTCATCAATAAAGATGATTTCAAAATGGATGATGGTCACTTCTATCCACTGAATAAACCGGGTCTCGGCGTGGAAATTAACGAAGAGCTGGTGATTGAAAGAAGTAAGAATGCACCAGACTGGCGTAATCCATTATGGCGTTTCCCAGACGGAACGGTCGCTGAGTGGTAATACTCGTCATAATTTAAGCGACAGATGCGTTGGCTGTGCTTACTCACCTTAAGTAAGCTCTTGGGAGTGTATTCCCATGCCACCATTCTGCACGTCGAATTATTTAGGGTATAAGAATTTATAAAATCTTTTAGATAAAGATATGCCGGTGAAATAAGGCATAGGGCCTCGCTCAGCCTTTTTCCCGGCAAATGACATTTACCGCCTGTGCGGTTTTACCTTCACTATCCTTACCCTGCATTTGTAGCGGCGGGCATCTTCGCGCCTCAACTACAAATATGATTACGGAGACACACCATGGATCTCTCTGCTGTTCAGGCCAAACCCACCCGGCGTCGTTATATTACGCTGCTGATGATCTTTATTACGGTGGTGATTTGCTATGTCGACCGCGCTAATTTAGCGGTGGCCTCTGCGCATATTCAGGAAGAGTTCGGCATCAGTAAAGCGGAGATGGGATATGTCTTCTCTGCCTTTGCCTGGTTATATACGCTATGCCAGATTCCCGGCGGCTGGTTCCTCGATCGCGTCGGTTCCCGCCTGACCTATTTTATTGCCATCTTCGGCTGGTCGGTCGCCACGTTATTCCAGGGTTTTGCCAGCGGATTATTATCGCTGATTGGCTTGCGTGCCATCACCGGCATCTTTGAAGCACCCGCGTTCCCGACCAACAATCGTCTGGTCACCAGCTGGTTCCCGGAGCAGGAGCGTGCCTCTGCCGTGGGCTTTTATACCTCGGGTCAGTTTGTCGGTCTCGCTTTTCTCACACCGTTGCTGATCTGGATTCAGGAACTGTTGAGCTGGCACTGGGTGTTCATCATCACAGGCGGCATCGGCATCATCTGGTCGCTGGTGTGGATCAAGTTCTATCAAGCCCCAAGCCAGAGCAAAGGTATCAACCAGGCGGAACTGGACTATATCCGTGAAGGGGGGGCGATGGTGGACGGCGATGCTCCCGCGGCGAAAAAAACGCGCATCAAACTCACCGCCGCCGACTGGAAACTGGTGTTCCATCGCAAGCTATGCGGCGTGTACCTTGGCCAGTTCGCTGTTACCTCTACGCTGTGGTTCTTCCTGACCTGGTTCCCGAACTATCTGACGCAGGAAAAACACATCTCCGCGCTGACAGCAGGCTTTATGACCACCGTGCCGTTCCTCGCCGCCTTCTTTGGTGTGATTCTTTCTGGCATCGTGGCCGATCGTCTGGTGCGCAGCGGGCGTTCCCTTGGTTTTGCGCGTAAGACGCCGATTATTTGTGGATTGCTGATCTCTACCTGCATCATGGGTGCCAACTACACCAACGATCCGGTGTGGATTATGACGCTGATGGCCATCGCGTTCTTCGGCAACGGCTTCGCCTCTATTACCTGGTCGCTGGTGTCGTCGCTGGCGCCGGTTCGCCTGATCGGTTTAACCGGTGGAATGTTTAACTTTATCGGTGGATTGGGCGGCATCACGGTACCGCTGGTGGTGGGCTATCTGGCACAGGATTACGGCTTTGCCCCGGCGCTGGTGTATATCTCCGCCGTGGCATTGGTTGGTGCGCTCTCCTATATCCTGCTGGTGGGGGATGTGAAGCGGGTTGGGTGATCGATAACGTGCGATAAATGGCACCGCTACAACGCCCTGCGATGCGTAGCGGCGCCATTCATTGCGTGTCTGTTCACGATTTATCACGCAATCCTTCAGCCATTCATTGCGCGATCTGTTCATGATTTATCGCGCAATCTATCACTCATTCCTGACGTGATCGATTCGTATTGAATTGCGCCAACTGTTCGCAAATTATTGCGCTGTGACTGCTGCACCTCACCCCATAATCGCGTACTTTGTTCGGCAACTGTTGGATGTAAGGTTGCCTCATGTCAGAAAAACAACTCACCTTTGCACAGCGTCATCATCAGCTCACCAATATCAACGTCTGGACCGCGGACAGCCAGTGGCTGGCGTTTGATGTTCGTCCGTCGGGCGCGTCCTTTACCAGTCTGACCATCGAACGCGTCAACGTCGCGAGCGGTGCGGTCGAGGTGCTGTATCAGGCACGCGACGGTGCGCATGTCGGCGTGGTGACCGTCAGCCCGGATCTGCCGCCGCGCTATGTATGTATCCATGGCCCGGAGCATCCCGATGCACACTGGCATTACGATTTCCATCATCGTCGCGGCGTCATTATGCAGCAGGGCAATGCGGAAAATCTCGATGCCTGTGACATTACCGCACCTTATACGCCCGGCGCATTGCGCGGCGGCTCGCATGTGCATGTATTCAGTCCAGACGGATCGCGCCTCAGCTATACCTATAACGACCATGTGATGCATGAAAAAGATGCGCGTGAGGATCTGCGTAATGTCGGTGTAGCCGTACCGCTGCATCCGGTGTGTCCACCGAAACAGCATCCCCGTGAATACGATGGCAGCCATTACTGCGTGCTGGTGAGCCAAACCACGCGCGATCCCCAGCCGGGCAGCGATCAGATTGACCGCGCTTATGAAGAGGGCTGGATTGGCGAGCGCGGATATCAAAAACCAGATGGCACCTGGCAGCGTTGGGCGCTGGCGTTTATCGGTGATACGCGTGCTGCCAACGGCGATAAAGTGCCGGAAGTGTTTGTGGTGGATTTGCCCGAAGCGCTGAGTGATTACGCCAAACCCGGTGCATCACCGTTACAGGGCACGGCGGATAAACTGCCTGCACCGCCTGCCGGTGTGCAGCAGCGCCGCATCACGCACAGTAAAGGGTTAGCATTGCAGCCACGTCACTGGCTGCGCGCGTCACCGGACGGCAGCACCATCGCCTTCCTGATGGCGGATGAGCAGGGCGTTGTACAGCTGTGGCGTGTGTCGCCTAACGGTGGTTCACCGCGTCAAATCACGCGGCTCAGCAGCACTATTCAGTCGGCATTCAGCTGGCAGCCGTCAGGCGAGGCGATCGCCTTTATTTGCGATAACAGCGTGATGCGCTGTGATGTGGCGACCGGGCACTGCACGCGCTTAACCAAACGCAGCGAGCAGCCGCCTTCCGGTGATGCGGTAGTGTGGTCACCGGACGGCAAACAGATCGCTTATATGCGGGAAATTGAGGGCTGGCGCCAGCTGTTTTGCGTCAGTGCGACGTCGATGGCATAGCGGCGGCAGTCGCCAGGCTGGCGTCAGTGCCAGCCAATTTTTCGCTTTGCAGCACACGGTCATGCGCCGAATCTTTGTCAGTGCGGAAGTAATCCCACGGCAACAGAATCGTATCCAGTACGGCGGAGAAGGGCAGATCGATCACCGCCAGCGGCTTTATCGCCCAGCTGGTATTGTCATCGGCAATCATATCTGCGCTGGCGCGAGTGCCGGGATAATAACCCTGGCTGGCGCCAGTGTGAGACATGACGCTGGAGCAACCCGAAGTAGTCAAAACGCCGCAGACCAGCAGGCCGGTGAGCGGAAAGCTTTTCATCATTTTCATTTCATCATCCCTACAGCCATCACTTCTGGCTGGAGTGTGTCTCCTGCTGCAGCAAAGCTCTGTGGCGATGTCATGCAATGCAGGCGAAGAATTTCTGAGTGTATGCTATTTCGTCAAAATTGCTGTAAAAAAATACGCATTGCCCTTGAAAGCGATCAAAGCGCACCCATTTTTACTTCACGGTCGCGTTGCTGTTGCCGACAGGGACAGCAGCGGGCCGCACAACCTGTCCATGGTGGAAGGTTGCCAAAACTTGCTGATTTTCAGGAGTCTTTTTATGCGTAACTTTGATCTCACTCCGCTTTATCGTTCTGCTATTGGTTTCGACCGTCTGTTTAGTCTGCTTGAGTCCAATCAGAACCAGGCCAATGGTGGCTATCCTCCGTACAACGTTGAGCTGGTGGATGAAAACCACTATCGCATCACCATTGCCGTTGCGGGCTTTGCCCAGAGCGAGTTAGATATTACCTCACACGACAATGTGCTGATTATTCGCGGTGCGCACCCCGAAGAGCAACCGGAGCGCAAATACCTGTATCAGGGTATCGCCGAACGTAACTTTGAGCGCAAATTCCAGCTGGCCGATCACATCGTGGTGCGCGATGCGCGTCTCGAACTGGGCCTGCTGAGCATCGATCTGGAACGCATCGTTCCTGAAGAAGCGAAACCGCGCCGCATTGAAATCCTGAATTAAGGATATTGTGTTGAGAAGAAAACGCCGCAGAAATGCGGCGTTTTTGTTTCTGCGGATCAGGTGCGCACCCATAATCGCTGACTCACCATCCCGCCGAACACGTTCACCAGCAGGCCGAGAATAATCACTGACGCACCGAGAATTTCCTGCGCTGACAGGGTTTCGTCGAGTACCAGCGCAGCGCTAAGAATGCCCACCACGGGCACCAGCAGTGACAGCGGCGCCACGCGCCAGGTCTCATAGCGTCCGAGCAAATTGCCCCAGATCGCGTAGCCGACAATAGTGGCTATAAACGCGAGGTAAATCAGCGCCAGCACCGTCTGCAACGAGATATTCAGCAGGCTGGTGACGATTGCTGCTTCGCCATCAAACCACCATGAGCAGGCGAAAAACGGCACTACCGGCACCAGTGCACTCCACACCACCAGCGACATCACCGGCACCTTACGATTACGCAAAATGATCTTGTTGGTGATATTGCCCAGTCCCCATGACAGCGCCGCCGCCAGCGTCAGCATCATGGTGGTGAGCGTAATCCCAGCGGTGGTTTGGCCCTGCATGCCCGCCGTTGCCAGCATAAACATGCCAAGTGTCGCCACCAAAATTCCGGCGATGTGGTTCCAGCGCAGTTTTTCCGCCAGCAATAAAGCCCCCAGCAGCAGCGTAAAGAATGCCTGCGCCTGTAACACCAGTGAGGCCAGTCCTGCTGGCATGCCGAGTTTGATCGCCAGAAACAGGAAAGCGAACTGACCAAAGCTGATAGTCATGCCGTACACGATCAGCCAGCGCAAAGGGATCTGCGGCCGCTTCACAAAGAAGATAGCCGGGAACGCCACCAGTGCAAAACGCAATCCCGCCAGCAGAAACGGCGGCATATCGTGCATACCCAGTTTGATCACCACAAAATTCACGCCCCACGCCACCACTACGCACAGGGCTAACATCATATCTTTTACTGACATACTCGTTCCTTACTACAGCCGTTTCAGGCAGTCGCCGTCATCGGAGTGGCAATGTCTGCACAACAGTCATCGCCGATAACACGAAAAAAATCATCCACATTCAGCGCCATGGAACGCTCCAGCGCGCCGGCGTTAAACCACAGCGTGCCGACATCACGCAGGCGCGCATCGACGCGCAGCGCCAGTCGGTCATCAAAACTAAAGGGCGGCACCGCGCCCATCACACACTGCGTCAGTTCCTGTGCTTTCTCTGGCGCGGCAAAACTCGACTTCTTGCCACCAATGGCGCGTGCGGCACTTTTGAAGTTGATCTTGCAGTCGCCCGGCACTATCGCCAGCAGGTAACGCGCATCGGCACCGTCAGGCATCGTCACTTCCAGCACCATCGCTTTGGCCGCCTGATTGAGATCGTTGCCGCGAATGCCGCTGATCACATCGGTCTGACCGATGGCCTCATGCTCCACCACGCGATAGTCTGCGTGGTGTTGATCCAGCAGGGCAGTGATTTTTTCATAGGTATTCATCTTCATCTTCATCTCCTCGTCGAAGGCCCGGTATTAACTCCAGGCAATGGCGTGCTTCATTTTTTTGTCGGTCAGGCCAAAGAAAAAGCCCATGGTGATGCGCGTGTCGCCTTCCACGCGATCAATCTCGTGATAAAACGCCGGATTAAACAGATAGATGTCACCGCTGCGTGGGGAGAACTCACACGCCTCGCTTTGCTCAATCACGCCAGTCTGATAGCCGAGTTCACCTGGCGTTTTGAAGCGCTCATCCACCGGATGCCACTTTTTGTTGAATATCCGCAGTTCCCCGCCCGCGTGACACTCCTGCAAACAGACCACACAGCTCAGTTGATGCAGGATGTGGGTGACGGCCAAACCACTGCCCGCGGCATCGCGTACGATGTTGTCGTTATGCAGTGGATTGGCGACGCCATTGGCATGAAAGCGCACAATCGAACCCGCGTAATCGCCCAACTCCGGCTCGCGGGCAGTGTGCAGACTCTCCAGACGCAATGAGTGCTTCACCCAGTTGTAAACCTGATCGCGCAGGCAGTGCAGTGACGCTGGCAGTGCTGGCTGGATGTCGCGCAGCTCGGTGAAGTAATTTTCGGGTGCGCGAGTGTGTTTAGCCAGATAGGGGCCGAGCGTGGTCAGTGCGCCATTTGGATAGCGCGAGACGCGCACCTGATCGCGGCACTGTTGCAGATCGTCCACCACCGCTTCGCGCACTTCAGGCGTCAGGAAATTGCGCAGCACCAACAGCGGTACGCGCGCGGTCACGATGTCATCCAGCCAGGTGCTTTCGACGAACATTTTTGGATGGATAACGCGTATCTGATTGAAAATGGCCATGCTGATCACTCCCCAAGTGGAAATTCATGAAGTTCATGGTTGTTCATGCGACGCCAGTCAGACGCCGTGCCCAGTGCAGCAATAGGTTCAGAAGAGATAAAAGTGGTGCTGTTATTTTGATAATGATGCAACGTGAAATAGTCAGGATAAGGGGTGTCATCGGGATGCCACTGCCACGCCCAGGCTTTATCCCGGGTGACAAAAATCGCATTAGCCGCACTGCCACCCGGTGCCACGCGCGCCATCTTGCTGCGCAGGTAGTCACGGGTAAAATCGGCAGGCGTCACCTGATCGACGATATATTCAAGGTATTCGGCGGAGTCAAAGCGCGATTCCGCCATGCCCAGTTGCGCATAGACCGTGGGTAAAAAGCCGTTGTGCATCATGTACCACTGTGTCGCGCCGCTGGTGCGCCACAGCGGATGGGAAAACTCGATGCCGTGATTTTTGCTCAGCGTGGCGTGGCGGACATGTACCGCCAGAAAACGACTGTGACGCAATGCATCAACATCAATACCGGGCAGCGCATCAGCAAAGGTGCCAGTGCCATGCAGGGTGCGAATCTTTCCCTGATCCAGCCACAAACAGCCCCAGCCATTAGGGTGCTGTTTGATCGGGCCGTCATGCGTGGCGGTTTCGCCACAGCTCATGGCGCGTGCGGCGTCCAGTACCGCTGCCGCATCAAACTGACCGCTTGCCAGAATCATTCTGCACATAGAAGATCTCTCCGGGGGGCTAAGGACGGAACGTCGAGAATCTGCTGGAACACCGCTAACACATCGTCACGGCTGTCTGCGGCAAGACGGAAGGTGGCGAGGATACCAGCATGACGGGTGAGGTCGGCGTAGAGCGAGGATCGCGGCGAGACGGCCAGCGCGGGCAGATTGAGCGGTGGCAATAGTTGACCGCGCTGATGTTGGGCGATCCAGCGTTCCGCTGCGTCATATTGCAGGCGCTGACGCAGGCGCAGGCGACCAATGGCCTGGGCTTGCTTAGGGAAGTGCAGCACCGGCAAACCCCGTCCGGCTTCAATCTGAAACGCTACCTCCGCCCAGTTAATGCCGGTGACTTCCTCGACCAGATTCACCACGCCCATGCCCGATAAGCGGAAGCCCATTTCGAGGAAGTGCGGTTCACCGTTCACCATAATAAAATCGATGTGGAAGGCGCCCTGGCGATAGCCAAAGGTCTCACAGCAAAAGCTCATCAAACTGGCAAAAGCCGCAGGCAGCTGTTGTGCAGCCATCGCCACATGGCCGGATTCGTAAAAGCTGATACAGCCTTCTGCATCGATGTGGTGCTCGATCACCTTTTGACAGCAGGTCAGCGCCACCGCGTGTCCGTTATCCACCACACCTTGTAGTGAATACTCGTCGCCCGGCAGCCAGCTTTCGACAATAAAGCCGCTAAAGCCGCGCCCGCCGTAGTTCATGGTCTCCACCAGCTTGCCGATCACCGTATCGAGCTGGCTGGCCTCTTCCACCAGCCAGATCCCTAATCCGCCGCCGCCATCCACCGGTTTGATCACGCAGGGATACAGCAGTGCATCACGCGCGTCACGAATGCTCAGCGGTGAGGCAAAGAAGCGAAACTCCGGCTGTGGAAAGCGTGGCCAGGCTTTACGCAAGGCCATGCGCTGTGCGTACTTATCCGGCGGAATAAAGCAAGGTCCGGCATCCGGCCCGGCCAGCAGTTCGCGTACGCGACCGGCGCTGGCGTTGTAGGCTTCAAAGCCTGCCAGCACTACCTGAGGATGTTCCAGTAAGCCCGCGCGCAGACAGGCCTGTAACACATCCCACGGATTTTCCGGGCGATCGAGACGCACAATCAGATCGAACGGCAGCTGAATGCTCAAGCTTTGATAGTCGACAAAGTCGCCCATCTCCGCCAGCACGGTAAAATAGCCTTCGCGTTTTGCCACTGCGCAGTACGGATTTTGCCCGTCACGCGTGGCGCCAATCTGCAGGAAAATCTTTCTCATCGCGTCGCCTTACCGGGTTAACGCCCGGAGATCACTTCAGTGACGATGTCTTGCAAGGCACCGTTGTTGACCTGAATCACTGCTTTGTGGGGATCGAAACGCAGCACGCGTGAGAGCGCATCGCCGCGCGTGCCATCCAGCAGCGTATTGACCTGTGCACTGCGCCAGCACTGGCGCATCTGTGCAATCGTCAGGCCGGAGAGCTGCTCCAGCTGCTGTGCCAGCAGCAAATCATCGCTATCGCCGCATAGCAGTGCCCGCACCGCCTGTTCATCAGGCGCCTGATCGAGCTGTTGTAGCCAGACATTGAGCTGTTGGCCTTGCGCGATAAACGGCGAATAGATCATGCACACCAGCTGGGTTTCGTTGAGGCCAAACGCCTGTTCGGCAAACTGCGCTGCACGCTGGCGAGCGCGTTCAATCGCCGCATCGTCCTGATAACGCGCCGCCATTTCCGCAATCAGTTGCGGCGGGAAATCTTTCTTCTCCATCAGGCCGAGCGCAAAGCGCACATATTCGCGAATGCCTTCGGCGTAGCTACGCTGCATCAGCGTCTCCGCTCGCAGACCGCGAATATGTGCCATTAACGTCGGGTTGCCGCAGTCCGATTCAGAGAAGCTGAACATCAGCTCATCAAAGCGGAAGTGCATGAACTCGGTGAGTAGCGACCAGTGCGCACCCGCTTCATAGGCGGTGTCCTGATAGATGTTGAAGAACAGCGGATCGCGTGCCAGCTGCCAGGTGATGCGATGGGCCGGGGTAACCTGCTCGGCGCCGTAAATGTCGGCGAAATAGCGTTCTGCCACGCCATCCAGGGTTTGCAGGAAGCCGCTAAAGCCGCGTGATTTGTCGGCAACGGGCGCATCAAACAGGCGTGAAAGATGACGAGCCCAGGCGAGGTAAGCGGTCTGCTCCTGCGGCGAATCACCGGTGATGATCACATCCACGCCGCCCTCGTAGTGCGCGGCAAGGCCAAACGAGTTCACCATGCTGAGGTTGCAGGCGTTACAGAAAGTGGAGCGCGCATCGGCACGAAAGCGATGGCCATTCATCAGCACATCGTTGCGATTCTGCTGGCGCACGCTGTCGGGCATCGGCAGATGACGTTCAAAGTGGCGGATTTGCAAGCCATCAGTCACCAGGCATTCGGTAAAGTCATCACCCGGAATGTGCAGTGCACGATATACGCGGTCGATATTTTCCATCACGCTGTCGTTCATCGCCGCATGACGATTGGTGCTGATGCGCAGCTGGAAGGTGCTGCCCTGCTGCTGCCAAATCAGCCCCTGAATGTAGCGCACATACGCCACCATGTAGCTGCTGTCTTTCCCGCCGCCATAGGCGAGTAGCACGCGATTGTTAGCGGGATTGTCGCTATCGGGTAGGGCGGCAAGTAAGCGTTGAGAACAGCGTTGAGCAGAATCGATAATCGCGGGCGTGAGATAACCTTCAATTTCTCTCATCATGGTGGACAGATTATTCATTTTTCACTTCATCCTTTGGCTAATAAAATCGCCGTTACCGTGCTGGCGGTAACGGGCAGGAAAAGGGGCCACGAAGTTGCAACGGAATGAATGTCTGAGGCTGAATTAACAGATGCAGCCTAAAGTACTTTGAATGTAATCTGATGGATACGCACAGATCAGCACGATATAGGGTGGAACAGATGGCGGATGGAACGGGTGAACAGGAGAGCCAGAGTAGTCGTTACCGTCAGATTGCAGAGCAGATAAAACAAGCCATTCACAGCGGATCGCTGCCGCCTGATAGCCGTTTACCGTCGGTGCGCACGCTGGCGACGCAGTACAGCGTCAGCATGACCACTGCGCTGAAAACATTACGCACGCTGGAGGATGAGCACTATGCCGTTGCGCGTCCTAAGTCCGGCTTTTTTGTGGCGCCCCGTCAGGTTCCCAGGGGGTTACCCGCTGCCATCCACAGCGAACAGCCGCGTGAAGTCGCCCCGCTGGATGAACAAACCGAGCTGCATCTGGCCATGCTGGGCTCCGATTGTCGTGTGCGGCTGGATCTGGCCAATGGCGATATCTCGCTCTATCCGGTCAAGAAAATTGGATTGCTGATGCGCCAGATGGGCTACAGCAAACCGGCACTGCTCGGCAACACGGTGAAGGGCACCGGCTATGCGCCGCTCAAAGCCGAGATTGCACGCCGCGCGGTGGATTATGGCTGCAATATCAGCGCTGATGACATCCTGATCACCAACGGTTGTATCGAAGCTATCTCACTGGCTTTGCGCGCCACCACCCGCCCCGGCGATATCGTTGCAGTGGAATCGCCGTGCTACTTCGTGCTGTTGCAGATGCTGCATAATCTCAATCTGCGCGTGATTGAAGTGGAAGCCGGGCCGGAAGGTTATGTTAACGTCAGTAAACTTACCGCGCTGTTTCAGCGTAAAGCGGTGCAGGCCTATCTCACCATCAACAACATCAATAATCCGCTGGGGAAAAGCATTCCCAACGAGCAGAAAGCCTATATTGCGCGTCAGGCCGATGAGAATGATGTGGTGATTATTGAGGATGATATTTTCGGTGATACGGCGTTTGGCAATCGCCGTCCGTTCCCGATGCGCGCCTTTAGCCCGAATGCCATTCTTTGCAGCGGCTTCTCGAAAACGGTGGCGCCCGGTATCCGCATTGGCTGGGTGCACAGCAGTAATTACATGCGCAAAATCGCCTCGCTGAAATACACCACCAGCATGGGCACCTCGGTGTTGTCACAGGCAGCGATTGCTGAACTGCTGCGCAGCGGCGGCTACGATGCGCATCTGCGCAAATTGCGTCGTGAGTTGAAGAATCAAATCCACCATATGCGCCAGGCGGTGTTGCGTTATTTCCCTGCGGGCACGCGTGTATCGGATCCTGAAGGCGGCTATGTGTTGTGGGTGGAAATGCCCATTCAGTCGTTAAACGTGCGCGCGCTGTTTCTTAAAGCGCGTAACGCGGGCATCGGTATCGCGCCGGGACATATCTTCGCCACCGATCACCGTTACGATCACTGTTTCCGACTGAACGCCGGTTTTGGCTGGAATGCGGAAGTGGAGGAGGCGATCAAGCAGCTGGCGCAATGGTGCCAGCTATCGCTGGTGGCGGATAAATAGAGATTATTTGGAAGTAGTTCACAAATTTAAATAAACATCGGCTGCTGTGTTTATTATTCACTACCAGTTAATGGAATCACTAATTTATTCTTGTCTGGCTTGGTTTATCATTAAATATATGAAATAGATGACAAGGATAAGTAATGAAAATTTTTGGAAAGGATATCCCTACACGTGGATTCATTATTTTCGCATTGTGGATTTGGACTTTCTTTACCCTATCGCATGAATCCTTACCCTATGTCCCGGTGAATAATCCTGGATGGGTTGGCGTAGTAGCATGGTTATTTATGCTGATCGGAGCCTATGCTTTTTATTCAAGCCTGTTCCGATTTTACGACTGGTACAATAATAAATAATGCATCAACGCCTCCCGATTAATTTCGAGAGGCGTTTTAAAAGATTGGTTTAGCCAATCTTCTCCAGCTCTTCCGCCAGAATCTGCACCGCGCGTTCAATCTTCTCCGCATCCGGTACATAGTTCATGCGCATACATTGATGTGTATGCGGCCATTCCTGTTCCAGACCAGGGAAGAAGAAGTGGCCCGGCACCATCAGCACGCCGCGCGCTTTCAGGCGCTGATACAAGGCTTCGGTGCTGATCGGCAGATCGCGGAACCACAGCCAGAGGAAAATTGCCCCTTCGGGTTTGTGGATCAGGCAGCGATCTTCCGGCAGATAGCGGCGCAGAATGGCAATCGTCTCGCTCACCTTGTCCTGATAGAACGGCTTGATCACCTCTTCCGACAGACGCAGCAAATCGCCACGCACGATCATCTCAGTGGCAATCGCCGGGCCGATACTGCCTGGCGCTAAGCTGATAATCCCATTCATGTTACCAATCGCGCTAATCGTGCTCTCATCGGCGACGATAATGCCGCAACGTGCACCCGGCAGGCCGAGTTTCGACAGGCTCATGCACAGAATGGTATTTGGGTTCCACAGCGGACGGGCTTCGCTGAAGATAATGCCGGGGAAGGGCACACCGTAGGCGTTATCGATCAGTAATGGCACGCCGTGCTGCTGTGCCAGCGCATCCAGCTGCATCAGCTCGTCATCGGTGATCACGTTACCGGTCGGGTTGGTTGGGCGCGACACGCAGATCAGGCCCACGTCCTCATTCAGCGGCAGGTGGTCGAAATCGACGTGATACTTGAACTGACCTTCTGGCAGCAGCTCAATGTTCGGCCTGGCGGAAACAAACAGATCTTCTTCCAGTCCGGCATCGGCGTAACCGAGATACTCCGGTGCCAGCGGGAACAGCACGCGTTTTTTACTGCCGTCGGCGCGACGACCCGCGAACAGGTTAAACAGATAGAAGAACGCGCTCTGGCTGCCGTTGGTCAGCGCAATATTTTGTGCGATAATCGGCCAGCCCAGCTCTTCACGCAGCATGTTCGCCAGCGCATCCAGCAGCAGCGTTTTACCACGCGGACCGTCGTAATTGCACAGCGCTTCGCTCAGTTTTCCGTCCTGATGCATCTGCAGCAGCAGCTGGTTGAAGTAGTCATTAATGGCCGGGATCTGCGCCGGGTTGCCGCCGCCAAGCATAATGGTGCCGGGCGTGCGCAGGCCTTCACCCATGTCTTCCATCAGACGTGAGATGCCGGAATGTTGAGTAAATTTGTCGCCGAACTGAGAAAAGGACATAGGAAGTTAAAACATTGTAATCGGGAATGGGCAACCACCATAGCGCCCGCCACGGGCAGGCGCAATGGCTAAAGCAGCAAGCTTAGGCCTGGATTTGCGGGTTAACGCAGTTTTTCTCGACTTTGCCGCTCAGCGCAGCAATCAGGTTATCCACCGCATCACGTGCCATACCGTAACGCGTTTCATGGGTGGCTGAGCCGATGTGCGGCAGCGCTACCACGTTCGGCAACTTAAGGATCTCCGCATCGGCAGGCACCGGCTCCACTTCAAACACATCCAGACCGGCTGCGTGAATCGTGCCGTCCTTCAATGCCGCCGTCAGCGCTTGCTCATCAACCACCGGGCCGCGACCTGCATTTATCAGGATGGCGCTGGGTTTCATCATCTTGAGCTGTGCAGCGCCAATCATATGATGTGTCTGCTCAGTCAATGGCAGGCTGATACAGACAAAATCACTCTCTTTCAGCAGCGTTTCAAGGTCACAAGCACGCGCACCGAAGCGGGTTTCCGCCTCTTCATGCTGACGGCGTGCGTTATAAAGAATATTCATGCCGAAGCCGAAGTGCGCACGCTGCGCCAGCGCCAGGCCGATACGGCCCATGCCAAGAATCCCCAAGGTTTTGTGATGCACGTCGATGCCGAAATGTTCTGGTCCGATGCTTTTCTTCCATTCACCGGCCTTAACCCATTGATCCAACTCGGTGACGCGACGGGCGGTGCTCAGCACCAGCGCCATCATGGTATCGGCCACGGTTTCGGTCAAAACGGTTGGCGTGTGCATCAGCAGTACATTGCGCTGATTTAAGGCTTCGACATCAAAGTTGTCGTAACCCACAGACACGGTAGAACAAGCGCGTAAGGCGGGCATCTTCGCCAGCAGATCACCATTTACTTTACCGCCTGAGCCGAGCAAACCCTCGGCTTGCGCAAACTGTGCGGCATGCTGTTGCACGGTTTCGGAGGAGACGTCATGCACTTCGGTGACGGTAAAATGGGCATCCAGTTTAGCGCGCAGATCGTCTGGCAGGCTCTTATAAAGAATCACAGCAGGTTTCATCATTTGCTCCCTGTAGAACGTGTGACGGGCGACCTGAGCCGCCCGGAAAAGTCATTTCTTACGCTTTCAGGCGTGCTTCGCCCCATGAATCGGTGCTGTCTTGTTCTCCGCGGGCTTGACGATTAACGTCAGCCACACCGAGACCAGCAGCGCGGCACCCATAAAGATATAAGAGGCAGCAGGACTGCCGGTTGCGCCATTAAGATAGCCTACAATCCACGATCCGATGAAGGAGCCGAGTGCGCCCATGCTGTTAATCAGCGCCATGGCACCGCCAGCAACGTTGCGTGGCAGCATCTCAGTAATCAGGGCAAAGAACGGGCCGTAAGGGGCATACATCGCGCCACCGGCAATCACCAGCAGCGCATACGACAGCCAGAAGTGGCTGGAACCGACCAGATAGGAGCCAAGGAATGCCAGCGCCCCAATCAGCAGCAACGGCCAGACAAACAGCTTACGGTTTTGCTTTTTGTCAGACGCCCATGACACCACGACCATCGCAATGGTCGCCACCAGATAAGGCACTGCTGAAAGCCAACCCGCCTCGACCATACCCATCTGTGTGCCGTTACGCAGAATCGAAGGCAGCCACAGTACGAAACCGTACACGCCAATGCTCCAGGCAAAATATTGCATGCACAGAATGATCACATTGCGATTTCGGAAGGCTTCGCCATAGTTACGCACCGCTTTGATGCCTTCCTGCTCTTTCTGCAACTGCGCCTGCAGTGCTGATTTCTCTTCGTCGCTCATCCATTTGGCTTGTGCTGGCTTGTCCTGCACCAGGAACCACCAGGCCACGGCCCAGATCACCGCCGGGATGCCTTCGAAGATAAACATTTCACGCCAGCCGAAAGCATTAATCAGATAGCCGGACACCACCGACATCCACAGCACCGTGACCGGATTGCCGAGGATCAGGAAAGTATTGGCGCGCGAACGTTCCGACTTAGTGAACCAGTTACTGATGTAAATCAGCATCGCCGGCATCACCGCCGCTTCCACCACGCCAAGCACGAAACGAATCGCTGCCAGCATCGGAATGTTGCTTACCACGCCGGTTAATGAGGCACAGCCGCCCCACAGAATCAGGCACCAGAAAATCAGCTTCTTCACGCTGCGGCGTTCGGCATACACCGCGCCGGGGATCTGGAAGAAGAAATAGCCAAGGAAGAACAGGGCACCCAACAGCGATGACATGCCTTTGGTGATGCCGAGATCGTCATTAATCCCTGCGGCAGAGGCGAAGCTAAAGTTCGCCCGGTCCAGATATGCCAGACTGTAGGTGATAAACACGATGGGCATGATAAACCACCAGCGTTTTGGCGCGATTGTCTGCGATTTCATGGGTGACTCCTCTGTTTTGAGGCGGGCACATTCAATGGATGCGCCTCGAAATAATCGGGTTGTGTAGAGACAGACGGATTAACCAGGTACACCTGAATGCGTACCCTCCTGCAGGGTCACCGATTAAGGCAACCGCTTAATTAAAAATCGCCCAGCGCCGCGCGCGTCGGCAGGCCTTCACTGTCGCCGGCGACCTGAATCGCCAGCGAACCAATCTTGTTACCGCGCAGAATCGCCTGTGGCAGCGATTTGCCTTCCAGCAATGCGCTGATCAGGCCCACGGCAAAACCATCGCCCGCGCCTACGGTATCCACCACGTTATCGACGAGAATCGGTGCGACATTGCCCTTTTCACCGTCGGCAGTTTTGTACCAGGCGCCGTCGCAGCCGGTTTTGATCACCACAGCCCGTACACCTTTATCCAGATAGAAATCGGCGATGGCTTCTGGCTGACGATAGCCGGTCAGAATGAACCCTTCTTTCTCACCCGGCAGCACCCAGTCTGCGTACTCTGCCAGCAGATTCAGCTGCTTACGCATTTCCTCCTCGCTGCGCCATAACACCGGGCGCAAATTCGGATCGAAGGAGATGGTTTTGCCGCGCGAACGCATCTCTTTGGCCGCATGTTTGGTCAACTCAAGCGAGCTGTCGGAGAGGGCGGCGGCCACGCCGCTCAGGTGCAGGTGGCGCGCGCCACCAAAATAATCCGCATTAAAATCGTCTGGTGACAGATGGCTGGCGGCGGAGCCTGCACGGAAATATTCCACTTCAGGATCGGAACCGTCATCGACGCGCGACTTGAGCTGAAAACCGGTGCGATAGCGGGTATCGGTGGTCACACTGTGATGATCGACCTTCTCTTTCGCCAGCTGTTGCAGCGTAAAACGGCCGAAACTGTCATCGCCGACGCGGCTGACC
Source organism: Pantoea sp. JGM49 (assembly GCF_018257655.1). NCBI lineage: Bacteria > Pseudomonadati > Pseudomonadota > Gammaproteobacteria > Enterobacterales > Erwiniaceae > Pantoea > Pantoea sp. JGM49. The sequence continues at coordinate 190,229 of NZ_JAERJM010000007.1, read as the reverse complement.
CAGCCGACCTGTAAACCAAGGCGCGCCAGGCCGATGGCTACATTCAGTTCGGCACCGGCAATACGTTTGACGAAGCCCTCTGCGGCGGCGAGATCCCCGCTTTGCTGAGCGATAAACATCGCCATCGCTTCGCCAATCGTGACCACATCCAGTTGCTTCATCATCGACTCCTTACAGCGCACGCAGCAATTCAACGTAATGGCGTGTCACGGCCAGCAGATCTTCGCCTTCGAGTGGGAACTCGATGCCGCGCGGCGCATCAGCAGGCAGTGCGTTAAGCAATGTGCGCCAGCTGCCGTCGGTTTCGTCCAGCGCCACCGCACGGAAGCTCTCGCCATGTGGCACCGCGGCTTTCACGTGAATGTAGCTGACGTAACGGCTGAGCTGCGCTGCGGCCTGCAAAGCGTCTTCGCCGGTCCACTGCCAGTTGCCCATGTCGAAGGTCATATCCAGCGGCAGGGCGGCATCGCAGGCACGATGGAAGAAGGTCTGCATCGGGGCCAGTTTGCTGTCTGGCGTTTGATCGTTTTCCACCACCACGGTTACTGGCGATGCGGCGAGTACCTCAACCAGCGCAGCGTCGGAGAGATCGACAAAATGGCCGAGGGCGATTTTCAAACGCTTAGCGCCAATCTGTTCGGCTTCCAGCAGGAACTGCCCCAGACGAGGGTTGAGCGAGCCATCTTCCAGCCACAACGCTTCCGGCACCGAGTAGCTGGCACTCAGCTGCTGTTGAGCAATTGCCTCGTTGAGCGAGTGCAGTCTCAGCAGATCATCTTCGCTGAATAGCTCACGACGGATTTCTACGCCATCCGCGCCAGCGGATTTGATCAGCGGCAGCAGGGCGGTTTGACCACCCAATTCAGCGACTTTGTGCGTGCCGTAGGCGGCGGTGACCACGATGATTTCCGGATGTGCCATGTTGTCTCTCCATTGAACTCGGAAGGATGCGGTCTGAGCCGCCCGTTGTTTTAAATCGATGTCTTAAAAAAAACCTAAATGGAACCGGTTCCAAATGAAAGAAAGAGAGTGTGGAATTATGATCCTGCTCACGAAGTGAGCCGGAGAAAGGGGGATTAACGCAGCGGCTGGCTGGAGCCGCGCACAATGAGCTCACCGGGGAAAACCTGCTCATTGATCGGCTGCTCATTACCGTCAATGCGTGAGATCACCTGTTCCAGCGCCGCATAGCCAATTTGCCAGGTGGGCTGTTTCAGGGTGGTGATGCCCACGCCCGCCAGTGCGGCCCACTCCAGCTCATCAAAACCAAGCAGGCCAATGGTTTCACCCCAGCGCTGTTCGAGCCGCTGCAAGGCGCGCGCCACCTGCAAGGTCAGGGCTCCGTTGGCGGCCATCACCGCGCAGCGTTTGTCACTGTGGCGTTGCTGGAATGTCCGCAGCACCTGCTCCAACTGTTCTGGCTGATGCAGGGGGACTTCGGCGTTTTCCGCCATCACGCCGGCGTGGGCTTTACAGGTGTCATAGAACGCGCCGAGTCGTTCACGGCGGGTGTTAACGCTACCCAAGGGTTCGCTGAGGAACAGCAGGGCATCGTAACCGTTGTCCAGCAGATGCTGGGTGGCAATTTGCGCGGCTTCGGGGTTATTCAGGCCAACCACATCACAGGCGAAGTCAGGAATTTTACGGTCAATCAGCACCATCGGCAGCATCGACTGCTGCAGGCGCTTCAGCACCTCTTCGTGCATCCCGACCGCGTTCACCACGATGCCCTCAACCTGATAGCTGCTCAGCAGTTGCAGATAATACTGCTCGCGATCGACTTCGTTGTTGGTGTTACACATCAGCAGCGTAAAGCCCTGCGCACGGCAGGCCGCTTCGATACCGCTCAGCACATCCACGGAATAGGGATTGGTAATATCCGCGATAATCAGGCCAATCAGCCGCGTGCGGCCACGCTTCAGGCCGCGTGCCATCTGGCTGGGACGATAATCGAGGTCGGCAATCGCCTGTTCAATACGGGCTTTGAGATCGGGCGAGAGCAGATTCACTTCGCCATTAAGATAGCGGGAAACGCTGGTTTTACCGGTTTTTGCCGTGCGGGCAACGTCACTGATTGTGGCTCGTGGCGGCCTGGTCTTCATCGCGTACACCTGAATAATAAAATCAGGCGAAGACTATCACAGCGCGGCGCGCACGCAATCATTGTGCATCAGAAGTGAGGCGCAACATCGGTTGCCACAGCGTCTGGAGCTCCTCAAGCGGTGCACCTTCCAGCAGTTGCAGCACCATTTCGGCCACGCGTTCGCCAATGCGCTGCTGCGATAGCTGCAAAATCGCGTTCACCGGATGATCGATAATGGAGTCATGCGGCAAGCCATCGTAGACATAGAGGGGGATCGCCCGCGCGCCGCTTAAACGGTCGGCCTGCTGCAACGCGATGGCCGCGCCTTCACCCAGCGGCGCACAATCCGTGATGATGGCTTGAGGCGCGATATCCTGCGCCAGCCAGCGCTGTGTTTGCTGGTAACCGGCACGACGTGTTACCGGCAGCGCGGCCAGCATCGTTGGCGCGATAGGTGGTTGATGCTGTGTGAGGGCATCGATAAAGCCGTGGCGACGATCGAGGATATACGTGCAGGGCTCGTTGCCGCCAAGATAGGCAAGCCTTGTCAGCCCTTGTTGCAGGCAGTGTTCAGCGGCCAGCAAGGTGCCTGCATGATTATCGTAATCAAACCAGGCATAAGGTTGCGGCAGCTGGCTGCGGCCCAGCGTGAGAAAGCGATAGCCTTTCTGCTGCAAACGCTGCAGACGGATATCATGCGGTTGGGTATGGGTGAGAATCAACGCATCCAGCGCGCCACTGCGCAGCAAGCGCATCAGCGTGCGGTGCTTATCCTGCGGTTTATCCGGCAGGATCATCAGATCAATGTCATGCTGAGCAAGGCGTTGATCCAGCGTCAACAGCATTTCACTGTAATAGCTGTCATTCAAAGAGGCAGTGCTGACCGGGAAAACCAGCCCGACGGCATTGGCGCGCCCGGTCTTCAGACGGCGCGCGGCATCATTCGGACGATAGCCGCGTGAAGTGGCTTCTTCTTCAATACGTTTACGCGTGGCGGCCGCAACATCGTCATAGCCATTTAGCGCACGACTCACGGTGGTAACAGAGAGGCCGAGGGTAGCGGCAATGGCTTTGAGCGACATGATGACGTTTTCCACCGATCAAATTTTGATCACGCTAGCATAAAGTATTTCACGGCTCTATTGGTTGACGATTATAGAGCGTTATCTGATACAAAAAGCGTCAATTGCGGTGTAAAAACGTGCGGAAAAGCCGATCTGCAGAAACAGATCGGCGAGCGGGATTAACCCAGTGGACTCAGCGTGATCTCGACGCGGCGGTTTTGTGCTTTACCCGCTTCGGTGCTGTTGCTGGCCACCGGATTATCCGGGCCCATGCCCTGCGTGCGCAGACGGTTCTGGGCTACGCCTTGCAGAATCAGGCCGCTGGCCACGCTATCCGCACGCTGTTGCGACAGGCGCATATTCAGCGCGCGCGTACCGGTGCTGTCGGTGAAGCCCACCACATTGACGGCGGTTTTAGGATACTCTTTCAGCACCATCGCGACACCTGTTAAGGTGTTAGCACCTGCGGGTTTCAGGTTGCTGCTGTTAGAGTCAAAGGTGACGTTATTCGGCATATTCAGCACGATGTTATCGCCCTGACGCGTCACGCTGACGCCAGTACCGCGCATTTTATCGCGCAGCTTCGCTTCCTGCACATCCATGTAATAGCCGACGCCACCGCCCAGCGCCGCACCGGATGCGGCACCAATCAGCGCGCCTTTGCCGCGATCTTTCTTCGACGATGACAACACGCCAACGCCTGCACCCAGCACGGCACCTAAGCCCGCGCCGATGCCGGATTTCCCGGCCTGCGATTCGCCGGTATAAGGATTGGTGGTACAACCGGACAGCATAACGCTGCCGCTGAGTAACAAGGCCAGCGTCAAACTACGCTTTTTCATTGAAAATCCCTCACAAAGTCACACGGGGAAAATGCCCCAAAACGGCACTATTATGCCGTTCAATAATGGGGAAATGCGTGAGGGTCAGTCTTAAAGTGTAAAGTTTTGCGTTAAAGATTATCAGGATGGCAGAAACAGCTGGTTTGATGATCGTTAATCAGCCCACACGCCTGTATAAATGAATGGCAGGTTGTGGGACCGACGAATTTAAAACCACGCTTCTTTAACGCCTTAGAGAGCGCAATGGCAGGCTCGGAGGTGGTGGGCGCCAGCTTGTAATCGGCGAAACGGTGCAAAATCGGCTGATTATCGACGAATGACCAGATAAAGCGTGAAAAGTCTTCGCCTTCCGCTTCCAGCGCCAGCATGGCTTTGGCGTTATTGATGATCGCCTCCAGCTTGCCGCGATGACGAATTAATCCGCTGTCTTGCAGCAAGCGCAGCATGTCTGCCTCATCCATCAACGCCACGGCCTGAGGATCAAATTCGTGGAACGCGCGACGATAGTTCTCACGTTTCTTGAGCACGGTGATCCACGACAAACCCGCCTGTTGTCCCTCAAGGCAGATCATTTCAAATAAGGCCCGCTTATCAGTTTGCGGCACACCCCACTCATTATCGTGGTACGCCAGATAGAGTGGATCCTGTGTTACCCAGCCACAACGTTGCATATTACTCTCCCTAAGCATGAGGAAAATACAGTTAATCCCTTGACGTATTACAGAATCGATTAATAGTTAATCAATGGGTGCCGATAATCAATAAACCTGAATCTTAACGCCCGTATCCTTTCTGGCTCGTCAGGAGTCTTTCATGTTGCAGAAAAGTGAGTGGACAGGCCAGCACAATCTCATGCTGGCTTTTGGCAGTGTGTGGCTGTTATTTGCGGCGCTGCCGGCTTACGCATGGGATGAATCGGGCGCGGATTATGTGCCGGATTACAATGCGATACTTGCTGAAAAGATTTCCAGTCATCACCTGATGTTGACAGAAGATCGTGACACCAGCCTGATGGATGCCGCGCTTAATTCACCGGATGAGAGCGCGATGGTGCTGCACAGTGAAAAAGCCAGCGTGGGGAATGCCCCCTTTGCTAACCGCTATTCGGCAGGCTGGCAGATGCCGATGAGTGCGACGCTGCGCACCGGTCCGGTGGCGCAATTCGCGGTGGATGATTCGCGAGTGAGTTGCCCGAAGTGTGAATTTGTCGATGGCAATCACGCCGGATATATTGCCTCACTGGGCTGGCGAGCTGATTCCACCCTTGACTGGATTTCACCCTGGGCACAGGTTAGCTACAGCCATCAATTGAGTGATGAAAATGCGTCATCGCTGCGCGATCGCCCCGAGGAGATCGGCCATGAAAGCAACTGGGTGGATGTCAGCGTGGGGGCCAATGTGCCGTTTGGGCAAAATATGGCGGCTTTCGCCTCCTTCTCGCAAACCGGGGCGGTGGTCAGCGGTGAGCAGTTTATTTACAGCCTTGGCGTCAGCGCCAGCTTCTAAATCCTGCGCGATCCATCGCGTTAAAACAGGTACACTGACCACTTAGCGCTAAACCTATCGGCGCTCCGGGTTGGTCAACGTCAGGTTTCTTCATGTCAGTTAAAATCTTATCTTCAACGCTGGTGGGGCTGGATGGCTTTTGCCAGGATCCGCTTGCCGTGTTGCAGCAGGCCGATAACGGCGTGCTGGCGGTGCTGCACAACAATGCGCCCGCTTTTTATGCGCTGACACCGCAGCGTCTGGCACAGTTGCTGGCGCTGGAAGCCGCAGTGCAGCAGCCAAATGATGTCACGCTGGATGACAGCCTGTTCCATACCGATGCGGCACCGATTGCCACACCGGTAGGCAAGTTTGCCATGTACGCGGGCTGGCAGCCGGATCACGATTTTCAGCGGCAGGCCGCCATCTGGGGTGTGGCGCTGAATGAACCGGTCACCGCAGCCGAACTGGCTACCTTTGTGGCTTACTGGCAGGCCGAAGGCCGACTGTTCCATCATGTGCAGTGGCAGCAGAAACTGGCGCGCAGCGTACAAATGAACCGCGCTGCTAATGGCGGTCAGCCCAAGCGCGATGTCACCCAGATCAGCAATACTCAATATGATATTCCCGATGGATTCCGAGGTGAGTGATGAAAACGCCGAACGATCTTTTCAGTCGCCTGAAAAAATTTATGCCTGCGGATGTGCAGCCGAAATTTAAAAACGGTGAAGAGCTGCTGGCGTGGAATCAGGAGCAGGGCCGTCTGCGCTCCGAAGCCATCGTGCGCGAAAACCGCGCCATGAAAATGCAGCGTATCATGGGGCGTTCCGGTATCCGTGAGCTGCACATGAACTGCTCGTTTGATAACTATCGTGTCGAGAATGATGGTCAGCGCAAAGCACTCGCGCTGGCGCGGGAGTATGCCGCCGGGTTCGACAACAGCATCGCCAGCTTCGTGTTTTCTGGCCGCCCTGGCACCGGAAAAAACCATCTGGCCGCCGCCATCGGTAACGACCTCATTCTGCGTGGCAAAAGCGTATTGATTGTCACCGTGGCCGATTTGATGTCGAGCATGAAAGGCACCTTCAGCGGTGGCAGCGACATCACCGAAGAGCGCTTGCTGCAGGATCTTAGCCATGTGGATCTGCTGGTGATCGATGAGATCGGCATGCAGAGCGAATCCCGCTACGAAAAAGTGATCATCAATCAGATTGTCGATCGTCGCTCATCGTCAAAACGCCCAACCGGCATGTTGTCGAATCTGGACCCGGCGGGAATGAACGGCTTATTAGGTGAGCGCGTGATGGATCGTATGCGTCTCGGCACCAGTTTGTGGGTGCGCTTCGATTGGGAAAGCTATCGCAGCCGTGTACGCGGTGATGAGTATTGAGTCAGGTGGGCGCGCGATGAAAGTAGCCGGTAAAGGCCCCGCATTACTTCGATTAAACAACCTTAAGCGCGTGATGACGCAACTGCGTAGCACACGTATTACTTCCCGCCAGGATATCGCGCTGGCGCTGCAGCTGAGTAAAAACACCGTATCCCTGATTGTGGATGATTTGCTGGCGCAGGGCCTGATTCACGAACTCGGCCCGGTGAGCGTGGCAGCGGCTGGACGCCCAAAAATCGAAATTTCGCTACGCGCGGAAAAGCTAAAAAGCGCCGGCATCATGGTGGAGCGCAACGCCATTCACTGGCGCGTCTGTGATTATTTCTCGCAGGTGATTGCGGAACAGACCTGGCAAACGGCGACCGCCGATCCTGAGCAGCTGCTGCGTGAGCTGGAGGAAGTGTGCCAGACCTTGCACGCCGCGCATCCTGAACTGCTGGGCATCGCCGTAGGCTTTCCCGGCATTATCGATCCACAGCGCGGCAGGGTGCATTTTTCCGCCCATCTTGGCTGGCAGGATGTCGATGTTTTGACGCCGCTGGTCAGCGCCTGCCGTTTGCCGCTGCGCATTATGCATAACGTCAAAGCCGCTGCGCTGCTCTCGGTGGAGCAACTCGATCTGGATAGAGCACAAAGCCATTTTTATCTGCGTATCGGTGAAGGGGTTGGCGGTGCGCTGGTGGAACAGGGCGAAGTGTTTGTCGGCAGCAGCTGGACCGCCGGGGAGATTGGTCATTTGCAGGTGCAACCGAAAGGGCTGCGTTGTAGCTGTGGACGTTCAGGCTGCCTGGAAACGCTGATCAGTCAGCCCGCAATTCAACAGCAGTTGGGGCAGCGTAAAACAGGACTGCGCTGGCAGAATGCCGCCAGTGAACCGCAGATCGTGAGTGAAGTGATGGCGTTCACCGGTCAACATTTGGGCCACGCCCTGAGCCATGTGATGCAGCTGGTGAACCCGGCGAGCATCATTATTGATGGGCCGTGGAATACGCATCCTGCCTTTATCCAGGCGGTTGAAGAAACGGCGCAGGCCAGCACGCTGGCCTTTACCTTCTCCCACACGCAGCTGCATTTCCTGCCGCAGCGTATTGATCCTGCCAACGGTTTGGCGCTGGCGGTGATTGAGCAATATGAGCGCGCCATCTCTTAGGCGCGCTTCATCACATTAATGCCGTGGAATATCAAATGACTCGCTGGATTTGGTCGTTGAGGTGCTCTGTGGCAAATCAGCCTCAACGTTAAACTTCTCCAGCACCAGCCCATGAATTTTCTCCAGCGACACGCCCGCGGTCTCTGGCAGGTAGCGGAAGGTAAAGAAGTACATTCCCAGAGAGAAAATCGCGAACAGCAGCAGAGGGAAACCACCGTGGAACAGATCCAGCAGCATCGGGCTGCTGTTCATGATCGGGAAAGTACTGCTGATCACAAAGTTCGCCAGCGACATGGCACAGATGGAAATCCCGACGCAGATCGAACGAATTTCGGTAGGGAAGATTTCGCCCAGCACGGTCCAGACAATCTGGCCCCAGGTCATGCCAAAGAAAATCATATAGGCAAACAGACCCACCACCGCCAGCATACCCGGCAGGTGATAATAGAACGCGATGAACGAGTAAGCGAGGCAGATGCAGGAGGTGATAGCCCCCAGCAGCAGCAGCTTACGGCGGCCAATTTTATCAATCACCATCATGCCCGCCAGCACGCCAATAAACTGACAAATCGACAGCCAGAAGGTCTGCAGCAACGCCGAATCGGTGCTGCCCGCCACGTTCTTCAGCAATGTCGGACCGAAGTACTGAATGACGTTAATGCCGCTGATCTGGTTACCGACCGCCAGACCGATACCGATGATCAACAGCGGAATGGTGGTTTTATCCAGGCGCAGGCGCGATTTATGTTGGTGTGCGGTTTTGTCTGAGAACGAGTGTTTGATTTCATTGAACACGCTCTCGGCATGCTCGCGGTTGGAAATTTTGGTCAGCGTATCCAGCGCTTCATCGTATTTGCCCTTGAGCACATTCCAGCGCGGAGATTCCGGGATAAAGGCGATGAAAAAGATGAACAGTGCACAAGGCACCAGTGCAGTAGCCAGAATATAACGCCAGCCCATGTTGATCATCACCTCGGGCAGCGTCGATTTGGTGATGAAGTAGTTGGTCAGTAACACCACCGATTGTCCACCGACACAGCATACCGCATAGAGTGCAGTGGTACGGCCGCGAAACTTCGAGGGCGACAGTTCCGCGAGGTAAATCGGCGAAATCACCGAGGCGAGGCCAATCGCCAGCCCACCAATGATGCGGAACAGCACAAACACCGTGAAGTTGTGGGCGATGGCGGTGCCGATCACCGAAACGGTGAACAGCAACGCGGTAATGGCGAGCGATTTTTTGCGTCCGAGTTTGTCGCTCAGTCGCGGGGCAATAAAGCAGCCTACTAAGCTACCCAGCAGAATGTTGGAAACGGCCCAGCCGATTTCTGCGGGGGTTAACTGGAAATATTCACTTAAAGGTTCGATTGCACCGGAGATAATTGAAGAGTCATAGCCCATTAGCAGTCCGCCAAATGCCGCGACGGTACAGCAGAGTATGACGTACTTCATGTTGTAGCGTTTTTGCCTGGTATCCATTGTTATAGCCCCTTGTCTCTACGGCCTGAACGTTACGTGTTCAGAAAGAGGAGTGGTGTAGGTTATCGATGTTCAGCGTTTTTCACTCAAGGTCATCGCGTTGGAATATATGTTCTAAATGATGGTTTTTAGATCATTTTTTCCAGAAAGTGTGAACGACGTTGCGAAAATTGCTGATGGCAATATTCACGGTAGGGCCATATTTGGCTGAAATGATAGGTTTTTTATCAGAGGCGAGAGGCGTGATATGACTATTCTTGTTTTTTCTTGCAACGGTGTGAAATTTTTATTCTGTAATGTGACGCTGATTTCTCTCTCTGAGGGAGGTTAAGCGTAGGTTTCATTTTTTGCCGGGCAACGGGCATAATACGTTGATTGACAGGCCATCTTTGCGGACGTCGCAATGAAAACGCAGCGCATCACTCTGGACGATATTGCTACCCTGGCGGGCGTCACCAAAATGACGGTAAGCCGTTATTTACGTACCCCGGAAAAGGTTAAAACGGAAACGGCGGAGAAAATCGCCAGCGTCATGGCTGAAATCGGCTACGTCCCCGATAGCGACAACACCACCGCAACCAAACAGAGTCAGCCGCGTATTGGCGTGCTGGTTCCTTCGTTTAACAACCAAATCTTTGCCGATCTGCTGGCGGGCATTGAGTCGGTCACCAGTGCGCACGGCTATCAGACGCTGGTGGTCAATTACGACTACAACGCCCAGCGTGAAGAGGAGCAGATCGCCACCGTGCTGGCGTTCAATATCAAAGGGCTGATCCTCACCGAATCCGTGCACACGGTGCGCGCCGAGAAATACCTCAATGCCGCCAATATTCCGGTGGCGGAAGTGATGGGGCTGACGGAAGCCAGCGGGCGGATCAACGTCGGTTTTGATAACTATCGCGCCGGTTACGATATGACATCGATGCTGCTGGCCAGCGGCAAACAGCGCGTCATCTATTTTGGTTCGATGTCCGATCGCCGCGATGAGCAGCGCTATGCGGGTTATCGTGATGCGGTAGAAGCGGCGGGCTTCCCGGCGGGAAGAATTGTGCCGAACAAGGTCTCTTCAGTATCGATTGGTACGGGCATGATGACGCTGGCACGCCAGCTCTATCCGGAAATGGACGCGATTCTCTGCACCAATGATGATTTAGCTGTCGGCGTATTGCAGGAGTGTCAGGCAGCCGGAATTGCCGTGCCACAGACGATGGCGATTGCCGGTTTTCACGGGCTGGAGATTGGCCAGGCCACCACGCCGCGTTTAGCCAGCGTGATCACGCCACGTTTTGAGATGGGTAAAGTCGCCACCGAGATTGTGCTGAAGAAGATTAACCAGCAGCCGACTATTGAACAGGTCAATCTGCATTATCGACTCTCGATGGGAGCGACTATCTAAATACGACAAACCCCCTTCAGGTTACCCGGATGGGGGTTTTTTAATGGCCTGACTATTCAGTCAAACGGGTCAATCACGCGCGGTGGTGGTTGGTGGCGTAATCGATGGCTGAGCGTGATGCGCTCGTTTCAGGAAACGACTCTCCAGCAAATTCCACGAGGTGTAAGCCAGCGCGAGCGTAATCACGATGGTCAATCCCAGCCCCAGGAAGGCATTGATATCGAACACGCCGAAATGTTGCAGGACCTGAATGATCGGCCAGTGGTAAAGATACATGCCATAGGAAAGATCGCCGTACTGACTGATTTTGATCTCTTTGCACAGATTGGTGCAGAACAGAATCACCACGGAAGAGAACGCTACTGGCTCGACAATAAAGGCATAATCGGTCGACTTAAACAGCAGGAACACCACCAGAGAAATAATCGTAATCTCTTTCAGGCGATCAAAGGTCGGTTGGTGCACCGCCAACAGGCTACCAAAGAAGAAGTAAGATGAGAGTGCGACAAACTGCTTCGCTAAAGTATCGGCTTTCGGACCGGTGTACACCGAAGTGAAGTAGAAGAACCAGGCGCATGAGATAACGAAGATCGCGCCCCACACTTTAAGAGGGTTTTTCTTCATCATCGGAACAATCAATGGCAGCAGGACATACAGCGTCAACTCAGCTTTGATGGTCCACAGCGATCCATCCATCGGCTGATTCGGGTTGTTGGTGAACACGCCGGGCAACGACGCCTGAATGAAGTTTAGGAAAGAGAAGTTAGCGACGAGATACTTGATAGTTTCTTTATTTTTCAGGAAATCCATCAGCGGTAGCGTCGTAAGGCACATCCCAATCACAAAGCACAGAATGATGACAAATATATAAGCCGGCAAGATACGTTGCGCACGCTTAATAAAATAGGACGTGAGTGATTTGCTTCTTAAGTAACTTTTTGCAATAAGAAAACCACTTATTGCGAAAAAACCTTTTACTGCAAAGTCACTATTTAGGAAGTGATCGAGAAAACGAATGTCGACGTTTCTGGTTACTTCTGCGCTATGCACCAGCATCACGATAAAAGCGAGAGAGAATCGGACGATGTCAAAATTGTTTTTTTCGTTCATATTTGCGTTCTTTCATTGAGTGACGTCGCGCCAGAAAAATCAGGGGAAAACAGGTATCGCTCTAATAAGAAAACTCCGAACTCTGCTGGCGCAGTTATGAGCCTATTAGAGGTTTAAAAAAATCAAAAAGCAAGCAATGACCAGGGCCATAAAAACATTCAGACTTTCCTTATGCGTCCATCAGTTTTATCTGAGATTAAAAGAAAAAACGCTAACCAGAGGTTAGCGTTTTGGCGGCTTAGCGGAATATCTTAAAGGTATGTGAAACTTCATAACCGGTAATCGACTGTTTGCTTGAAATGGTATTGTAGTATAGATAATAGAGCACCATTAACACCGTCACGCCAACAGCGAGCAGTTTTTTCAATTTTTTGGTTTCCCAGATACACAGGGAAATAAGCACCGGTTCAACTTGCAGCAGGAAGTTCGCTAAACGACCGCCTGATGCATAATCCTGCAGCGCCATCCTCAGTCCCGCACCAAGCGCGAAGGTAATGACCAGGATGTAATAAGTATTAAACTTTACCGGATCGAAGTTTTTGATTCGGTCACTCAGCAGCATAAAGCTGAAGATAAACACAAAGCCAATATTCTTCAGGTTTGATAGGGTAAAAATCCCCTGATCCTGCGTTGATTCCTGATTAGCATAGCCCATGGCCCTGTCACCTAATCCGCCCAGATGACTGGATAGCAGTGCGATCAGCGCTGAACTCCCCATAAAGGCGAGAGGTAAACTGGCGACGACAATGATAATAGGAATGTATTTGTTTTTCCTGACAATCATCGCCATCGGAATCAGGAGAGCAACAATCCCTGTGGCGTGACTGATGAAGGAAAGAATAAAGGTGGTTATTATCCCGGATTTACTACGACGGGACATGTGATAAACAAAGCCCATTAAGAAGGCGGAACATAAGCCAAATCGAATCTGGTTCATGTCTTTGTTGATAAATAAGTGCGCGGAGTAGACTGCTAAGGCGACAATTGGCAACGGTGTCAGTTTACGGAAATACCATGCGTTAACGCACACGGCAATCACAGTAAAGACATACATAAAGATATCGGGGTTAGCAGTAAATATACGCGTTAATCCCGCAATCGCATATATCGCCGGTTCGTAACGGAATTCATCCGCGGTGCGCCAGAATCCTTCAATAGTAATTTTATCGACGAAATGAACAAAGAAATCACGATACTGGAAATCATCGAGTCCCGTACCCAGACCACGAATGCCGCCGAAAGTAAAAAGCACTACAACGGCAACAAAATAAACGTATGATCTGATTTGTGCTGTGTTTTCATTTTTACTTAACATGACTTCGACGAGAGCGACAAAAGTCAGGCTAAGACTTATGATCCAGTAAATTCCCATGGTCACAGATTCTTATAGTTTAAAATTTACTTATAACATATGGCCTTGTTGCCGTAAACATGAGAAAAGTCTAATTTTTTCTGGCCCGGTATTATACTGAATGCAGGCAGGGGATATTATTTGTTACTTTACTCAGGCTATTCATTTAATTTGGTTCTCTCTGGGGTAAGTGTTGCGCTGCAAAGCTTGAGGTTTTCAATCGGCTTTGCCATTTGTCACTGTTTTTATTCAGGATTTGGAGCCATCGAGATGAAGTTACCTCAATCAACTGCTCTTCTTTTTCTTCTGTATCTTCCAGCTGCGTTTGCCAATAAGGAAATTCCTATCTGGCCAAATGAAGTGTCAGTAAATAATAAATTTATTAATTTCAGTAAAAACCCGGACATCAATAATCGTGCTGTCACAAATGTCGATTCTCCAGAAATGATTTATGTTCCTCCAGCGGGAAAGAATAATCACTCTGCTGTGCTAATCATTCCTGGTGGGGGTTTTTCTTATATAATGCAGGACGCTGAAGGGCTGGATGTCGCAAAAGTGTTGAGCCAGAAAGGTTATTCCTCATTTGTTTTAATTTATCGAATGCCGCACGGTGGTTCAGAGGTTAACCGTAATAATGCATTTTCTGATGCACAACGAGCCATGCGCATGATTCGCGGCAATGCGGCGAATTATCATATCGCTGGCGACCAGATTGGCGTGATGGGCTTTTCAGCTGGTGCCTTCCTTGCTGCCAACCTAAGCAACAATGCGGATGCCACCAATTATTCCGCAGTAGATAAGCTGGATCAGATTCCGGCACGACCAGATTTTAGCGCCCTGATCTATCCGGTGCTGTCGTTAAAAGATGGCGTGACGCATGTCGGTACCCGCACGGCGATGTACGGCAAGGATATCAGCGAGGCGGTGATCGATCAGAATTCACAGGAAAACCGCGTCAGCGACAAAACTCCCCCGACCTTCCTGGCACAGGCGCTGGATGATGGCACCGCCTCCCCCAGAAACTCCTTACTGATGTTCGACGCGCTACGTAAAAACAAGGTGAAGGTCGAGATGCATCTTTTCCAGCAGGGCGGCCATGGTTTTGGTACCGGCGAGAAAAAGAATATCCCCGCCAAAAACTGGCTGACCCTGTTTAGTGACTGGCAGGCGACTCTGGTGAAGCCATAGCGAAAAGGCGGGATAAATTGTTGCTGCCGGGCGGCTTTGGTAAAGTGTCGTGAACTTTAGAGGAATGATCCATGCCCCGCGACAACCGAATGTCCCGCTCACTGCACGCCTTAATTCATCTTGATCGGCACGTTAAACGCGCCACTTCGGAAGCGATGGCGAAGATGTTGGGCACCAATCCGGTGGTGGTACGCCGCATGATGTCTGGCCTGCGCGAAAAAGGCTATGTGGTCTCGGAGAAGGGGCACGGCGGCGGTTGGGAGCTGCGGGTGGAACTCAGCGCGATTACGCTACTGGATGTGTATCAGGCGATTGGGTCGCCAGCGCTGTTCAGTATCGGGCCTGCTGCCGATCCTTCGCCGTGTTTAGTTGAACATGCGGTCGATGAGCGTCTGGATCAGGCGCTCCATGAAGCGGAAGTGCTGCTGCTTCAACGCTTTAGCCACATCACCGTGGCTGATATTGCCGATGATTACCTCAAGAAAATGGCAAAACTGGGGCTGGAATCTGAGCCCCATCCGCTGTGCAGTGAATAACCTCAATCCTGCTTCTGCAAAGTGATCTGCGCATTGTGCTTCATCACATGCGTGGTGACCGCTGCCTGGAACACTTTGAACATCAACCCGTTGATAAAGGTGGTCAGGGTTAAGGTAATGAACGCTGTCATCACCCAATCAACGAGTGCCATATCGCTGTGCAATAGCGCAGGGCGATAAATCACCATGCCCGCGAGCACCGTCCAATGGCTCATGCAGTAAAAGCAGTGGAACAGATGGCCGAGCAGCGCGTGCTTTTTGGCGGTCCACGCGCGTAAGCCAGCAAACAACTCGGTTTGCGTGAGGGTCATCGCGATACTGGCCGCTGCCAGAGCTATCGCGACACAAGTTCCCACGTCTGAAGTCATCCAACTATTCATACATTCTCCTGTCAGGCATTTATCATGTAACTTACAATATTACATGATAGTGTAAGCTGCAAGCGTCGGGTTGGAACGACAGCCATTAAAGTTTGGCGAGATATCGTTATTTATTGGCTTTAACGCTAAACATAGCCAGCTGAGGCTTTTTTATAATACTGCTGACTTTTTAATCCGCCATCAGGAGGAAAGATGGATATTCAGGCAGCTTGTATGCATCAACTGATGCTCTGGATCGAAGACAATATTGAACAGCGACTGACGCTGGAGACGGTCGCGCGTCGTGCGGGCTATTCGCAGTGGCATCTGCAACGCATGTTCCGCCACCATACTGGTATCGCGCTAGGCAGCTATATTCGCGAACGTAAACTCACGGCATCGGCGATTGCGCTGATGAACGGTCACATGCCGCTGATGGAGATTGCGATTAAGTATGGCTTTGAGTCGCAGCAGACATGGTGCCGCACTTTCCGCCGCATGTACGATCTGCCGCCCGGCGCGTTTCGTCGTAAATATCATCACAGCCTGCCAGCGATCGATGGGCATATGAGTCTTCTGATACTGCAACCGCAGACGCGTCAGGCGGCGTAAAGTATTTGCCGGGCGTGGAACCAAAGGCGCTGCGGAAGGCGCTGATGTAACTGCTCACGCTATCAAAACCGACCTGCCACGCTACCTGCTGCACACTTTTGCCGTCGGCCAGTCCTTCCAGTGATTTCAACAGTCGCGACACCTGGCGATAGCGCGAGAGGCTCATGCCCACTGCGCTGGCCCAGTGACGGCTCAGGCTACGTGGACTCAACCCCGCCCACTGTGCCAGCTCGGGGCCAGTGCGGGTATCCGCCGGATTATCCATCAACAAGCGCGCAATCTGCCGCAGACGCGGCTCTTCGGGGAGTGGCAGCGTCAGCGCATGCTCGGTGGACTCATACAGCTCATCAAGAAACACATCGCATAACCGATTGTAACGATCGCTGCCCCAGCTATCCGGCGACAAATTTGCCAGCCGCTCAGCCAGCGGTTCCAGCACCGAAGGACAGGAGAGTAGCACCGGATGTTTTGGCAGCGGTGCCGTCAGCGCTTCATCCACCAACACCGTCCAGCCGAGCACGCGACCTGGCCCGATAATCGCGTGTTCGAAGTGTGGCGGAATCCACCCCACCAGGCGCGGCGGATTGGCGAAGATGCCCGAGGGCGTGTTGACCGTCATCATCCCTTGCTTCAGACAGTAAAGTTGTCCGGCGGCATGTCTGTGGGTGCGGCTTTCGCGATCAAGCTGTTTCGATAATGCCGCCGCAATCACTTTAGGTGCATTGGGTTGCAGCAGTTTTTTGCGCAGCTCATCCGCACGCGGATCGCCAGAGAAGGTGAGGCTGTCGGTGGGATGGATGAGCATGGGTGATTCCGCATTAGCCAGCGTGAAAGACAGTATAGAATCATGAACAAGCTGATTTTTAAACAGAGCTCAGTTGTTCGGTTTTACCGAATAACTGCATTGTGCAGGCGAGGTAAAGAGATTGGAACAAGTGGCGGAGAAGAGTGCAGAAGTAAATTGCCAACCTTGCTCTACATCCTCAGGCTGAAATTTTCCAACTTGTAATGATGACTTACAGGTTGCCTAAGCCAATCATTTAGAAATGAGTAACAGTAAGAGGAAGGTGGCGGAAGATCACAGGAGTCGAACCTGCCCGGGACCGCTGGCGGCCCCAACCGGATTTGAAATCCGGCCGCCTCACCGGAGACGACGATCTTCCTTTGAAGATGCCGCGCAATTATAGCTACATCCCAGCGCGAAATCTTGATCTTAGCCGTGCGCTACAGCACGTTCTCACGCTCTGATATGAAGCGTCGCCGCGCAGAGGTGATTAAATTCTCCACCGAAGGCTACAGTTATGATTTCTCACTGCATCAGGAGCTAAACATGGTTATCGGGATCGATTTAGGCACCTCTGGCGTCAAAGTGGTGTTGCTGGATGCGCAAGGGCTGGTCATCGCGGTGGAGACCGCACCGTTGCAGGTGTCTCGTCCGCAACCGTTGTGGAGTGAGCAGGATCCCGAAAGCTGGTGGAGTGCTACAGACAAGGCGATGCAGGCGCTGGCGCAGCAACACGATCTCAGCGGCGTGGAGGCCATTGGTCTGAGCGGTCAGATGCACGGCGCCACCTTGCTGGATGCCGATAATCAGGTTTTGCGCCCGGCAATTCTTTGGAACGATGGGCGCAGCAGCGAGCAGTGTCGGGAACTGGAGCAGCGCGTGCCGGCTTCGCGTCAGATCACCGGCAACCTGATGATGCCGGGCTTCACCGCGCCCAAGCTGTTATGGGTGCAGCAGCACGAACCCGGTGTGTTTAAACGAGTGGCGAAAGTTCTGCTGCCCAAAGATTACCTGCGCTGGCGGATGAGCGGTGACTTCGCCAGCGACATGTCCGATGCAGCCGGCACGATGTGGCTGGATGTGGCACAGCGTGACTGGAGTGATGCCCTGCTCAGCGCCTGCGATCTCAACCGCAGCCAGATGCCTGCGCTTTATGAAGGCGATCAGATCACTGGAACCTTATCGCCTGACGTTGCCGCACGCTGGAAGATGAACGCGGTGCCGATCGTGGCGGGCGGCGGAGATAACGCGGCGGGCGCGGTGGGTGTCGGCATGGTGGCGCCGGGTCAGGGAATGTTGTCGCTTGGCACATCCGGCGTTTACTTCCTGGTCAGCGACGGCTATCTCAGCAATCCGCAGCAAGCGGTGCACAGTTTTTGCCATGCGCTGCCCAATCGCTGGCATTTGATGTCGGTGATGCTGAGTGCCGCATCCTGCCTTGACTGGGCAGCCACCTTAACTGGCTGTAAAGACGTGCCTGAGCTGCTGGCGGAAGCGGAAAAAGCCAGCGGTGAAGCCGCACCGATTTTATTTTTGCCATATCTGTCCGGTGAGCGCACCCCGCACAACAATCCACAGGCACAAGGCGTATTTTTTGGTTTGACCCATCAGCATGGCCGTCCTGAACTGGCGCGCGCAGTGCTGGAAGGGGTGGGCTTTGCGCTGGCAGAAGGCATGGACGCGGTGCATGAGTGCGGGGTGCAGCCGCAAACCGTGATGCTGATCGGCGGCGGCGCGCGCAGTGCGCACTGGCGGCAAATGCTGGCGGATATCAGTGGATTAACGCTGGATTATTGCCACGGCGGTGAGGTAGGGCCAGCTCTTGGTGCTGCACGTCTGGCGCAATGGGCGATTGATCCGCAGAGCGAGTGGCCCGCGCCAGAGTTGGTGCAGCGGCATCAGCCCGATGCGGCTCATCATCAGGCTTATCAGCCGCAGCGTGAGAAGTTTGCGCAGTTGTATCAGCATCTCAAACCGCTGATGTCCTGATTCGGTTAAGTGATGGCCGGATTGGGTCGTGGTTTTCATATTTATTCCGCTATGATGGGCAAATTAGGTTAGTTCCTTATGGCCTGAATTGTCCTTGACTCGCTCCCTTCACCGGAGGGAAAGACATCCAGAGAGGCTGAGGCAGCAGCAATGTTACGTTAACCCTCGAACAGTTCTCTGCAACGCAGAGGCTGAGGGAAAAACACATCACCTACCCTGGAGCCTTTAATGCCGCAGCCCGTCTATTTTCTGGTTCTTCCTGGCGTGATGGCGCTCGATCTCACTGGTCCGGCGGAAACGCTGCAACTGGCGGATGGCTTTTTTGCTCTGCACTACATTGGCCCGCAAGCCAGCGTGCGCTGCTCCACCGGCATGACGATCGCGGATATTGCGCCACTTCCCGAGCAGCTACCCGATAACAGCCTGCTGGTGGTGCCCGGCGTGTATGACTCCAAAGTCTGGTTCGATACGGCACCTGCCGCCGCCGCGCGCGACTGGCTCCGCTCGCAGCAGTCCGCCATCCAGTCTAAACGCATCACATTAGTCTGCATCTGTTCCGGTGCACTGCTCTCGGCGCAGGCCGGATTGCTAAATGGTGTGCAATGCACCACTCACCACGATGTGTTACCGCGCCTGAAAGCCGCCGCACCGGAAGCGTTAGTGAAGGATAACCGCGTGTTTGTGGAAGATCATGGCATCTGGACCAGCGCGGGTATCACGGCGGGCATCGATCTGGCGCTGCATATGATCAACCGGCTTTGCGGCGCACCGCAGGCGCTGAAGGTGGCGCGGGAAATGGTGGTGTGGTTCCGGCGTTCGGGTGACGATCCCCAGCTCTCGCCGTGGCTGCGCTATCGCAATCACCTGCATCCGGCGATTCACCGGGCGCAGGACGTGATGATCGCCCATCCCGAGCATGACTGGTCACTGACCGCGCTGGCCGAGCGCGCGCATGTCAGTGAGCGTCATCTCACGCGCCTGTTCCGCCAGCATCTCGGCATCAGCGTGCGCGAATACCATGAACAGCTGCGTTTGGTGATTGCGCGCCAGCGCCAGCAGCAGGGCGAAGCGGCGGAGAAAGCTGCTCTGGCGGCCGGGTTCTCCTCGGCACGCCAGTTGCGTCGCGCGCATCAGCGCTGGGACGATCAGCTTACCAGATGATGTTTATCCACGCGTTTGAGCAGCATCGCCAGCAGCAAACTGCCGATCAGCGTGATGCCAAATACCCACGGCAGATCCAGCCACGGACGTGACATATCGTCGTAATGGTTGGTGCGCAGATAGTGGATAAACAGCGCGTGAAAGCCATATATCGGCAGTGAATAGCGCGAAATCGTCGCCAGCATCGGCAGTGTGCGGCTGTTCAGCACATTCTTGAACAGCACCAGCAAGCTGATAGCAGCGATAAACACCAGCGGGCCGCAGTAGAGATACCAGGTATCGTTGAATGCGCCGTTGATTTTTAGCATCTGTTTGGTGCCGAGCGTAATGCCAATCCAGCAGGCGATAAAGCCCAATCCCGCCAGCCAGCTGATGCCGCGCTTATCGGTGTCCATGCAACCAATCGCCCGCCCCAGCAGCGCGTACAGCAGGTAGTAAATGCTGTCGCCGCTGACGTAAAGATTCACCGGCAACCAATGAAACGGCCCCAGCGACTGGCTCACGGTGTTGGGATTGGCCAGCACCGCCAGCACCACGACCAGCAATGCGACGTAGCGCGGCTGCACGCTTTTCACCTGAATCAATGGCGACAGCAGGTAGATGCCGATAATGGCGAAGAAAAACCACAGGTGATAGAACACCGGTTTTTGCAGCAGTTTTAGCAGCGAACGACCTTCGCTAATCGGCGTCAGCCAGGTGATGTAGGCCAGCGCCACCGCGCTGTAGAACAATAAACACAGTACGATGCGCAGCAGATGTCGCCCTTGCGCGCTGCGTTCGCCAAAGAACAGATAGCCTGAAATCATAAAGAACAGCGGCACACAGACGCGCGACGCGGAGTTGAGCAGGTTCGCCACATCCCAGCTAATACCCGTGACGGCCATCGGGCCGGTGATATACCAGGTGGTGGTGTGAATGACGATCACCATCAGGCAGGCAACCGCACGTAAGTTGTCGATCCAGTGTATTTTTTGCGACATGGCTTCCTCGTCGGCAATACGTCCGTGCGAAGAAGGGTAGTCACAGCGTGATGCGTCAACAACCTTTGGGACTGAAATTCGGATCACTCTGTTACGGGTGACACTGCCTGGTCGCAGCGTGAGGACAGCCCGGCAATAGCCGTGGTGCTTTGGCTTGCACGCCAGCATGCTCATTCAAATGAAAAATGCGGCCACGTTTAACCGTGGCCGCTTTGGCGAATAAAACGGATGAACCTTAGGCGATAAATCGCGTCGCGACCAAGAGTGTGCTGAACAATGGATTAATCACGCATCCGGTGTTTGCCTGGCGGTGGCTTAATCGCGGACGAGGAACTTCTCGATTACCGCTTCGTTCGGCTCTACGCCCAGACCTGGCTCACTCGGTAACCAGGCGTAACCGTCGGCGATGCGCACCGGTTTTTTCGCCAGCGAGCGACTGATCTCACCTGGCTCCACGCAATACTCCATCACCAGCGCGTTCTCAATCGCACACAGGAAATGCAGCGAGGCGGCGGTGTTGATGTCGGTGGTGAAGTTGTGGTTACACACTTTTCGACCACGGCTGTGCGCGTAGCTGGCGATCTCCATCGCCTGGGTAAAGCCGGTGCGTGTCAGATCGATCTGCACGATGTCGATACCGCCTTCATCAATCAGGCGCTGGAAGCCAACCACCGAACACTCTTGCTCACCGGCGGCGATGTGCTGCTGGCAGGCGGCAGACACCTGGCCGTAACCGGCGTAGTTATCCGGGTGCAGCGGCTCTTCGATCCAGAACAGGTTGAGATGTTCATAACGCTGGCTGCGGCGCACGGTGGTCTTCGCATCCCAGACGTGGCCGACATCCAGCATCAGATCCACGCTGTCGCCCATCGCGGTGCGCAGCGCTTCCAGATAGCGCAGATCCAGCGCTTCATCGGTGCCAAACGGCTCCCAGCCAAACTTCACGCCAGTGTGGCCAGTATCGATGGCGTGCTGCGCGCGCGCCACCGTCTCTTCGACGCTGTACTGGAACATGTTGGAGGAGTAAACGCGCATCTTGTCGCGCATCGCACCGCCCAGCAGTTCAACAATCGGTTTGCCCAGCGCTTTGCCTTTGATGTCCCACAGGGCGATATCAATGCCCGCCATCGCCTGCAGCACGGCACCGTTGCGTCCGTAATAGATGGTGGCTTTGTGCATCTTCTTCCACAAACGGCCGGTCTCCAGCGGGTTCTCGCCGATCAGCAGCGATTTCAGTCCGGTGACCATGGTGTGCGAATAGGGTGCTTCGATAATGGCTTTGGTGACATACGGGCTGCCATCCACTTCACCCCAACCGGTGATGCCCGCATCGGTGGTGATTTTGATAAGCAGTGCATCCTGCGAGCTATCGGTGCGCTGCTCAATAACCGGCAGACGCAGATAAAACGCTTCAACGTTGGTGATCTTCATCGTGGTTTTCCTGGTGTAAAGGCAATCAATAAAGCATCAGCCCGCAGCGGAACGCTGCTGTCGGCGCTGCGTAATCAAGGTCTCGTAATCCACATCCAGTGCCTGAATGCGGATGTGGTTTTCAATTTCATCGGTCATTTGCGCGATGTCGCCCTCGGCGAACACGTTGATCAGTCGCTGGTGCTCTTCAATGATGTCGCTCATCGATTTGCCCATGGTGGAGAGGCCAAAAATCACCGTCAGCTGGCGCGCAATTGACTCCCACAAATTGCTCAATACCGGGTTGTGGGCGAAGCTGCACAGCGTGCGATGGAAATCGGTGTCCGCCGAGGCAAAGCCATACACATCATCGTTTTGCATCATGGTTTGCATTTGTGCCACGCCCTGATACAGCAGAGTGAGCTGTTCAGCGCCGTTGCGTCCGGCTTCAATCGCACGGCGACAGGCCAATGTTTCCAGTGGGATGCGCACATCAATAATCTGCTCCAGCCGCTGATGGGAAATCTCCATCAAACGGATGCCTTTATACGGCTCGCTGGTGACGATGCCCTGGCTTTCAAGAATGCGCAGCGCTTCACGGATCGGCACGCGGCTCATGCCGAGTTTTGCCACCAGATCCGGTTCGGCAATACGGTCGCCGGGTAAAATCAATCCGCGCGAGGCGGCGCTGAGAATCGCATCGACGGCGTGATCGACCAGCGTGCGCGGACGCGCAGCTTGCCAGTTGCCGTCTGAAGCGGCTTCCTGCGCCAGCGGTGCGCTGCTTTTACGGCTTGGGGTGGATGATTTTCCTGCCATGGTGATTGTCCTGTTTATACCTGCCGGGTCACGAACTGACCAAAGCCGGGTTCAACCTGCATCTGGTCATCCTGGAATACCGTGACACCACGAATAAGTGTGCGCACCACTTTACCCTGACAGCGCATGCCTTCAAATGCGCTCCATTTGCCGAGTCCCTGGAATTTTTCCCCCTCCACGATCCAGCTCTGCTGCGCATCGATAAACACCAAGTCGGCATCGAAGCCGGGTGCAATAGCGCCTTTTTTGCCCCACAGCTGGAAGGCTTTAGCCGGGCCGCTGGCGGTCATGCGGGCAAATTCCGTAAGGGCCAGACCACGATCGATATGCGCCGCGCTGAAGAACATCGGGCTTAATGTCTCAACACCGGTTAGCCCCATACCGGCGTCCCAGATGCTGGCTTCACCGGCTTGTTTCTGTGCCGGGGTGTAGGGGCAGTGGTCAGAGGCGATCATGTCGACGTCGCCGCGCAGCAGCACCTGCCAGAGCGCATCCACCACCGGACGTGGGCGGATCGGCGGGCCACAGCGCGCATTCGGACCGATGCGTACCAGATCGTCTTCATCCAGAATCAGATAGTGCGGACAGGTTTCGAAGCTGGCGCGCACCTTACTTTTGGCGGCGACGATGGTTTCGGCAGCGCGCGCGGAGCTGACGTGCACGATGTGGCAGCGTGCGCCGGTCTCTTCCGCCACCGCCAAAACGCGACCCACGGCTTCGATTTCGGCGATTTCTGGCCCGGCCAGCGCATGCGCGCGGGTATCTTTGCGTCCAGCGCGGCGCAGTTCGCTGCCGGCACCGATCAGAATGTCGTGGTTCTCAGCGTGGACGCCAATCAAACCGTCAAAGGTGGCCAGTTCACGCATCGCACGCAGCAAGCCATCATCGTCGAGGCGCGGTAAGCCTTTCTCGTCAGTGGCTTCACCATTGGGCGCGCCGCTACACAGGAACGCTTTGAACGCCAGTGCGCCCGCCTGATCCAGCGCCGCTAACTCGTGCACATTGCGGCCATCCAGTCCGGCCCACATGGCGTAATCCACCGAGCAGTTGTCCGCCAGCCAGCGCTGCTTGGCGGTGAAGTTAGCGAGGCTGGTGGCGGGCGGCAGTGAGTGCGGCATCTCAACGATGGTGGTGACGCCGTGCGCAGCCGCACCACGCGTGCCTTGGCGCAGCTCCTGTTCAGGGAAATCGTGCGAGCCGGTGAAATGGGTATGCACATCAATCGCGCCGGGTACGATGATTAGCCCCTGCGCATCAATGATCTCATCGACGCCGTCAGCGAGGGCACCCGGCATCAGCAGGCCGCTGATTTTGCCATTCTCAATCAGCACATCGGCGGGCGCGGCGCGGGTTTCTGTCACTACCAGGCCGTTGATAATTAATTGTTTCATCACTCTGCTCCTGCTTGCGTCACCAGTGCGCCATAGGGCACGGGTTGAGAAGGATCCAGCCAGCCGATAGCGCTCAGCAACTGGCTGAAGTGGTCAAATTCATCGGCTGGAATCAGGCCGCTGGGCGCGAAGACGTGCGCTTGCTGATACGCGGCTAAACCGGTGATCAGCGCATCAAGCGGATAATCGGGATAAAAGTGCTGCACCTGTGCGGCCAGTGTTTCGGCATCATGCGTGGCGATCCACGCCAGTGCCTGTTCGATAGCGCGAGAGAAGGCAGCAAACGCAGCGGCTTTCTCCGTGAGGACATCGGTCCGGGCAATATAGGCGCTCCACGGCACCTTGCCGCACAGCAAAGCGAGGCTGCTGATGCTGCTTAATTGCCCGGCGGCAATCGCTGGTGCCAGCATATGCATGGCGTGCAGCGCGTAATCAGCTTCACCGCTAGCCACAGCCGCGAAATCGCGGGCCTGATCGCCACTACCGGCAATCAGCTCCACCTGATCCAACAAACCATGCTGGGACAGCAGCCAGCGGAAGGTCAGCGTAGCGGTGCCGACATTACCGACATCCAGCACGCGTTTACCGCGCAAATCACTGAGCTGAAAATCGGGCTGAGTCTTTGCTGCCGCCAGAAACCACGGGTTGGCGGCGACCGAGGCGCAAAAGCACTGCAACTCAGCGCCGTGCTGCTGGTAATGCTTCATCACCACCATCGGTCCGCCCAGCGTGAGATCCGCTTCGCGGCTCAACACAGCCGGCACCTGTCCGCCCTGCACGGTATGCCCGCCCGATGCGCTGGTGGTGAAGGTGACCTGCAACTGCTCGGCGGCGAACAAGCCGAGGCTGTCGGCCAAATAGTGGGCGCAGTAATAGATGCGGGATTCGCTGGCATCGCCCTGATTGAAGATTAACGTCTGCATCAGCCACGCACCTCCGTAACAAAACTGCCGTTGAGCGCAGCCATGTCGCTGACGCCGCACCAGTGGCTAATGGCGGTGATTTCATTGATCCAGCCGGAGAGCAGATCGAACACCGCGCTTTCGCCACCTGCTACCAGGGCGCTGATGATCGGTCGCACGCTGAGTGACAGCGAGGCGCCGAGGCAACGTGCCACCACAGCATCGCTGCCGCAGCGCACGCCGCCATCCAGCAGCAGCGGCAGACGAGTGACCGCCTGTAAATCGGCGAGCTGATCGACCGGTGTGGCCCAGCGCGCGCTTTGGCGCAGGCCAATATTCGAGGCGATGATGCCGCTCACACCGTGCTGTGCCGCCGGTGCCGCATCGTCATGATGCAAAATGCCTTTTAGCCACAGCGGCAGTTGACGCGCAGCGCAGTGTGCGGCCACCTCGTCAATTTCCTGCCAGCGCCACACCGGAAAGGCCGGCAAGGGTTCAACGCCTGGTTGCGTGCCGCCGACGGTGTGCCAGCCGCGCTGTTTGAGCGCTTCACCAATTGAGAAGCCGCCTGGCTGTAATCCCGGCACCGGATGCACCGGTGCCAGCACGGTGAGAACGATATTTTTGAATCCGGCTTGTGCAGCCTGATCGATCAAATCTTTGATACGCCCAACATCACCTGCCGCGCGTAGCTGAAGCCAGCAGCGGTCGTACTCCGCGCCAATCTGTTTCAGCGGCGTGACCGTCTCTTCGGAGATCACCAGCGGCAGTTGCAGACGTTTACAGGCGCGGGCAATCGGCAGCAATCCCTCTTCATGGAAGATGCGATCACCCGCAAAGGCACCGACGCCGAGCGGAGCAGACCAGCTTTGATTGAGGATGGTGGTCTGGGTGCTGATCGCCTCATTGCCCTGCAGTACACGCGGCAGCAAGCGAAAACGGCGCAGCGCCTGCTGGTTAGCATCCGGTTCGTCAGCGATCGCATCGGCGGGCTGCCCCTGCATATAGCGGAACAGCGCATCGCCAAGACGTTCACGCGCCGCAAGATCATGCATTGGCATGCTGGGCCTCCGTGGCATTTTCATGTTCGAGGAAGGTGGCAAAAGCCGGCGTTTTGGGATTCTGCAAAATCGCCGGTGGCCCTTCTTCAATCAGCGCCCCGTTCTGCAGGAACACCACGCGATCGGCCACGCCCGCCGCGAAGGCAATGTCATGGGTACTGATAATCATGGTAATGCCGGTTTGCGCCAGGCTGCGCATGGTCTGGTTCACTTCACGCACCAGCTCAGGGTCGAGCGCTGAGGTCGGCTCATCGAACAGCAGGATTTGCGGTTCTGCTGCCAGCGCACGGGCGATGCCGACACGCTGTTTCTGCCCGCCTGATAGCTCATGCGGCAGCGAGGCGGCGAAATCCTGTAATCCCACCATCTTCAGGGCACGCATTGCTTTAGCGCGGGCGATTTCGGGTTGGGCACCCTGCACGCGCAGCAGAATACTCATCACGTTTTCCAGCGCGGTGAGGTGATCGAACAGCGCGAAGTGCTGGAACACGATACCGATGCCGGATTTGGCGCGGTTAGCCGGCAGATGGCGGGCAGCCAGTGGGCGGCCGTTTTCATCGCTGCCCATAAAGTGGCCTTCGGTCTGAATGGTGCCGCTACTGCGTGGCGTCAGCGCCAGAATCGATTTCAGTAGGGTACTTTTACCGGAGCCGGAACGACCGAGCAGCACCACGACTTCGCCACGGCGTACAGTCAGCGACAGGGATTTCAGTACCGCTTTACCGGCGTATTCGACGCACAGGTTGTCGACTTCCAGCACCGGTGCGGCGGTTTGCGTATCCCAGCGACGTTTCGGCAACTGCATCGCCATCACGTCCGCTTCCGGTGGCAGTTTTGCCAACCGCGCACGGGCACGGCGGGCACGCTCATCAAGGTTATAAAACTTCTCCAGCCACCACTGACCGCCTGCCAGCAGCGTAGAGAGAATCAGGTAAATGCCGCCCGAAGCGACCAGCACCGGAATAAACAGGAAGTTCTGCGATACGATGGCCTGGCCACGCATCGTCAACTCATTCACACCCACTACAGAAGCCAGCGAAGTGGATTTCAGCAGGCCGACGGTTTCATTGCCCATGGTCGGCAGAATGGCGCGCAGTGCTTGCGGAATCACCACGTGGATCATCTCTTTGGTGCGCGAATAGCCAAAGGCCTGCGCTGCCATGCTCTGATCGCGATCGGTGGCCATAATGCCGCCGCGAATAATCTCGGCGCAGAAGGCGGTTTCGTTGATCATCAACGCCAGCAGAGCACTGGTGAACGGGCTGAAACGCAGGCCGAACTCTGGCAGTACGTTGTAGAGCAGAATCAGTTGCAGCAGCACCGGCGTGCCGCGCAGCAGATAGATGTACGTTTTCACCGGCACACGGATAAACCAGTGCTTTGAGGTGCTGGCCAACGCCAGGAAAAAGCCAATCAGGATGCCGCCCGCTAATGCGCCTACCAGCAGCTGAACAGCGATAACGGCCCCTTCCCACAGGTAAGGGAAGGTCAGGTACTTAAGAAAATCATCCAAGGCGTTATCTCCCTCAATGCGATCGCTTGGGTTGCCCGTGAAGCAGCAACCCAATTGATCCGACTGAGTTTATGCATTAACCACGTGCAACAACCGGGCGTTCAGCCGCGCTGCCCTGACCCCAGTAATCCAGCAATTTCTTCTGCGCACCGCTCTCCTGAATCACCTTCATTGCATCCATCACTGCACTGCGCAGCGTGGTGTTGTCTTTGGCGATGGGGAAGCCAACCATGATCGGCAGGTCAACGGTAAAGCCGCTTTCCAGCGTTTTGTCAGCTTTGGCGATGGCGATGGCGGATCCGGCTTCAGTCAGATAGATGTCGGCGCGACCGCTTTTCACCGCCTGAATACTGTTGTCAGTGTTCTGCACCATCAGCATGCTGACTTCTGGCTTACCCGCGGCGGTGCATTTGGCGCTCTGCTCGGGCACCAACTTGTTGGCTTCGTAAGAACCGGCAGCGGCGGCCACGGTTTTGCCGCACAGGTCATCCACGGTGGTGATTTTCTTTGGATTGCCCTTCGCCAGAATCGAGCCATCCTGCACCTGCATGGAGGCGACAAAAGCGATCTGCTTCAGACGTTCATCGGTGACATACAGCATCGGACCGATATCGGCACGACCGCTGGAGATGGAGGTCAGCAGCACGTTGAACGAACCGGTCTGATAACTGTGTTTTGCCCCAAGGCAGCTGCTGATACGTTCGAACAGCGAAGGATCGAGACCTTCAATAATGCTTGGGTCTTTTTCGGAAGGGGCTTCGAAGCCTTTGGTGTAGCCACCCAGGCCTACCACCAGATCTTTGCCTTTGAGTGACGGGTATTTGGTCTGCAGCGCCTTGCACTGCGCCATCGCCGCAAAATCGCTGGCGGTTGGCGTAATCGGGTCGGTGCTGGCGGCATGGGCGCTGGAAAGGCCCGCTAACAGCGTGCCGGTGATGCCAGAGATCAGTAATGCGATGCGTGCAAATTTCATAATAAGGTTCCCCTGGTGCTGGTGAATGTGTAAGCGATGACCTTGTGTTTTATGAACGTCTTACGGCTTTTATCGGTACTGCGACTTCAATAACCTCTTGCAACATCAACCTGGTTGCGCAGCGGATGGCCACTGCGGAAACGCACCAGGTTATCGATAAACACCTCAAGGCAGCCCTCAAGGTAGGCACTGTGATCGTCCAGACTGCAGTGCGGTGTCATCACCACGCCCGGCGTGCTCCACAGCGCATCGTCTACTGGCAGCGGCTCTTGCGGATAAACATCCAGAACCGCACCGGCCAGTTCACCGGCGCACAGTTTTTCGCGCATCGCGGTGTAGTCGAACACGGCGGCACGGCCGACAATCACGATGCCGGCGCGGGCAGGCAGCAGATCGAGACGGCGACGGTCAAACAACTTGTCTGTCTGGGGCGTGAGCGGCAGCGTTGAGACCAGGACATCCACCTGCGGCAGAACATCGTCCATCGCATCAATGCGAATACAACGCGCTACGTCGGCATCACACTGGCCGCTGCGCGTCACACCAATCACACGGTAGCCCTGCGCGGTCAGCAGTTTCGCCGCTGCGGCACCGATACCGCCGACGCCGAGCAGCAAGACCGTTTTGCCACGCGCGCAGCCGCCGAAGGTTGGGCGCCACAGGCGCTGAGCCTGATCCTGCAGAAAACCCGGAATGCCAAAGTTGAACATCAACGCCGCCATCAGAATGAACTCGGCGCCTTTATCGCCGTGCACGCCGGACGCATTGGTCAGCGTCACGCCCTCCGGCAGATGTGCCAGCCACTGCTCAACGCCGGCGGACATCACCTGCACCCAGCCGAGACGTGGTGAGCTGAAGGTATCGAGCGCCAGCTTGCGTCCGCTCCACAAAATGTCGCTGGTGGCGAGGAAATCTGCGGTATGCGCGGCTTGGCTGTTTTCGCTCAGGGTAAAGTGACCGCGCAGTTGCGGATGGGCATCCAACAGCTGTTGCAGGTGCTGCGGGGTCAGATGTAATGCCTGCGAGGCGCTGGCGTCGTTTTCGATATGAATATGCATCAGCGCATCGCCGTGACTTCCATCTCGACCAGCAGGTCAGGATGGTTGAGTTGAATACCGACGGTGGCGCGCGCCGGGAAGGGAAACTGGAAGAACTTGCTATACGCCGCGTTCATCTCACTGAAGGTGCTGAGGTCGGTGAGATAGATCGTCACGCGCACCACGTTATCGAAAGTCATCTGCGCTTCGCTCAATAGATCGCCGACGTTTTTCAATACCTGGCGCGTCTGGCTGGCGATGTCATTGCCCTTGATCTCACCGCTGTAGGGGTCAATCGCCACCTGGCCGGAGATAAACAGCATCGGTTCGTGCAGTACGGCGGCGGAAAGCGGAGCCGGGCCCATTGGGCGGTCACTGGCATTCATTCCTGGATAAGCAATCGCGGTCTTCATGGTGAAATTCCAAGCAAAACTGTTTCACCGCAATTTCGTATACGATTATACAAGTGTCAATGCGCGATTTTTGACCATCGGGTCGAAAAGGTGATGCCTGTCACGTAATAGGATTTGATTATAGCGTGGTTAATTTTATGAAAAATAAGGGTTAAGTGAGGGTGTGACGCGCTCGCGGAGGTGTTGGATTGAATCGTATACGATTTTCTTATCTCAAGGTTTTAGCCGGTTAAACCGTGGCAAAACCACTCCCCGGCGCGCCAGGATTTCCGGCTGCACAATCCGCGGTCAAAGGGTATACTGTCGCACTCTTTTTTAATCGACCCTTATCGCGTACTCAACATGCAAAAGTTTGATACCAAGACCTTTCAGGGCCTGATCCTGACCTTGCAGGATTACTGGGCGCGTCAGGGCTGCACCATCGTCCAGCCGCTGGACATGGAAGTGGGCGCTGGCACTTCACACCCAATGACCTGCCTGCGCGCCATTGGCCCAGAGCCGATGGCTACCGCCTATGTGCAGCCTTCACGCCGTCCTACCGATGGTCGCTACGGTGAAAACCCGAACCGTTTACAGCACTACTATCAGTTCCAGGTGATGATCAAACCTAACCCGGACAATCTGCAGGAGCTGTACCTGGGTTCACTGCAAGAGCTGGGCCTGGATCCGACCGTACACGATATTCGCTTCGTGGAAGATAACTGGGAAAACCCTACGCTGGGTGCCTGGGGGCTGGGTTGGGAAGTGTGGCTCAACGGCATGGAAGTGACGCAGTTCACTTACTTCCAGCAGGTGGGCGGCATGGAGTGTAAGCCAGTGACGGGTGAGATCACTTACGGACTTGAGCGCCTGGCGATGTATATCCAGGGCGTCGACAGTGTTTACGATCTGGTGTGGAGCGATGGTCCATTTGGCCAAACCACCTACGGTGAAGTGTTCCACCAGAACGAAGTGGAACAGTCGACCTACAACTTTGAGTACGCGGATGTGGACTTCCTGTTCTCCTGCTTCGAGCAGTATGAGAAAGAAGCGCAACAGCTGCTGGCGCTGGAAAAACCCCTGCCGTTGCCAGCTTATGAGCGCATCCTGAAAGCGGCACACAGCTTTAACCTGCTGGATGCACGCAAGGCGATCTCGGTAACCGAGCGTCAGCGCTATATCCTGCGTATCCGCACCCTGACGAAAGCCGTGGCGGAAGCCTATTACGCGTCTCGTGAGGCGCTCGGTTTCCCCATGTGCAATAAAAACAAGTAAGAGGCAGCCATGACCGATAAAACTTTCCTGGTGGAAATTGGCACCGAAGAGTTGCCTCCGAAAGCCCTGCGTAGCCTGGCAGAAGCCTTTGCTGCGCACTTTACCGCAGAACTGGACAGCGCCGGTTTAGCACATGGCGAGGTGAGCTGGTTTGCCTCTCCACGCCGTCTGGCGCTGAAGGTGGCCCAATTGGCCACAGCGCAGGCCGATCGTGAAGTGGAAAAACGTGGCCCAGCGATTGCTGCTGCGTTTGATGCCGATGGCAATGCCACCAAAGCAGCCGAAGGTTGGGCGCGCGGTAACGGCATCACCGTGGATCAGGCTGAGCGTCTGAGCACGGATAAAGGCGAATGGCTGGTGCATCGCGCTTCAGTGAAAGGCGAGAGTGCTCAGGCACTGCTGCCCGCGATGGTGGCAACCGCACTAAGCAAGCTGCCGATTCCAAAACTGATGCGCTGGGGCGCAAGCGACGTGCAGTTTGTCCGTCCGGTACATACTGTGACGCTGCTGTTGGGCGATGAGCTGATCCCGGCGACGATTCTCGGTATTCAGTCCGATCGCGTGATTCGCGGCCACCGCTTTATGGGCGAGTCAGAGTTCACACTCGACAACGCCGATCAGTATCCGCAATTGCTGCTGGAGCGCGGCAAAGTGGTGGCTGATTTTGCGACCCGTAAAGCCAAAATCAAAGCGGATGCGGAAGCGGCGGCGCAGCAGTTGGGCGGTATCGCCGATCTGAGCGACAGCTTGCTGGAAGAAGTGGCCTCGCTGGTGGAGTGGCCAGTGGTGCTCACCGCGAAATTCGAAGAGAAGTTCCTCGCGGTGCCTGCTGAAGCGCTGGTTTACACCATGAAGGGTGACCAGAAGTACTTCCCGGTGTACTCCGCTGACGGTAAATTGCTGCCAAACTTTATCTTCGTCACCAACATCGAATCTAAAGACCCGCAGCAAATCATCTCCGGTAACGAAAAGGTCGTGCGCCCGCGTCTGGCCGATGCCGAGTTCTTCTTCAACACTGACCGTAAAAAGCGTCTTGAAGATAACCTGTCGCGTCTCGAGACCGTACTGTTCCAGAAAGAGCTGGGTACGCTGCGTGATAAAACGGACCGCATTCAGGCGCTGGCGGGCTGGATCGCCGCTCAGATTGGTGCCGATGTGAACCACGCCACCCGCGCGGGCCTGCTGTCGAAGTGTGACCTGATGACCAACATGGTCTTCGAGTTCACCGATACTCAGGGCGTGATGGGCATGCACTATGCACGTCATGATGGCGAAGCCGAAGATGTCGCGGTGGCGCTGAACGAGCAGTATCAGCCGCGCTTTGCCGGTGATGCACTGCCATCGAACCTCGTGGCTTGTGCTGTCGCAATCGCTGACAAGATGGATACCCTTGCGGGCATCTTCGGCATTGGTCAGCATCCAAAAGGCGATAAAGACCCGTTCGCACTGCGCCGTGCTGCGCTGGGCGTGCTGCGTATTATCGTTGAGAAGAACCTGCCACTCGATCTGCAAACCCTGACCGAAGAAGCGGTGCGTCTCTACGGCAGCAAGCTGAGCAACGGCAAAGTGGTGGATGAAGTGATCGACTTCATGCTGGGTCGTTTCCGTACCTGGTATCAGGAAGAGGGCCACAGCGTCGACACCATTCAGGCCGTGCTGGCACGTCGTCCAACCCGCCCGGCGGACTTCGATGCGCGCATGAAAGCGGTTTCCCACTTCCGTACGCTGGAAGCGGCATCGTCGCTGGCTGCGGCCAACAAGCGTGTGTCCAACATCCTGGCGAAAGCCACCGAAACCCTGAACGACAGCGTGCAGGCATCTCTGTTGAAAGAGAACGCTGAGATCCAGCTGGCGACTTTCGTGACGGCGTTGGGTGACAAGCTGCAGCCGTACTTCGCGGAAGGCCGCTATCAGGATGCGCTGGTGGAGCTGGCACAATTGCGTGAAGCGGTCGATAACTTCTTCGATAACGTGATGGTGAACGCCGATGAAGCGGAAGTGCGTATTAACCGCCTGACGCTGCTGGCGCAATTGCGCGCGCTGTTCCTGCAGGTGGCGGATATCTCTCTGCTGCAGTAACTGATGTTGAAGTGAGCCGAAGGGACGAGAAATCGTCCCTTTTTGTTTTTAAAATTCGGCGCTGACTTCCTGGGAGTGGTGCAAGATGCGCCCAATAAAGATCTCATCAACCTCAGCACGGTAAATCACAATGTGCTGACCGAAGGAAAGTGAATAGATTTGATAACCTAAATCAGGCCGTTTTCGCCCTAAATCGAACAGGGCAATTTTATCGAAGAGCTGGGAAAATTTAAGGTTGTAAGCGTCTGCGAGTTGCTCCCCAAAATTCCAGTATCCGTAAATCCAGATTTTCATCAAATCGGCATCAGCTTCCGGTTTTATCGTGATCATCCTTTTCATAAATGCCCACCCTGGCTTTTGCTCGTCTCAGAAAATCTTCATGGTCCCACTCTTTACCAGGACCGCTCTCGAATCCTTGTCTTACCAATTCTTTTAGCGCCTCCAGCTTCGACGCCGCCTGCTTCTCACGCAGTAAACGCAGCGAGTCGCGCACCACCTCGCTTTGAGTACGGTAATCACCGGAAGCCACCAGAGATTCAACAAACTCGCGCAGTTCATCACCTAAATCGATTGTCATGGTACGTGCCATCATCGTGCCCCAATGTAAGAAATATTCTTACATCCTGGCACATTTTTGAGCAATGCGGAATCGGCGTTGCAGCGCAGTTACAGCGACAACTGCGAAGCAACGCGAAGGATTAAGTGCTGGTGTCGAACAGGCGGGCATCGCGCAGCAGGTGATCGTTGCCACGACGGCGGGTGAAACCGCTGCGGTCGAAGAATTCCAGAATCTGTACCGCGATTTTACGCCCGGTACCGAGCTGATTGCGGAAATCGGCGGCGCTGGTGCTGCCACCGTTGGCGTCACGCTGGCGAATCAGATCGGCGAAGATCTGGATCTGGTCACTGCGGTAATAGCGATCGCGCACGATCGCCGTGATATGACCGAGGCGCGCGGCGGAGAGCAGCAGGCTGCGAATGGTTTCTTCATCTTGCTGGGTGGCCAGTGCGATGTCGCGTACCCATAGCGGCTGGTCACTGAACAGTGGGCCAACCTGCTGCCACAGCGCTTCTTCCTGGGGATTGAAGCGCGGTTCGAAATCCGGCAAATGCAACCAGCCTTGCCGGTGCTGCAACTGGCCTTGTGAAAGCAGCCGATCGATCAATGCGATAACCTGTTCCGGCGGCTGGTGGGGGAGAGCCACGCGACGCAATCGATCGCGACCAATGCCGGGCACTTCAGGGTGCTGCTGATGAAACGCGGTGAGCGCTTCCAGCAGTCGCTGCTGCCAGTCATTGGCCTGTTCCACAGCCATGATGGCGCTGCCGAGTCGCACGGGCGCCACCTTGTCCAGCAGGTTGTTGAGTGCATCGTCACTCAGCTGGCGTGCCCAACTCAGCTCGGCCATGTCGACGGGTTGCTGAGCCAGGTGCGACTGCAGACTCTCTTCATCGGCTTCCGCCGCCGCCAGCTGTTGCAGCCAGTCAAGATAATCAGGATGGCGCTTGCCGCGTTTCTTGCTGTTCAGCAGCAGCACCCGTCCGCCACCGAGCGTGAGTTGTGCATTGCTGTCGCGGATAATCAGCCGATCGTTTTCCGCCAGCCACAGCGGCTCGTTGAGCACCAGTTCCGCCAGTTCGCCCGCAATCAGGTTCAGTCGGCCAGTCACATGACTGGCGGCATGGTGAAGATGTACCGGCTGCGAGGGATTTCTTAACGGCTGTAGCAAACGCAGCGCCACGATCAGTCGCTGGGTGCCCGAAGGTTGCGGTTGTGCCAGCAGCCAGTCACCGCGCGCAATCTGGTCTTTCTCCACATCGCCGACGATATTCAGCGCGATACGTTCTCCAGCCTGCGCACGCGTTACCGACTGATTCTGCGCATGCAGCGAACGCACGCGCACGGGCAAATTGAGGCGGCTGAGCCACAACGTATCACCCACGCTGACTTCACCCGCCAGGGCGGTGCCGGTGACCACTAATCCGCTGCCTTTGAGGGTAAACGCGCGGTCAATGGCGAGGCGGAAGCGGCGACCCATATCGACATCCGGTGCGCGTAGTTCACTCAAGTGCTGGCGCAGCGCGTCGATGCCTTGCTGGGTGGTACTGCTGGTGACAAATTGCGGTACTGCCAGCCAGCCCAGTTGCTGCGTCAACTCCGCCACCTGATGCTGCACTTCAGCGATACGGACGGCGTCGACGCGATCCGCTTTGGTCAACGCCACGCTAAGCGGGGGTTGCCCGACCAGGCTTAGCAGTTGCAGATGCTCACGCGTTTGCGGCATCACACCGTCGTCGCACGCTACCACCAGCAGTGCATGATGAATACCGCCGATGCCCGCCAGCATATTGGCGAGGAATTTCTCGTGTCCTGGCACATCGATAAAGCCCACAACGCGGCCATCCGGTTGCGGCCAGTAGGCATAGCCAAGATCGATGGTCATGCCGCGCCGTTTCTCCTCAGGCAGGCGATCGGCATCGACACCGGTTAACGCCTGTAGCAGTGCGGTTTTACCGTGATCGACGTGTCCAGCGGTGGCGATAATCATGTGGTTAAGGTCCGTATCAGCGCCGCTTCATCTTCAAGGCAGCGTAAATCCAGCCACAGTCTTCCTTCCTGGATGCGGCCAATCACCGGTTGTGATAATGCACGCCAGCGCTGCGCCAGTGCATCCAGCGAGCTGCCGTGAGATTCACGTGGGCTAAACGTGATGGCAAAACTCGGTAAGCGTTCAACGGGTAATGAACCGCTGCCGATTTGCGACGAGCAGGCGGCGATATTAAGGGAAAAATCAGCGCCATAGGCGTGTTCCAGCGCAGGCATCAGCCGTTCGGCCTGCTGCAAAATCTCGTGTGACGATCGCGTCAACAAGCGCAGGGTGGGCAGCGCTTCGCGCAATGTTTCCGGCTGGCGATAAAGCTGCAAAGTGGCTTCCAGCGCAGCCAGCGTCATTTTATCCACGCGCAAAGCACGCTTGAGCGGATGCTGTTGCAGCCGATCGATAAGCGCCTGTTTGCCGACGATAATCCCCGCTTGCGGGCCGCCCAGCAGTTTATCGCCGGAAAAACTCACCAGATCCACACCGGCGGCAATCAGCTGTTGCGGCATCGGCTCGGCGGGCAAATTAAAAGCGGTCATGTCGATGAGCGAACCGCTGCCTAAATCAGTGATCACCGGCAGCTGATGTTGCGCCGCCAACGCCACCAGCTCGGCTTCCGCTACCGCATGGGTGAAGCCCTGAATCTGGTAGTTGCTGGTATGCACCTTCATCAACAAACCGGTGTTGTCGCTGATGCCAGCACGATAATCTTTCAGATGGGTACGATTAGTGGTGCCGACTTCAACCAGCTGGCAGCCCGCCTGGCGCATCACATCGGGGATGCGGAATGCGCCGCCGATTTCGACCAGCTCACCGCGTGAGACAATCACTTCGCGACCTGGCGCCAGTGCTGCCAGCATCAGCAACACGGCGGCGGCATTGTTATTCACGATACAGGCCGCTTCAGCCCCCGTCAGTTCACACAGCAGCGCACTCACCGCACGATCGCGATGGCCACGTGACGCATCATCCAGCGCATATTCCAGCGTGACCGGCTGGCGCAAGCAGGCAGTGACCGCCTCAATCGCGCGCGTGCTTAACTGCGCACGGCCCAGGTTGGTGTGCAGCACCGTGCCGGTGAGATTGAACACCGGACGCAGCGCGCTTTGTTGCTGCTGTTGCGCGCGGCGCTGCGCTTCCTCTGGCCAGTTAAGATGCCAGCCGGGTAAAGTTTGATGCTGTTGAATATGGGTGCGTGCTTCTTGCTGCATGGCGCGCAGCTGGCGGGTGGTAAACGCGGTGCCCGTCTGCAGCAGCAGCGGCTGCATCGCGGGATCGCGCAGCAGGCTGTCGATAGCAGGCAGTTGTGAATACAGTGTTTTCATCGGGTGGCTTAGCTTAGCTGGAAGGCGGAACGGTGCGGGCAAAACTCTCCCGCGCAAACAACGTATCGGCCAGCTTGATCAATGCCGGGCGGTTCACGCACCAGTTAGGCAGCACCCGGCGGAAGTTGAGATAACCAATCATGCAGCCAGTGGCGATGTCGGCCAGATTGAGCGTACCGCTGTTCAAGAGTTCACCCTGGGCCGCCGCCGTTTCCAGCGCATCCAACCCACGCAAAATTTTCTCGCGATTACGCATTAGCACTTCTTCGGATTGTTGATCGCCGGGGCGCATCTGTTCGCGCACAATCATCACGGCGGCATCGTTGATGCCATCGGCGAGCTTTTCCAGCTGACGTACCTGCAGAGCGAGCAGGGCGTCATCCGGCAACAGAGCAGGGGCGTCACCGCGTAGCTCAATGACCTGGGCGATAATCGAAGAATCAAACCAGGTGAGATGGTTATCGTCTACCAGTGCAGGCACTTTGCCCAGCGGGTTATAGTGCGGCACGTGGCTGTCTTCCACCCAAGGCGACTGGTTAACAAATTCGAACACCAGGCCTTTTTCCAACAGGATCACTGAAATTTTGCGGACAAAAGGGCTGGTGTAGCTGCCAATCAGTTTCATCAGGTGTTTCCTTTGCGACAGAGATAGGTACACAAATTGTAGCGGCGCGATTTATTACACGTTGTTGTCTGGCTCAAAAACAGCGCGATAAATCGTGCCGCGACAGTTCGTAGGAAAGCGGCAATTTGCTCAATCCCCAGGAAACATAAATGGATTCAGGCTGCTGCGCGCAAAGCCTTCCTGCTCCATACGCGCATCCAGCACCAGTGAGGCCAGGTCATCGGCCACCGGTTCCACCGCCGGATCCTTCTCCTGATACAACATCTTCAGATAGGTGCCGCAGTCACCACAGCTTTCGGCTTTCACTGCGGCTCTTTCGCTGTCGAGTGACCAATAGTGCAGGTCGCGCGTTTGCTCGCAGTTGGAGCACTTACTGCGCACCACATACCATTCACTTTCACACAGATTACAGTGTAGATAACGCAGCCCCTGCTGGCCCACATCCATATGCACCACGCTGGTCACCGGCACGCTGGCGCACACCGGGCAGAACTGGCGATGCTCGCCGTATTCTGCGCGGGCTTTGCCTGGGATCAGCGCTGCCATCTGCGCCCAATAGATCGAAAGCGCTGCCCAAATAAACGGGGCTTTATCGCTGCTGACCTGCGCAAAATCACCCTCCAGTAGCGCACTGGCCAGGCCTTCCAGCTCGGAAGAGGAGGCTTTTTCCAGGTTCTCCAGCACCGCCAATGCCTGGCCGCTCATCTCGGGCTTCAGCTCGGCAATCAGCGAATGCAGCAGACGCTGCCAGTGGGCATCGCGGGGATAGGTGTGAATATCGAGCGGCGGCTTGCCCTGTTCGGCGCTTTCGGCCAAACGCTGGCGCAAATCGAGTTGCAGCGGATGATCGTACAGCACGATGTCTTGCGCCTGCGCGATCACGGCAGCAAAGCGCAGATAATCGCCCAGCGGATTCTTCGCTGCCAGCTCACGTAAACGCGCTGCACGGCGGCTGTACAGATTTTTCAGCCGAGGGAAAAGCAGCGGCGGAACCTGTTCCGCCGTGTTTTTTTCGCCTTTCTCCAGCTGGTCCTGCGGGATAATGCGAATACTCATCAGGGACGTTTTTCCTGTTGTGTTTGGCGTTGGCGCTGCTCACGATACCAGCGTGGATGATGTTTCTTTGCCCACGCGGCCGGCACCCAGCCCTCAACCATGGCGGTAATGGTACCTTTGACCCACAGGGCCGCATAAATGTGCACCATAATCACCACGATCAATGCCACAGCTGAGACCGAATGCACCACCAAAGCGGCGCGAATCAGCGGAATCGCAAAGGCGCCTGCAAAGTAAGGACGCCAGATAACCACTCCGCTCGCCAGCAGCAAGACTAAGCTGATGATAGCAGCCCAGAACACACACTTCTGCCCGAAGTTGTATTTGCCGGTATCACCCACCTCTTCATTGCGTACGATCTTATTGATGTTTTTCGCCCAAAGCAGGTCTTCGCGATTGATCAGATTCTGTTTCCAGTAGCGCAAAAACATGATCAGAAAAGCAGCAAACATCACCACGCCGACAAAGGGATGCAGGATGCGCGCCAGTTGTGGCGTGCCCAAAACGTGCATCAGCCAGTTAAAGGAGGGAAAGAAGAAACCCAGCCCGCTCAGGGCTGCCAGAACAAAACAGAACGCTACAATCCAGTGATTGATGCGTTCCGGTGCGCTGTAGCGCACCAGACTATCGCGCTTTTTCATCATTCGCGCTCCTCTTTTTCGTGCAGGTTCTCGTCCTCATCCTCTTCCACCCGGTTCGGCCCGACGCCGACATAGTGGAATACCGAGGCAGCGAAGGTGGCGGCGAAACCGATGGCCGCCAGCGGTTTCCAGATACCTTTCCAGAAGGTGACCGCCGGACTGATGCTCGGGTTTTCTGGCAAACCGTGATACAGCTGCGGTTTATCAGCATGATGCAGCACGTACATGACATGCGTGCCGCCGACGCCTTCCGGATCGTACAAGCCCGCATTGTCATAGCCGCGCGTATTCAGCTCCGCCACGCGTTCTGCCGCCAGCGCCTGCATATCGGTTTTACTGCCGAAATGAATCGCGCCGGTCGGGCAGGTTTTGACGCACGCCGGTTCCTGGCCAACATTGACACGATCGACACACAGCGTGCATTTATACACGCGGTTGTCGTCTTTATTCAGGCGCGGCACGTCGAACGGACAGCCGGCAATGCAGTAGCCGCAGCCAATGCACTGCTCGGACTGAAAATCGACGATGCCGTTGGCGTACTGAATAATCGCACCTTCGGACGGACAGGCTTTTAGGCAGCCGGGATCGGCGCAGTGCATGCACCCATCCTTGCGGATAAGCCACTCTAACTTGCCATTCTCCTCCACTTCTGAGAAGCGCATCACCGTCCAGGATTTGGCGGTCAGATCCGCTGGGTTGTCATACACCCCAACGTTATGCCCAACCTCATCGCGGATGTCGTTCCACTCTGAACACGCCACCTGGCAGGCTTTGCAACCGATGCAGGTGGTCACGTCGATCAGCTTCGCCACCTCCTGCTGATGATTACGCGCCTGCGGGGCAGGCGTGAAACCATTGGTGGCGGAGCGGCGGATAATGTCTTGTGATTGATAAGCCATCTACGTTCTCCTACACCTTCTCAACGTTAACCAGGAACGCCTTAAACTCGGGCGTTTGCGTGTTGGCATCACCGACAAACGGCGTCAGGGTATTGGCGATAAAGCCTTTCTTCGCAATGCCTTGATAGCCCCAGTGAATCGGAATGCCGACGGTATCGACGGTTTTGCCATCCACATCAAGTGGGCGCAGGCGTTTGGTGACCACCGCTTTGGCTTTGATGTAACCGCGATTGGAGCTCACTTTCACCGTATCGCCCTGCACGATGCCCAGCTTGTTGGCCAGCTTCTCACCAATCTCCACAAACTGCTCCGGCTGCGCGATGGCATTGAGTAACGCGTGTTTGGTCCAGTAGTGGAAATGCTCGGTGAGACGATACGTGGTGCCGACATACGGGAAGTGCTCGGCTTTACCCATCGCCGCCAGATCGTCTTTGAACACGCGTGCTGCCGGGTTCGAAATGACGTTCGGATGCAGTGGATTCGTGCCGAGTGGCGTTTCAAACGGCTCGTAGTGTTCCGGGAAAGGACCTTCAGCCATTTTGTCGAGCGCGAACAGGCGGCCCATGCCTTCTGGCTGCATGATAAACGGCCCCACATTGCTCCCCGGTGCGGCGGTGCTGTAATCCGGAATATCCATGCCGCCCCATTTACTGCCATCCCACTTGAGGATCTGCCGTTTCGGATCCCACGGATTCCCTTGCGGGTCGGCCGATGCGCGGTTGTAGAGGATGCGTCGGTTGAGCGGCCATGCCCAACTCCAGTTCAGCGTATTGCCCAATCCACTCGGATCGGTGTTATCACGCCGCGCCATCTGGTTGCCATCTGGCGTCCAGCTGCCCGCAAAAATCCAGCAGCCGCTGCTGGTGCTGCCGTCATCTTTCAACTGCGCAAAGCTACTGAGCTGCTGGCCTTTTTTCACCAGCAACGTGCCTTTGTCATCGAACACATCCGCCAGCGCTTTGCCGTTGCTCTCCATCGCCACTTCTTCCGAAGCCGGGTTATCAGGCGTCTGGTAGTTCCACGTCATGTTCAGCACCTGTTCGGGCAAGGCACCGCCCTCACTGGCGTACATTTTTCGCAGACGGCTGTAAATGCCGGAGAGAATTTCGCCATCGTTCAGCGCTTCGCCTGGCGCATCCTGACCTTTGAAGTGCCACTGCAGCCAGCGTCCGGAGTTGACGATGGAGCCATTCTCTTCCGCGAAGCAGGTGGAGGGCAGGCGGAACACTTCGGTCTGAATCTTCGCCGGATCCACATCGTTAAACTCACCGTGGTTTTGCCAGAAGGTCGAGGTTTCGGTGTTGAGCGGGTCGATGGTCACCAGGAACTTGAGCTTCGACAGTGAATCGATCACTTTGCGTTTGTTCGGGAATGAGGCCACCGGGTTAAAGCCCTGGCAAAGATAGCCATTCACTTTGCCCTGCGACATCATCTCGAAGTACTGCAAAACGTCGTAGCCTTTGTCCCACTTCGGCAACCAGTCGAATCCCCAGCTGTTCTCTGCTTGCGCTTTGTCTCCAAAAAAGGCCTTCATCATGCTGACAAAGAATTTCGGGTAGTTACCCCAGTAGTTCACCTGGCCGGGTAGCGTCGGTTTCGGCGTGTTGGCCGCGAGATAGCTTTGCAGATCGGTCTGTTTCTCCGACGGCAATGTCATATAACCTGGCAAACTTTGCGACAGCAGGCCGAGATCGGTGAGCCCCTGAATGTTGGAGTGACCGCGCAGGGCGTTGACGCCGCCGCCGGCCATGCCCATGTTGCCGAGCAGCAGCTGGATCATCGCCATGGTGCGGATGTTTTGCGCACCGACCGAGTGTTGCGTCCAGCCCAGCGCATACAGGAATGAGGTGGTGCGATCGCGCGCGCTGGTCTCACCGATCAGCTCGCAGACGTGCAGGAAGTCCTCTTTCGGCGTGCCGCAGATGCGTGACACCATTTCTGGCGTGTAGCGGCTGACGTGCTGTTTCAGCAGATTCCACACACAGCGTGGATGTTGCAGGCTGTCATCACGTTTGGCAAAGCCGTCATCGCCCAGCTCATAGTTCCAGCTGGTTTTGTCATACTTGCGATTGGCTTCGTCGTAGCCGCTGAACAGGCCGTCATCAAAATGATAGTCTTCGCGCACTATCAGGCTGGCGTTGGTGTACGCCTGCACATATTCATGCTGGATTTTGTCATTTTGCAGCAGCCACAGCAGCACGCCCGACAGGAAAGCAATGTCGGTGCCGGAACGAATCGGCGTGTAAAAGTCTGCCACCGATGCCGTACGCGTGAAGCGAGGATCGATAACAATCAATTTGGCTTTGTTGTGAATCTTGGCTTCCATCGCCCAGCGGAATCCCACAGGATGCGCTTCAGCGGCGTTGCCACCCATCACAACGATCAGATTGGCATTACGGATGTCGACCCAGTGGTTGGTCATCGCACCGCGACCAAATGTTGGAGCAAGACTTGCTACCGTTGGTCCGTGTCAAACGCGTGCCTGGTTGTCGACCGCTAACATGCCGAGCGATCGGGTAAATTTCTGGGTTAAGTAGCCAGTTTCATTGCTGGATGCGGATGCACACAGCATGCCTGATGAGAGCCAGCGGTTCACGGTAACACCTGCGGCGTTCTGCGCGATAAAGTTGGCGTCACGGTCGGCTTTCAGCAGTTTCGCG
The DNA here is from genome assembly GCF_018257655.1 of Pantoea sp. JGM49. NCBI lineage: Bacteria > Pseudomonadati > Pseudomonadota > Gammaproteobacteria > Enterobacterales > Erwiniaceae > Pantoea > Pantoea sp. JGM49. Next base: position 146,612 of record NZ_JAERJM010000007.1, on the reverse strand, counting down.
ATACGGTCAAAGGCATCGTCCCAGCTGATGCGCTGCCATTTATCGGAGCCTGGCGCGCGGTATTCGGGGTAGTGCAGGCGGCTTTCACTGTGGACAAAATCCAGCAGGCCAGCGCCTTTGGGGCACAATGCACCACGACTCACCGGATGATCCGGATCGCCTTCAATGTGAAAAATGGTCTCTTTGGCGTTTTTCGCGCCGTCACCGAGGCTGTACATTAACAAGCCACAGCCCACTGAGCAGTAGGTGCAGGTGTTACGGGTTTCGCGGGCACGCAGCAGCTTATACTGTCGCGTTTCCGCCAGCGCCACCTCTGGCGTGAAGCCGAGGAGTGCTGCCGATGTCCCTGCCATACCGCCAGCACAGATTTTGAAGAATTTTCTTCGGCTGACGTTCATGGTTAATCCTTGAGTCGACATTGCTACAATTTGCCTGCGTCGTGCGTATTGTCGCTGCGTGGCCTGCGCCCATTCGTTCCCGTCGCTTACTGGTGTAAGCTCCCGGCTTGAATGGGTTTACTGCCTTGCCACAATCCGCATGACGGGCAAAATTTTTTGTGATGCGTTGGGCCGAGGCTCACAATGACCCAACTAATAGTGTGAGAATAGCAGCGAAATAATACCACTGCTTTAATGTGGTTGTTGTCCGAGGCGAGCAAAGTGAAAGTTAAAGCACAGGAAAGTCATCAGAGTGTGATTGAGATCTCAGGCGCAGTGCAGGCGCCGGTACGTCAGCGGCGTGATATCAGCACGTCTGAAACCGACTGGCTGGCACAAGAGGTGCCGATCGCGCTGGTGTATAACGGCATTTCCCATGTGGTGATGATGGCCACGCCCAACGATCTTGAGGCGTTTGCGCTCGGTTTCTCACTCTCAGAAGGCATTATTGAGAAGCCTGATGAGATTTTCGGCATGGATGTGGTGCCCGGCTGCAACGGTATTGAAGTGCAGATCGAACTCTCCAGCCGACGCTTTATGGCGCTAAAAGAGCAGCGCCGTGCCATGGCGGGCAGAACCGGCTGTGGCGTGTGCGGCGTGGAACAACTCGACCAGATTGGTAAACCGCTGCAACCGTTGCCGTTTACCCAAACCTTCGATCTGGCAAACCTCGATAGCGGGCTGGCGCAACTGCGCAATTACCAACCCATCGGCAATCTCACCGGATGCACGCACGCGGCGGCATGGATGTCGCCGCAGGGGGAATTGCTCGGTGGCTGCGAAGACGTGGGTCGCCATGTGGCGCTGGATAAACTGCTGGGGCATCGTAGCCAGCAGCCGTGGCAGCAGGGCGCGGTGCTGGTCTCCAGTCGCGCCAGCTATGAGATGGTGCAAAAGTCCGCGATGTGCGGCGTGGAGATTTTATTTGCGGTATCCGCTGCGACTCAGCTCGCCGTTGAGGTCGCCGAGCGTTGTCATTTAACGCTGATAGGGTTTAGTAAGCCGGGACGCGCCACGGTGTACAGCCATCCGCAGCGCCTGGTTTAAACCACCTGTACCTGTGGCAGCGCCTGCTGGAGCGCAGCTAATGCGCCTGCTTTGGCGGGGCCGCTGTCGCAAATAAGCAAATCCACTTCTCCAATCGGCGCGTACACCGTGCGGCTGATCACCCCCAGCTTGCTGTGATCTGCCAGTAAGAAGGTGCGCGCAGCCTGCTGCACCATGGCGCGAGCAATCGCCGCTTCATGAGGATGGAAACTGCTGGCACCGTTTTTAGCATCAATGCCAACCGGCGACAGCAGGGCAACGTCGGCGCGATAGCGGTAAATCTCGCTGACCGTGATTTCGCCGCGCGTCTGCTGTGCACCTGCCATCATCATCCCACCGAGCAAAATCACCTGATTATTCAGCGTTTCATGTTCTTCGGCGGCGCTTAGCGCCAGTGCAGCCTGCAAACTGTTAGTGATAATGGTTAAGCCGGCCATGCTGCGCAGCTGCTCCGCCAGCATGGTGGTGGTGGTGCCGGCATCCAGAAACAGCGTCTGGCCCGGCTGCAAGTGCTGTGCGGCCGCCACGGCAATCGCACGTTTCTCTTTGGCTTGAGCACTACGGCGCACTTGCAGCGGTGCTTCCGGCTGGCTATCTACCGCGACTAAACCGCCGTGCACCCGTCGTGCTAAACCCTGCGCTTCCAGCTCAATAATGTCTCGCCGTGCCGTTTCCCGTGAAATACCCAGCTCATTGATAATGCGCTCGGTGCTGACCTGATGCTGCGTGGTCAGCAGGGCTCGAATGCGGTGTAAGCGGGTTTCCTGCAGCATGACTTTTCCCTGTAGCGTAATAATCTGGGCCTAAGCTTACCTGAGTGTCATTACGGCGTCATGTGTATTTGGTTGTATTTGTGTATTTGGTTGCATTTCTCGTTAAAGCAGGCATGATGGTGACAACGGTCACACATCATGCACCCCTTTCACCTTCGCAACGGGAGTTACCATGGCTACACGTTCCACCATCATGGACACCAACAGTTTTCGTGCTGAGCACGCCGACGGTCTGGATGCAGCAACCCGCCAGCTGACGGACAAGCGCAGCAAAGTGTTGGGCGAGTCGTATCGCCTGTTTTATCGTAAGCCGGTGCATCTGGTACGCGGTGAAGGGCAGTATCTGTGGGATGCTGCAGGTAACAAATATCTCGATGTGTACAACAACGTGGCCAGTATTGGCCACTGCCATCCGGCGGTGATCGAAGCGGTGAATCAGCAGATGAAGATGCTGAACACCCACACCCGTTATCTGCACGAACGCATTCTCGATTACACCGAAGAGCTGCTGGCAACCACGCCCGATGCTATCGACCGTGCTATGTATATGTGCACCGGGTCGGAAGCTAACGATTTGGCGATCCGCGTGGCGCGTGCTTTCAGCGGCGGCACGGGCATTATCGTGTCGCAGGAGGCCTATCACGGCACCAGCGATCTCACGTCTGGCGTCTCCCCGGCACTGGGCAGCGGTCAGCCACTGGCGGCCACCACGCGTTTGGTTTCGCCACCCGATGCTTACCGCGTCAACGCACCGGATCTCGGCGAATGGTTTGCCAACGAAATTCAGAAACAGATCGATGACATGAAAGCACACGGCATTAAATTTGCTGGCTTCCTCGCGGATTCGATCTTCTCTTCCGATGGTGTGTTACCGAATCCACGCGGCTTCCTGCAGAAAGCGGTGGATGTGGTGCACGCTAATGGCGGTATCTTCATTGCGGATGAAGTGCAGCCTGGCTTTGGTCGTACTGGCGATGCGTTCTGGGGCTTTGCCCGTCACGGCGTGGTGCCGGATGTGGTGACCACGGGTAAGCCGATGGGTAACGGCATTCCGGTTTCCGGCCTGCTGGCGAAGAGTGATGTGCTGGCGGCGTTTAGTGACGATATCCCTTACTTCAACACCTTTGGCGGTAACCCGGTTGCTATGGCGGCGGCGCAGGCGGTCCTGACGGTGATTAAAGAAGAGGGCTTGCAAGAGCACAGTCGCGTGGTGGGTGCCAAACTGCTCGCCGAGTTGCAGAAGTTAATGGATCGCCATGAAAGCATTGGCGATGTGCGCGGAGCGGGGCTGTTTATCGGCTTCGAACTGGTGCAGGACCGCACCAGCAAAACGCCGGATAAAGCGCTTGCGCTGGATCTCACCGAGAAGCTGCGCGATCACCATGTGCTGACGTCGGTGGCCGGTCCGTACGGCAACGTGCTGAAGCTGCGTCCACCATTGGCGTTCCAGGAATCGGATATTGATTGGCTGGTGGGTGCGCTGGATAAGTCACTGACCGAGCTGGGTCGGTAAAAGGCTAAGGTTGCCCCAAAGCAGTATCAGGAAGATGAAGCGGGTCGCCATTCCTGGCGACCCGGCTGAGAATCTGCACGTTTCACTCAATGTGCACGTGGATGCGCACCTGGAAAGGATTACGCGGCTGCCGTTTCCTCGGCAAAAATACTTTCCATCTTCTGCCACGCCTGCGCCACATCGTCATCCAGATTGAACAAGCCTGACGTGCCAACGATAAACACATCCACACCAGAAGCCGCAATCTGCTTAAAGGTGCGCGCATTGCAGGAACCATCAATCTCGGTCAGATAGTGATAACCGTGCTCTTCGCGCATGGCAATCAGCCGGCGAATCTTGTTCAGCGTTTCCGGAATAAATTTCTGCCCCGCAAAGCCAGGATCCACCGACATCACCGTAACCTTATCCAGCAGATGTGCATACTCACGAATGCTCTCGGCAGGTGTCGCCGGGTTTAATACCACGCCGCAGCGACGGCCCGCTTCTTTGATTTGAGTCAGCAGGCGGAATATTTTGTTATTCGCGGTTTCGGGATGGAAGCTAATAATATCCGCCCCCGCTTCAATGCACATCGGAATAATATCTTCCGGGTGATTGACCATTAAATGCACATCAATTGGCACATCGGTAATTTTACGCAGGTTCTCAATAAAGAACGGCGATAACGTAATATTTTTAACGTAGCTGCCATCCATAATATCGACATGATAAAAAGCCGCAGTACTATTCATCGCTTCGATCTGTTCACGAAAGCGGGTGAGATCCATACACATTAATGACGGTGAAAATTGAGCGTTCATGGTTTTTTCCTCATTACATAAACAGCGCCCGCAGGCGCTGTGTTATGACATCAATGGAAGAACGAAATAATGTGGCCGAGTACGATGCCGACAATACCGAAGTCCGCGTCGCCGAAGGTGGTCGAAGCAAAGCCCAGGTCGCCCATCAGCGGCAGCAGAATCGCCGGCAGGAAGGAGATCAGCAGCCCTTGTACAAAGGAGCCGACTACCGCGCCACGACGTCCACCCGTGATGTTGCCGTATACACCCGCGGTGGCACCGCAGAAGAAGTGGGGCACCAGACCAGGAACAATCACGCTCAGACCAAACAATGGGCACAGGAACATGCTGATCAGACCGGCGGAGAAACTGCACAGGAAGCCGATGATCACGGCATTCGGCGCGAACGGGAACACGGTTGGGCAGTCCAGCGCCGGTTTGGCGTTCGGTACTAACTTATCTGCGATGCCTTTAAAGGCCGGCACGATCTCGGCAATCACCATACGCACACCGGCGAGGATGATATAAACGCCCGCCGCAAAGGTGATGGACTGAATAATCGCGAACACGATGAAGTTCTGACCGCCGCTCACCTGACTTTCGGTGAACTCTTTACCCGCCACCAACACTAGCGCGATAAACAGAATCATCATGGTCAGCGAAATCGCGACCGAGGAATCACGCAGGAAGTTGAGGGTTTTCGGCACCTTCAACTCTTCGGTGGATGGACTGCCTTTGCCCACTGCTTTACCGACCAGCGCAGACAGCAGATAACCGGTTGAGCCAAAGTGGCCGAGCGCCAGATCGTCCGAATTGGTGATTTTACGTGTGAACGGCTGCAGAATCGCCGGGCACACCACCATCATGGTGCCGAGAATCAGTGAACCGATTAGCACCAGCCAGAAGCCATGTACGCCGCCGACGGAAAGAATCACCGCCAGCATCGCCGACATATACAGCGTGTGATGACCGGTCAGGAAGATGTACTTCAGCGGGGTGATACGCGCCAGCAGGATGTTCACCAGCATACCGAACACCATGATCATCGCGGTTTCAGTACCGTAACTCTTCTGCGCCAGCGCGGCCATCGCATCAGTATTTGGCACGACACCCTGAATATTAAACGAGTGTTCAAACAGCTGGCTGAAAATGGTCAGTGTTGCCGCAATCAGGTTGGCCCCTGCGATGAGAATCACAAAGCCCATGATGGTTTTCAGCGTGCCAGAAATCACATCCGACACCGGTTTCTTTTGCAGTAATAAACCAATCAGGGAAAAAAGGCCGACAAGTATTGCGGGTGTTCCGAGAACATCCTTGATGATAAATTGCAGCATAATTACTCCATGTGAGTAAAATCGGGCTATTACAGATTTTCCGCCAGGATTTCTTTAATTTTGGCGTTATCTAATAAATTCGTCAGACCAAATACCTGCGCGCTATGCCCGGATAACTGATCGGCAATATCTTTGGCGCTGATAATAAGGTCGGCCTGTTCCGATTTCGCCGTGGTTAAATCGGTATGGCCCACTTCGGCCTCTTTCCCTAATTCCACCACAATTTTCTTCACGTTCATTTCCACAATAAAGCTGCTGCCTAGACCATTACCGCACACAATCAGGACTTTTTTCATAATAGGATTCTCTGGTGGTTAATTTGTAATAACAGCTTCAATCGCTGGTAGGGTTGCCGCCGTCAGCAATTGCTGCAGGCGAGATTCGTCACTGAATACTTCGGCTAATGCTGTGATCATCTGGATATGATCGTCGCCGGAAACGGCGCACAGCATAATCACCACATGCACCGGATCGTTTTCATCCGCTGCAAAGCTCACACCGTTCTTCACATGCAGCAACGACAAGCCATTCTTACGCGCACCCTGTTCCGGACGGGCATGCGGCATCGCCAGGCCGGGTGCCAGTACGTAGTAAGGTCCCAGTTCGGCATGCGAAGTAAAGATGGCATCGAGGTAAGCCGGGGTGATCGCCCCTTCGGCCAGCAGCGGCTCAGCGGATAAACGTACCGCGTCCTGCCAGTCGCTGACCTGTTCTACGATGCGGATATGTTGCGGTGTCAGCCATTGAGTGAGCATCAGTAATTCCTGGTTATTCGTCGATGGAGTGCACTTTAGGTGATTTTCTCAACGCTTTTCTGTGATGATTGTCGCAAAAGTTAGCGCTAACACGGGTGTTGTTAAAAACTGTGTTATCGCTAACATTTTTGTGCAGTCCGTTTGTCATCGTTGCAAGCACCTGACATGCTCCGAGAATCTGAAAATCTTCAGCAGGTGAGGTGTGCCCGAATCTGTGGTGATTAACGTGGCACGTTGACGCATTTGGTTTTAAGCTGCGTGCGGGCATTTGTAGCGAGTCAGTTAGGAGAAGGCATGGCAGAAAAAAAACGGCGCGGTACCGGCAAAAGCACACTGGCCGATGTTGCCCGTTTGGTCGGCGTGAGCACCATGACGGCATCACGTGCGTTGCGCATGCCGGAGAAAGTCTCACCTGAAATTCGCACCAAAATTGATGCGGCCGTCACCGAGTTGGCCTATGTGCCGAACATCCAGGCGCGTAATCTGGCGTCGGCATCGTCGAAGCTAGTCACCATGGTGGTGCCTTCTTTCGCCACGCCGGGCAGCGCGATTGTGTCGGAAGCGCTGCAAGAGATTCTGCGTCCGCAGGGTTACAACATGATGCTGGCGGAAGCCAACCACTCGGCGGCGGAAGAGAGCGAATTAATTGAGATGTTGCTCTCGTACAATCCGGCGGCGATGGTGCATTTCAACTTCGACAATGTCGCTGAAGCTCATCGTTTGCTGAGTAATTCCGGCCTGCCGGTGATGGATATCGGCGGGGTGCATCAGGAATCTGCGGGTATTAGCATTGGTGTCGATTACGCTAAAGCGATTCGCCAGCTGGTGCAGAGTTTGGTGGAACGTGGCTATCGCCATCTCGGCTTGTTGTGTACGCAAACCAATACCACGATTTTCCGCCAACTGCTGAATGGCTGGCACAGTGGTATGCTGGCATCAAATCAGGCGCCGCACCGCGTGGTGACCTCGCCGAAAATGCCGACCTTTGCCGCGGGACATAGCCTGCTGGCGGAGATCCGGCTGACCTGGCCGGAACTGGATGTGCTGATTTGTACCAGCGATGAAGTGGCCTGTGGTGCCATCATGGCTTGCCACGCCGCAGGCATCTCAATTCCCAGCCAGCTGGCGATTGCCAGCATCGGTGGCGGCCCATTGGCAGCAGTCTGCTCACCGCCGCTCACCAGCGTGGTCCTGCCTTATGAAGAGATGGGGCGCACGGCGGGCAAGCGCTTACTCTCCGCATTGAAGGGCGATGAACCACCTGCCATCAACGAACTGCCGGTACAGCTCAAGCTGCGTGCCAGCACCCACAAGATGTAATCCTGCGGCATCGCGTGCATGAGATGTGACTCTGCGTGCGGTGCTTTTCCCAGATTCATCAAATCCTTATCATTACTAAGGCATTGATAACCCTTTTACCGATCATGATTTTAACTATAATGATCCGACTGCTTACGCGGCACCCTGCTAAGGTGATGCTGCAAAACACTAAATGGAGAGGAAGAACATGAGTTATTCACTGCCATCCCTGCCTTACGCGTACGACGCACTGGAACCACACTTCGACAAGCAGACGATGGAAATCCATCACTCTAAACACCACCAGGCTTACGTTAACAACGCGAATGCAGCGCTGGAAGGTACCGAATTCGCTAACCTGCCGGTTGAAGAATTGATCGCTAAACTGGATCAGCTGCCAGCAGATAAAAAAGGTCCACTGCGTAACAACGCAGGCGGCCACGCTAACCACAGCTTCTTCTGGAAAGGCCTGAAACTGGGCACCAGCCTGCAAGGCGAACTGAAAGCCGCTATCGAAAAAGATTTCGGCAGCGTTGAAGCTTTCCAGGCTGAGTTCGAGAAAGCCGCTACCACCCGTTTCGGTTCAGGCTGGGCGTGGCTGGTGAAAAAAGGCGACAAGCTGGCTGTGGTTTCAACCGCTAACCAGGATAGCCCGCTGATGGGTGAAGCCATCTCTGGCGCATCCGGTGAGCCAATCATTGGTCTGGATGTGTGGGAACACGCTTACTACCTGAAGTATCAGAACAAACGTCCTGACTACATCAAAGCGTTCTGGAACGTGGTGAACTGGGATGAAGCGGCTGCGCGTTTCGCTGCTGCTAAGTAAGTTCAGGCGATAGCCAACGCACAGAACCGGTGAAGCTGCTTCACCGGTTTTTTTCTTTACGAAAGCTAAACACTTCTTAAACCACTTCGAGATTACCTCTGCTGACAATACCGTTACGTTCGTTATTAACCTGCCGTTGATAATTTGGGGCATACAGTAGCCGCAGTTGATCACACGAAAGTAAAATAACTATGTCTACTATCACTACCCCTGTGGCGAATAAAGATTCGTCGGCATCTCTGTTTTTGCCGTTAATTAGCGGCAACGTCAGACCTGATAAGTTATGGAATAGCAGTATGTTCCGCTTTAAATTTGCTTTAAGGTCTTTCATCTTTCCGGTTACGACATTTAATTACCTTAACGCATTAGCGAAACTGCCGTTTCTGCCGCAACTGCTGAAAATGCAGGGTTTGCTGCCGGCTAAACCGCATCGCCCTTACCTGCGCGCAGGCTTTAGCGTGGCACAACGTGCGCAGGCACTGCTTGACCATTACACGCTGATGGATCAACTGGATAATTCCAAACTGCGCCAGTTACTGCTGAGTCCGGTGTTAAATGTGATTGCCACTTTTAACGGAAAAAATGATGAGGTGTTTGCTATTAATTGCTGCCCAGGACATTTTGACCGTGAAGGTGAAATAACTCTGACACTGCATTATCAAACCATGAATATTGCCTCGCTCTCTTTTTCCATTATTCAGGAAAAGGGCAAGCGCACATTATTGATTGGTGGATTGCAGGGGCCGCGCAAACACATCTCAAATGATGTTATCCGCGATGCAACCAAAGCCGCACATGGCGTATTCCCGAAACGTCTGTTAATGGAAGCGGTATTTATTCTGGCGCAACAATGTGGCGTGCAAGCGATTTGCGCAGTAGGAGATACCACGCATGTGTTCCGCAGCATGCGTTATCGCCACAGTAAAGGTGATAAGTTCTTTGCCAGCTACAGCGAGTTCTGGCTGTCACTGGGCGGTGAAGCCCGTGCCGACGACCTGTTTACGTTGCCGCTGCAGATGGAAAGGAAAGCACTGGAAGAGATCGCCAGTAAGAAACGTGCGGAGTATCGTCGTCGCTATGCACTGTTGGATGCGTTAAACACCCAGGTATTGCTGGCAGCAGGGGTTGAACCCGTGGCAGGGGTTGAAGCAGTGCAGGAACAGAGCGTGGAACGCGACGTATCACACGCCGCGTAATCGGGTATCAGAACGGCTGCTTCGCGTAGCCGGTCATCACCTTCAGCCCCATCTCACGTCCCAGCGCGGTCATTGGATGCACCACCACCAGGCCGCGCACGCTCTTCTTAAATGCGCCCATGTTGGCTTGTTCTTTCCTGGTGATCTCACGGCTGAAACCCAGCTTCTGCAGCTGTTGCGCTTCTTTACTCAGTTTCTCATCGCGAACACTGCGCAGACGTTCAATTTCCTGCACCAGCTTCTCTTTTTCACGCAGCAGCTCGCCGAGTTTTTCGGCATCGCCAGATTCCAGCAGCTGGGGTTCTTTGCGATTCAATGCGTCCAGTTGATCACTGAGCAGTTTGATCTCGGCTTTTTCTTGTTCTTTCATCAGGGGAAACTCGTTAAGGAAAACAGGCAAAGGATACATCAAAACGGGGCGATTTTGCAGCGGGGCGGATTCGACCGCGACAGTGCCCCTAAACGGCCGGCTTCTTGAAGGCTTGCTTGTGGGAGATGCGCGATATCAGCTCGGTGAGCGACAGCACCATGGTGGATCGCACCATTTGCAGATAGCGCTGCTGCTGCATACTGCGTAATGCTTCGTCATCCCGGGTGAAGTCAGGTTGTGGCGGCCACGCTACAACGCAGTGCAGTTCACCAAATGGCCCCAGAATCTCATCGTCAGTAAAGCGGTAGTCGCTGGTGTCGTGATTGAGTTCTTCACGCAGCGCCAGCAGCAGCTCACAATCTTCATATTCATGGCGATTAATCACGCCCAAACCGTAAATCAGTTTCAAACGCACCGATAGCTCGCCCAGCGGACCGTCACCGAGCAGCAGCGGTTCAACCGCGTACTTTACGGCATAATCGTCTTTACGGAAAACCTGCAACACAAGCAGGTTGACCGCTTCAGCCAATAGCTCAACGGCGGCGATCAGGAAGCTTCTCACCGATCGACCGGCGTTCAGGCGCTCAAGCACCCGGTTTTCAAAAGCTTGCTTCTCTTCCATTATTGCCTGCATCGTTCCGCTACCGCCGACGGGCACGGTTGGCACCGCGCCCGAGTGAGCTATTAAAAGGCGCGCATTATGCCATAACGTTGTAAGCACTCACCACTGAGGTGACCACTTCGCTATTGGCTTCCAGTCCAGAGATCTCGGCCAGCGTTGCCTGCGGGCCTTTTTCAGCCAGCAGGGCAGCCAGTTCCTGCGCCTGCGGATCGGCTTCGCTGCGGTAGTGCATCGCGGCAGCAATACCCTGCACCAGGTTGGCGTGTGGCAGGTGGTACTCAAGGGTGCCGAGCGTGGGTTTGATCAGACGATCGCCCGCGCTGAGTTTACGCAGCGGCTGGCGGCCAACACGTTCAACATCATCTTTCAGGTACGGATTTTCGAAACGAGTGAGGATTTTCTGGATGTAAGCGGCGTGCTTGTCGGCATCAAAGCCATAGCGCTTGATCAGCACCTCGCCGCTCTCCTGCATCGCACCCTGCACCACGGCACGCACTTTTTCATCCAGAATCGCATCACGGATGGTGGCGTGGCCAGCTAACTGGCCAAGATACGCGGTGATGGCATGGCCGGTATTCAGCGTGAAGAGTTTGCGCTCGACAAATGCCATCAGGTTATCAGTCAGCTCCATGCCAGGAATGTTTGGCAATTCACCTTTGAACTGCGTTTTATCGACAATCCATTCGCTGAAGGTTTCGACTGTCACTTCCAGCGGATCGTTGCTGCCGGCCTCAGATGGCGGCACGATGCGGTCAACGGCGGAGTCGACGAAGCCAACGTGCTCTTCAACCCACGCGTGATACTGTTCTGGCAGCGCTTTCAGAACGTGCTGCTTCAACTGACTGGTGCCGCGCACCATGTTTTCACAGGCGATGATATTCAGCGGACGGACATTACCGTTGTCGCTGCGTTTGGCCAGCCCCTTCGCCACACCGCCCGCGATGCGCTCCAGAATCTGCGGACCAACCGCCGTGGTAACGATATCAACCTCAGCAATCAGCGTGACGATGTCGTCGCTGGTGCTGTTCACTGCGCTAACGCCGGTAACGATTTCGACTTTTGCCTGCTCGCCAACCACATGAACCGGATACTCATGACGGGCGTTAAGGGCATCCAGAACCACCTGATTCACATCCGCGAAGACCAGTTCGATACCGGCATCAGCCAGTAACTTACCGATAAAACCGCGACCGATGTTACCTGCTCCAAAATGTAACGCTTTCATAAATTTGACCCATATCAAATGACGAAAGGGCGGGCAAATCCGCCCCGGAAATGTGGGACGGGCTTGCCCGCCCCAGGGAAATTAAAACGTGGTATTACGCTTTCACGGTGTTACCTGACAGCAGATCCAGCACATCCTGCACGCTGGTGGTGTTCGCCAGCTTCTCAATCACGCTGTCATCATCCAGCGCGTTGGTCAGGCTGGTAATCACCTGAATGTGTTCGTTATTGCGAGCCGCAATACCAATCACCAGGCGCGCCACGTCATCGGCTTCTTCGCCAAACAATACGCCCGAAGGGTACTGGCAGAACACCACGCCAGTTTTCAGCACGCGATCTTTGGCTTCCACGGTGCCGTGTGGCACGGCGATAGACTCACCGAGATAGGTCGGGGTCAGCTTTTCACGTTCCAGCATCGCTTCAACGTACTCTGGCTGGACATAACCGCCTTTCACCAACTGCTCACCAGCAAAGCGAATCGCCTGCTCTTTGTTGCTGGCGCTCAAGCCCAGGAACACGTTGTCCGCGCCCAATTTAAACAAGTTAGCACTGCCATCGTCGTAGCTGTCTGCCAGCGTGGTCTGCACGGTTTCACGATGTGCTTCACTGCGGTTAGCGGCGATCAGACGTTCAGTCAGATTGCTGTACAGCGCGCTATCGAGGAAGTTGTTCAGCGAAATATGCTGCGCCTGCGGTGCCTGGCGCATCGCACGCTCGGTCAGATCGCGGTGAGTAATCACCAGATCCACATCGCCCGGCAGTGAGTTAATCGCGCTGTTGGTCACCGAGATATTGCTCAGGCCGGCATCCTGCACTTTCTTACGCAGCACACCTGCACCCATGGCGCTGGAACCCATACCGGCATCACAGGCCACGATGATTTTACGCACGTGGCTCACATCAACGCTGTTGGCATCGGCGATAACCGGAGAACCGGCAACGGCCTGACCTTTCGACTGCGCTTTCATATCACGCATACGCTGAGTCGCAGCTTCGATGTCGTCATCTTCTTTTACTTTGCTGGTTTTCAGCAGGATAGAAGAGACCACGAAGGAGACGGCAAACGCCGCGATGATGGCCGCGATGTTGGCGAAGTATGCGCCTTTTGGCGTCATCGCCAGTACTGCGAGAATAGAACCCGGAGACGCTGGAGACACCAGACCGCCGTTCAGTACGGTCAGGGTGAACACGCCTGTCATACCACCGAGGATCACTGCCAGCAGCAGACGTGGCGCCATCAGCACGTACGGGAAGTAAATTTCGTGGATACCACCGAGGAAGTGGATGATTGCCGCACCGCCTGCAGACTGCTTAGCGCTACCGCGACCAAAAATCATGTAGGCAACCAGTACACCCATACCTGGGCCTGGGTTCGCTTCAATCAGGAAGAAGATGGATTTACCGGCTTCGCTAGCCTGCTGGATACCCAGTGGCGAGAAGATACCGTGGTTGATGGCGTTGTTGAGGAACAGGATTTTCGCCGGTTCAACAAAGATAGAAGTCAGTGGCAGCAGGTTGTTCTGCACCATCAGGTTTACGCCCGCCGCAAGAATGTGTGACAGACCTTCAACCAATGGACCGATGCCGATGAACGCCAGCAGCGCCAACAGCATACCGATGATACCGGCTGAGAAGTTGTTAACCAGCATCTCAAAGCCGCTTTTGATTTTACCATCAACCATACGGTCAAAGGTTTTGATCGCCCAGCCGCCCAGTGGACCGGCAATCATCGCGCCGAGGAACATCGGCATATCTGCACCGACAATCACACCCATGGTGGTAATGGCACCGACCACGCCACCGCGATCGCCGCCCACCAGACGTCCACCGGTGAAACCGATCAACAATGGCAGCAGGTAAGTGATCATTGGGCCGACGAGTTTCGCCAGCGTTGCGTTTGGAATCCATCCGGTTGGGATGAACAGTGCTGTGATGATACCCCAGGCGATAAACGCACCGATGTTTGGCATCACCATGTTACTCAGAAAGCGACCAAAGCTCTGGACCTTGACCTTCGCTGATGAGGACATAAACCCACCCCTTATTGAGACGCGCTGCAATAAGAGCGCGGTTGTTTTTGTTAAGACTTTTATTGAGCCGTTCCGGCGCGGGCCGTGGCATCACTGTATGCACGCGGACTCTAGCACTAGTTTATTACGCTGCGTAGCATCCGGGATAAGTGTGATGCAGATCACTCAAAATTGGGGTGGTCAGGGTGCTATAAGGTGATGAAGATCACATAAATAGAGTGTAAGAAAAGTACGAAGGCGAAATTTTAAGCAAAACAACGGGATAAATGTGACTTAAGTCACCTTTGCAGCTCTCAGGTTTGTTTCATAAGTGTGATTGAGATCACAAACTATTTTTGGTTGAAAATGCGTCAGATCACACAATAGCGATGCTGATAAGTAAGGTGTAAGGAAGTGACGAAAAATCTGAAAGATGCAATGAAAAGTATGTCAGGAAAAGGGCGACCTGTTAGTCGCCCCTGAACGCATTCAAAGCGAGGTTACAAACCACCCTGCACAGCATTCTGTGCCTGAGTCAGGGCTTGAGCATTGCTGGAAAGGTTGCTCATCAGGGTATTGTACTGCGTGGCCTGATCCTGCGTTGGGAACTGAACGCCACCGTCATTGAAGGTCACACGCGTGCCCTGCGACTGCAGATAATCACCGGTTTGCACCGCCGCCTGGCTCAACGCCTGAAGCTGAGGCAGTAGCGGAATCAGTGTACCCGCTGGCTGCGTCACCACTTTGGCGTAGACGCTGTCATACACTTTCTTCAGATCGTCAGGCTGCTTCAGCGTGGCTTTGCTGCTGTCGGCCTGCATTTTGGCACTCTGAATCTGCTGTGACAGCACACTGAGGTTGCCGCTCGCCTGACGCAGACTATCGCGACGGGTCAGATAATCTTGTGGCACACGAATCGCAGCCAGTTCATCAACCACAGGGCGCATGCCTTGCTCAACCGCCTGATTGGCCTGCTGTGAGAAGCCATACAAAATGGCGTAGTCGCCCGCGTAGTTGCCAAAAGTCTGCTTCTGGTTTTCGCTCAGGCTGGGCAGATGCTCGCCGCTGCGCATTGCGGTGTTCTGCAGGAAGTCTGTGAAGGCTTTACGTTGATCGCCTTCTTTATCGCCACAGGCGGTAAGTTGCAGCACAACCAGTGCGCTGATCATAAGCATGCCGGTAAGCATCCAGATGCGGGATAATCCTGACGCCATGTTGAACTCCTGTTATGGCTAATTTCGATTCGGTGGGAATGGTCCTAAAGGATAGTGCAATGGCCTGGCGTGTACAACGGGTTGAGGCGCGGCAAACTGTGGGAAAAGGCGCACTCTGGCGCGCCGGATTAAGGTCATGAAAGAAATGTGCGGGTGGTCGACCCTGGAGGTTGTACTCCATCGACACCAACGAAAGCAGGCAAAAACCGAACCCAAAGGCTGAAATCACCTGGCGGCATCTGGCAGTCCGCACTGATGCCGCCAGATTGTGATTTAAAACACCAGCGCCTGCCCATCCTTCCGGCTTTCAGTGGCGGCAATGTAGAAGCCCTGCGGGTCACGCACAATCGCCTGCGCACCGCCAAAGTTGTAGCTCTGTAATGGATCCTCCACCGTAATCTGGTGACCCATTTCGCGCAGTTTCGCCAGCACATTACGGTCGATACCCGGTTCCACCACCACCGCACGGCCTTGCTCAACACGCCAGCGCGGCGCATCAATCGCTGCCTGCGGGTTTTGCTTGTGCTGCATGATGCGCAACGCCAGCTGTAAGTGCCCCTGCGCCTGCATCGGGCCGCCCATCACGCCAAACGACATCAATGGCTGTCCCGCCGCATCCAGCGCAAACGCCGGAATAATAGTGTGGAAAGGACGTTTGCTACCGGCCACTACGTTCGGATGCTGCGGATCGAGCGAGAAGCCGCAACCGCGATTCTGCAAGCTGATGCCGGTGCCCGGCACCACCACGCCTGAACCAAAGCCCATATAGTTGGACTGAATAAAGGACACCATCATGCCGCTAGCATCGGCAGTCGAGAGATACACTGTGCCGCTCTGCTGCGGGGAGCCGAAGGTAAAATCCCCGGCCTGGTCAGGATTGATGAGCTGAGCGCGCTGCTTGAGGTAGCTGTCACTCAGCAGCAACTCTGCCGGGAATTCCAGATGGTCGTAATCGGTGACGTAACGATCCAGATCGACCAGCGCCAGCTTCATCGCTTCAATCGACAAGTGCAGCCACGGCACGGAATCAGGCGTGTAGCTGCCGATGTCCCACTGCTCCAGAATGCCGAGCGCAATTAGAGTGGCGATGCCCTGACCGTTGGGCGGTAATTCCTGCACCGAGCCATCGGCAAACGGGCGTGACAACAGATCCACCCAATCGGCGCGATGGTTGTTGAGATCGGCCATGCTCAGTGCCGCGCCGTGCTGCCCGGCAAATGCCACCATTTTTTCCGCCAGATCGCCCCGATAGAAGGCTTCCCCCCTGGTTTCGGCGATTTTCTGCAGTGTGGCGGCCTGCGCCGGGTTACGGAAAAGCTCACCAGCACGCGGCGGTCGGCCATCTGGCGCAAAACACTCAACAAAACCCGGCTGAGACTTCAGTTTGTTGTAGCCGCGCTGCCACAGATGGGCGATCAGCGGCGAAACCGGGAAGCCGTCGCGGGCGTACTCGATCGCCGGTTGTGCCAGTGTGGTCAGCGGCAGCGTGGCAAAGCGCTCGGCCAGCGTGACCCAGGCAGAAACCGCGCCCGGTACGGTCACGGCTTCCCAACCGGTTTCCGGCATGGTGCTCTGTCCGGCAAAGCGTTCTGCATTCCAGCTGGCGGGGGAGCGACCGGAGGCATTTAAGCCATGCAGCGCTTTCCCATCCCAGATAATGGCAAACGCATCGCTGCCAATGCCGTTGCCGGTGGGTTCCAGTACGGTGAGCGCCATCGCGCTGGCAATCGCCGCATCTACCGCATTACCGCCCTGTTGCAACATGCGCATCCCCGCCTGTGCCGCCAGCGGTTGAGACGTCGCGACCGCATTGCGACCCATCATCGGGGCGCGGTGCGAGGCATAGCTAACGTTGAAATCCAAATCGCTCATAAATTGACGTTCCTCTGCTTCATGCTGGTGCGCATCTGCCGCACTACTGTGCATCATCGGTAGGCAAAACATCGAGAATTTAATAATAAGTCAGATAATTCATACTGATAGAATATTGGCACTTTTTTTGAATGTGTTTATGCAGATGCAGGAGCGATAGCGGGCAACCGATGTCGCCAGACAATTTGCAATGGGTCACTAGGGTTCCGGTCGAAAGATG
Organism: Pantoea sp. JGM49; assembly: GCF_018257655.1. Taxonomy (NCBI): domain Bacteria; kingdom Pseudomonadati; phylum Pseudomonadota; class Gammaproteobacteria; order Enterobacterales; family Erwiniaceae; genus Pantoea; species Pantoea sp. JGM49. The sequence continues at coordinate 129,122 of NZ_JAERJM010000007.1, read as the reverse complement.
CTGGTCCGAGAGTGACCGACCGTCCTCTGACGGTTACACGGCGGGACAAAAGCCCGGGAGGAAAGCGAGATCGTTGCTCGCCGCCTCCTGCTTTTATTTCGCCCGTTAACGCCAGAGGAACCATCATGATCAAAGCCTGCCTTCGCTTGCTGTTGCTTTGCACCGTCGCACTGTTCAGCGTCAATACGCTGGCCGCCGACAAACCCTCCTTCAAGATCTGTTGGTCCATTTACGCGGGCTGGATGCCATGGGATTTCGCCCAGCAGAGCGGCATCGTGAAAAAATGGGCCGATAAATACGGCATCGACATCCAGTTTGTGCAGGTCAATGACTACATCGAATCGGTGAATCAGTACACCGCCGGCGGCTTTGACGGCTGCACCATGACCAACATGGATGCCCTGACCATTCCTGCCACCGGCGGCGTGGACAGCACGGCGCTGATCGTCGGCGACTACTCCAACGGCAATGACGGTATTTTGCTGAAGGGCAAAGGCAACATTGCCTCGCTCAAAGGCAAGCCGATCAATCTGGTCGAACTCTCGGTCTCTCACTATCTGCTGGCGCGTGCGCTAGAGAAATCGGGCATGAGCGAGAAGGATGTCAAAGTGGTGAACACCGCGGATGCCGATCTGGTGGCGGCGTTCGGCACGTCTGACGTGCATTCCATCGTCACGTGGAACCCGCTGCTGGCCGAAGCGGAAAAGCAGCCAGACAGTCATTTAATCTTCTCTTCAGCACAAATCCCCGGCGAAATCCTTGATCTGCTGGTGGTGAATACCGCCACGCTGAAAAAGTATCCGCAGTTGGGCAAGGCGCTGACCGGTGCCTGGTATGAAACGCTGAAAACCATGTCCGGCGCGAGTGACAGCGCCAAAGCTGCGCGCACGCAAATGGCGCAGGCTTCCGGCACCGATCTGGCGGGCTTCGATCAGCAGTTGGCCGCCACTCACTTGTTCAGCGATGCCAAAACCACCCTCGATTTTGTCGACAGCCCGCAGTTGAAAGCCACCATGCAACTGGTCGCAGAGTTCTCCTTCAAGCACGGTTTACTGGGTGAAGGCGCACCGAGTGCTGATGTGGTGGGCGTGGAAACGCCAGCAGGCAATTGGGGCGATACCAACAACCTGAAACTGCGCTTCACCGATGAGTTCACCAAACTGGCCGCTGCGGGTCAGCTTTAAGCGAGACGATGCCGATGCGTAAATTGATCAACTACCAACCGCTGCCGCTCGGTCGCCTGCTGCTAGGCATCCTGCCGCTGCTGGCGCTGCTGCTGGTCTATCTGTTCGCGTCGGATGCGCGTCTCAGCCTGAACGCCGCAGACAAACTGTTGCCAGGGTTTAACGCGATGGGGGACGCCATCAGTCGCATGGCGTTTCAGCCCAGCCCGCGCACCGGGGAATACCTGCTGTGGACCGACACCGCCGCCAGCCTGATGCGCCTGCTGAGCGGGGTGGCGATCAGCGCACTGCTGGCGCTGGCGATTGGCCTGTTCACCGGCGCGCTGCCGGTGGTGCGGGCAGTGCTGGCACCGCTGGTGACGGTAGTCGCGCTGGTGCCGCCGCTGGCGATTCTGCCGATTCTGTTTATCTGCTTTGGCCTCGGCGAAGTGTCGAAAGTGGTGCTGATCGTGATTGGTATTACCCCGCTGATTGCGCGCGATTTGCAGTTGCAGGTGGAGAAAATCCCGCGCGAGCAGTTGGTGAAAGCGCAGACGCTCGGTGGGCACAGCGCGCAGATTTTGTGGCGCGTGATCCTGCCGCAGATGATGCCGCGTCTGCTGGATGCGGTGCGTCTGTCGCTGGCGTCAGCGTGGTTGTTCCTGATTGCTGCTGAAGCGATCGCCGCCACCGAAGGGCTGGGGTATCGCATCTTCCTGATGCGCCGTTATCTGGCGATGGATGTGATTTTGCCTTACGTGGCGTGGATCGCGCTGCTGGCCTTTGTGCTCGACCTGCTGCTGCGGCTGATCAGCCGTCGCTGCTGGCCGTGGTATCACGCGAAATGATTCAGGAGCGAACCATGCCATTACTGCAACTGAAAAACCTCGAAAAACATTACGGCGATCAGGTGGTGCTGGAACGTCTCAACATCAACGTCGAGCAGGGCGAGTTTGTGGCGATTGTCGGGGCATCCGGCTGTGGCAAAACCACTTTCCTCAACATGCTACTTGGCACCGAATCGCCGACCAAAGGCCAACTGCTGCTGGACGGTGAACCCATCCCCGACGAACCCGATGCCCATCGCGGCGTGGTATTCCAGCGCTATTCGGTGTTTCCCCATCTGACGGTGCTCGGCAACGTGATGCTGGCGGAAGAGTTCAGCAGCGCCCGCTGGCTGGGACGTGTGTGGGGCAAAAAGCGCCAGGCGATTCGTCAGCGTGCGCAGGCAATGCTGGCGCAGGTTGGCCTGGAGCATGCGCAAAACAAATACCCGCACCAGCTCTCGGGCGGCATGCAGCAACGCCTGGCGCTGGCACAGGCGCTGATGAAACAGCCGCGTATCCTGCTGCTTGATGAGCCGTTTGGTGCGCTCGATCCCGGTATCCGCAGTGAAATGCACCAGCTGATTACCCGCCTGTGGCAGCAGCACAACCTGACCATTTTTATGATCACGCATGACCTGAAAGAGGGCTTCAGCCTGGCTTCGCGCCTGCTGGTGTTCGACAAACTGCGTCATGACCCGCACGCGCCGCAAGCCTGGGGCGCGACTATCACTTACGACCTGCCGCTGGATCGCACACAGCCTGATGTTGCGCTGCCATCTGAGCCGCAGGTGGCTTAAAGGAGCACCACATGAATGCTTATCAAACCCTGTTACCGGCGGGATCGCACTGGTCGCTGGTGATGCGCAGCGGTACGGCGCTGACACTGACCGATATTGAAGGCGGTGCCAACGTCGGCATGCTGTTCTACAACCCGGAAAATCTGCTGGAGCGCTACAACGCGCCCGATACGCTGAAGTGCCAGCACACTTTCCGCCTGACGGCCGGGCACTGCCTTTATTCCGATATGGGGCGCATTTTTTGCGGCATCGAAGAAGACAGCTTCGGCTGGCATGAGAGCGTTTGCGGCACCTTGAATGCTGAGCACACTGCCGCACGCTTCGGCGCCAGCGACTATCAGCAGGCGCGCAATCTGCGCCATCAAAACGGCTACGACAGTTTCCTCGTCGAGCTGGCGAAATACGGCCTCGGCCAGCGAGATGTCGCCTCCTGCCTCAACCTGTTTGCCAGGGTGCGCGCCGATGATAACGGCACGCTGCAACTGGAGCAGCAGGGTGCACCTGGCGCACAGGTGCGGCTGCGCTTCGCCATGGACACGCTGGTGATCCTACACACCTGCCCGCATCCGCTGAATGTAAGCAGCGAATATCCGCGCCAGCCGGTGCAGATCGCACTGGACGCCCAGCGCGCGCCGCTGCCGGACATTTGCCTGGCGCGTGCCGAAAACCAGCGCGGACTGCGCAACAACGCACTCTATCAGCTGCAAGGAGAAATCTGATGATCACTGAAAGCTTACTCAATTCCGCCGAAGCGCCATTCCAGCAGCAGGTGAACGCCGGTGATTACTGGTTGCAGCGCATCGAAGCGGGCCAGACCTTGCGTATCACCGATCTGGAAGGGAATCAGGCTGCCGATACCCTGTTCTTCAACGCCGACGACACTGCCGAGCGTTACAGCATGAGCGATACGCTGCGCGGGCAAAAGAATGTGTTCCTCAGTGCGGGCAGCGTGCTGCGTTCCAACTTGGATCGCCCGATGCTGACGATAACTGCCGATACCTGTGGTCGCCACGATACGTTGGGCGGCGCCTGCTCCTGTGAAAGCAACACCGTGCGCTACGACCTGGAGAAGCGCCATATGCACTCCTGCCGTGACAGCTGGATGCTGGCGGTGGCCGAGAAGCCAGAATTTGGCCTGACGCGTCGCGATATCACCCACAACATCAACTTCTTTATGAACGTGCCGGTGACGCACGACGGTGGTTTGACCTTCGCCGATGGCATTTCTGCACCGGGTAAATACGTCGAGATGGTGGCGGAGATGAATATCCTGGTGCTGATCTCCAACTGCCCGCAGCTCAACAATCCCTGTAACGGTTACAACCCGACGCCGATCTTAGTCAGCGTGTGGTGAATCTTTGACGCAACGGGACGACCCGTTTTAAAGCCGTCATTGTCCCTGCAGGACGACCTGCCGTAATAAGAGATTTCACTCATGATTGATCGCGTATTGATTGCCAACCGTGGCGCGATTGCTGTGCGCATCATCCGTACCTTGCAAGCGATGAACATCCGCGCGATTGCGGTGTATGCCGAAGCCGATCGCCACGCGCGCCATGTGCGACTGGCCGATGAAGCCTGGTCGCTGGGCGAGGGGCAGGTGCGAGACACTTATCTCAATCAGCAAAAAATACTGGAAATTGCCGCACAGAGCGGGGCGCAGGCAGTGCATCCCGGTTACGGTTTCCTCAGCGAAAATCCCGAGTTTGTGACGCGCTGTGAAGCGGCCGGCGTGCAGTTCCTCGGGCCGAGTGCCGGGCAGATGGCCGCGTTCGGTTTAAAACATCGTGCGCGTGCGCTGGCACAGGAGAATCAGGTGCCGCTGCTGCCGGGCAGTGGTTTGCTGACTTCGCTGGACGAAGCGCGAGTGATGGCGGAGAAGATTGGCTACCCGGTGATGCTGAAAAGCACCGCCGGTGGCGGCGGTATTGGCATGCAGCGTTGTGATGATGCCGAACAGCTCAATGCGGCGTTTACGCGTGTTAAACGACTGGCAGGCAATAATTTCGCCGACGATGGCGTATTTTTAGAGAAGTTTATCGCCCGCGCGCGCCACATTGAGGTGCAGATCTTTGGCGATGGGGCTGGCAAAGTGATTGCCCTTGGCGAGCGTGACTGTTCTGCTCAGCGCCGCAACCAAAAAGTGCTGGAAGAGACGCCCGCGCCGGGGTTGAGCGAGGCAGTGCGCGCTGAGCTACAAGCAACTGCGGTGCGACTGGCGCGTGCGGTCAACTACCGCAGCGCGGGCACCGTGGAGTATGTCTACGATGATGCCAGCCAACAGTTCTGGTTTCTTGAAGTGAACACCCGTTTGCAGGTGGAGCACGGCGTCACTGAAATGGTGTATGGCGTGGATTTGGTACGCTGGATGGTGGAGCTGGCGCAACAAACGTTGCCGCCGCTGCACACCTTATCGACCGAAGCGCAAGGCCATGCGATTCAGGTGCGCCTGTACGCTGAAGATCCGGCCAAACAGTTCCAGCCCAGTGCCGGTTTGCTCAGTCACGTCCAGTTCCCGACGGAAAGTGAAGACGCCACGCTGCGCATCGACAGCAGCGTGGAAACCGGCATGGAAGTATCGCCGTTTTACGATCCGATGCTGGCGAAAGTGATTGTGCATGCGGCCAGCCGTGAGGTGGCATTGCGCAGTCTGGCACAGGTGCTGGACGCCACCGAGCTGTACGGTATCGAAACCAATCTGCTGTGGTTGCGCCATCTCTGTTCCCTGCCGGAAGTGCAGCAGGGCCGCATCATCACCGCCACGCTGGGCGGCGTGCAGTGGCAACCGCCCACGCTGGATATCCTCAGCGGCGGCACCTTGACCACGGTGCAGGATGCGCCTGGCCGTGTCGGTTACTGGCACGTCGGTGTGCCACCGTCTGGCCCGTTTGACAGCCGCGCGTTCCAGTTGGGTAATCGCTTATTGAATAACGACGCGCAGGCGGCGGGGCTGGAGATTACCTTGCGCGGTCCCACGCTGCGTTTTAATCAGGCGTGCAGTTTTGTTCTGACCGGCGCACCGATTGCCGCGCAGCTGGATCTGCAGCCGTTAACGATGCATCAGATTGTCACCGCGCAGGCCGGGCAAACCCTGACGCTGGGCGATGTGAGAGAAGGGTGCCGCAGCTATCTGCTGCTGGCGGGCGGCTTGAATACGCCGCGCTATCTTGGCAGCCGCAGCACCTTTACGCTCGGCAAGTTTGGCGGTCACGCCGGGCGGGCTTTGCGGGCGGGCGATGTATTGCATCTTGCCGAACCGCAGGTGCTGGCAACGGCAGACTTGCCTCGCGAGTTGGTGCCGGAACTCAACGGCGAATGGCAGCTGCGGGTGATTTACGGCCCGCACGGCGCACCGACCTTCTTTACCGATGATGACATCGAGGCGTTCTTTGCCGCCGAGTGGCAGGTGCATTATAACTCCAGCCGTACCGGCATTCGCCTGATCGGACCGAAACCGACCTGGGCGCGCAGCGACGGCGGTGAAGCGGGCATGCATCCTTCCAATATTCACGACAACGCCTATGCCTTTGGCACGGTGGATTTTACCGGCGATATGCCGGTGATCCTCGGCCCGGACGGTCCTTCGCTCGGTGGCTTTGTCTGCCCGGCCACGGTGATCGAAGCCGATCTGTGGAAGCTGGGACAGCTCAAAGCAGGGGATCGCGTGCGCTTCCTGCCGATCGATCTCAGCAGTGCGGATCAACTGGCGCAGGCAGAGCGTGAAGCGATCATCAAACTGCAATCCGTACCGCTTACAGTGAACGCTGCGCTGCCCCTTATTGATCCACTATTGCACCATCAGGCGGCAGAAAATGGCCGCCCATCGCTCAGTGTGCGTGCAGCAGGTGACCGTTTTCTGCTGGTAGAGTATGGCGATTTGATGCTGGATATCGCCCTGCGTTTCCGCGTGCACGCGCTGATGCAACAGCTGGAAGCCCATTCTCTGCCGGGTCAGCTGGAATTAACGCCGGGCATCCGTTCGCTACAGGTGCATTACGACGCACAACACTGTGTGAGAAGTGAGCTGTTGGCGCAAATTTTGCACATTGATCATGCGCTGGGCGACCTCAGCGAGGCCGCTGTGCCCTCGCGTACTGTGTGGTTACCGCTCAGCTGGGACGATGCGGCCTGCCGTGAGGCGATAACCCGCTACAGTCAGTCGGTACGCCCCAATGCGCCGTGGTGCCCTAGCAATATAGAATTTATCCGCCGCATCAATGGTCTGGCCAGCATTGATGAGGTGAAGGAGATCGTGTTCAGCGCCGCCTATCTGGTGATGGGGCTGGGCGATGTCTATCTCGGTGCGCCCGTGGCGACGCCGCTCGACCCGCGTCATCGCCTGGTGACCACGAAGTACAATCCGGCGCGCACCTGGACAGCAGAAAACTCGGTAGGTATTGGCGGCGCTTACATGTGCGTCTATGGCATGGAAGGGCCGGGCGGTTATCAGTTTGTCGGGCGCACCATGCAGATGTGGAACCGCGATCGACAAACCTCGGCCTTCACACAGCCGTGGCTGCTGCGCTTCTTTGATCAAATCCGTTTTTATCCGGTCAGCGCCGAGGAATTGCTCAGCATTCGCGAGCGTTTCCCGTGGGGTGACTATCCGCTGCGGAGCGAAGAGGGCGAATTCCGCCTTGCAGATTATCAGGCGATGCTGGTGGAGCAGGCGGAGGAAATCGACGCCTTCCAGCAGCAACGTCAGCAGGCTTTTGACTGTGAACTGGCGTGCTGGCGAGCAGAAGGGCAATTCACCTTCGACAGTCAGCTGCAGGAACAGAGTATTGAAGAGATTACGGTGCCTGCAGGGTGTAGCCCGGTAGAGAGCCTGGTGGCGGGCAGCGTGTGGCAATGGTTGGTTGACGAAGGCAGTGAGATTGAAGCGGGTGCCACGGTAGGCATTCTCGAATCTATGAAAATGGAAATCCCGATCGTGGCGCCAGTCAGTGGAAAAATCCATAGTTTCTATCGGCAGGCTGGGCAGCAAGTGCAGGCGGGTCAGTTACTTATGGTGATCGATCCTTCTGCGGCATAAGTAAGAATAAAAAATAATCAGTAATCAGGCAGCAAAGCCGGGGATTTGACCCATAATTAGTAACCCGGCTGATTGTTGCATTGCCATGACATCTTTTCGCAGTGTGCAACAGGCTGTGTCCCGTAACGGTTTAATAAAAAATCGAAAAGACCGCTGCGGGATACAGCCTGACTTGGCCGGGTTTCAGCGCCTGGTGGCGCTTACCTCTCTACTTTCACGTGCTTCATAGTGAGTTTTAAGGAGTTCTCTATGGAAATAAAAGATCCAATGGTCGAGTTATTGAGTAGCCTTGAGCAGATTGTTTTGACACGTGATGCACAGCCTTCCGTATCAGAAATTACACTCAACGCAGTATCCGTTCCCGAGCCACAGCGTTTACGCGAAATGACCGGCATGCAGGTGGATGAGTTCGCCCGCGTGATGGGGGTGAGCGTTTCATCTGTAAAAAGTTGGGAGGCGCAACGCACGCGCCCATCCGCTACGGCACGTAAACTGATGAAACTGCTGCAAGCGAATCCCTACCTGGGGCGGCAGTTGCTCGAGTAAAAAGACTATCGGTTCTCTGACCCGCCTGCACGGCGGGTTTTTTTTAGCTCAATCCGCCGTATTTCGCCGCCTGTTTCACAAACCAACTCTCTGGCACGCTGTGTGGTGGCTGCGCCAGCTGATCAATGCCTTGCTGAATGATCTGCTCTGCCTGCTGCCACAATTGCGGATCGCCCTGGTTCAACAACTGAATCTGGATCTGTTTTTCAATCAGGTAGATACGTGCAAAGTCGGGATCGAAATGCACAATGGCGCGGGTGTTGTCGATGATATCGGCCAGCTTGATGGTTTGCGCATCGGGACAGGCTTCGGCGGTATGGCGGAAGTGCGCCAGTTTGCGGGCGGCGCGGTTTTTCGCCTCGGGCTGCGCGCTGTCAGTCAGCATGTCGACCAACTGCGCGACGCGCTGTCCAAAATGGCTTTCAATGTCCTGTAACGTGCTCGGGGTATCTTCCACGGTGTCATGCAGCCAGGCGGCGGCAATCATCTGTTCATCATCGGTGACGCTGCGCACCAGTTCGGCCACCGCAGCTGGGTGCACTATGTAAGGCTCATCGGTGTATTTGCGACGCTGACCCGCAGCAGCATGTGCCTGCGTGGCATAACGGCGCGCTTGCTCTTCCAGTGAATCACGCATCTTTAACACTCCGGAATAAAGTTGCTTGCAATTATCTAGCGCGCTATCTATATTGAATCGCATGAACAGTAATCAAGATGACAAAAAAGTGCAGCAGACGCCACTCCAGGTTGATCAACACCTCTGCTTCGCGCTCTATTCGGCGAATCTGGCGATGCACAAAGTCTATCGCCAGCTGCTGGCTGAGCTGGAGATTACCTATCCGCAATACCTGGTGATGCTGGTGCTGTGGAATCAGGATGATGTGACCGTAACGGAGATTGGCGAGCAGCTTTTCCTTGATTCAGCCACGCTGACGCCGCTGCTGAAACGCTTAGAAGCCGCTGGTTTGTTACGCCGTCAGCGTTCGCGTCGCGATGAGCGCCAGGTGGTGGTGACCCTGACAGATGAAGGTCGTGCGCTGCGTGAACGAGCACAAAACATTCCCGAGGCGGTACGCTGTGCCACCGCCTGTGACGATGACACCTTGATTGCTTTGAAAAATCAGCTGGACGATTTGCGCACCAATCTTAACCGCGCCAAATAAAGCATTTTGGATGTCGCCAACGCGGCATCCTGGATATCAACGTCAAAACTGCGCATAGATATATAGTGCGCGATTATATAGTGAATAGTGAGGTTAATATGTCTTTAGATAAAGTTGTTTATACCGCAAAAGCCAAAGCCACCGGCGGCCGTGATGGTCGTGCCACTTCGTCTGACAACGTGCTGGATGTGAAACTGGGCGTGCCAAAAGAGATGGGCGGCGCAGGCGGCGAAGTCACTAACCCAGAGCAGCTGTTCGCCGCGGGTTACTCAGCGTGCTTCCTCGGTGCGATGAAGTTTGTGGCTGGCCGTGACAAAATCACCATGCCAAAAGATGCGTGGATTGAAGGCGAAGTCGGTATCGGCCCAATTCCAACCGGTTTTGGAATCGAAGCTAAATTGAATATCCACCTGCCAGAGATGGATGCAGCCGAAGCGCAGAAACTGGTGGATGCGGCACACATTGTTTGCCCGTACTCTAACGCCACGCGTGGCAACATTGATGTGACTCTGAATATCATCAACTAAGGTCGCTGCCAGTCCAAAGAGAGGCTCCATCAGGGGCCTTTTATCATTTTATGGGGTCAGATCAATTATTGTCTGGTCTTACCATTGGTTAAATGTTCTACTGCTGCGCTGCATGCGCCTTCATTGCCGTTCCGGTTCAGATTCGTCCCGTTCCTGCTCGTTGCTTGCGCTTTTCTCGCTCACGGACGAACTCTATTGACTTTAAATAGTCCCATTTAAGGTTGGTTTATTGACACCGGGTCAGGAATGAATAAGTAAATGAATTATATCAAAACGTTAACGCAGCAAAAGCTGTCGCTGTTGCTTGCGCTCTATCTCGGCATCTTGTTGAATTTGCCAATTTTTTATCGCCGATTTGACGGCTTCCTAACGAAATCCACCCTCTCTAACTGGCTTTCTGCGGTCGCAGAAGTGACCGCTGCGGTGCTGCTGACGTTTTTCCTGATGCGTCTGCTATCGCTGGGCGGTAAGTGGGTTTATCGCATCCTTGCCACGTTAACCGTGGTAATTTCCGTGGCTGCCGCCTATTACATGGCTTTCTTTAATGTGGTGATCGGCTACGGCATCGTGGCCTCAGTGATGACCACTGATGTCGATCTCTCTAAAGAAGTGGTCGGCATGCGCTTTGTGCTGTGGATGGTGCTGGTCAGCGCGCTGCCGCTGCTGCTGATTTGGCGTAATAACCTTAGCCAGACCTTGATTGAGCAATTGAAAACGCCGGGCCAGCGTCTGAAGCCTGCGCTGATCATGCTGTTGAGCGTAGCGCTGGTGTGGTTGCCGATTCGCTACTTCGACAAACTGCAAAAAGTGAATGAAGAGATCACCAATATCGACCTGCCAAGTTACGGCGGGGTGGTGGCGCACTCGTATTTGCCTTCTAACTGGATTGCGGCGCTAGGTCTGTTTGCCTGGACCAAAGTCGATGAAGAGATGGATGGGGCGGAACTGCTCGATCCAGCGAAGAAGTTTACTTACGTGGCACCGCCGGGCATTGATGATACCTATGTGGTGTTTGTGATTGGCGAGACCACGCGCTGGGACCACATGGGTTTGCTGGGCTATGACCGCGATACCACGCCGAAGCTTTCTAAAGAGAAAAACCTGGTGGCGTTCCGCGGTGAGTCTTGCGATACCGCCACTAAGCTGTCGCTGCGCTGCATGTTCGTGCGCGAGGGCGGCACCATGGATAATCCTGGCCGCACGCTGAAAGAGCAGAACGTTTTTGCGGTGATGAAGGAGCTGGGCTTTACCTCTGAGCTGTTCGCCATGCAGAGTGAAGTGTGGTTCTACGATAACGCCGATGTGAATAATTTCTCGTTCCGTGAGCAGATTGGTTCTGAGAAGCGTAATCAGGGTAAAGCGGTGGATGACATGCTGCTGGTGCCAGAACTGCAGGCCTCGCTGCAACGTTTCCCGAAAGGTAAGCATCTGGTGGTGTTGCACACTAAGGGTTCGCATTATCTGTATTCACAGCGCTATCCGCGCAACTTCGCCCGTTATCAGCCGGAATGTATGGGCGTGGATGAGACCTGTAGTAAAGCGCAGTTGATCAATGCTTATGACAACTCGATTCTTTACGTCGATACCATGCTGGATAGCGTGCTCGATCAGTTGCGTGATAAGAAGGCGATTGTGTTTTATGCCGCCGATCATGGTGAGTCGATCAGCGATAATATGCACTTACACGGCACGCCGCGTGAGATGGCGCCGCCGGAGCAGTTCCGCGTGCCGATGATGGTTTGGGCCTCTGATAAATATCTCGAAGATCCCACCAACCGCAGTAACTTCGAGCGTTTGCAGGCGCAGCAGCGCGTAGGGAAAACCCATCGTCATGTTGAGTTGTTCGATACCATTTTAGGCTGCCTGGGCTACAGTTCGCCGGATGGCGGGATTAAAGCGGCGAATAACTGGTGTCAGGCACCAGCGGCGACGCCTGCTAAAGCGTTGTAAGGGTTTTCTGGAAGGTGTTGAGCGGCTGGGCTTTTTGCGGCGCTGTTTGCTTTCCAGGCGATCGGGCGGATTTTACGGAAAAGGGATTGACGCTCCCAAGGGGGAGCAGTAATATTCGCCCCCATCGGCGAGTAGCGCAGCTTGGTAGCGCAACTGGTTTGGGACCAGTGGGTCGGAGGTTCGAATCCTCTCTCGCCGACCATATTTGAAGAAACCTGCTTGAAAAAGCAGGTTTTTTTTCGTCTGTCGATCGCGGAGTCGGTGCAGCCAGGAGTGAATACGGGGCCGCTGCGTAAAGTCGCTGCCTCGTCCCTGATCGCTCGACACACGCCATCCATGGCGTGTAACGCTTTACTCCGCGGCCCCGCATTCCCTCCTTCATTTGATTCTGTGCGCGCTTTTGGAAGTGAACATTTGGCTTTGTGTTTGTTGCCAGGGGCGGAGTTGTGAAGTTTGTACGCGCTTTTAAAAGCGGAACCGGTGCAGTCAGGAGCAAATACGGGGCCGCTGCGTAAAGTCGCTGTCTCGTCCCTGATCGCTCGGCACACGCCATCCCTGGCGTGTAACGCTTTACTCCGCGGCCCCGCATTCCCTCCTTCGTTTGATTCTGTGCTTGCTTTAGGAAGCGAACATTCGGCTTTGTGCGTGCTGTCATAAAGAAAACATGCTGTTGCTTAGATGCGTGCTGTTTTTCAAAACAGCGGCATCATTGCTGATGAGCGATGGGAAGGCGGCTCGGGGAGCAAAGCGTTCGCCGCAGGGATGCGGCGACCGAGGCTACAGGGATGTATTTACGCCGTCTTTGCGATCGAGCCGCCTTCCCTGAGCAGCGCACCATTTAAAAGCGATGCTGTTTGCACCTAACCTTAGAATTCACCCATCCCATCCGACAAATCACATTTACCCGCCATTATTCCCACTTTACCGACTCGACCCCTCACGCAATCAACCCTGCACGCTTAATTCGCGACACATTCTTCTTATGACCGATTAATGCTTTTTGCTGATTTCTTATGCCATTACACCAGCATATTTCGCTGCCTGAACGTCATAACGCACGACGAATCGTTCAGTTATTCGACGTTTACCAATAACTTTTGTGTGTTTTTTAGCGGTGATAATCACTGTCATTTGACTGTATAGCCAGACAATCACGCGGCATTGCGCGCTTTATCACCTTTTTAAATTTTGGCTCAGCGCAATAACCCTGTTTTTTATCGTTGCTTGCACTTACTCACACTCTGTGTAAATAACCCCACCTTGTATTGACGTTCTTTGCAACTGTTGACAAATTGATGCGTCAATAACATGCAGAGTAGGGCGATTCTGAGGAGCCATTGGCTATCGGATGACAAAAAAAACCACTCGCATGCTGCCCGAACCGCATAAAAAAATTCAGAGGTCGGGCGACGCACACAACATCACATCACAATGGAGCAAAACATGATCAACTCCCTGGCTAAATCCAGGATGCTGAAGGTCGGTCTTAGCCTGATTGCTATGACTGTTGCCGCGGGTGTCCAGGCGAAAACCCTCGTATATTGTTCAGAAGGTTCGCCGGAAGGCTTCAACCCACAGCTCTTCACATCGGGTACCACTTACGATGCCAGCTCCGTGCCGATCTACAACCGTCTGGTTGAGTTCAAAACCGGTACTACCGAGCTGCAGCCTGGCCTGGCTGAAAAATGGGACGTTAGCGAAGATGGTAAAACCTATACCTTCCATCTGCGTAAAGGCGTGAAGTGGCAAACCACCAAAGACTTTAAGCCAACGCGTACCTTCAACGCTGACGACGTCGTGTTCTCCTTCGAGCGCCAGCTCGACAAAAACAACAAGTACCACGGTGTATCGGGCGGCAGCTACGAATACTTTGAAGGTATGGATATGCCGAAGCTGATCGAGAAAATCGAGAAAGTTGACGACTACACCGTACGCTTCACCCTGAGCCGTCCTGAAGCACCGTTCATTGCTGACCTCGGCATGGACTTCGCCTCGATCCTGTCAAAAGAGTATGCGGACAACATGCTGAAAGCCGGCACGCCAGAGAAGCTGGACCTCAATCCAGTGGGCACCGGTCCATTCGTGCTGCAGCAGTATCAGAAAGATTCTCGCATTCTGTATAAAGCCAACCCGGACTTCTGGGGCACCAAGCCGAAGATTGATCGTCTGGTGTTCTCTATCACGCCTGATGCGTCTGTGCGTTACGCCAAACTGCAGAAGGGTGAGTGCCAGGTGATGCCGTACCCGAACCCGGCTGACATCGCCAGCATGAAGAAAGATGACAAAATTAACCTGATGGAGCAGCCTGGTCTGAACGTCGGTTACCTGTCATTCAACACCGAGAAAAAACCGCTGGATAACGTGAAAGTGCGTCAGGCACTGACCATGGCGGTGAACAAACAAGCCATCATCGACGCTGTGTATCAGGGCGCTGGCCAGGCCGCGAAAAACCTGATCCCACCAACAATGTGGGGCTACAACGACGATGTGAAAGATTACGCTTACGATCCTGCCAAAGCGAAAGAGTTGCTGAAAGAAGCCGGCATGCCGGATGGTTTCTCTATCGACCTGTGGGCGATGCCGGTACAGCGTCCTTACAACCCGAACGCCCGTCGTATGGCGGAAATGGTTCAGGCTGACTGGGCGAAAATTGGCGTGAAAGCCAAGATCGTCACCTTCGAGTGGGGCGAGTACCTGAAACGCGCCAAAGCCGGTGAACACCAGACTGTCATGATGGGCTGGACCGGTGACAATGGGGATCCGGACAACTTCTTCGCCACCCTGTTTAGCTGTGCCGCCGCCAAAGACGGCTCTAACTACTCACGCTGGTGCTACAAGCCGTTTGAAGATCTGATTCAGCCTGCACGTGCTGAAGCCGATCACAACAAACGTATTGAGCTCTACAAACAGGCTCAGGTAGTGATGCATGACCAGGCTCCGGCGCTGATTATTGCTCACTCCACCGTGTATGAGCCGGTGAGCAAGAAAGTGACTGGCTATGTGGTTGATCCATTAGGTAAACATCACTTCGAAAACGTCGATATCCAGGAATAACCTTTCGGATTATCGCGGTCTGGGCCAGCGCTGCTGGCCCTCGGGCGGCACCTTTGCCGCCCGGTCTCCGCACTTTTTTTCCGGCTAATTTCTTATATTGAAGCGCTTCTTGCGTCGCGTCCGGCATTGTCGGCTGCGTGTTGTGAGCAATGTAGTCCCTGGCGGCAACGCCACGGGAAATGACTGAGAATCCGGCTTATGCTGCAATTCATACTCCGACGTCTGGGCCTTGTCATCCCAACGTTCATCGGTATTACCTTACTGACCTTTGCGTTTGTCCATCTGATCCCCGGTGACCCGGTGCTGATCATGGCTGGCGAACGCGGTATCTCTCCCGAGCGTCACGCCCAGCTGATGGCCCAATTTGGCCTCGACCAGCCGATGTGGAAACAGTACATCACCTACATTAATGGTGTGCTGCACGGCGATCTCGGCATCTCGCTGAAAAGCCGCATCCCGGTATGGGATGAGTTCGTCCCTCGTTTCAAAGCCACGCTGGAACTCGGCATCTGCGCGATGCTCTTCGCGATTGCGGTGGGCATTCCGGTTGGCGTGCTGGCGGCGGTAAAACGCGGTTCGGTGTTTGACCACACTGCAGTGGGCATCTCCCTGACCGGTTACTCCATGCCGATTTTCTGGTGGGGCATCATGCTGATCATGCTGGTATCGGTGCAGCTCAACCTGACACCGGTATCCGGGCGTGTCAGTGACACGATTTTCCTTGATGACAGCCACCCACTCACCGGTTTTATGCTGATTGATACGCTGCTGTGGGGTGAAGAGGGCGATTTCAAAGATGCGGTGATGCACATGATTTTGCCGGCCATTGTGCTGGGCACTATCCCGCTGGCGGTGATCGTGCGTATGACGCGTTCTTCAATGCTGGAAGTGCTGGGTGAAGATTATATCCGCACTGCGCGCGCTAAAGGCCTGACGCGTATGCGCGTCATCGTAGTGCATGCACTGCGCAACGCGATGCTGCCGGTGGTAACGGTTATCGGTTTACAGGTCGGCACCCTGCTGGCCGGTGCGATTCTGACAGAAACCATCTTCTCGTGGCCGGGACTGGGTCGCTGGCTAATCGAAGCATTGCAGCGCCGTGACTATCCGGTGGTGCAGGGCGGCGTATTGCTGGTGGCAATTCTGATCATCGTGGTCAACCTGCTGGTTGATCTGTTGTACGGCGTGGTCAATCCGCGCATTCGACATAAGAAATAAGGGGGGCATCATGACAACTGTTGATCCCGCAAGCGTAAGCGCTGCACCCAAGCCGATGACCCCGATTCAGGAATTCTGGCACTACTTCAAACGCAATAAAGGCGCGGTGATTGGCCTGGTTTACATCATTCTGATGCTGCTGATCGCCATCTTCGCCGATGTGCTGGCGCCGCATGCGCCGTCAGAGCAGTTCCGTGATGCGCTGCTGCATCCGCCGGTGTGGCAGGAAGGCGGCAGCTGGAAATTTATCTTTGGCACCGATGACGTGGGCCGTGATGTGCTGTCACGCCTGATGTTCGGCGCACGTTTATCGCTGCTGGTTGGCTGTCTGGTGGTAGTGCTGTCGCTGATCCTTGGCGTGGTGTTTGGTCTGATGGCAGGTTACCTCGGCGGCGTCGTCGACGCGGTGATCATGCGTCTGGTGGATATCATGCTGGCGCTGCCAAGCCTGCTGCTGGCATTGGTGCTGGTGGCGATTTTTGGTCCGTCGATTGTCAACGCCTCGCTGGCGATCACCTTCGTCGCGCTGCCGCACTATATCCGTCTTACGCGTGCTGCGGTGCTGGTGGAAGTGAATCGCGATTACGTCACCGCCTCCAGCGTGGCGGGTGCCGGTACGCTGCGCCAGATGTTCGTCAATATTCTGCCTAACTGCCTGGCACCGCTGATCGTGCAGGCGTCATTAGGTTTCTCCAACGCCATCCTCGATATGGCGGCGTTGGGCTTTCTCGGAATGGGGGCGCAACCGCCAACGCCGGAGTGGGGCACCATGCTCTCCGACGTGTTGCAGTATGCGCAAAGTGCCTGGTGGGTGGTGACGTTCCCTGGTGTCGTCATCCTGCTCACCGTGCTGGCATTCAACCTCATGGGCGATGGTTTGCGTGATGCACTCGACCCGAAACTCAAGCAGTAAAGAGGCACCGAGATGGCACTATTAAATGTAGAAAAACTGTCGGTGCACTTCGGCGACGAAAAAACACCGTTCCGTGCAGTAGACCGTATCAGCTACCAGGTTGAACAAGGCCAGGTGGTGGGGATTGTGGGTGAATCCGGCTCGGGTAAGTCGGTCAGCTCGCTGGCGATTATGGGCCTGATTGATTATCCCGGTCGTGTGATGGCGGAAAAGCTGGAGTTCAACCAGCGCGACTTGCAGAAGATCTCTGAAAAAGAGCGCCGCCAGTTGGTGGGCGCAGAAGTGGCGATGATCTTCCAGGACCCGATGACCAGCCTCAACCCGTGCTACACCGTGGGCTTCCAGATCATGGAAGCGCTGAAGGTGCATCAGGGCGGTAGCAAAAGCACGCGCCGTCAGCGTGCTATCGACCTGCTGGATCAGGTCGGTATTCCCGATCCGGCCTCTCGTCTTGATGTTTATCCGCATCAGTTGTCGGGCGGTATGAGCCAGCGCGTGATGATCGCGATGGCGATCGCCTGCAAACCCAAGCTGCTGATTGCTGATGAACCGACAACTGCACTGGATGTGACCATTCAGGCGCAAATCATCGAACTGCTGCTGGAGTTGCAGAAGCAGGAGAACATGGCGCTGATCCTGATTACCCACGATTTGGCGCTGGTGGCAGAAGCCGCGCAGCACATCATCGTGATGTACGCCGGACAGGTGGTGGAAAGCGGGAAAGCGGTGGATATCTTCAAAGCCCCGCGTCATCCCTACACCCAAGCGCTGCTGCGCGCGTTGCCGGAGTTTGCCGCAGATAAAGCGCGTCTGGCTTCGCTGCCGGGTGTGGTGCCGGGCAAATATGATCGTCCTACCGGCTGTCTGCTCAATCCGCGCTGTCCGTATGTGACCGAACGCTGCCGTCGTGAAGAACCTGAACTGCGTGACATTCCGGGTCGCCAGTCTAAATGCCATTTCCCACTGGATGATGCCGGGAGACCGACTTATGAGTCTTGATAACACTAAGCAGGATTACCTGCTGCAGGCGATCGACCTGAAAAAACACTACCCGGTGAAGAAAGGGCTGTTTGGCCAGGAGCGTCTGGTGAAAGCGCTGGATGGCGTCTCGTTCAACCTTGAACGCGGCAAAACGCTGGCGGTGGTCGGTGAGTCGGGCTGTGGTAAATCCACACTTGGTCGCTTGCTGACCATGATTGAAACGCCAACCGAGGGCCAGCTCTACTGGCATGGTCAGGATTTGCTGAAGCACGATCCGCAGGCGCAAAAGCTGCGTCGTCAGAAAATCCAGATCGTGTTCCAGAACCCGTATGGCTCACTCAATCCGCGTAAGAAAATCAGCCAGATTCTCGAAGAGCCGTTATTGATTAACACTTCGCTGAGTAAAGCGGAACGCCGTGAGAAGACGCTGGAGATGATGGCGAAGGTGGGCCTGAAAACCGAGCACTACGATCGCTATCCGCATATGTTCTCCGGTGGTCAGCGTCAGCGTATCGCCATTGCGCGTGGTTTGATGCTCGATCCCGATGTGCTGATTGCCGATGAACCGGTTTCTGCGCTCGACGTTTCCGTACGTGCGCAGGTGCTGAACCTGATGATGGATTTGCAGCAGGATTTGGGTTTGTCGTATGTGTTCATTTCTCATGATTTGTCGGTGGTGGAGCATATCGCTGACGAAGTGATGGTGATGTATTTAGGTCGTTGCGTTGAGCGCGGCGGTAAAGAGGCCATTTTCAGCAATCCGCGTCATCCTTATACGCAGGCCTTGTTGTCAGCCACGCCACGTTTGAATCCAGATGAGCGTCGTGAAAGGATTAAATTGACCGGCGAACTGCCAAGTCCACTCAATCCGCCGCCGGGCTGTGCGTTTAACGCGCGCTGCCGCCGCCGCTTTGGTACCTGCGTCCAGTTGCAGCCCAAACTTAAGCAATATGGCGAGCAGCAAATTGCCTGTTTCGCGGTGGATCAGGACGAGAATCAGCCAGTGGGCGTGTAATTAACAACGCCAGAAATGAATGAAGGCTCCTGCGGGAGCCTTTATTTTTTCCTGCGTTATACTTCAGGAATGCTAACAAGAAAAATGTTTCTGCCAGAACCGCCAGGAAATGTATTACTCCAGTGCATCAGTAATCGATTGGTCCTGCTTAGGAGGGAGAATCGTTAAGGCAAATTCTGAATAGCGTCAGGATTATGTGAGTGTAATCACACAGCTGTTAAATCCGTAACTTGAACCACTTTCTCATCATATCAGTAGCTTAGGTGAATGTTTTTGCCGTTATTATTTCAGTTAATCGATATTAATAAATCTCCGGCCTTAAATATCTGCACGCTTTTTGCATTGCCAGATTTTCAATCATATTGATAAAAGTCTTTTGTTGAATACGCCGTTTTTATAATCAGAATTCTCTCACTCTCTTTTAATGTGTGTGATATATTCGCGGAAAATTCCCTCCCGCTTTTACAGGCTCTGATCATGAAGAATTACGACGATCTGCAGCGTTTTAAAGAAAAGACCAAAACGCTTGATATCGCTTTTAAGGACATGTCTGGGCAATCGCAGGAAGCGGATCACAGCCAGTGGGCGATCATACGCCAATTAGCGAACGATAATGAGCCAGACCTGGGTAGCGGCCAACGTATTGATCTGCCACAGCCACAGCCGATTCGCGGCAATGAGTTCAGCGCGCCCGCAGCGCCGATGCAGAGTGCGCCAGCAGCAATTTCCTCTGCGGCCAGCTCTTCACGCAGTTCAATTCCCGACAGCCTGGCGGCCACTGCGCCTACAGAACCTGCGCCATCCACGCCGCCTGCGGGAGTCTCATCACTTTTCCCGCCTGCACCCGCGGCTAAACCGGCGCCTTCTGTGATCTCACAGGCACCGAAAGCGACCCATGTTGAGCGGCAGGCCACGACGTCGCTGTTTCCACCGCCGCCAGCGAAACCGGCGGCTGCACCTTTATCTGCATCCGCACCTATCGCTGCGGTACCTACCGTGACGCCGGCTCCCGCACCTGTAGCGAACCCTGCTCCAGCGCCTTTAGACTCACCGATTGCCGCGACATCGGCTGAAGCGCCGCAGGCTACAACAACGTTCAGTGCGCCCGCGTCTACCTTCACCGCTCCGGTTGAACCGGCGCGTCCGGCAGCTTCTGCACCCTCACGTTTTGGTGCCCTGTTCCGCTCGCGTGCGACGGAACCTGCTCATCTTTCAAAAGAAACACCCTTAAAACCGCTATTGGAGAAGATTGCGCTATGCCGTTAGTTTGTGTGTGCTCGCCAAAAGGGGGAGTAGGGAAAACCACCATGGCGGCCAACCTTGCATGGAGCCTGGCTCGCGCTGGCAGCAAGGTGTTGGCAATCGATTTCGATGTCCAGAACGCCTTGCGTCTGCATTTTGGTGTGCCACTGCACGATGGTCGCGGCTTTGTTGCGCGTTCTGAAGAGCAGGCTGACTGGAGCCAATCCATCCTCACCACCGGCGGTAATATTTTCGTCATGCCTCATGGCGATGTGACCGAAGATCAGCGTGAGCGTTTTGAAGAGAACCTGATTAAAGATCCGCATTTCCTGCGCCGCGGTCTGGACACAGTTTTAAATTATCCGGGACTGGTGATTATTGCCGATTTCCCGCCAGGCCCCGGTCCTGCACTTAAAGCCATGGCCGCTTTGGCCGATATGCATCTAGTGGTGATGCTGGCAGATACCGCCTCGGTCTCTTTACTGCCGCAAATTGAAAATGACCGCATGATAGGTAAGCCGCTCAATAATAAGCGTGGTCACTATTTCGTACTTAATCAAAGTGACAATCGCCGCAATATTAGTCGCGAAGTCACCGGCTTTATGCAGCAGCGTTTGGGCGAAAATTTATTAGGCGTGGTGCATCGTGATGAAAGCGTCGCGGAAGCCAATGCTTCACAACAATCAGTTTATGATTTCAGCCCGGCATCAGCCGCAGCCTTTGATATTGAACTGGTGGCGAAGCGCGTAGCCAATATCCTGAATATTACTGTGGGTAACGGTGAAGTTCAGGCACCTATCCGCAGCCATTATTAATCGCCAGGCATTTGCCTGGCGGTATTAGCAATAATAACAACACAGCTTCTTTAGGGTGAATCATGAGTAAACTCGGGTTTTACCTGCTGCTGCTGGTGCTTGCACCTGTGGCTGCGGTAATCGTCATCACGCCTATGGACAGCCAAAAACAATATATTTTTGGCTTAATCAGCATCGGGATGATGTTTTTACTGGGCTTCAGCAAAAGCCGCAAAATAACTGTCATCATGGTTATCCTTTCTGCGCTGATGTCGACCCGATATATCTGGTGGCGCACCACGGAGACGCTGCAGTTTAATTCCGAGATTGAAGCGATTCTCGGCATCGGCTTATATCTGGCCGAACTGTATGTCTGGCTGATTCTGATTCTCGGCTTCCTGCAAACCACCTGGCCATTAAAACGCACCATTGAACCGTTGCCGGACGATACCAGCCTGTGGCCTACCGTTGACGTCTATGTCCCGACCTATAACGAAAGCCTCGACGTAGTGCGTGATACCGTGCTGGCGGCGCAGTGCATCGATTATCCGCGTGACAAGCTCAAGGTCTATCTGCTGGATGACGGCAAGCGCAGCGAGTTTGCGGTTTTTGCCGCCGATGTAGGGGTGGGCTATATCACCCGTGACGACAACAGTCATGCGAAAGCCGGTAACCTCAACCATGCGATGAAAATCACCAAGGGTGAGCTGATTTGCATCTTTGACTGTGACCACGTCGCCACCCGTACTTTCCTGCAGGCGACCGTCGGTCCGTTCCTGAACGATCCCAAGCTGGCGCTGTTGCAGACGCCACACTATTTCTATTCACCGGATCCGTTTGAACGTAACCTGCGTGCAGCGCGTACCATTCCGAACGAAGGCGCGCTGTTCTACGGCCCGGTTCAGCAGGGTAACGACAACTGGAACGCCACCTTCTTCTGCGGTTCCTGTGCGGTGATTCGCCGTAGCGCGCTGGAAGAGATTGGTGGCTTTGCGGTTGAAACCGTGACCGAAGATGCGCACACCGCATTGAAAATGCAGCGCCTGGGTTGGGGGTCTGCCTTCCTGGCGATTCCGCTGGCTGCGGGTCTGGCCACCGAGCGTCTCGGTCTGCACGTGGTTCAGCGTAACCGCTGGGCGCGTGGCATGACGCAGATCTTCCGTGTGGATAATCCGCTGTTTGGCCGTGGTCTGAAATGGCAGCAGCGTCTCTGCTACCTCAACGCCATGCTGCACTTCCAGTTCGGTCTGCCGCGCGTGGCATTCCTGACCGCGCCGCTGGCGTACCTGCTGTTCAACCTGAACATCATTCACTCGTCGGCGTCGCTGATCTTCGCCTACGTATTACCGCATCTGGTGATGTCGCTGTACGTCAACTCCCGCATGAACGGCAAGTTCCGTTACACCTTCTGGGGTGAAATCTACGAAACCGTGATGTGCTTCCACCTCGTGATCCCGACGTTGCTGACCATGCTGGCACCAAAGCGCGGTAAATTTAACGTAACGGATAAGGGGGGCCTGCTGGACCAGGGCTTCTTCGATTTCCACATCGTCCGCCCCCATGTGATTGTCGCGGTACTGCTGACCATTGGTATCGTCGCGGGTGTGGTGCGTGCTGTTGCGCATGATTACTTCGGTGTTGATCCCTATGTTATCGCCCTCAACGTCGGCTGGGCGGTGTTCAGCCTGATCATCCTGATGGCGGCGATTGCCGTGGCGCGCGAAACCAAGCAGGTACGTAAAACCATTCGTATCGAAGTGCAGATTCCGGCGGTGATTCACTACGCCAGCGGTATCTCATCACGCACCCAAACCAGCGACCTGTCGATGGGCGGCGCGCAACTGGATGCGCCGGACAACCGTCATGAGCATGATGAAATTGAAGAGATTGATCTGCTGCTGAAATCCGGTGCCATCACTATTCCGGTGAGCAAAATCTCCGGCGATGAAGAGACCATTCGTCTGCGCTTTGGTGATATGCCGCTATCGCGTCGTCGTGAGCTGGTGCGTGTGGTACTGGCGCGCGCCGATGCGTGGATCCAGCCCGAGTATAAGCAGGACAACCCGCTGGTATCGTTGGGCACTATTATTCGTACCGTATTTGAGCTGTTCTGGCTGACCTGGAAAGATCGCCGTGAGAAGCATAAGCGTGAAAACCAGTCGGCAGTGAAAGAGGACAGCGCAGTATGAAGAATTTGACGCAAACGTTGCTGGCAAGCTCGCTGGCGACGGCGCTGATGCTCGCCCCGGCCTGGGCAGAAACCCCTGCGGTAACGCAGGATAGTTCGGCCTTGTCCAACGTGCCGCCACCGCAAGGCATCCAAAGTGAAGCGGATGCCCAGTTGCAGCAGGCGGCGGGTGCAACACCTTATGCGCCCACTGAAAATGCACCAGCAACTGAAAATACTGCCCCGGCTGCGACGGATATGCCAGCAGCCAACGCCACGAACTCGGCTGCACCACAGACGGAGCCGCCTGCTACCACGCCAGCGCCAGAGATGGTGCTGCCTGATGTGGCACCTGCAGCATCAGTCGCCGCACCCGTGGTTTCCGCTTCTGCGATGCTCAATCAACCTATCAGCAGCACCATTTCCGTGGCGCAGATGGGCCAGCCGCATGGCATCACCTTAACGGGCGGTCAGCTGCAATCGGGCATCGTGTTTACTCTGCCGAGCGATGAAGTGATCACCAACGCGCGTCTGAATTTGTCGCTGCGCGTTTCAGCAGCACTGGCGGCGCGTAATACCTCGTTGCAGCTGATGCTGAATGGTCAGCCGCTGGGCACTTTGCCGCTGGGTTCAAGCGACAGCGATGTCAGCGACTATCAGCTGGATATTCCAGCGGCGATGGTGATCTCAAGCAACAACCTCAGCTTCAAAATTAACGATGCCGACAAACTGCTGTGCGAAAAAGAGAGTGCACAGCAGTATCAGGTGTCGATTCTGCCTAAAACCACGCTGAGCCTCGAAGGCCAGCAGTTGAATATCGGCACCAGCCTGCGCAACTTCCCGCGTCCGTTTATGGATGCGCAGCGTATGACGCCAGCCAGCGTGACCTTTGGCTTTGCCGCCAATGCCACGCCGGACAGCATCAGCGCGGCGGCGTTAGTGGCATCATGGATGGGTATTCAATCGGACTATCGCGGCATTCGTTTCCCGGTGGTGCGTGGCGATCTGCCTGAGCACAACGGCATTTTGATTGGTCATCCCGGTGAGAAGATCGGTTCTGTGACTTTACCTGCCACCAACGGTCCGCTGTTGCAGGTGATTGATAACCCGAACAACCCGGTTTACAAACTGCTGTTAGTTGTCGGTGCGGATGATGCTCAGCTGCGTCAGGCGGCAAACCGTTTGACCACGCAACCGCTGGCGACCGATGCCAGCAGCCTGAACGTGCAGCCGCAGCCGATTGGCCTGCGTAAGCCGTATGACGCGCCGCGCTGGATCAATACCACTCGTCCGGTGCGGTTGAGCGAGCTGCTGCGTAAAGATCAGAGTCTGACCACCACCGGCATCTGGCATGATGCGCTGAGCGTGAACTTCCGCGCGGCACCCGATTTGTTCATGTGGGATGGCGACACTATTCCGGTCGAGCTGCACTACCGCTTCCCGTCGGAAAGCTGGATTGATGAGAACAAATCGTTCCTCAACGTGATGCTTAACGGCACCTTCCTGCGCAACCTGACCGTAAACAAAGTCGGCTTGCTGGAGAGCGCCTGGCATCGTCTTGGCGGCGACGCCCGTCAGGAGCACTACACCCTGAAGCTGGAGCCGTATCTGATTTACGGTGATAACCAGCTGGCGTTGTACTTCAACATCAAACCGAAAGCGGACGCGCCATGTGGTGTGTTGCTCAACAACAACATCAAGAGCCGCATCGAAGATGATTCGTGGATCGATCTGAGCCACACGCGTCACTTCACCATGCTGCCGAACCTGTCGTACTTCGTTGGCGCATCATTCCCGTTCTCGCGTCTGGCGGACTTCTCGCAGACCACCTTGCTGCTGCCAGAAAAACCGACCGATGCAGAGATCTCCACGCTGCTGGATATGTCTTCACGTGCGGGTAACGCGACCGGTGTACCGCTGGTGCAGAATCAGGTGCTGTTTGGTTTGCCAAATGGTGGCACTAACCTGACACGCCTGCAGGACAGTGATCTGCTGGCGGTGAGCACCACACAGAACAGTGAATTCAATCAGCAGATGCTGGCTAACACGCCTTATCAGACCAGCGGTAATACGTTGGGCGTGAAAGATCCGACGACCTGGGACAAGCTGCGTGGCTGGCTGACCGGCGACTGGAACCTTCAGCAGCTGGATGCCGATCGTTACTTCTCCTCCAACGAAGCGTGGCGTGGCTTTGTCAGCTACCGCTCGCCGTGGAATGCCGATCGCCTGGTGGTGATGACGGTGGCAACCAGCGATCAACAGCTGCTGCGTTTGCATGAAGATCTCAACTCGGCGCGCATTAACGCGGGCATTCGTGGCGATACCGCCATCATCACTGATGAAAACGGTATTCGCAGTTTCCGCGTCGGTCCACAGTTCCCGAGTGGCGAAATGCCGTGGTACATGATGGTGGTGTGGTATGCCAACCAGCATTCGGTGCTGATGGCGCTGGCCGCTCTGGTGCTGGCAACGCTGGTCGGCGGTAGCGCATGGGCGATGCTGAAGCGTCATGCATGGCGACGCCTCAACCCGAAAGCTGATAGCAAGTCCGGCAAGAAGTAAGGATAAAAACAATGAAAAAAAATCTGTTGAGTGCCGGTATTCGTCATGCCCTGATTCTGGGTGGGGCACTGGCGTTCTCTCAGCCGCTGCTGGCGGCGGAGAGCACCAATCCTGCGTTACAAGCGTTGTTTGATCAGGCGGCTTACTGGCATCAGAAAGCGCATGACGATTTGGCCAAATCTTCGCTGCAAAAAGTGTTGATGGTGGAACCCAACAACACTCAGGCGCTTTATTTGCTGGCGCTCTATTCCCAGCAGAGCGGCAGCAGCGCGGAAGCGGCGCAGTGGCGCGCGCGACTGAGTGCCGCATCGCCGAACGATCCGCACCTCACCGAACTGGATAATGCGCGTCAGCTGCAAACCATCCCACAGGCGCAGCTGTCGTTAGCGCGCCAGCAGGCCCGCAGTGGCAATATTGCAGCTTCGCTGCAAACCTGGCGCAATACCTTTAATGGTAATGAGCCACCACCGAGCGTGGCGGCGGAATATTACCTGACCATGGCCGGAGACCGCTCGCTGCTGCCGCAGGCGGTCGAAGCGCTGCGTCAATTCGCGGCCGATCATCCACAAGATACCGGCGCGAAGCTGGCACTCGGCAAAGCACTGACCTATCAGGAATCGACCCGTCGTCAGGGTATTGATCTGCTGGGCACGCTGGCGGATGGCAATAAAGACGCTGACCGTTCACTGCGCCAGGCGCTGCTGTGGCTCGGGCCGCAGGCGTCCGATGCTTCCCTGTACCAGACCTGGCAGCAGCGCCATCCGCAAGACAATGCGGTGATGGATTACTACCGTAAAAATGTTGGCGGCGCTGAGAAGGGGGCTGGCTTTACCGCACTGAACAGTGGTGACGTCAGCAACGCGCAGAACAACTTTGAGAAAGTGCTGCAGGCGAACCCGCAGGATGCCGATGCACTGGCAGGTATGGGCTATGTGGCTCAGCGTGCCGGGCGCTATGCCGAAGCGGCTGATTATCTGACGCGCGCCGCGCAGATGGGCGGCGATCAGAGCGAGACGCGCCAAAAGCAGGCAGCCGATGCGCGCTTCTATGCTCAACTGGCGACCGCGCAGCAGGCGCTGAAAAACGGTGACAGCGCGCAGGCGTTGGCCTTGAGTGAACCGCTGGCGCAGGCCGATGGCGAGAAAGGCGTTTCCGCTAAGCTGTTCCGCGCGGACGTGCAGCGTCGCAGCAATCAACTCGACCAGGCAGAACAAACTTATCGCTCTATCCTGCAAGCCGATCCGAACAACCGTAACGCCAAAGAAGGCCTGTTCTACGTGCTGCGTCAGCAGAATCGCAGTGCCGAAGCCAACACGCTGCTGGCTTCTCTGCCGGATAGCGTGCGCCAGAGCGTGGCCCCGCGCGGCAGCAGCACCGATCCGATTCGTGCGCAGGCTAAGCGTGAGCTGGCGGCGGGCAACAACAGTGCGGCGATTGCCACCTTGAACAGCGGTATTCAGCGCTTCCCAAATGATGGCTGGTTACGCCTCGACCTGGCGCGTATTTATCGCGCACAGGGCGATAATATGATGGCCGCCAATATCATGCAGCCGTCGATGCGCAGCGGCGCCAGCACGTCAGAGCTGTATGCTGGCGCATTGAACGCCAGCGAGAGCGGTGCCTGGCAGCAGGCGAGTTTACTGCTGTCACGCATACCGAACGGCAGCAAGAGCAGCGATATGCGCGAGCTGGCGCAGCGTGTGAACTTCAACCTGCAGATGACCACCGCCGATCAGTATCTGGCGCAGGGCTCGAATGCTGCAGCGGCGAATACCCTGCGTGCGCTGGCCTCGTCACCTCCGTCCAACCCGGTGGATGCCGGTAACCTGGCACAGAAGCTGGCGAAAGCGGGCGATCTCACCACCGCTGTCTCTGTGGTGCGCAGCAATATGCAGCGCGGCATTCAGGGGAATGCCGGTGATTACGCTGCACAGGTCGCGGTGCTCAACCAGGCAGGTCTGAATACCGAAGCGCAGAGCTTCCTCAGCAGCCCGGAGTTGCAGGCGCGCAGTACACCAACGCAGCTGGCGGGTATTCGCAACGGTTACGTGATCAACGAAGTGGATCGTCTGCGTGAGCAGAAGCAGTACGCCGCGGCTTACGACAAGCTGGTGGGCGCACTGCAGCACGATCCACAGAACCGCGATCTGATGTTCGCCATGGCGCGACTGTATCAGTCCGGCAAGATGAACAAAGAAGCGGGTGTGGTTTATGACTACCTGATGACCCAGGATACGCCAACGCAAGATGCGCGTACCGGTGCCATCAACGTGGCACTGGCGAATAATGACGTCAATAAAGCCAATACCCTGACACGTGGCCTGAACAATGAGCAGTCACCGGATCGCCAGCTGTTACTGGCGCGCGTGGCTGAAGCCAACGGCAATCACAGCCAGGCCATGAGCTATCTGCGCAGCGCGCGCGGGCAGTTGATTGGTCTGCAGGGTGCCACCAACGGTGATACGCCAAGCGTGGGTGGTCTGGCATTGGCGGATAACCCGTTCATCAACCGGGGTACTTCGCCGGTGGGGCGTTCTCCGTCTGCTTATGGCGCGGTGATGCCATGGCAATCGGCACCGGATGTCACCAGCAGCGCAACGGGGACCACGCTGGCCAGCAATACACCGGCAATCCAGCAGAGCCAGACGCTGCGCCAGATCGACAGTATGATGGACGATCTGCAAGAGAAAACCGGTACCTGGATTCAGGGTGGCATGCAGGTACGTGGTCGTGACGGCGAATCGGGTCTGAGCAAACTGACCGAAGCCAAAGCGCCACTGACTTTCTCCACCGTCCCATTTGGCGAATCGCGCTTTGACTTTACTATGACACCTGTCTCGCTCACGGCGGGCAGTGCGGCGGGCGACGCGTGGCGTCGTTTCGGCACCAATGCCCTGGTGCAGGGTAATGTGGTGGCGTCTGGCGATGCCAAAATTGACGATGTCCCGTCTTCATCCACTGATTCGCAGAAAGCCACCGGTGTTGAGCTGAACCTGGCATTGAAAGGCGACAGCTACAAGATCGACCTCGGCAGTACGCCACTGGGACAGGATTTGAGTACCCTGGTGGGGGGCGTGCAGTGGTCACCGAAACTCACTGACTTCCTGACGCTGATCCTCACCGGTGAACGTCGTGCGATGACCGACAGCCTGCTCTCCTATGTGGGCGTGGAAGATAAAACCAGCGGTAAGCGCTGGGGTCGCGTGACCAAAAACGGCGGTAATGCGTTGCTGAGCTACGATAACGGCGATGCCGGTTTCTACGTCGGCGGCGGCGCTTACAGCTACATTGGTGAAAACGTGGCGAGTAACAACAGCGTGCAGGCGACTGCCGGTGCGTATGTGCGTCCGTTCCACTACGACGATCGCGAGCTGAAGGTGGGCATGAGCCTGTCGTGGATGGATTACTCGAAAAACCTGAGTTACTTCAGCTACGGTCAGGGCGGTTACTTCAGCCCGCAGAACTATGCATCGGTCTCGTTCCCGATTGAGTTCTCCCGCAAGTTCGACGATCTGAAAGTGAACGTGGGCGGTTCGGTGGGTTATCAATCCTACAGCCAGGATAAGAGCGCTTACTTCCCGAACGATCCGACTTACCAGGCACAAATGCAGAGTCTGGCCGATCAGGGTTACGTGAAAAGCGCTTACTACAGCGGCGAGAGCAAGAACGGTATTGGCTACAACTTGCACGCCGGTGCGGATTACAAGATCAACAAAGATGTCACTGTGGGTGGGCAATTAGGCTACGACACCTTTGGCGATTACAACGAGAGCACAGCGAATCTGTACTTCCGTTATCTGTTCGGAGACAACTAAATGAGTGAGCAGGCAACCGCGCGCGTCAGCCATCCGCATCAGCCGGGTTGGTTTGATCTGGTCAGCGTGATGATTGAAGGGATGCTGGACAACGCGGGCGAGGAAGCCGAAGGCTTCCTCAACAATGTGGGCGCATCGCTGGCAGCGCGCTATCCTTTAGCGGAAGCGCGCACCGTGCAGGATCTGGAACGCGAGATGAATCTGCAACTGGCGCGCTTTAGTTGGGGGTTCACCCAGCTTCAGCCGCTGGAAAATGCCATTCTGATTCAGCATCATGCGCTGCCGCAGGGCGACAGCAAGGTGGGTGCAGAGCGCTGGCAGCTGGCGATGAGCGCCGTGCTGGCCGGTGTTTATTCACAGTGGCTGCAGGCACAGGGCGGCAGCGCTGCGGTGCCGGTTACCTTCGAAAAGAATGACGGCAACACGCTGCATTACCGATATCAATAGGATTGTTTGATGAGAGTCATACGCTTCTGGCGTCAATGGATGCTGTGTTTCATGGTGATGTTTTTTAGTGCTCAAGCCGCCGCAGATGGCTGGAGCACTTTTAAAGGCCGCTTTATGAGCAGCGATGGTCGTATCAGTGATACAGCCAACAATAATGTCAGTCACACCGAAGGTCAGGGCTATGGCATGCTGCTGGCCGTCGCGAATGACGACCGCACCACGTTTGATCTGCTGTGGAAGTGGACGCGCACCCATCTGCGTAATCCGCAAAACGATCTGTTCTACTGGCGTTACACGCCGGGTGCTTCAGACCCGATTGCCGACAAGAACAATGCCTCTGATGGCGATGTGCTGATTGCGTGGGCACTGCAGCGCGCAGGCCAAAAGTGGGGCGGTGATTATCAGTCAACTTCTGACCGTATTCAGCGCGCCATCGTCAAACAAAACGTGATCACGTTTGGCGGCCACACGTTGATGTTGCCAGGCGCACAGGGCTTCAATAAAAACAGCTATGTGGTGCTGAATCCCTCGTATTTCCTGTTTGCCGCCTGGCAGGAGTTTGCTGACCGCAGTCACCTGCGCGTGTGGAATAACCTGATCGATGACGGCATGGAACTGCTCGGTGATATGCATTTTGGCAAAACCGGTCTGCCGCTCGATTGGGTGGCGCTGAATGCCGATGGTTCAGTGGCTCCGGCAGTGGGTTACTCCAATCGCTTCAGCTACGATGCGATTCGTATCCCGCTCAATATCTGGTGGTATGACCCGCAAAGCCTGCGTCTGGTGCCGTTCCAGCGCGTCTGGCAGGGCTATGGTCGCCAGACGACACCGGCCTGGTTTGATGTGCTCGCCAACACCCCTGCGCCATACAATATGGACGGCGGCTTGCTGGCGATTCGCGATCTGACCCTGAATCAAACCGGTTATCTCAGCGATCGTTTAGCGCCGGATCAGAACTACTTCTCCGCCAGCTTGCAGTTACTGACCTGGCTGGCGTATCAGGAAAAGCGTTAGATATTTCGCGATACATCGCGTTGTCAGCTCATAGCGCAGTTTTTGTAGCAGTGCTACGTACTACGCAATTGAAAGGGCCGCACTTCATCAGCGAAGTGCGGCTTTTTTTATTTGAAGTCCGCATACGGCTCAAGCGGTTGTGGTGGCATATCCATATCGCCATTCCAGCCGCCCATTGAATAACGCATGTAGATCAAGCCGTGACTCGGGGTGTAATCCTTGGCTTGCTGAATATCCATCGCGAGACCGACTGACCAGTGCGGCGTGATGCGTCGTTCTACCACTGCTTGCAGGGTGTAACCAAAACCGTTGCCGGAACTGCTGTCGGAGGTCGGGTTGGAAGCCAGCGTAAAGCCAGGATTGACCGGATAACGCTGCTGACCGTCGGTTTGCGATTGTGACCAGGAGACCGAGCCGCTCAGATCAAACGACCAGTTATCGGTGCGTTGACGATAAGTGACCGGCACCGCCAGCGAGAAGTACTGCTGCGGACTGTAATAGCCGCCCTGGCCAAAGGTGTAATCGCTCAGGTCTTTCTGGTAATGCCACAGCATGCTGTTAAGGCCCACGGTGGCGCGGCGATTGTCTTCGTTGATCAGCTTGTAGTAGTAACCGGCCATCAGGCGTTCACGGCTGTTGTCCGCCACGTTCTCACCGGTGATTTGATGGGCGCTGATATCGGCCCATACGCCATTCGCGCCGCCCTGATCATAACTCAGTCCCACCGAACCACCGGTTGCCACCACGCCACCCCAGGTTTTGCCGCCATTGGCCGCGGGATCGCGTGCACCGGCATAGGCCAGCAGCGAACTGGAGATCGGTCGGCGTGAAGCGGTGAACGTCACGCCGATATCTTTGACATCGGTTTTCCAGCTCAGCCCGCCCACCCAGTTGGTGACTTCAAAACCGAGCGGCGTGGTGCCGATATCGCCAGACCAGCGATCGTTATGCCAGCCAACGCCTATCGTCGTGCCTTCATCACGCTGGGTAAAGTCGCGGCTACAGCCACCGGAGTTATCATCATTACAGCTACCAAAGCGTTCGCTGTGGCTGCCATTGCTGGTAGAGAAAGTGCCCGCTGATACCAGAACATGATCGACGCGTAAAAAGCTGCGCCCGTCGGCCAGCGGTGTCTCCGCCTGCATCATGGTGGTATGCGCGGTGAAATCGGAGATACCGCCGGTGCCTTTATCGCGCGAATAATCCTGTTCGAGCGTGAAGGTGGTGTCCTGCTGACGATAGAGGTCGGCGGCATCGCTGCGAATGCCGCGCTTCAGCCAGTCATCACTGGCATCATTACGCGTTAGTCGGGTATAGCTGTCGTTATCCAGCGGCACGTCGGGGCTGATGCCGCTGGCCGTCATTGCCAGACGATAGTCCTGCTGCGCCGCATCCGGCTGTTGCTGCTGAGTTTCCAGACGTGCCGCATCGCGATAGACCAATGCTTTGCTTTGCGACGGGGCTTCTTTGGCGGCGCGCATTTTTAAATCATTGAACAGCTGCTGCGCATGCGCCGTATCGCCGCTGTTTTGCCATGCCAGCGCCACGCGGCGTCCGCTGTTGATATTTTGCTGCGCCACGCTGGCGGGTAAAGCCTGCAGCGCTGTGCGTGCTTCGTCTTTGCGCTTCAGGGCGATAAGGGCTTCGATACGGCCCAGTGCTGCATCATTGTTGGTTGCATCCTGCTGCAGTACGTGTTGGTAACTCGCCAGCGCCGATTTCGCGTCGCCGCGTTCCAGAGCCCAATCCGCCAGGGTGATATCACGTCGCGTCAAGGCCGGTTGCTGCTGCAACAGTGCCAGCGCGGCAGATTCATTGCCGTTGGCGCGCAGCTCACTGGCGCGGGCGTAGACTTTATCCTGCGTTAAGCGGCCCGCCAGCTCGTGCATATTGCTGTCCCAACGCGTTTCCGGCAGGCGATGCAGTGCCGCCAGTGCAACATCATCCTGATCGCCGGACGAGAGCCACAGCGCCCAGGCATAGAGCGCGGCGGGTTCCTGCGCGTGCTGACGCACCATGGCATCCATCACCTGGGCGCCTTGTGCTTCTTCGCCACTGCTGCGTAGCGCACCGGCTAAACGATATGAGAGCCAGATATCGTTGGGGTTATCCTGCGCGGCCTGGCGATATTTCACCACCGCCTGATGCCATTGACCTTGCTGGGCCAGCGCATCCGCTTCAGCCCGCAGGCTGTCGCTGCGCAGTGAACGCAACGTCTCCGCCAGCGACCGCTGTTGCGCGGTGGGCAGGGCATTGATAAACGCCATCGCGCGAGCCGGTGACTGCTGCTGATACAGCGCTGCCAGTCGGCGCACGGCGGTGGTATTGCTGCGATCCAGGCGCAGCGCCTGTTGCCAGTACTGTTCTGCCTGCGCGTCGTTTTTGCGCGCCTGCGCGACATCACCGAGGCCAATCAATGCCCAGCTGTCACGGTTATCAATGGCCTGCGCACTGCGATACTGGTGTTCCGCACCGGCCACATCGCCTTTTTTTAGCGCGTCGTCACCGTTGTTGATCGCCAGCCAGTAGCGGTTGGTTTGCAACAGTGATTGCCACTTGCCAATCTGGGTGCTGGCCTGTCCGGCCTGAATCGCTTTCTGCAGCCAGCCGATCGCCGCTGCGCGGTTATTGGCTCGCGCCTGCGCCTGACCCATCGCGCCCATCAGTTCGGCATCATTCGGGTAGGCTTTCAGCGCGGCGCTGAGTGACGCGATGGCACCTGCGCCTCCACCAGCATCGACCAGCGCCAGCCCGCGCATGCGTTGACGATAAGCGGGATCGGCCAGCAGCTTCTGCTGTCGGGCCAGTTCTTCCTCGCCGCGCTGTTGCGCATCACCGGAAGTGAATACCTGCAGATACTGCTTCAAACTGGCAACCGTGCTGTCTGACACCGGCTGATTTTGAATCTGTTGCAGCCAGAGTTCGGAGGCGGCATCACGCCCGCCGTCACGATTGGCCAGACGACGCAGCTGCACCAGCGCCTCGCCTGGCTGATTGTTATCAAACGCCATGCGCGCCAGCTGCAGTTCAACCCCAATATTGCCGGGATAACGCGCTTCCAGCGCCTGCAACTGGCGATAAGCGGTGGGCTGCTGACCGGGTAAACGTGCCACCAGTCGCCAGTATTCCAGTTCAGTATTCACATCCGGGAACACGCCGTGGAACAAGGCATCCCAGGCCGTTTTCGCTTCTTCAACGCGACCCGCGGTGGCCAGCAAACGCGCCTGCTGCAGTTGCTGGCGCCCTTCAGCGCTTATCAGACGCAGGCCGGTTTCGGATTCACGCGTCGCCACGTCATTGGGCGCGACCTTCTTCAGTTCGTCCAGCAGCGTCTGCGCTTTTGCCTGATCGCCCTGACGCAGTGCCATGCGAATTTGCGCTGCCAGCACCTGCGGATTATCAGGGTCGATTTTTTCCAGGCGATAAAGCGACTGCTGCACCAAATCATACTTGTTGGTGGATTCACCGGTGCGAATCTGCATCAGCAGCCAGGCCACTGGTGACACCTGCGGGCCCTCGGCAGCCATGCCGGAGCCCGCCAGGATAGTGGCAATCAGCAGACCGAGTGGCAGTTTATTCATCGTCTTCCAGCTCGGCCAGGCGGCGACGGCTCACCATGCGCATCAGGCGCCATGCCATCAGAGCAAACAAGATCACCACCACCACGGCACAAATCGCCAGCCACACCGGATGCGTTGCCAGCAGATTCCACAGGCGCTCCCACCATGGAAGATGGCCGACGAAGTAGGTATCGCCGACGCGCACGCTGGTGACGCCCGATTCTCGCACAACGGTGGCAGAACCGAACACGGCGGCGCGCTTGCCGCTATCGAGCAGGGCATTATTCAGCAGATCCCAGCCGCGCGGGCTGTCGGCCAGCAGCGCAACCACGCTGCGCTGATCGTTAAACGGCGACTGGAAGCCGACGATGGCACCCATCGGGCCGCGTGAGCGGATACCGGTCTGGCTCTCTACCGCACGATCGCTGGCGGACACCGGTACGTTCTGCGCGGTAATTGGGCGTGATGGCATGTTGATCCAGCTACGCGCCGCATCCGCCAGCAGGTTGATCTTTTTGTCATCCTGCAGATCCTGCGGAATGCCGCCGATCATGAGCAGGTCTGCGTCTTTATCTTTTGCCTGGTTCCAGTCATCGCTCATCTGCACGCGCAACGCCGGATAGCCGGTCTGGGCACCGATGGCGCCCAGTGCGTTCAGCATAGTGCTCACTTCACCGTTCACGGGCTTCGGCTGTACTAACACCAGCGTCTGCGCCAAATCGGCATAACGGCTGTAAGGGAAACCGGCGTTGGCGTATGCACCCAGTGAAGGCATTTCGATGTAGTGGCGATAGCCAGAGAAGTCGATGCTGGAGTTGTCATCGATCACCACATGGTGGCCCACCGCGGTGACGGTTTCGCAACGGCCGTCGGCGGTGCCACCAATAAAGGTGTTGGCGTAATCAAAGCTGAAGCGCAGTTGGTTGACCACGCCGAGGCGCAGCGCCGGGATGGTCAACTGGCGGTTGCTGTCCTGCAGGCCTTGCATTAGCGGAATGCGCATGATCTGCTGGCCTGCCGTGTCTTTCGGCGTCAGCGGGTAATCCTGCATGAACTGATTGTTCAGATGCACCGCCAGGCGCGAGCCATCTTGCTGGATCGGCGAGGTGTAGCGGTAAATCAGATCCATGTCGATGCCGCGTGCGCGGACCAGGAACAGGTCCGGTGGCAGGTTCAGCGTCAGACTGATCGGGTTCGGCTGCAAACCATCGGCCTGCAGCTGGTTCTGATACTGCGTCAGCTCGGCAAACGTGGTGCGGCGATCGGTGCGCACCCAGTTTGGCGCATCATAGGCCTGACGCGGTGCCAGCATTTTCACACTGTCGATGGTTGAGGTATCCCCGCGCAGCAGCAGTTCGCCTTGCGCAATACCTTCGACGGCGGTCAGCAAATCGTTGTCATCGCGGCCGAGAATCAGCAGCATTTTTTCGTAGGGATTGTCCGGCTGGCTCACCATTTCCACCGTGGGTTTCTCCACCGGTGGCAGATCTTTCAGGAAGTCCGGGCGATGATCGTTGGTGGCAAACACCACCGCATGCTGTTCTTTTGGTAACTGGTTATACAGGACCGGAAAGGATTGACCACGCCACTGTGCTTTGCTGCCGAACCACGAAGCCAGAATCCCTGCGGCACGCTGCTGCAGCAGGTTAGGCTGATTGCTGAACACCATTGGCAATTGCAGTGGGCGGCTGTCGCGGGCATCAAAGAACGGTTCCGGGAAGTGCGACAGGTCGTTCTTTAACGGCAGCTTTTGCAGCGTCAGGTCGAGTTTGCTTTCTTTACCGATATCCATCCAGATGGTGCTGTTGGCCGGGTTTTCACACACGTTGGCGTAGTGGCCCACCAGTTCGAGGCGCACGCGGTTAAAGTCACCGATAAAGCGCGGATCGATCGGCAACTGAGTTTGATTTTCTTTGCCCAGCTGATCGGCAGTGACGGTGACCAGTCCCACCAATTCGTCGTTGAGATAGACCTTGAGTTGCGACAGCGTCGGAATCAGCGCCGGTGAAGGACGATAGCTGAGCGTCAGCATGGCGCGTGTCACCACTTCATCACTGCGCACGCCGAACTCAATCTGGCTGGTGGGCTCGGTGCCGCGCAGCGTCATGCTGCCCGGCGGCGGCGCGACCTGATTAAACAGCAGTTGGCTGTCGCGCAGCGGGGCATTGGCATCCAGCGGCTGGCTGACGACCGGCAGCGGTATCTGTGCACTGGCGCGCGGTGCTTCAGGGGCAGAAGGCTGCGGTGCGGCCTGTGCCAGCGTTGCAGTGCCCAGCAGCAGGGCAGTAAACCAGCTCAGTTTTCTCGTCATGGTCATATCATCAACTTATGAAAAATCGGTTTTGATTGCCGCAGGTGCGCGGCTAATGCCCTGCGGCAGCAGTGTTGCCAGCCAGCTCACCAGGGAAGTCAGTGCACGGAAAAGACGGCGCAGCGGGGCAGGGCCATACTCCGCCAGACGCAGGTAACCTTTGAAACCCAGCACCATAATATCGGCCAGACTCTGCACCGGTTTATCTTCCGGGAAGCCGTCCTGCCACAGCGCCCAGGTGTCGGCGCGGGCGAAGGTACACTGGATAAATTCAATATGCTGGCGGGTGGTGAGCTGATGCAGGCGAATCCCCGCGCGACGGCCAAATACACGCTGAACCTGGCACGGGAAGCTGAACTCCTGCTGGCCACGGCGCAGCAGCAGCCACACCGGCTCATCCTCTTTCAGTGCATCCGCCTCACGCAGTTCAACACCGACACCACCATCTGAATAGTCGCGCAGGGTGCACGGCACCATATGGCCATCTTCACGTGCAATGGCGGCGGGCATGGCGATCTCCACACGGTGCGCTTCACGAATCTGGCGCGCTTCCACCGAAACCGCCACGGCACCGCCGAGAATAATCATGTTGTACACCACCCACACCAGGCTGACCCAGATGGTGAGCATCTCGTTGGCCGGGCCATACGCCATGCGCCAGAACGCCATGCCGATACCCGCGATATTCAACAGCACCAGCATCATATAAGGCTTGGTGATCACCCAATCGAGATGGCGCTCTTCGACCAGGCCACCTTTGGCTGTGACGTTGAACTTGCCTTTGTGCGGGTTAAACAGCGCAACGGTGGTGGGGCGCGCGATATACCACGCCAGCACGGTTTCATACACTTCACTCCAGAACGAGTGACGCCAGCGTCCCTGAATACGGGAGTTGGTCAGGCTGGTGTGCACCATGTGCGGTAGCACATAGATGGCGATCGCCAGCGCCGGCGCGTAGATGATGTAGGCGTGGCATAGCAGAAACGCCAGCGGTGCCAGCAGGAAGATCAGACGTGGAATCCCGGCGAGGAAGTGCAGCATAGCGTTGGCGTAGCACAGGCGTTGCACCAGCTTTAAGCCTTTACCCATCAACGGGTTATCGAGACGGAAAATCTGCACCATGCCGCGTGCCCAGCGAATACGCTGGCCAATGTGCGCCGACAAACTTTCGGTGGCGAGGCCCGCCGCCTGCGGAATACGAATATAGGCAGAGGTGTAACCCTGACGATGCAGACGCAGCGAGGTGTGCGCATCTTCGGTTACGGTTTCCACCGCTATGCCGCCAATCTCATCCAGCGCGGCGCGGCGCAATACGGCGCAAGAGCCGCAGAAGAACGCCGCATCCCAGGTATCGTTACCGTCCTGCACCAGGCCGTAGAACAGCGAGCCTTCATTGGGTGTCTGGCGGAAGCGACCGAGGTTACGCTCGAACGGATCGGGCGAGAAGAAGTGGTGCGGCGTTTGTAGCATCGCAAGGCGGTGATCCTTCAGGAACCAGCCCATGGTCATCTGCAGGAATGAGCGCGTCGGTACGTGGTCACAGTCAAAAATCGCCACGTAATCGCTGCGGCAGGCCACTATCAATGCGTGATTGATGTTGCCGGCTTTGGCATGTTCGTGGGTAGGGCGCACCACGTAATTGATGCCCACGCTGGCGGCAAATTCGCGAAACTCCTCGCGGCTGCCGTCATCCAGAAGGTAGATGTTGAGCTTGTCCTGCGGCCAGTCGATGCCCATCGCGGCATAAATGGTTGGTTTCACCACGCTCAGCGGTTCGTTGTAGGTGGGCACCAGGATATCGACGCTGGGCCAAGAAGTGATCTCGGGTGGCATGGAGACCGGCTGGCGATTGAGTGGCCACAGCGTCTGGAAATAGCCCAGTACCAGCACCGTCCATGAGTAGGTTTCAGCGCCAATCAGCAGCAGACCGAATGTCAGACTCAGCGGATCGTCCCAGTTCAGGGTTTCAGTGTAGCGCCACCACAAATAACGACAGGAAATGGTGAGTGACAGCACAATCAGCATGATAGTAGAGAGGCGGCCTGGCACGCGGCGCACCATCATCGCCAGGCCCCACAGCAGCAGTACAAAGACAAATTGCGTGGTGATGCCAAATGGCTGTGAAATACACAACAGCGCCAGCAGGCTGGCGACAATCGCCGCGACCATAAACAGCAGCTGGCGTACACGCGGTGGCAGTTTCTGCAACTGCTGTTCGGTACGCAGATGAATGCCCGTTTTCGCTATGTGCGCGGGAAGCGCTCCCAGCCACTGATAAAACTGCTGACGCCAGCGGAACAGGGGGCCAAACGCGTTAAACCGTTTACGCTCGCTGCGTGCGCTGTTGTCGAGCGGTAACACCAGCATCAGCCACAGGCTCTGCATGGCGTAACGCACAACGTCTAACGGGCGTGGACGTAGCGGCGAGATTTGCGGATAGTATCGCTGACGCTGTTGCAGCAAGCGCTGCCAGCCGGGCATTTCCAGCCGCAGCAGCGACCAGGCGAGCACGCACCATAGCAGATGCAACATCACGGTTAAGTGGCCCGCGCCGTGCTGGCGCGCCACGCGGGCACGGCTTTGCAGCGCCTGCCAGGCCTGAGGTACCAGCAGCCAGCGCAACGGATTCACGCCGCACCGCCCGCAACGTTCAGCAATAGCCAGTTCGCCAGCGTATTGATTTCTTCGCTCGCCAGCGCATGAGGACGATATTCGCCCACCGGTTGTTTCATCATCAAGGCTTCTGCCAGTGCTTCATCGCGGTGAATCACCTGCGGAATCAGATTCTTTAGCGTGCGCAGCCACAGTTGATGCAGATCCTGTTGCAGCTGACTGTTGGCGTTGAATTGATTGATCAGAAACAGCGTGTGCGGCAAAAAACGCGGATGGTGCAACCGCAACTGGCAGTTAGCATCCAGCGATAGCACCTGCAGCAGGCGATCGGCGTGGAGGGCGAAGGATCGTTGCCACGGCAGCAGATCCGCTGGAAGGTCGAGGATCACCCAGCGATAGTGTGATTTCAGGGCCGGCAACGCCTTCAGCAACGGCGTGGCGAACGAGGTGTCGGCGTTTTGCAGACTTGAGCACTGCTGAGAGGTTAATGCGCCAAACGGCAGGAAATCGAGACCGGTTTGATAGCGCTGCGCGCACTGCTGCCACGGCTGCTGTTCCAGCAGTGCGGGAACCCAGCCCTGGGTGTGATTGAGCGGCAAGTTAAAATGGGCAGCCAGTTGATTCGAATCAGAAAAGTCGATGACCAGCACCGACTCCTGTAAAGCATTGAGCGCCCAGCCAAGTGCCGCACTGAGTGATGTTGCGCCACAACCGCCGCGCAAACCTTGTAAGGCAATGACCGGCATTAGCGTTCAGGCTCCTGGTCGGCGGATAATTCACGCAGCAGCGGCCAGCGCGTCAGCAGACTATTCAGTCGCTCTTCGCGGGCAATATCAATGTAACGAAATGCCTTAAGGGAAAAGGCTTCGCTCAGGGTATTAATGTCATCCTGATCTTCAGTGGTAGACGCGATCAGCGAAAAGGCATTCTCTGTTTTCATTACTTT
This sequence comes from Pantoea sp. JGM49, assembly GCF_018257655.1. Lineage (NCBI taxonomy): Bacteria > Pseudomonadati > Pseudomonadota > Gammaproteobacteria > Enterobacterales > Erwiniaceae > Pantoea > Pantoea sp. JGM49. Next base: position 88,462 of record NZ_JAERJM010000007.1, on the reverse strand, counting down.
TTGCCACCAAAAAACAGCAATGGATGAATTGTGGTTCTATTTTTTGTAAAGTTTAAACCCGGAAAAATGCGCAGACTATGTAAAAATCGATATCATTTGAGATAGCGCAGGTTTTAATTATTTCAGCAGTTCCAATCGTTGCCGTCTATATTAAACTAGCCTGGATTGTTCTGATCGCGAAACAAATATGAAAAATCGCTATGCGCTTGGCCTACAACAGGTTCAGCAGGAATTAGTTAACCTGCAAAATCCGGGGTTTTATTGGATTACCAGTCAGCGTCAGGAAGACGCGCGGGTACTGCTGCGTCAGGTGGTGAGCCATCAACAGGCGGCAACCCTGGTCAGTTCAGATGAGAAGCCTCAGTCTTTACTTACGCCGGACCCACTGACGGGCCCAGCGCGCATTCCCTTATTTTCGCTGCCGGCCAATAAAACCGGCCTGCAGCATCTGGAGAATGATTTCGCGCGTGTACTGAATAGCCGCAGTGGTTTAGTGCTGTTTTACAGCAATGCAGCGCTGTGGAGTAAATTATCCGAGGATGAACTCACGCTCTGGGTGAAACGCATGCGACGATTGTTAATCAAAAAACAAATCACGCTGCTACTGATCACTTCGGGGGCGTCAATTATTCATCTGCGTAATCATCTACAGCGTTATTTTCGCCAACTTGATGGTGTCGCACATTTAGAATTTCAACAGGATAGCTGGCAATATCGAATTAACTGGTGGTACTCCGCAGACAAATTACTGGCTGACCGTGCAATTCGATTGAGTTGTAATGAGAATCAATTCATTGCCATTAATGAAGTGGAACAAACTACGCCGCTTAGCCTCAATGATGAAAATCAGTTACTGGCACAGGAAGGGGTGCTGGAAGGTGCGCCGCCGCTCTCCAGCCAGTGGCAACTGTTTAGCGACAATGAGAGCGTATTCTCGCGTGCCCAGCAGGCCAACGCTGCCACGGTCATTTTTAGCCTGGCCCATAACCAGGATATCAATGCCCTGGCAAAAATGGTCCATAGCTTGCGCCGCTCACGCGGTAACGCATTAAAGATTGTGGTGCGCGAAATTAGTACCAGTCTTAGGTATAGCGATGAGCGGTTATTGCTGGCGTGTGGTGTCAATGCCATCGTGCCCGGTGCACAAACGCTGTCACGCTTTCTCACCACGCTGGAAGGGATTCAGGGCCAGCAGTTTACGCGTCATGTTCCGGCCAACTTGCCCGCGCTGATGCAGGCATTACAGCCGCTGCAGCAAAAAGGGTATTTGCAGCTGGAGCCGTTCTGCGCGGCGGTACAGCAGCTGATGAGCAATACGCTGCTGCCGGAAAACGACAAGGGGCTGATGGTGGCATTGCGCCCGGTGCCGCAGCTGAAACCTGAGCAGATTCTGACGCTGTGTAAACCGCGTCGTTTTGGTGATTTGGTGACGCTGATTAATGATCGCATCTATCTGTTTCTATCATCCTGCCGCTTCAACGATTTGGATATCGCGTTGAAATCGATTTTCTCACTGCCGCACGATGAGTTGTTCAGTAATCGCGTGGTGTGGTTCGAGGACAACCAGATTTTGTCGGAAGTGCATAAGATTCGCCAGCTGACGCCGGTGGCGCAGCGTGAAGTGCCGATGGTGCCGATTGAGGCCCCGCGGGCAAACAAGGTGTCCGCTTCTGACCTGCGTGGGGCGCAAACCCCGCAGCCTATTATTCTCAATCTCGATGGAGATCGCCGCTGATGACACTGATGGATTGGGTGCAGGTGGCGATCCTGCTGTTATTAATTTTACTGTTCCTGAAATCGTTGTTTGTGCGCTGGTTACCGCGCAGTAGCACCAGCCTGCTGATGCGTCTGCTGCCACCGCGTGCGCTGAAGTCGGAAGGGCAGTGGCAACGCAAATCTGCTAAAACGGATACCAAACCGTAATGAGTAATAACAAACCTTCGACGCTGCACGCTTCGTGGTGGCGCGGTCTCGGCGGCTGGAATTTCTACTTCCTGATCAAATTTGGTCTGTTGTGGTACGGCTACCTTAATTTTCATGCGCTGAGCAATCTGGTGTTCCTGGCGTGGCTGCTGTTCCCGCTGCCGTCACGTCGTTTGCATCGTGTGCGTCACTGGGTATCCTTGCCGATTGGCTTTGCGCTGTTCTGGCATGACACCTGGCTGCCGGGGCTGGAATCGATCATGAGCCAGGGTAGCCAGGTCGCGGGCTTCTCCTCAGCTTATCTGCTCGATCTGCTGGAGCGCTTTATCAACTGGCAAATGATTGGCGCAGGCTTTGTGCTGCTGGTGATCTATATGTTCGTGGCGCAGTGGATCCGCGTCACGGTGCTGGTTTCTCTGATGCTGATCTGGCTTAACGTGCTGACCATTGCCGGACCGGCGATGAATCTGCTGCCAACCAAAGCGGCGACACCGGAAGTGGCATTGAATAACCCTCCAGCCGCGACCAAAGCACCGGAGGGACTGGACCAGTCTGCACCACCGACCAGTGCCAATCTGACCTCCTGGCTCAATCGTTTCTACGACAGTGAGCGCCAGCGCGCCACCCATTTCCCGGATGCGCTGCCCGCGGATTCGCAGCCGTTTGATATTTTAGTGATTAACATCTGTTCGCTGTCATGGTCGGACATGGATGTAGCACAATTGCGTGACCATCCGCTATGGAAGCATTTTGATATCCTGCTGGACAACTACAACTCTGCCACCGGCTACAGCGGTCCGGCAGGGATTCGTTTGCTGCGTGCTAGTTGCGGCCAGACTTCACACTCCAATCTGTATAAGGCCACCGACCAGCGCTGCTATCTGTTTGATAACCTGGCGAAGCTGGGCTTTAAGCAGGAACTGATGATGGATCATACAGGCGTGTTTGGTAACTATCTCAAAGAGCTGCGTGAAGAGGGCAATTTGCAGGCACCGCTGATGTCACAAGCGGGAATTGCGCCAGAATTGACCTCCTTTGATGGTTCGCCAGTGTTCAATGACGGGCAATTGATGCAGCGCTGGCTCGACGATCGGACTAAAAGCAGCGATGCGCGCAGTGCCACCTTCTACAACCTGATTCCGTTGCATGACGGCACGCGCGAGTTGGGCAGCACGCGCACCGCTGACTGGCAGCCGCGCGCTAAAATGCTGTTTGATCAGCTGGATACATTCCTGACCAATCTGGAGAAATCAGGACGCCGCGTGATGGTGCTGGTGGTACCGGAGCACGGTGCTGCGCTGCAGGGCGATAAAATGCAGATGTCCGGTCTGCGTGATATTCCCAGCCCGAGCATTACGCATGTGCCGGTGGGCATTAAGTTTGTCGGGATGAAAGCGCCACACCAGGGACAGCCGTTGAGCATTGATACACCAACCAGTCTGCTGGCGATTTCCGAGATCATTTCCCGCGTGGTGGATGGTCAGGTGTTTAACGCGCCGAACGTCAATATGTCGGTGTTAGCGGATAATTTGCCGCAATCACCGGTGGTGTCCGAGAATGATAATGCGGTGGTGATGATGTATCAGGGCAAACCCTGGATTCGCCTGAACGGCGGCGATTGGGTGCCCTATCCGCAATAATCTCTCAATGGCGGTGCAGCAGGTTGCACCGCCAAATTCGGTGCACAATTCCTAATCACCGATTTATCTCGTGTTTCCCGCCTCTTTTCGACTTTATCCCGGCGCAAATCAAGGCTGACCTGCGATATACTCGCTGCGCATTTCATCTATACCCGTCATTCTTCAAGTTGCAGGTGCGTTGGCTGTGCTCATTTACCCCAGTCACTTACCTGAGTAAGCTCCTGGGGATTCATTCCCTTGCCGCCTGCCTGCACCTTGAATAATTTAGGGTATTCATAGTCGATTTAAGTGGTCGGGAGAGGGTTTTGTTGCGCGTCAGTCGCTCGTTAACGATAAAACAGATGGCAACGGTGTCCGCCGTGGCGATGGTGACCATCAGCATCTTTATCGTCATCCAGTTATTCCACTTTGTGCAGCAGCGCAGAATCGATTACGCCCAGCAGATGGAAAATATCGCCCATACGGTGCGCCAGCCGTTGTCGGAGGCGGTGCTGAAAGGGGATATTCCGCAAGCCGAACGCATCCTGAATACGCTGAAACCGGCGGGCATTCTGTCGCGCGCCGATGTGGTATTACCGAATGCGTTTCAGGCGCTGCACGCCGATTTTGTGCCGGAAAAACCGGTACCGCGCTTCGTGGCACGTCTGTTTGAACTGCCGGTGCAAATCACGCTGCCGCTTTATTCGGTAGAGCGTACTGGGCTGCCGAAGCCTATCGCCTATCTGGTGCTGCAGGCCGACTCTTCTCGGGTATACCAGTTCCTGCTCAGCACGCTCTCGACCATGATCACCACCTATTTGCTGCTGGCGCTGATACTTTCGGTGTCGATTAGCTGGTGTATCAATCGCCTGATCGTCCATCCTTTGAGAAGTTTGTCGCGTGATTTGCAGGAGTTGCCACCGCAGGTCATTCTCACGCACAAGCTCGACCTGCCGCATAATCATCGCGACGATGAAATCGGCATGCTGATCCGCAGCTACAACCGCAATCAGCAGGTGCTGGAGTCGATTCATGATGAAATGAGTCGCATGACCACCCATTTTGCTGTCACCGATCTGCCTAACCGCGCCCTGTTCCTCGCGTTGCTGGATCAGCACGCCAGCCATCGCCATAGCCGTCAGCCATGGGGATTGATGGTGATCCGTATCGAAACACTGCAGGAAGCCAACGGCGTACTGAGTGATGAGCAGCGCGATACGCTGATGCTGACGCTGGTAGAGAAAATTCGCAGCACCGTTGACGATCACACGTTACTGGCACAAACCGGGCCGAGCGATTTCGCGCTGCTGATGAAGCGCGCGCACAACCCGTTCCGCGCCATGCGTCTGGCGCGCAACCTGATGATTCGCATTAACCAGCCGGTGAACCTGCATCAACTTCAGCTGCGTCCAAACGCCAGTATTGGCCTGGCGCTGCATGATGACAGTGTCGTCAGTGCCAGCGAGCAACTCGACCGCGCGACCTCGGCAATGATGTCGGCGCGTCATCAGGGCAAAAACCAGATTCTGTTCTTTGATCCGGCGCTGACTGAGCGGGCGCAAAAACGCCTGACGCAGGAGCACGATATCCTGCAGGGGTTGCAGGATGGTCAATTTGCACTTTATCTGCAGCCGCAAATCAATATGCAAACCGGTGAGCTGGCGGGCGCGGAAGCGCTATTGCGTATGCGTATGCCGGATGGCAGCTATGGTTTGTCAGAAGAGTTTATCGCCAGCGCGGAAGAGATTGGGGTGATTTCCGCGATTGGGCGCTGGGTGTTTGAAGAAGCCTGCCGCATCCTTGCCGCGTGGCAGAAGCTCGGCATCAATATTCCGCTGAGCGTCAATATATCGGCAGTTCAGTTGCGTGACCCCAGCATGGTGAGCCATTTGCAAGGCTTGCTGGAGCGCCATCGTATTGCACCCGGCAATTTCGTGCTGGAAATTACCGAAACCGCGCAGATTGGCGATGCCGAGCAAGCGATTTCGCTGCTGCGTTCACTGCAGCAAACCGGCGTGGCCGTGGCGCTGGATGATTTTGGCATGGGTTACTCCAATCTCAATTACCTGCATCAGTTTAAAGCGCTGCCGGTGAACAAGCTGAAGATGGACCGCAGTTTTGTCGCGGCGCTACCGGATGATGACACCATGGTGCGTATTGTCGCGGCGATTGCGGACATCATTCATCTGGATGTTATTGCTGAAGGCGTGGAAACCGATGAGCAGCGAGACTGGCTGCTGGCACGCGGAATTACTATAGGGCAAGGCTACTTATACGCTGAAGCGCTCCCTCTTAACGTCTTCAACCAACGCTGGCTTGACAGCTCGTCACATCCTGAATAATCACATTGTTTATTGATTTTCCTCACGAAATTGCAGTCAGATAGTTTGCTGAAGCGTTTCAGTTCATAGTTAGAGTTTTGTAACTTTTGTAAGGAATGTAAGGGTATATTAATCCTGTTATCGGAGTGTTATTTTCCCGCAATCGGTAAGGTTTTTCGCTTCCAGGCGGCTTGCCGCATGCGTTCTCCATAATAATGGCGGTGAATTCCGTCTATACCTGGACACCTGTTATGAAACTGTTCAAAAGCCTCTACTTCCAGGTGCTGGTTGCCATCGGCATCGGCGTCCTGTTAGGCCACTACTATCCTGAGTTAGGCGCGCAAATGAAGCCGCTTGGCGATGGTTTCGTTAAGCTGATCAAGATGATCATCGCCCCCGTGATTTTCTGTACGGTGGTGACCGGTATTGCCGGCATGGAGAGCATGAAAGCAGTTGGACGGACTGGCGCAGTTGCGCTGCTCTACTTTGAAATTGTCAGCACCATCGCACTGATTATTGGCCTGGTCGTGGTTAATGTGGTGCAGCCGGGCGCGGGGATGAACGTTGATCCCGCGACTTTGGATGCCAAAGCCGTGGCGGTTTACGCCCAACAGGCGCAAGAACAGGGTGTTGTTGCCTTCTTGCTTGATATTATCCCGGGTAGCGTGATCGGTGCCTTTGCCAGCGGTAATATCCTGCAAGTGCTGCTGTTCGCCATTCTGTTTGGTTTTGCCCTGCATCGTCTGGGTAACGCCGGTACTGTGATGTTCAACGTCATTGAGAGCTTCTCCAAAGTGATCTTCGGCGTTATCAATATGATTATGCGCCTTGCGCCGATCGGTGCCTTCGGTGCCATGGCGTTTACCATTGGTAAATACGGCGTGGGCTCACTGGTGCAACTCGGTCAGCTGATCATCTGCTTCTACATCACCTGCGTGCTGTTTGTGGTGGTGGTGTTAGGTTTGATTGCACGCTGGGCCGGCTTCAACATCTTCAAATTTGTTGCCTACATCAAAGAAGAGCTGCTGATCGTGCTGGGTACCTCTTCATCTGAATCTGCGCTGCCGCGCATGCTGGATAAGATGGAGAAGCTGGGTTGTAAGAAATCGGTGGTGGGTCTCGTTATTCCAACGGGATACTCTTTTAACCTTGATGGCACCTCGATTTACCTGACCATGGCGGCGGTATTCATTGCCCAGGCCACCAATGCGCACATGGATATCTTCCACCAGATCACGTTGTTAGTGGTGCTGCTGCTCTCCTCAAAAGGCGCAGCGGGCGTGACCGGCAGTGGCTTTATCGTGCTGGCGGCCACCTTGTCTGCAGTCGGACATTTGCCGGTAGCGGGTCTGGCGCTGATTCTGGGTATCGACCGCTTTATGTCCGAAGCGCGTGCATTGACCAACCTGGTGGGTAACGGCGTGGCGACGGTTGTCGTGGCGAAGTGGGTCGGTCAGCTGGATGAGAAGCAGATGAAAGCGACGCTTTCTTCAGCGAAAAAGGTCAATAACGCCTCACAAACCAGCGTCTGATCGTCTATTTGCGTTAATTTCCCGAGAAATGCCCGCTGTCGCTTGCCCTGACAGCGGGCATTTGCATAATAAACCCCATTGATTTTTTTCCCGATTTTTTACCTCGTTGCGCGACATCCTGACCTTCCTGTGGTCAAAGAGTCTGTTCTTCATTAAACGTGGCGGCTATGGGCCGCGCCGGTCACCAAAGATGTGACCGTACATGTCGCGATAACGAGCGTTGATCTGTTTATGTAGGGGTTCACATGCAGGGCACCAGAATTCGACTTTTGGTTGGCGGATTAATCCTTGCGGCATCCGGCTTTGGCGCGCACGCCGAGACACTCCAGCCCGATCCCGCGTGGCAGGAAGGCAAACTGGACAATGGTTTTAGCTGGCAGTTACTCACCACGCCACAACGTCCAAGCGATCGTATTGAATTACGTCTGATTGTTAACACCGGTTCACTGGTGGAGAGCGCTCAGCAAACCGGTTTCAGCCATCTGATACCGCGTCTGGCAATGGTGCACAACACCGCGCTGGATACCAATCAACAGCGTGCACTGTGGCAGCAAGCCATGGATCCGCAACGCCCGTTGCCGCCAGCGATCTCATCGTACGATTACACCCAATACAACCTGAGCTTGCCCAACAACCGCCCGGAGCTGCTGAAAGAAGCGCTGAACTGGCTGGCGGCGACCGCAGGGAAAATGACCATCAATGAGCAGGTGGTATCAACCGCGCTGACCGCGACCGATCCGATTGCCACCTGGCCGCCAAATACCCAGGATGTCTGGTGGCGCTATCGCCTGAAGGGTTCAGCGATGCTGGCGCACGATCCGGGCGAGCAGCCGCGTGCGCCGGTGGATATTGCACAGCTCAACAGCTTCTATCAGCAGTGGTACACGCCGGATGGCATGACCCTGTATGTGGTGGGCAACGTTGACAGCCGCAGCATGGCAGAACAAATCAACAAAACCTTCTCCGCGCTGAAGGGGAAACGGGTTGCGCCCGCAGCGCTGCCTACGCTCTCTCCTTTGCCGCATCAGCCTGTCAACCTGGTGAATGGCGGGATGAGTCAGGATCGCCTGTCTCTGGTGTGGGATACGCCGTGGCAACCGATTCGTGACTCACAGAACTTACAGCACTATTGGCAGAGCGATTTGGCGCGTGAAGCGCTGTTCTGGCATGTGCAACGCGCTCTGGCGGACAGCAAAGCACAGAGCGTGCAGGTGGGCTTTGATTGCCGCGTGCTTTACCAGCGTGCGCAGTGTTCCATCAACATGGACAGCCCGAACGCATCGCTGGCGCAGAACATGAACCAGGTGGCGAAAGAACTGGCGGCAGTACGTGATAAAGGGTTACCGCAGGATGAGTTTGATGCGCTGATGGCGCAGAAGCTGCTGGAACTGAATAAGCTGTTCGCCACCTATGCGCGCACAGATACCGATATCTTGATGGGGCAGCGTCTGCGCTCGCAGCAAAATGCGGTGGTGGATATCGCGCCGGAGCAGTATCAAAAGCTGCGTCAGGCGTTTCTCAGTGGGTTGACGCGTGACCAGCTGAATCAGGAATTGCGCCAGCAGCTGACGCAGGAACTGACGATGGTGCTGATTCAACCCCAAGGTGAAGCTGAGACCAACGTGAAGATGCTGCAGGACGACTGGGATAAAGTGATGAAGGTACCGGATGCGCCTGCGGCACCGGCGGCTTCTGATGAAGCTAAACCGGAAAGTAACGGCAGCGCGAGCGCGACCGACCCGGCTCAACCCTCGTCATGACGCAGGATTTATCATTCATGGCCGAGTCATAAAGTCTTATGATTCATGGCATATGAGATCGCCAAAAAAATTTGAGTAGCAGCACAAAAGTGCCTTGAGGCGCTTTTGAACATCACATCCATGCAGCCACGTCGCTGCGTTTCAGGGCATGAATTATCCCTGAAATAATTTGAGCCGCATTAAGGCGGCAAGTATGTTCATCGCCAGTCACTGACTTAAGCCGGTGACTGGGGTGACTGCGTGCAGCCAGCGCCGCTGCGGTTCAAATTATGAAGGGGATTATGTCTTAGCGCGTAGCCATTCGGTGACCAGCATCGGCCAACTGGCGAGGGGCAGATCCGCGACGCCGCGAATGCCAAATCCATGGCCGCCTTTCTGATAAAAGTGAATTTCCACCGGCACCTTGTGCTCACGCAGGGCGCTGAAAAACACCATGCTGTTGTTTACCGAAACCGCGTCATCATCGCTAGCGTGAATCAGCAGCGTGGGCGGTGTCTGCGCATGTACGCGCGTTTCCATGGAATACGCATCAATCAACCTCTGATCCGGCCATGCGCCGAGCAGGCGAGTGCGCGAGCTTTCGTGTGCCAGACCGTCGCGCATGCTGATCACCGGGTAGAGTAGCACCATGGCATCTGGACGTGGCGAGAAGCTGTCGGCCTGATCCTGCACTGGATAAATTTTCTCACCAAAGCGCGTCCCCAGGCTGGCAGCCACGTGCCCACCCGCTGAGAAGCCCATCATCACAATGTATTTGCCGTTCATGCCGCGCTGCGCACGATCGCGCAACACGCGCACCGCACGTTGTGCATCGGCCAGTGGGGCATCGGGACCTTCGTGATGGCCATCGTAAGGCAGGCGATAAGTCATCACTGCCAGCGTATACCCCATCGATGTGAAGAACGTGGCGAGGGCACTGCCTTCACGGTCAATCAGCACTCGCTGATAGCCGCCGCCGGGCGCCACCAGCAGCGTAATGCCGTTGGAGGTTTCCGGGTGCCAGATTGCCATTTCAGGGCAACGCACGCCGGTCGCGGCGCGGTCATAAGGTTCGTACTCTTTGGCGAGATCGACGATTTGCGGTTGAGCGCGCGAATCACTCGCGCCTGGCGCATCACCGTGTGGCCAGATATTAATGATTTCTGTGTGCATAAATCAGTCCTGAGCGAGTCGTGTTGTCATTATTTTGTTCGCGGCCGGATTAACAGCGTCCTGCTGTTGTTGATTAAAACATGGTCTGTTTTCGCGCTGGCGTCCAGCCGAAAACCCACCATTTCTGAAGTTTCGGACTATGCCTGGCGGCCCTATTTCTGTCCGTAATCTATTGAATTTAAATTGATATGGTAAGGGTTGCTAAACTGGCGTAGGCGGATATGAGCCAAAGATGGATCGCTGTCGAGGTTAGTTAAAATTCACAGTGTAATCTCGGGATTTAAGACAAATTATCCTGTGCATTGTGTAAGTCGTGATTATCAAATCAACAGCGGTAAAGTGAACGACTGGCGCCCTGCATCGTGCCAACGGATATCCAGCGGCGCCAGGCGTCGTGCCTTGAATAGCGCCGCTGGGAAATGTTGAGGGGAGGGTTATTGCGGCATAGCGCTTAAAGGGATAATGGCTCCGCGATGCTGGATCACCGTGCTGGCGGTGAGATGACCGCGCGCGGCCGCATCTACTGCCCTCCCTCCGGCTAAACGTACAGCCAGATAACCGGCGCTGAAAGAGTCGCCTGCGGCAGTGGTGTCGATCACCTTCTCTTTTGCCAGCTTGATGGCGGGCACTTCACGCAGCGGCTCATCGCCTATCGCCACTAAACAGGAATCGGCACCGCGTTTGATGGCAATTTCCTGCACACCGGCTTCGCGCGTGCGTGCAATCACTGCGTCCAGCGGCTGTTCACCCCACAGCAGGTGCTCATCATCCAGCGTCAGGAAGGCGATATCGGTGTGATGCAGCATCTCGGCATAAGCCTGTTGCGCGCTAGATTTGTCTGCCCACAGACGTGGACGATAATTGTTATCGAAAATGACCTTGCCACCGTTTTGGCGACAGGCGCTGAGCAGTGCCATCAGTTTCTCTCGGCTGGTGGCCGGCAGAATCGCCAGGCTTATACCGCTGAGATAGAGGTAATCGTAGTGGGCCAACTGGGCGCAAATCGCGTCAGACTCTGGGCCATCCAGCCAGAAGCGCGCAGCGGCATCATTGCGCCAATACCAGAAGGTGCGCTCGCCGTGTTCGTCGGTTTCAATGAAATAGAGGCCCGGCATTTTATTGTCGAGGCGCTGAATGAGCTGGGTGTGAACCTGCTCCTGCTGCCAGGCAGCGATCATCTGGTCACTGAAAGTGTCGGTGCCCAGCGCGGTGACATAGTCCACCCGCAACTGCTGGCTATCTGACTGGCGTGCCAGATAAACCGCCGTGTTTAGCGTGTCGCCGCCAAAACCACGTTTGATGTTCTCACCTTTTTCGGACAGCTCAATCATGCATTCGCCAATGATGGCAATGTTCTTCTGCGTCATGGTCTTCGGCCTGTAGTGAATTCTGCCCTCGAGTCTCGCGTCTGGTATGGCAGCTGTCAATGGTTTTTAAAACGATGTTTTAATTTAACTTAAGGTGCCTGCACCCACTTTCCACGGCGATTTAACGGACAAAGCGCCGCTTGTTTTGCCGATTAAGCCTGAAACGCGCTGATACACTCAACTGCTCGTGAGGTGGCTGAGACCAATAAAGTTATCGTGTTACTCGCCGATACTTGCCGCTGAGAAACAATTTGCAGGCACCCACCACCTACCAGGAAAAAACCATGGTGATGAACAATTTAAGTCATCGGCTGCCTATTTCAATTGAACTGGAGCAACAACAGGAAACGCGTTTCTTCTGGCAGCAGTGCCAACGATTCTATACTTTCCAGCCGATTTACCAGGTCTCCGGCCGTTTACTGGCTATTGAATTACTGACTGCGGTGACACACCCCTCCGCACCAGAGAAAAGGTTGTCGCCCGAAACCTATTTTGATGCGCTGACTATCGCGCAGCGCCTTGATGTCGTCGAGGAACAGCTTGAGCTGTTATTACAGTGGTCACACTTTTTCAGTCAGCGTCAGCTGGTGGCCTCGGTGAATATTGATGGTCCGACGCTGTTAGCCATTGAGCAGCATGACGATATCCGCCAGTTGATTACGCAACTCCCCTGGGTGCGATTTGAACTCACGGAGCACCACGCATTGCCGCAGGAAGAGATGGTGGCGAAGATGCCTGAACTGGGCCCGCTGTGGCTTGATGACTTTGGATCAGGCATGGCAAACTTCTCTGCGCTGACTGAGCTGCGCTATGACTACATTAAACTGTCGCGCGAACTGTTCATGCTGCTGCGCTCTACCGATGAAGGCCGCTCGCTGTTCTCCATGCTACTGGCGTTGATCAATCGCTATTGCAACGGCGTTATTGTTGAAGGCGTGGAGACCGAAGAGGAGTGGCAGCAGGTGCGCAATTCGCCTGCAATGGCGGCACAAGGCTATTTCTTCTCGCGGCCTGTTCCCTTCAGCACGCTGGAATCCCTGGCGCTCGAGCTTCCCTGATCCCGATCCGCAACGTCTCGACTACAGTTATGTGAGACGTTGAGGGCAAGGAGGAAGCAGAATGTCACGTGCGGGAAAAGTCCTGAGTTGGGTTTTCGGGATTTTATTGTTGTTGGTTGTGGTGGTGGTGGTGATTATCGCCACGTTTGACTGGAACCGCCTGAAGCCAACCATCAACCAAAAAGTCTCCACTGAGTTAAACCGGCCTTTCGCCATTCGGGGCGATCTGGGTGTTGCCTGGGTGCGCAATCGCGAAGAACCCGGTTGGCGCAGTTGGGTGCCGTGGCCGCAGGTGCATGCTGATGACATTATGCTGGGCAATCCGCCGAATATTCCCGATGTCACCATGGTGCATTTGCAGCGCGTTGAAGCTACGCTTGCGCCGCTGGCGCTCCTGCATAAACAGGTTTATTTGCCGTGGATTAAAATGCAGCAGCCCGATGCGCGGCTGGTGCAGACGGCGGATAAAAAGAATAACTGGACCTTCAACTTAGCCAGCAGCGAGAACAGCGATGCTAATGCGCCGCCTTCTGCCTGGTCTTTCCGCCTCGATAATATCCTGTTCGATAAAGGCCAGATTCGTTATCGCGATGCCATCAATAAAGCCGATGTGACCGTCACTCTTAATCCACTGGGCAAACCGGTGCCTTACACGCAGGTAGCGGGCGGTAACGACCAGCAGAAAGGCGCGGGCGATTTTGTCTTTGGCTGGCAGGCGGAGGGGACATACAACAATCAGAAACTGACTGGCGACGGCAAGATCGGCGGCATGCTCTCGTTGCGCAGCAAAACCACACCGTTCCCACTGCAAGTTGATTTGCGCAACGGCACCACGCGCGTGCGCGTTGACGGGACGTTGCAGGATCCTTTAAATCTCGGCGGGCTGGATGTGCGTCTGCGCTTTGCTGGCGATACGCTGGCGAATCTGTACGGTTTAACCGGCGTGCTGCTGCCTGATACGCCGCCGTACGAAACTGACGGCCATTTGATCGCGCGCTTCAATGAAGAGAAAGGGCCGCTGTTCCGTTACGAAAACTTCAATGGGCATATTGGCGATAGCGATATTCACGGCTCGCTGGCTTATCACCAGGTGAAACCGCGCCCAACGTTGACCGGAGAATTAACCTCGAACCAGTTGCGCATGGCGGATTTAGGCCCGCTGATTGGCGTAAATTCGGGCAAGGGCAGTGAGAAAACCCAGCAGGCTAAAGCCCAGCGTGGTGACGCTTCGACTCAACCGGCCGATCGCGTGCTGCCACATGACAAGTTTGATACCAAAAGCTGGGACGTGATGGATGCGGATGTGAAATTCAGCGGAAAACGCATCGAACACAGCAGCAAGCTGCCGCTTAGCGACCTTTATACCCATCTGCAGTTGAAAAACGGTGACCTGCTGCTCGATCCGCTGCGCTTCGGCATGGCAGGCGGCAGTATCAACTCCACCATTCATCTGGAAGGGGATAAAAGCCCGATGCGCGGTCGCGCGGACTTGCATGCGCGTAAGCTGCAACTGCGTCAGCTGTTCCCGAATGTCACGGCGATGCAGCGTAGCCTGGGTCAGTTAAACGGCGATGCCAGCCTGAGCGGTACCGGCAACTCGGTGGCGGATATTCTGGGGACCAGCAACGGCGAGCTGAAACTGCTGATGAATGACGGATTGATCAGCCGTAGTCTGATGGAAATTGCCGGCCTGAATGTCGGTAACTATGTGGTCGGCAAACTGTTTGGCGATGATGAGGTGCGCATCAACTGTGCCGCCACCGATCTCAATATCCGTCAGGGTCTCGCCACGCCGAAAGTGTTTGTGCTGGATACGGAGAATGCGGTGATTAATGTCACCGGCAACGTTAACTTTGCCAATGAAAGGCTGGACTTATCCATTAATCCAGAGAGCAAAGGCATTCGTATCATCACCTTGCGATCGCCACTGTATGTGCGTGGCACCTTCAAAAATCCGGATGCGGGAGTGAAAGCCGGGCCGCTGATCGCACGTGGCGCTGCTGCGGTGGCGCTGGGCGCAGTGGTGGCGCCGGCCGCCGCACTGCTGGCACTGATTTCACCCAGTGATACAGATGCCAACCAGTGCAGCAACGTGTTGCAGCAGATGAAAAGTAAAAAGTGATCAGTTGCGCCACAGCACTTTGATGATGTGATAACCAAAGGCGGTTTTCACCGGCCCGTAAGGTTGCAATAGCGGGCAGGAGAACACCGCCTTATCAAAGGCGGGCACCATCTGGCCTTTACGGAATTCACCCAGATCGCCGCCGTTACGTCCCGATGGACAGGTGGAGTGTTTTTTTGCCAGCTGCTGGAAGTTTGCGCCCTTTTCCAGCTGGGCCAGCAGGGATTTGGCCTGCGCTTCATCCTTGACGAGGATGTGCAAAGCTGCCGCGGTTTTCGCCATGTTGGTGTCTCTGTATGTATGTATAATGTTCGGCGCATTATATCCCCGTCCTACTTCAAATTGCAGGTGCGTTGGCTGCGTATGCTTGATACGGTGACTGATTGAGTCAGTTTCCGGGAGTCGCTCACCTGTCCATATTCCTGCCATGCGAAATCGTCAGGGGATCTCCTTTTCATTAGTTGAGTGATATTCCGTTATGCGTTTAAACCCCGGCCAACAACGTGCTGTCGAATTTGTCACCGGTCCCTGCCTGGTGCTGGCCGGTGCAGGCTCGGGTAAGACCCGCGTCATCACCAATAAAATCGCCCATCTGATCCGCGAGTGTGGCTATCAGGCGCGCCATATCGCGGCCGTCACCTTCACCAATAAAGCCTCGCGTGAGATGAAGGAGCGTGTCGCGCAAACCCTCGGGCGCAAAGAGGCGCGCGGCCTGATGATCTCCACCTTCCATACGTTGGGACTGGAGATCATCAAACGTGAATACAAAGCGTTAGGAATGAAAGCGAGCTTCTCGCTGTTCGACGATCAAGATCAGCTGGCGCTGTTGAAAGACCTCACTAAACAGTGGCTGGAGGAAGACAAAACGCTGTTGCAGCAGCTGATCTCCACCATTTCCAACTGGAAGAATGATCTGGTCGATCCGCAGGGTGCGGCTGGCCTGGCCAAATCCCAGCGCGACCAGATTTTTGCCCACTGCTATCAGCTGTACGACCAGCATCTGAAATCCTGCAACGTACTGGATTTCGACGATTTGATTGCGCTGCCGACGCTGTTGCTGCAACGCAATCAGGAAGTGCGCGAGCGCTGGCAGCAGCGTATTCGCTATTTATTAGTTGATGAGTATCAGGATACCAACACCAGCCAGTATGAGCTGGTGAAACTGCTGGTGGGCGCGCGGGCGCGTTTCACCGTGGTTGGTGATGATGACCAGTCAATTTACTCCTGGCGTGGCGCACGACCGCAAAACCTGGTGTTGCTGAAAGAGGACTTTCCGACGCTGGAAGTGGTGAAACTGGAGCAGAACTATCGCTCAACCCAGCGCATTTTGAAGTCAGCTAACATCCTGATTGCCAATAATCCGCATGTGTTTGAGAAGCGCCTGTTCTCCGAGCTGGGTGAGGGCAGCGAGCTGAAGGTGCTGAGTGCCAACAATGAAGATCATGAGGCCGAAAGGGTCGCCGGTGAGTTGATTGCTCATCACTTCGTTAATAAAACCGCCTATAAAGATTATGCAATTCTCTATCGCGGCAACCATCAGTCACGCGTCTTTGAAAAGCAGCTGATGCAGAACCGTATTCCTTATCGCATCTCTGGTGGCACCTCGTTTTTCTCGCGCCCGGAAATCAAAGATTTGCTGGCCTATCTGCGCGTACTGACCAATCAGGAAGACGACAGTGCTTTCCTGCGTATCGTTAACACGCCGCGCCGTGAGATTGGGCCTGCCACGCTGCAGAAGCTGGGTGAATGGGCCAACTTGCGCAATAAAAGTCTGTTCAATGCCAGCTTCGATATGGGGCTGGAACAGACGCTGAGCGGGCGCGGACTGGAGCATCTGCAGCGTTTTACTCAATGGCTGAATGAGATTATCCAGCTGACGGAACGCGAACCGGTGAATGCGGTACGCGATCTGATTCGCGGTGTCGATTATGAAAGCTGGTTGTTTGAGACCTCGCCAAGCCCCAAAGCCGCCGAAATGCGCATGAAAAACGTCAACACGCTGTTCCAGTGGATGACCGAGATGCTGGAAGGTGACGAACTCAATGAGCCGATGACGTTGGCGCAGGTGGTGACGCGCTTTACGCTGCGCGACATGATGGAACGCGGCGAGAGCGATGAGGAGAGCGATCAGGTGCAATTGATGACCTTGCACGCCTCCAAAGGGTTGGAGTTCCCGTATGTTTATCTGGTCGGTATGGAAGAGGGGTTGTTACCGCATCAGAGCAGCATTGATGAGAACAATATCGAAGAGGAACGCCGTCTGGCCTATGTGGGCATTACCCGCGCGCAAAAAGAGCTGACCTTTACCCTGTGCCGTGAACGTCGTCAGTATGGCGAACTGGTGCGTCCGGAACCGAGCCGCTTCCTGATGGAGTTGCCGCAGGATGATGTGGTGTGGGAGCGCGAGAAAAAGGTGATCAGCGCCGAGGAGCGGGTGAAAACCGGGCAGACGCGCGTCGCGGGCTTACGTGCGATGCTGGAGAATGCGAAGAAGGGGTAAATCCCCCGCCGTTCGTTCAGGCCAGGCCTGTAGCGATAACCGTTGCGAGCGTAGCGGAAGCAAGACGAAAAGTTCCCGGCAAAGCGGAGTTCACATGCCGTCAATGAGCATTTGACGGGAGCTTTTCAACGCAGCATCAGCAAGCGCAGCAGGTTTGATTAAGAGATAGTCAGCAACCAGTGCACATAAGACTGGTAATGACTCTCTTGTTCCAGCAACTCGGCACGCAGCGGATGCGCATCCAGCCAGCCAGCAGGGAGTGTCAGGTGCAGCGCATCATCATCCGCCTGTAAACGAACCGCAGGCAGCGTGTCATCGCGACGACGGCTGGAGAAAATAATCGCCAGACGCAGTAAACGGCTTAAGCGTTCCGCCATACGTGGTGGCACAGCGTTCTGCTGCGTCAGTAAAGCGAGATCGATACTGCCACTCTGATTCTGCAGCAGGCAGGCGAGCATTTTTTTCTGTGCGGGCGTAAAACCAGGAAGATCGAGATGGCGAATCAGGTAAGCGGCGTGCTGGGGTGCCTGGCGGAAATCGACGCTCAGGCCTATTTCGTGAATTGAACAGGCGCTCAGCAGCAGATCGCGACATCGGTTATCCAGCTTCCAGACAGTGCTCACCTGGCGGAAAAAGCTTTCAGCCAGCTGACGCACGCGGCTTGCCTGCTCCACATCAATAGAGAAGCGGCGCTGGACGTTTTGCAACGTGCGGCTACGAATGTCGCGGTCAATCGGCAGATGCAGCATGCCGTACACCAACCCCTCACGCAGTGCGCCACCGGCCAGCGTCATGCTGTCGATGCTTAGTTCATGGAAGATAGCGATCAGAATCGACAGGCCGCTGGGGAATACCAGCGCGCGCTCGAGTGTCAATCCTTCGATTTCCAGCTCTTCCAGCTTGCCGCACTGAATCGCACGCTGTTTTAGCTGCTGCAGCTTGCTCAGGGTGATGCGTTCATCCATACCCTGCGCAACCATAATTTCCTGCAGTGCCTGCACGGTGCCAGAAGCACCGACGCAGATCTGCCAGCCTTTTTCGCGCAGTGCCGCCGCGACCGGACGAATCATGTCACGGGCCGCTAATTCAGCCTGCTCGAAATTCTCTTTCGCCAGGTGACGATCGCCAAAGTAGCGTTCCAGCCAGGTGACGCAGCCCATCGACAAACTAAACAACGTGGTCGCGTGCGAACCCTCGCCGGTGACCAGCTCGGTGCTGCCGCCGCCGATATCCACCACCAGGCGCTGATCAGAGCCTCCGGTAGTGTGGGCAACACCTTGATAAATCAGGCGTGCTTCTTCCTCGCCGCTGATGACATTCACCGGGCAGCCAAGAATTTCTTCGGCGTGAGTCAGGAAGTCCTGGGCATTTTCAGCAATACGCAGCGTAGCCGTGGCGACTACGCGGATTTGCTCGGGGGGAATATCTTGCAGCTGTTCAGAGAAGAGTTTCAGACATTGCCAGCCACGCTGCATCGCCTCGGCGGAGAGGTGATTGGCTTTGTCCAGACCGGCAGCCAGACGTACCTTACGCTTTATACGCGCAATGGTCTGAATACTGCCGGACACTTCGCGCACCACCAACATATGAAAGCTGTTAGAGCCTAAATCAATCGCAGCATAAAGTGACGATGCGCTCAGCATGGTGTGCTTAACTCGAACGTTTACGGTTGTTATTGCGCGGCGCGCCGCTACGACGGTTGCTGTTGTTCCCGCCACGGCGTGGGCCGTTTCCAGAACGGCTGCGCTGCAGACGTTTCGGCGGAGGCAGCTCACTCATCAGTGCTTCACTGCTGTACTTACTCACCGGAATACCGTGACCAATGTACTCTTCAATCGCTGGCAGGTTCAGTGCGTACTCTTCGCACGCCAGGCTGATGGAGTGTCCGCTGGCACCCGCGCGGCCGGTACGACCGATGCGATGCACGTAGTCTTCACGGTCGTCAGGCAGATCGTAGTTGAACACGTGGGTCACTGCAGGAATGTGCAGACCTCGCGCCGCAACGTCAGTCGCGACCAGAATATCCACATCACCTTTGGTGAAGTCATCCAGAATACGCAGACGTTTTTTCTGTGCCACATCGCCCGTCAGCAGACCTACACGGTGACCGTCCGCGGCCAGATGGCCCCAGATATCTTCACAGCGGTGTTTGGTGTTGGCGAAGATGATGGCGCGGTCGGGCCACTCTTCTTCGATCAAGGTTTGCAGCAGACGCATCTTCTCTTCATTCGAAGGGTAGAAAAGTTCTTCTTTGATGCGGTGGCCGGTTTTCTGCTCCGGTTCCACTTCCACGTATTCAGCGTTGTTCATATGTTCGAACGCCAGTTCACGTACGCGGTAAGAGAGGGTCGCCGAGAACAACATGCTCAGACGCTGGGTGGCCGGCGGCATGCGGCGGAACAACCAACGGATATCTTTAATAAAGCCAAGATCGAACATGCGATCGGCTTCATCCAGAACCACGACCTGAATGGCGCCGAGGTTGATGTGATTTTGTTTCGCATAGTCGATGAGGCGACCGGTGGTGCCCACCAGGATATCGACGCCATCGGCCAACACTTTCAGCTGTTTGTCGTAGCCGTCACCGCCATAAGCCAGACCCAGTTTCAGACCCGTGACTTTCGACAGTGGCTCTGCATCGGCATGGATCTGCACAGCAAGTTCACGCGTCGGGGCCATGATCAGCGCACGTGGCTGATTAATCTGGCGGCCTTCAGCGGCTGGATGAGAAAGAAGATGATGAAACGTTGACGTCAGGAACGCCATCGTTTTGCCGGTACCGGTTTGCGCCTGACCCGCAACATCACGCCCTGAAAGCGCAAAAGGCAATGCCAACGCCTGAATAGGCGTGCAGTTAGAAAAGCCTTTGGTATCAAGGGCTTCAACCACCTGTGGGTGCAGGGCGAAGTCGGAAAACTTCTGTTCAGTTAAGTGTGTTTTGCTCATAGTGTGGTAGAATATCAGCTTACTAGCGCTTTACGAAAGCGTATCCGATGAAATAAAGTCAACCTACGTTGGTATATTTTACGCCAATTCGCCAGGCACAATCTTTGGAGTTAAACATGAGCAGCGATAAAATCGTTCACTTGACCGATGACAGTTTCGACACTGACGTGCTGAAAGCCGACGGTGTCACTCTGGTAGATTTCTGGGCTGAATGGTGTGGTCCTTGCAAAATGATCGCCCCAATTCTCGACGAAGTCGCAGAAGAGTACGACGGTAAGCTTACCATCGCCAAGTTGAACATTGATGACAACCCGGGCACTGCGCCTAAATATGGCATTCGTGGTATCCCGACACTGCTGCTGTTCAAGAACGGTGAAGTGGCTGCGACCAAAGTAGGCGCCTTGTCTAAAGGCCAGCTGAAAGAGTTCCTGAACGCTAACCTGGCCTAAGCCCGGCGCGGTGTTGTTCCGCAGTGGT
The DNA here is from genome assembly GCF_018257655.1 of Pantoea sp. JGM49. Classification (NCBI taxonomy): domain Bacteria; kingdom Pseudomonadati; phylum Pseudomonadota; class Gammaproteobacteria; order Enterobacterales; family Erwiniaceae; genus Pantoea; species Pantoea sp. JGM49. The sequence continues at coordinate 67,685 of NZ_JAERJM010000007.1, read as the reverse complement.
GAATTTTTTCGCCACTGCTGGACGTCTCCCTTCAGGCGTGTTAAGTTGACCTCACTGCATTACGCACTTACCTTGTAGTTTGCATCTAAAGTTTTCCCTTGTCAGACCCTGCTCGCATTGAACGTTATCGTGGTTTGGCAATCTGATGACTAGCACATTCGGCATCACCTTTCGACCATCTCTTCGTTTCCTATCGCCACATCAGACGATAATCGTCGAGCAGAGTTGAAAAAGAGCCATTAACGGCATGGAATTTTTGCCATACCACCCACGACAATCATTTCGAGAATTACCCCGAGTTTAAGAACCCTCACTATGAATCTTACCGAATTAAAGAACACGCCGGTTTCTGAGCTGATTACCCTCGGCGAAAATATGGGTCTGGAAAACCAGGCACGTATGCGTAAACAGGATATTATTTTCTCTATCCTTAAACAGCATGCGAAAAGTGGCGAAGACATCTTTGGTGATGGTGTGCTGGAGATATTGCAGGACGGATTTGGTTTCCTCCGCTCTGGAGACAGCTCCTACCTCGCCGGTCCCGATGATATCTACGTTTCTCCCAGCCAAATCCGCCGCTTCAACCTCCGCACTGGTGACACCATTTCTGGTAAAATTCGCCCGCCAAAAGAGGGTGAACGTTACTTTGCGCTGTTGAAAGTTAACGAAGTTAACTACGACAAGCCGGAAAACGCGCGTAATAAGATTCTGTTCGAAAACCTCACGCCACTGCACGCAAACAATCGTCTGCGTATGGAGCGCGGTAATGGCTCAACCGAAGATTTGACCGCTCGCGTACTGGATCTGGCATCGCCGATCGGTCGCGGTCAGCGTGGTCTGATCGTGGCACCACCGAAAGCCGGTAAAACCATGCTGCTGCAGAACATCGCACAGAGCATTGCGTACAACTATCCGGATTGCGTGCTGATGGTGCTGCTGATTGACGAGCGTCCGGAAGAAGTGACCGAGATGCAGCGTCTGGTGAAAGGCGAAGTCATCGCATCCACCTTCGACGAACCGGCTTCACGCCACGTTCAGGTCGCTGAGATGGTGATCGAGAAGGCTAAGCGCCTGGTCGAGCACAAGAAAGACGTTATTATCCTGCTTGACTCCATCACCCGTCTGGCGCGTGCTTACAACACCGTGGTACCGGCTTCCGGTAAAGTGTTGACCGGTGGTGTGGACGCCAACGCCCTGCATCGTCCGAAGCGTTTCTTCGGTGCAGCACGTAACGTGGAAGAGGGCGGCAGCCTGACCATCATCGCGACTGCGCTGGTTGATACCGGTTCGAAGATGGACGAAGTGATTTACGAAGAATTTAAAGGTACAGGTAACATGGAACTGCACCTGTCGCGTAAAATTGCTGAAAAACGTGTCTTCCCAGCGATTGATTACAACCGCTCCGGTACCCGTAAAGAAGAACTTCTCACCACGCAGGAAGAGCTGCAGAAAATGTGGATCCTGCGCAAAATCATCCATCCAATGGGTGAAATTGATGCGATGGAGTTCCTCATCAATAAGCTGGCGATGACCAAAACCAACGACGAATTCTTCGATATGATGAAGCGTTCGTAAGTTGGCGATATTGAATCGCTAAGCGAAGCGATTCTTTCGCACAATTTGCCAGGATTTATTGCTAACGCCACGTCTTAACGTGGCGTTTTTCATTTATGGGCATTAGGATTAGCCCAGTCAGGAAGAAATATAATGATTGTGCCAGAAAGGTGCTGGTTTTTTCAGCAATCAGACTTTTCTCAGGCAGAATTCGGACAAAGGATATACGGCAATGGCAAGAATCTTGCTTATTGTTGTCGATGATTTTAGCTGAGAGCGTTAACGTGAATTTACTCACTATGAGTACTGAGCTTGGTTTTGTTTTTCTGTTTACTTTAGTGTTCCTATTTTTTGCCCGTAAAGCCGCTAAAAAAATTGGGCTGGTAGACACACCTAATTCAAGAAAACGACACCATGGCGCCATTCCGTTAGTGGGTGGGATCTCCGTTTATGCGGGGATTTGCTTTGCTTTCTCTATTTCAGATTATTATTTACCCCATGCGGCACTCTATTTAAGTTGCGCAGGGGTGCTGGTGCTGGTGGGTGCACTGGACGATCGGTTCGATATCAGCGTTAAAATCCGCGCATTAGTACAAGCGGCGGTGGCCATCGTGATGATGGTCGGCTCAAAACTGTATCTGCTGAGCCTCGGATTTATCATTGGTCCGGTGGAATTGGTTGTTGGACCATTTGGCTATGTACTTACACTGTTCGCCGTTTGGGCGGCCATTAACGCCTTTAACATGGTGGATGGCATTGATGGCTTACTGGGTGGGCTGGCCAGTGTGACCTTTGCCGCCATGGGCATCATCCTCTTTTTCGACGGGCAAACCAGTCTTGCGATGTGGTGTTTCGCCATGATCGCCGCCACCATCCCCTATATTTTGCTCAATCTGGGTCTGATTGGCCGCCGCTATAAAGTGTTTATGGGCGATGCAGGCAGCACCATGATTGGCTTCACCATTATCTGGATCCTGCTGGAAACCACCCAGGGTTTGAGCCATCCGATTACGCCGGTCACGGCACTGTGGCTGATCGCCATTCCGCTGATGGACATGGTGGCAATTATGTATCGCCGCCTGCGTAAGGGGATGAGTCCGTTTTCAGCTGACCGCCAGCACATTCACCATTTGATCATGCGTGCCGGTTTCACTTCGCGTCAGGCCTTTGTGCTGATTACCGTGGCTGCAGCGCTGTTGGCCGGTATTGGTGTGCTGGGCGAATACCTTGCCTTCATCCCCGAGTGGGTGATGCTGGTGCTGTTCCTGATGGCCTTTTTCCTTTACGGCTATTGCCTTAAACATGCCTGGCGTGTGGCGCGCAAAATCCGTCGTATTAAACGCCGCTGGCAAAGCAGTGGCGAAGATAAAAAATAAATTACCCCGATTAGTACCCCGATAAGGACTTTTGTTATGACCTCTGTCGTTGTGGAGAACGAACTGGATGTGCGCGGCCTTGGCTGCACGCTGTGGCGCGGCAAGCGCTGGATCATCGGCTTTGCGCTGCTGTTTGCCTTATTGGCATGGCTCGCCTCGATGCTGATGAAACAAGCATGGAGCACTACCGCCGTTACCGATCGTCCAACGGTTAACATGCTGGGTGACTTCTTCGTGCAGCAGCAATTCCTCAATAATCTCGATGTGCGTAACAACACGCTCAATCTCAACACGCCCGCCCCAACGGTGATGGATGAGGTCTATCAGGAGTTCACTATGCAGTTGGCCTCCTGGGACACGCGCCGTGATTTCTGGCAGCAGACCGATTACTTCAAAAGTCGCAAAAGTGGCAACGCGCACAACGATGCCGCGCTGCTGGATGATTTGATTACTAATATTCAGTTCACGCCTGCGGATACGGCGCATAACACGCTGGATAACATTAAGCTGATTGCTGAAACCGCCGGCGATGCAAATAACCTGCTGCGTCAATATATCGCCTATGCCAGCGAACGCGCGGCGCGCCATTTGAATGCGGAGTTGAAGGGTGCATGGCAGGCGCGCAGCGCGCAGCTGCAGGCACAGGTTCATCGCCAGCAGGAAGTGGCACAGGCGGTGTTTGATCGCCAGCGTCAACGTATTGAACAGGCCTTAAAGGTCGCTAGTCAGCAGGGCATCAAAGAAAACCGTGCACCGGCTATTGGCGAAGCGCTGCCTGACAGCGATCGCTTCCTGCTCGGGCAGCAAATGCTGCAGGCTCAGCTCGATACATTGCAAGCCAGCGGGCCCGCTTACGATTTGAGCTATGATCAGAACAGAGCGATGCTGGGCACGTTGCAGGCAGGCGCGCAGTTGGATAAGCCCTTCCAGACTTACCGCTATCTGCGCACGCCTGAAGAGCCGGTGTCGCGCGACAGTCCGCGCCGAATGTTTATGATGATCATGTGGGGCGTCATTGGCGCGCTGGTGGGTGCAGGTGTGGCGCTGGTGCGCCGTCCTCGTCCGACGTCACCAACGAGCCATTAAGAGAAGCCACGTGAAAGTTCTGACCGTATTTGGCACGCGTCCTGAGGCGATCAAAATGGCCCCGCTGGTGCAGGCACTGGCGCAGGACCCGGCGTTTGAATCGCGCTTGTGCGTGACCGCGCAGCATCGTGAAATGCTCGATCAGGTGCTGCGGCTGTTCAAGCTGCAGCCCGATTACGATCTCAATATCATGCGCCCGGAACAGGGGCTGACGGAGATCACCAGCCGCATTTTGCAGGGGATGAAAACGGTGCTCGCCGATTTTCAGCCCGATGTGGTGCTGGTGCACGGTGATACCACCACCACTTTTGCTGCTAGCTTAGCCGCTTTTTATCATCAGATTCCGGTGGGGCACGTCGAAGCAGGATTGCGCACCGGCAACCTGATGTCGCCCTGGCCGGAAGAGGCTAACCGCACCTTAACCGGTCATCTGGCGAGCTACCATTTCACCCCAACCGAGAGTTCGCGGCAGAATCTGCTGCGTGAAAATTTGCCGGATGACTGTATCGTTGTTACCGGCAATACGGTGATTGATGCGCTGCTATGGGTGCGCGATCGGGTGCTGGATGATGGCGATCTGAATGCACGTCTTGCAGCACGTTATCCGTTCCTTGATGCGGATAAAAAACTGATTCTGGTCACCGGCCATCGTCGTGAAAGCTTTGGCGGCGGTTTTGAACGCATTTGCAGCGCGCTGGCGCAGATTGCACGTCAGCATCCGCAGGCGCAAATCGTCTATCCGGTGCACCTCAATCCCAACGTCAGCGAGCCGGTAAATCGTATCCTGAGCGGCATCGACAATATCATTTTGATTGAGCCACAGGAGTATCTACCTTTTGTCTGGCTGATGAACCGTTCCTGGCTGATCCTCACCGATTCCGGTGGTATTCAGGAAGAAGCGCCATCGTTGGGCAAACCTGTTCTGGTCATGCGTGATACGACTGAGCGTCCGGAAGCGGTGGATGCGGGCACAGTAAAACTGGTCGGTACCGATATCAACCGGATTGTCGAAGAAGTCAGCCTGCTGCTGCAGGACGAGGAAGCCTGGCAGAGGATGAGTCGCGCGCACAATCCGTATGGCGATGGACAAGCCTGCTCGCGCATCCTGCAGGCACTGAAACAACACAGAGTATAATTATGCGTTTTGAAACCATTTCCGTTATCGGACTGGGCTACATTGGGCTGCCAACGGCGGCCGTTTTTGCCTCAAAGGGAAAAAAAGTGATCGGCGTGGATATCAATGTCCGCGCGGTCGAGACCATTAATCGCGGCGACATTCACATTGTCGAGCCGGAGTTAGGTGACGTGGTGCGTGAAGCCGTGCAGGCAGGTTTTCTGCGAGCTACCACGCAAGCCGAAGCTGCGGATGCCTTCTTAATCGCCGTACCTACGCCGTTTATCGGCGATCATCAGCCGGACCTGAGCTATGTACAGGCAGCCGCGTTGTCGATTGCACCGGTGCTGAAAACGGGCGATTTGGTGATCCTCGAATCGACCTCACCGGTTGGCGCGACCGAACAGATGGCCGCCTGGCTGGCGGAGGCACGTCCTGACCTGCGTTTCCCGCAGCACGGTGATAACTGTGACGTGTTTATCGCTTACTGCCCGGAGCGCGTGCTGCCCGGCAAAGTGATGGTAGAGCTGCTGGAAAATGACCGTGTGATTGGCGGCATGACGCCTGCGTGCTCAGCACGGGCCAGCGAACTGTATCGCATCTTCCTGCGCGGCGAATGTGTGGAAACCAACGCGCGTACTGCCGAGATGTGCAAACTCACGGAGAACAGCTTCCGCGATGTGAATATTGCGTTTGCCAATGAGCTATCGCTGATTTGTGCGGAACAGAAGATCAACGTGTGGGAGTTGATTGCGCTGGCGAACCGCCATCCACGCGTCAACATTCTGCAGCCCGGACCAGGTGTTGGTGGCCACTGTATCGCTGTCGATCCCTGGTTTATCGTGGCGCAAAATCCGGAACTGGCGCGTCTGATTCGTACCGCGCGTGAAGTGAATGATGCGAAACCGACGTGGGTGTTAGATCAGGTCAAACAGCAGTTGGCGGATTGCCTGACTGCCAGCGGCAAACGTGCTTCTGAGGTGACGATTGCCTGCTTCGGCCTGGCGTTTAAACCGAACATTGATGATTTGCGCGAGAGCCCGGCAATGACAGTGGCGCACCTGATTGCCGAGTGGCACAGCGGCAGCACGCTGGTGGTAGAACCGCATGTGGCAGACATTCCTGCGCGACTGGCCCATGAAGCGGCTCTGGTTTCCACCCAGGATGCATTGCAGCAAGCAGATATCATCGTGATGCTGGTTGATCACGCGCAGTTCCGCGCTATCGATGCCAGCGAGATCACGCAGCAGTGGATTATCGATACCAAAGGTGTCTGGCGATGAAACAGTTCCTGGTGACAGGTGGCGCAGGCTTTATTGGGTCCGCACTGGTGCGATTTCTGATTGAGCAAACCGACCATCAGGTGGTGGTGGTGGATAAACTCAGCTACGCAGGCAATTTAGCCTCTCTGGCTTCAATACAGAATGATGCGCGCTATGCCTTTGAGCAGGTGGATATTTGCGACCGAGCCGAACTGGATCGTGTCATGGCCCAATATCAACCGGATTGCATTATGCATCTGGCAGCAGAAAGCCATGTGGATCGCTCGATTGATGGCCCGATTGCCTTCATCGAAACCAATATCGTGGGCACCTATCAGTTACTGGAAGCCGCACGCCATTACTGGAATGGTATGGCGGATGAGCGTAAAAAAGGCTTTATCTTCCATCACATTTCCACTGACGAAGTGTTTGGCGATTTGCATGGCAGCGATGATTTCTTTACCGAAACCACGCCGTATGCGCCCAGCAGCCCTTATTCAGCGACGAAAGCCAGCAGCGATCATTTGGTTCGCGCCTGGTTACGCACTTACGGCTTGCCGATCATCGTCACCAACTGTTCGAACAATTATGGCCCTTATCACTTTCCTGAAAAATTGATTCCACTGACTATCATCAATGCGTTGGCGGGTAAGCCTTTGCCGGTGTATGGCAACGGCAGCCAGATTCGCGATTGGCTGTATGTAGAGGATCATGCGCGAGCACTCTACAGTGTGGTGAGCAGCGGCAAAGTGGGTGAAACCTATAATATTGGTGGTCACAACGAACGCCGTAATATTGAGGTGGTGGAAACCCTGTGCGATCTGCTGGACGAACTGGCACCGCAGCAGCGCGCCACGCATCTGACGCGCTATCGAGATCTGATCACTTTTGTCACCGATCGTCCCGGTCACGATCTGCGTTACGCCATTGATGCCAGCAAAATTGCGCGTGAATTAGGCTGGATGCCGCAGGAAACCTTCGAAAGTGGAATTCGCAAAACCGTGCAGTGGTATTTGGCAAACCCACAATGGTGGCAGGCGATTCTCAACGGTAGCTATCGTGGTGAGCGGTTGGGTTTAACCACGCCGCGCTGAGGCGCAATACAGGAGCAGCAACGATGAAAGGTATCATCCTGGCGGGCGGTTCGGGCACGCGTTTGCACCCTATTACTCGCGCTATCTCAAAGCAGCTACTGCCAGTTTACGACAAGCCGATGATTTACTATCCGCTGTCGGTGCTGATGCTGGCGGGGATCCGCGAGGTCCTGATTATCACCACGCCGGAAGATCGCGCGCACTTCGAGCGTTTGCTCGGTGATGGCAGCGAGTTCGGCCTGCAGCTAGAGTATGCTGAGCAACCCAGCCCTGATGGTTTGGCGCAGGCGTTTATCATTGGTGAGTCCTTCATTGGCAATGACAGCTGCTGTCTGGTGCTGGGCGACAACCTCTATTTTGGCCAGGGCTTCAGTCCGAAACTGAAAAAAGTGGCTGCGCGCAGTAGCGGTGCGACGGTGTTTGCCTATCAGGTGATGGATCCCGAGCGGTTTGGTGTGGTGGAGTTTGATGACGACTTCAATGCGCTTTCCATTGAGGAGAAGCCGCAGCAACCTAAATCACGTTGGGCGGTAACCGGCCTCTACTTCTACGACAATCGCGTGGTGGAGTTTGCCAAACAGGTGCAGCCTTCTGCACGGGGCGAGCTGGAAATCACCGCGATTAACCAGATGTATCTTGAGCAGGGTGAACTCTCTGTCGAGTTGCTGGGACGAGGTTTTGCCTGGCTGGATACCGGTACACACGACAGTCTGATTGAAGCGAGTATGTTTGTTCAGACCGTGGAGAAACGTCAGGGCTTTAAAATTGCCTGCCTGGAAGAGATTGCGTGGCGCAACGGTTGGCTAAGTGACGAACAGTTGCTGGCGGCGGCGCAAGCGTTGACCAAAACCGGCTACGGCCAATACCTGATGGATGTTCTCCATGCCCGTCCGCGTCAGTATTAACCCCCTTGAGTGGGAAAGCGATTTCTTTGGCGTGAACAGCGCGCGTATCGACCTGGATGGCGACTTCACCCTTGCCGACGCGCTGCAACAGCCAGATACGTTGTGGCAGGCCAAAGTGCCCGCCGAGCGCACCGACGCCATTGATGCCTTAAGCCAGCACGGTTTTCAGTTGGTGGAAGGTGAGGCCGATCTGGCTATCAATATCAAACGCACCGAGCGCCAGGTTGGCGTGCGCATCGCGCGTGAAGCACAGATCCCGGCATTGCGTGAGGCGGCATCGCATGCCTTTCGCCAAAGCCGTTTTCGTGCGCCCTGGTTTAACGCCGATGACAGCGGTCGTTTCTATGCACAGTGGATTGAAAACGCGGTACGCGGCACCTTTGATCACCAATGCCTGGTGGCCAGCGACGAATCCGGCCAATTACAAGGCTATGTCTCGATGCGTGAAGTGAACGGTGATGCGCGTATCGGCCTGCTCGCCGTGCTGCCCGCAGCGCAAGGGCAGGGCATTGGTCAACGCTTGCTGTTGGCGGCAGCGGATTGGGGCCGCGTGCGGCAACTTGAACGACTGCGCGTCGCGACCCAGCTTAGCAATCTTACGGCGATGCGCCTCTATTTACGCAGCGGTGCACGCCTTGAAAGCACCGCCTACTGGTTTTACAGGACAGCTACATGATCCCATTTAATGCGCCGCCAGTCGTGGGCAGTGAACTTGAATATATGCAGTCGGCGATGGCCAGCGGCAAACTCTGCGGTGACGGTGGATTTACCCGCCGCTGTCAGCAGTGGATGGAGCAGCATTTTGGCAGCAAAAAGGTGCTACTGACGCCATCCTGCACCGCCTCACTGGAAATGGCCGCGCTATTAATCGATATCCAGCCCGGCGATGAAGTGATCATGCCGAGTTATACCTTTGTCTCTACTGCCAATGCTTTTGTGCTGCGCGGTGCCGTGATCGTGTTCGTCGATGTGCGCCCCGATACGCTAAATATCGATGAAACCTTGATTGAAGCGGCGATCACCGAGAGAACCCGTGCGATCGTGCCGGTTCACTACGCGGGCGTGGCCTGCGAGATGGATAGCATCATGGCGCTGGCGGCGAAGCATCAATTGTTTGTGATTGAAGATGCGGCGCAGGGGGTGATGTCGCAGTACAAAGGACGTGCGCTGGGCACTATTGGTCATATTGGCTGCTTTAGCTTCCACGAAACCAAAAATTACACCGCCGGTGGCGAAGGTGGTGCGACGCTGATTAATGACGCGAAGCTGGTGGAGCGCGCTGAGATCATCCGTGAAAAAGGCACCAACCGTAGCCAGTTCTTCCGTGGTCAGGTGGATAAGTACACCTGGCGCGATATCGGTTCGAGCTATTTGATGGCAGATCTGCAAGCTGCCTACCTGTGGGCGCAACTCGAAGCGGCTGAGCGTATTAACCAGCAGCGTTTGCGCCTGTGGCAGCGCTATTATGATGCGCTGCAACCGCTGGCGGCGGCGGGACGCATTGCCTTGCCGGTGGTGCCGGAAAACTGCCGCCACAATGCGCACATGTTTTACATCAAACTGCGCGACAGCGACGACCGTCAGGCACTGATTAACTGGATGAAAGAGGCGGAAATCCTCACGGTGTTCCACTACATCCCCTTGCACTCTTCGCCAGCCGGTGAACGTTTTGGTCGCTTCCACGGTGATGACCGCTTCACCACCAAAGAGAGTGAGCGCCTGCTGCGCCTGCCGCTGTTCTATAACCTGTCGGATAACAATCAGCGCACCGTTATCAGCTCGCTGTTGAGTTTCTTTGCCTGATGTCGTTAGCCAAAGCTTCAGTCTGGACGGCCTCATCGACGTTGGTAAAAATCATTGCCGGACTGCTGGTGGTGAAACTGCTGGCGGTCAGCTTTGGGCCAGAAGGGGTTGGCCAGGCCGGTAACTTTCGCCAGATGATTACCGTATTAGGTGTATTGGCCGGCGCGGGCATTTTCAACGGCGTGACCACCTACATCGCGCAATTTCAGCAGCAACCTGAGCAACTGCGTGCCGTGACGGGTACGGCATCCACCATGGTGATTGGCTTCTCCACGCTGGTGGCGCTGGTGTTCTTGCTGGCAGCGGGGCCGATCAGTCGTGCGCTATTTGGTCACGACGACTATGCCAACGTGGTGCGCATCGTGGCTTTTCTGCAGTTTGGCATTGCCTGGGCCAATCTGACGCTGGCCTTGCTCAAGGGGTTTCGCGATGCGCGCGGCAATGCGCTGGCGCTGATTATCGGTAGTCTGGTGGGCGTGCTGGGTTATGTGTTGTGCTGGTGGCTGGGTGGATATGCCGGAGCGTTAGTCGGCTTAGCGCTAGTGCCTGCACTGTTGGTGTTCCCGGCACTGCTGATGCTGCGCCGTCATCGTCAGGTGCTGCCACTGCGCTGGTTAACACCGAGCTGGCAGCCGGATTTGGCGCGAAATCTGACAAAATTCACCCTGATGGCGCTTATCACCTCCGTGACCCTGCCAGTGGCGTGGGTGATGATGCGTAATCTGCTGGCCGAACAGCAGGGGTGGGCGCAGGTAGGCCTGTGGCAGGGTGTGACCAGTATTTCCGATGCCTATCTGCAATTTATCACGGCGACTTTTAGTGTCTGGTTACTGCCGACGCTGGCGCGACTGGAAAGTAAGCCGCAGATTGCGCGTGAAATTGGGCGTGCGCTGCGTTTTGTGTTACCTGCAGTGGCGGCTGCGAGTTTCTGCGTGTGGTTACTGCGTGACATTGCCATCTGGCTGCTGTTTTCACCGCAGTTTACCGCGATGCGGGACCTGTTTATCTGGCAGTTATGCGGTGACGTCTTTAAAGTTGGCGCCTATGTTTTCGGATATCTGGTGATCGCTAAAGCTTCACTGCGCTTTTATATTTTGACGGAAATCAGCCAATTTGTGCTGTTAACCGCGTTCTCACATTGGCTGATTCCATTACATGGAACCGCCGGAGCCGCACAAGCCTATATGGCGACTTACGTGCTCTACTTCGCCCTTTGCTGTGGCGCCTTTATGATTTATTGCCGAAAAAAATGACTTTATTTCACGTGCTGGGATCGGATATCCCACATCATAACCATACGGTGTTGCGCTTCTTTGATGAGGTGATGAGCACCGAATTGCCGGGTGCTGGACCGCGCCAGTTTATGGTGGTGACTTCAACGCCTGAAGCGATGCAAGCCTATACCGCGCTGCAAATCGAAAGCTATCCCAGCAAGCGCGCACTTGCACAGGCGGTAATGTCCCGTGCGGCTGATCGTGCGCAACGCTTCTTCTTTCATGGACAGTTTAATCCGCAAATCTGGCTGGCTTTGCTCAGTGGTAAATTACGGCGTGAGCAGGCGTTCTGGCATATCTGGGGCGCTGATTTGTATGAAGAAGGGCGTGGCCTGAAGTATCAGTTGTTTTATCTGCTGCGCCGCCTGGCACAGCGTCGCATTGCTCACGTGTTCGCAACGCGTGGGGATTTGCACTTTTTTCAACAACGCCATCCGCGTGTGCCCACTTCACTGCTCTATTTCCCAACACGCATGCCCGATGCCGCAGTGCCGGGCGGTAGCACGAGCGGTGATTTCACCGTGCTGTTGGGTAACTCAGGCGATCGCAGCAACAACCATATTGAAGGCCTGCAGGCGATTCGAGCGCAGTTTGGCGATAGGGTGAAAATACTGATCCCGCTGGGCTACCCGGAAAATAATCATGAGTACATCGAAGAGATCAATACGGCCGCGCAGCGCCTGTTCCCCCAAGGTCAGGTAACCTTATTGCGCGACAAGATAGATTTTGACACCTATCTGCAATTGCTCAGCGACTGTCAGCTCGGCTATTTTATGTTCGAGCGCCAGCAAGGCATTGGCACGTTATGTCTGCTGATTCAGGCCAATATTCCCTTTGTGCTGAACCGAAAAAATCCGTTCTGGCGCGACCTCAGCGAACAAGGGTTGCCGGTTCTTTTTAGTGAAGATGCACTGGATGCGTCGAGTGTGGCTGAAGCTCAGCGTCAGCTGGCACAGTGTGATAAATCCGCGATTGCCTTTTTCGCCCCTGGTTATCTGGCTGGCTGGCGCAACGCGTTGAGCCTGAGTGAAAGGGAGAGAACATGAGCCTGATGCAGTTTAGTGGTCTGCTGGTGGTTTATCTGTTCTCGCTAGGTTTCATTTTGACGCTGACCTGGCGGGAATTTAAACGGGTGCGTTTTAACTTCCACCTGTTCTTCACCATCCTTTTTTTACTGACCTTTTATTTCGGGTTCCCCCTCACCAGTGTGCTGGTATTCCGCTTTAATGTTGAAGTGGTGCCGCCGGAGTACCTGTTACAGGCGTTGCTGGCCGCGACCAGTTTTTATGCGATTTATTACGTCAGTTATAAAGTCCGGTTGAGGCCGATCAACGCTGCACCGCGCAAACCCTGGTTGCAGATGAACCGAGTCGAAACCCATCTTACCTGCCTGTTACTGGCGCTGGTGGCGATTGGCACGGTCACGGTGTTCTTCATGCACAACGGGTTACTGTTGTTCCGACTCTCTGCGTATAACCAGATTTTCTCCAGCGAAGTGTCCGGCGTAGCGCTCAAACGCTTCTTCTACTTCTTTATTCCGGCGATGCTGATTCGTTATTTCCTCAACCCGACGCAGCGCCAGTGGCTGGGGTTTTTGCTGGTGTCGGTGGCATTTGGTTTACTGACCTATGCGCTGGTGGGCGGGACGCGCGCCAATATCATCATCGCCTTCGCCCTGTTCCTGTTCATCGGCATTACGCGCGGCTGGATCACCTTGTGGATGCTGGTGGGCGCAGGCGTGATGGCGATTGCGGGTATGTTCTGGCTGGCGCTGCGCCGCTATAACCTCGATGTGGTGGGCGACGAGGCGTTTTACACCTTCCTGTATCTAACACGTGATACTTTCTCACCCTGGGAAAACCTCGCGCTGTTGTTGCAGAACTACGACAAAATTGATTTCCAGGGCTTAGCACCGATCTGGCGTGACTTTTATGTCTTTATCCCGAGCTGGCTCTGGCCTGGCCGTCCATCGATTGTGCTCAACAGCGCCAATTACTTTACCTGGGAAGTGCTGAACAACCATTCAGGACTGGCGATTTCGCCGACGCTGCTGGGCTCGCTGCTGGTGATGGGCGGCGTGTGGTTTATTCCGCTGGGCGCGATTGCCGTCGGCTGGCTGATGAAAGGGTTCGATAACCTCTATCTGCAAGGCCGTGATGCTTCAAACCGCTATAGCGGGGCGATTCTGCAGAGCTTCTGCTTCGGCGCGGTCTTCAATATGATCGTGCTGGCGCGTGAAGGGCTGGATGCTTTCGGTTCGCGCGTGGTGTTCTTTTGCATTATTTTTGCCGCCTGCATGGCGGTGGCTAAATTGCTGTACTGGCTGTTAGCGCGCGCGGGTTTAATTCGCCCGCGCAGCGAGCCGGTGGTTCACAGCCTGTCTTAACCTTTGGGAAAATGATTCATGAAAACCGATAAGCCGCGCTATAACCTGCGCGGTGTCGATCTTCACGCCTTTAACGACATGGACAGCTTCCTGCACTTCTTGCTGCCGGATGGCAAACCGCGCTGTGGTACGCTGGTGGCGATGAATGCAGAAAAGATGCTGACGCTGGAAGAAGATGCGCAACTGCGTGCACTGATTGCTGAAGCGGAATTTAAATATCCGGATGGCATTAGCATTGTGCGCTCCTTACGCAAAAAATATCCGCAGTTGCAGGTTAGTCGCATCGCTGGCGCCGATCTGTGGGAAGCCCTGATGGAGCGCGCAGGCCGCAGCGGCATTCCGGTGTTTCTGATTGGCGGTCGTCAGGCTGTGCTGGATGAAACCTGTGACAAACTGCGTCGTCAGTGGAATGTGAACATCGTCGGCAGTCAGGATGGCTATTTTGCCCCGGCAGAGCGTGAGGCGTTGTTTGCGCGCATTGCGGCCAGCGGTGCACAGATTGTCACGGTGGCGCAGGGCTCGCCGCGTCAGGAGTTGCTGATGCGTGATTGCCGCGCGCACTGGCCGCATGCGCTCTATATGGGCGTAGGCGGTACCTACGACGTTTTCACCGGCCACGTTGCGCGTGCACCGCGAATCTGGCAGAAATTAGGTCTGGAATGGCTCTATCGTTTGATTCGGCAGCCATCGCGTTGGCGCCGCCAGTTAAAACTGCTGAAATATTTGCGCTATCATTGGCGTGGCGATCTTTGATATCGCCGATTTATTCAGCAATATCATCAGTGCAGGCAGCAAAACTGCATTAATAATCGACGGAATGCACAAAGCGTAATCAAACGCGTTTTTTTTATAAAAAAGCGCTGGACAGTATGAGGTCAAGCCCGTAGTATGCCCATCCGCAACGGCGCTACGCGCCCGTAGCTCAGCTGGATAGAGCGCTGCCCTCCGGAGGCAGAGGTCTCAGGTTCGAATCCTGTCGGGCGCGCCATTTAGTTTGTGCGCAAGAGCTTCGGTGGTTGGTTTTAACCGCGTTATGCAGTGAAAATAGTAAGCAGAGATGCTTACGCACCAGAATTATGGTGGCTATAGCTCAGTTGGTAGAGCCCTGGATTGTGATTCCAGTTGTCGTGGGTTCGAGTCCCATTAGCCACCCCAAATTTTGCTGGGCACGCGATGGTGGCGGAATTGGTAGACGCGCTAGCTTCAGGTGTTAGTGTTCTTACGGACGTGAGGGTTCAAGTCCCTCCCTTCGCACCAGGCAAAATTACGCGGTAGCGTGAAGAAATAAGATACAGAAAAAATCGGCGAGTAGCGCAGCTTGGTAGCGCAACTGGTTTGGGACCAGTGGGTCGGAGGTTCGAATCCTCTCTCGCCGACCATATTCGAAAAGCCTGCTTGAAAAAGCAGGCTTTTTTCGTTTTATCTTTCCCTAAACTGATCTTATCCTTTTCAGCAACTCAGCAACTCAGCAACTCAGCAACTCAGCAACTCAGCAACTCAGCAACTCAGCATCCCGGCTTCTCAACACCATGCGGCTTCTTAAATCACACCACCGGCTGTTGTCGTCATAATGAGACTCATAACCCATTGATATTAAATGGACTGACAGTTCCTTGCATTGGTTGTCGTTGAGAGGAGACAGTAATTGAGGGGAGTGTTGCGAAATAACGACGCACTTCTCAGCCTGAAGTGAGGCCGCACGGTTATCTTTCTGATTTAAAATAACTTATCTCTGAATCTGCAATTCTGGCACGGCTTATGCAATAATAATCCTGTAGATGCTCATTCCACCTCTTATGTTTGCTGATGCTACATAAACCTGGGAATGATGCAGAGCCCCTTACGGTATCCGTTGTCCAGCCTGGCAGTTATTGCGCACGCTTTACTGCAGTAAGAAGGACATTACGTTGAGTCGGATACCATCAGTTGTCTGAACGACCTGATCTTACACCTGCTTATGGCAGGTGTTTTTTTATCTGCGATTAACCCTCACGCCGCTACTCTTCAGGCAAAAAAAAGCCGGGACAAGCCCGGCGTGCACAAAAGTAACAATCGTTAAATTAAGCGTTTGGATTCGTCTTCAAGGTGAGAAGCAGACCTTCACGGCGCATTTGAGCAGCATCCTCGGGGCGATGCAGGCGATCATAGACATCGGCCAACCAGGCATAATCAAAAGCATCAGGGCGTTGTGCCAGTGCCTGCTGGAAAGCTTCAGCGGCCTGTTGCCACTCACCGTGGCGCATCAGCATCTGGCCCAAGGTGCTGTGCAACAGCGGCGTTGCGCCATGTTGTTTGATTTGCTGGCGCAGCGCTTTCTCCAGCGATTGCGGATCGCCACTTTTAATGCGTGGCATTAACAGCACCAGGCGATCGTCATACTGGCGCTTCAATCCTTCCAGCACGATGCTTTGTGCAGTATCAGGGTCATCACACTCAATCAGATGTTCCGCCATCGCCACCTGCAGCGCCGTTTCCTGACGCGTTTTACGGCTCTGGTTTTGCCACCACTTCTTCAGGCCTTCGCTGCCTTGATCGGCCATGGCCTGATTCATCATGCCTAGCCAGGCTTGCTGTTGTAGCGCCTCACGATGGGCTTCATCGTTAACCTGTGATTTCTGCATGGAGGGCAGAATATCCAGCAACGCGGCCCATGCGCCGGTGCGAATATAAGCCTGTTCAGCCAGACGCAGCACTTCCGGATGACGCGGTGCGACTTCCAGCAATCGGTCAATGCCATGACGGGCGGCGTGATCTTCATTACGTGCCAGTTGCAGGCGCACGCGGGTGATTTCAACCGGAATGGTGTCGTTCTCGGACAGCTCAGACGCACGTTCCAGATGTTGATTGGCACGCACTTCGTCACCACGCTGCTGCGCCGCTTCGGCTGCCAGCAGATAGTTAGCCACCGGCTGATCGGCGTGATCGGCATTCTTCGACAGCAGTTTTTCAACTTGCTTGTAATCACCTTCCGCCAGCTTCATCAGAGCGCTCTGCGTGTGACGCTGCGCGCTGCGGCGTTTACGTCCAGTGAACCAACCACGCGTGCGTGCACCGGTGCGGAATACGCGGCGTAAAATCCATTCAATGAACAGAATCACCAGCAGACTGAGAATCAGGATGATTGCCAGTCCCGTGACGCTGGTTTCCACGTTCCAGTTATCGGTCTGAATCAGCACGTAGCCCTGGTGTCCAGCAATCATCGGCCCCAATACCACGCCTGCGATCAGCAGCAGGAAAAGCACCAATACTTTCAGCATGCTTAGCCTCCCTGTTGATCAGCCGGAACCGATGGCTGCGCCAGCAGGTTGCGCACGCGCGTCTGCATCAATTTTTCCAGCAGCGCCTGACTTTCCAGCGTATCCGGCACATCCATTGAGATGTTTTGCTGACTCAGCTCATCCAGCTGTGCGAGGAAGGCTTTGGTGGCAGCGTCGTTGGTGTCATACCAGGCGCGCACCCAGGTTGAGACCGCATCAATCGACTGTTTGTAGATTTCATCCTGATGACGTGGCACAGCCTGGGCGGCAATCAGCAGACGTGAACGAATGTTTTCACGCAGGTAAACGTCCTGATTCGGTGCCAGTAGCGGCTGTGCGGTGTTATCACGGCGGCGGATGGTAATGAAATCATCCATAAAGTTATGCCAGCTCTTCACCAGGTTTTGACGCCATTCGTGCAGCGAGCTGGAAAGCTCTCCGCCATCGGCATCCATCGGTGAATCATCACTGTCATTGTCAGCCAGACGCAGATTATCGACGCCGTTCGACAACTGATTGAGTTTGAGGATGATGCCATCGTAATCGACCTGGCTCACCGTTGAGAGAGAACTGATGTCCTGCGTTAAGGCACGACGCACGTTCATCACGCTCGGGTCATTCATATCGGCCAGGCTGGTATCGGCGCTTTTCAACAGCGCGGCGGCGGTGGTGACATCCTGATCGCTCCACAGCTTGCGGCCCGCCAGTTTTACGAGATAATCCGCTTGCGCCAGCAGCCAGGTGCGGGTGTCATTGCCGGAGATCGTCGCGACTTTATCGCGCAGGGTTTCCAGCTCTTTGGCGCTGTTGTCCTGCTGGGTACGCGCTTCCTGCAACGCTGTGTTCGCGGTGTCCAGTTGTTGCGTCAGCTGTTGTTTGTCGCTGCCCAGTTGCTGCTGCAGGGCGCTCAGCTGTTCACTCAGGTTCTGGTTTGTCTGAGCCTGTAAATCGGCCTGATGTTTCCCATTGAGGTAAAGTCCCGCGCCAATCGCCAGCGCAATCACAATCGCCACCGCGCTCAGTACTTTGCCATCGCTTTTTTTATCGCGAGGCTTTTTACCGTCTGGCGTGGGGGAAGTGTCCGCAGGGGTGGTTTCTTCAACCATGGCGGAGGAGGCTTTTTGTTCCGTCATTATGGCTCATCCCATTGTTAAGTTCAGCGTAACGCGCGCAGCAGCGCATCGTTATCAGCACCATCGGCTACCTCAATATCCTGCCAGCCTAATTCGGCGGCCTGAGTAGCCAAACGTTCACTGACGACCACCAGTCGACAGTGCAATAACCATTCCCGACGATCGATTGGCGGAAACAGTGCAAAGAGTTGTTGTAACATCTCACCGCTGGTGACCACCAGCGTGGTAATTCCGCGATCGCGCCAGCGACGACCCTCAATCGCGCCCTCATAATACTTTTCACACCGTTGATAGCACTCGCAGTATTCCACCTCGGCGCCGCGTTCCAGCAGGGTTTCCGCCAGTAACTCACGGCCTGGGCTGCCGCGCAAAATCAGCGCACGCTTGCCTTTTACCTGCTGCAGACGGTTGAGGCGCACTAACTCTTCGCTGGTCTCCCGCGCATGAGGATAGTCTACTTTCAGATGACTGACGGTATGCAGTGCCAGCGCGGTGCTGCGCCCTATAGCATAGTAGTCGAGTGTTTCGGGCCAGGTGAGGGCACTCTGCTGTAGCGCTGGATGGGCAAACAGCACCACCTGCTGTGACAGCAGAAACACCAGATCGCCCGGCCGTAAAGCCGCCAGTTTTTGCGGCAATTGTTGCAGATCGCGACCCGGCGTGAATTCAATCAGCGGTAGAGTCCACGCCAGTTTTCCCTGGGTTCGCAGACGCGAAACCAGTTCACTGGCAGCGGGTTCCGGGCGGGTCACGAGAATGGTCATGCGGGTGTTTGCCCCTGATAAACGTCGCGCAGAATGTCGCGGGCGCCGCCATCCAGCAGCTCTTCTGCAAGGGAAATCCCCATTTGCACGGCGTTTTCGCGCGGACCACGGCGTTCACCTACCACCATTTGCTGGCCATCCGGTGAGCCGACTAAGCCACGTAACCATAGCTGATTATCTTCCAGCACGGCGAAGCTGCCGATCGGTACCTGACAACCGCCTTCGAGGCGTGTGTTCATCGCGCGTTCAGCGCGCACACAAACATCGGTGTCGTCGTGATTCAGCGCCTGCAATAAGGTAATCAGTTCGTGATCATCAAGGCGACATTCGATGCCGACGGCGCCCTGGCCCACGGCGGGCAGCGAGATTTCAGCGGGCATCGCCTGACGAATGCGGTCGTCGAGGTTCAAGCGCTTCAGGCCTGCCGCGGCCAGAATAATGGCGTCATATTCTCCGGCATCCAGCTTACCTAAACGGGTGCCCACGTTCCCGCGTAACGAACGTATGATCAGATCGGGACGACGCGCGCTGAGCTGACACTGACGACGCAGACTGGACGTCCCCACAATCGCGCCCTGTGGCAGTTCATCAATACTGTTATAAAGATTGGAAACGAAGGCATCACGCGGGTCTTCACGCTCGCAGATGGTGACGAGGCCCAGGCCTTCCGGGAAATCCACCGGCACATCCTTCATGGAGTGCACCGCAAGATCGGCACGGTTTTCCAGCATTGCCAGTTCAAGCTCTTTGACAAACAGGCCTTTTCCACCGACTTTAGCCAGCGGCGTATCGAGAATGATGTCGCCTTTAGTGACCATCGGCACCAGCTCAACCTGCACGCCCGGATGTGCTGCCATCAGGCGTTGTTGGACATATTGTGCCTGCCATAAAGCAAGGGGACTTTGTCTGGTAGCAATTCTGAAAATTTTGTTTAACATGCTGTTAACCATTTTGATCGTTCATCGATTATCCTATCATTGATAGGGGAATGCTGTCAGTTTCAACGGATTGAAAAGGCTTCGATGTCAGTTGTTACGCATTATTGCGTCATTTTCTGACGTCTAAGTCCGAAAAAGCAGGGCTACATGGGGAACGTGCTAAACTGTCATGTAGCGCAACTTTCTTTACGGTCAATCCTCCAGGTGTTAGATTGATCACGTTTCCAGCAATAATTTGCCCAACATCTTTATTATTAAGCGGCAGGTTTTGGAAACAGGGTGCTTAACACTGGGACAATCAGGCGAAACGTCTTGTACCTCTACATTGAGACACTGAAACAGAGACTGGATGCAATTAACCAGCTGCGCGTTGATCGCGCACTGGCTGCTATGGGACCTGCCTTCCAGCAAGTCTACAGTCTGCTGCCAACATTACTGCACTATCATCACCCGCTGATGCCGGGCTACCTTGACGGTAGCGTTCCCCACGGCGTCAGCTTCTTCACGCCTGATGAAAACCAACAGCATTTGTTGCAACAGTTGGCAGGAGATCAGTCTCTGGATCTCAGCACTGCGGTCAAAGGTGAACGTCCGATTACCGGCATTTACTCGATGGGCAGTACCTCGTCCGTCGGTCAGAACAGCGTGTCCGATCTCGACATCTGGGTGTGTCACCAATCCTGGTTAGATAATGAAGAGCGCCTCAATCTGCAGCGCAAGTGTACCCTGTTGCAGAAATGGTGTGTGTCGATGGGTGTGGAAGTCAGTTTCTTCCTGATCGACGAGAATCGTTTCCGCCACAATGAGAGCGGCAGCCTCGGTGGTGAAGACTGCGGTTCTACCCAACATATTTTGCTGCTGGATGAGTTCTACCGTACCGCTGTGCGTATGGCGGGTAAACGCATCCTGTGGAACATGGTGCCCGGCGAAGAAGAGCACCATTACGACGATTACGTGATGTCACTCTATTCACAAGGCGTGTTGACGCCGAATGAGTGGCTGGATCTCGGCGGCCTCGGCACGCTGTCAGCCGAAGAGTACTTCGGGGCCAGCTTGTGGCAGCTGTATAAAAGCATCGATTCACCGTACAAAGCGGTGCTGAAAACCCTGTTGTTAGAAGCGTACAGCTGGGAATACCCAAACACGCAATTGCTGGCGATGGATATCAAACAGCGCCTGCACGATGGCGAAATTGTCTGCTTCGGTCTCGACCCTTATTGCATGATGCTGGAGCGCGTGACGCGCTATCTGACCAGCGTCGATGACATGGCGCGCCTCGATTTGGTGCGTCGATGTTTCTATTTAAAAGTGTGTGAGAAGCTCTCGAGTGACGATCACCACCATCACCGCTCAGGCTGGCGTCGCGAGATTCTTTCGCAGCTGGTGAAAGAGTGGGGTTGGGATGAAGAGAAAATTGCGGTATTGGATAACCGCGCCCAGTGGAAAATTGAGCGTGTGCGTGAAGCGCACAACGAGTTGCTGGATGCGATGATGCAGAGCTATCGCAACCTGATCCGTTTTGCCCGTCGTAACAATTTAAGCGTCAGTGCCAGCCCGCAGGATATCGGCGTGCTGACGCGTAAACTGTATGCCGCGTTTGAAGCGTTGCCGGGCAAAGTGACGCTGGTGAACCCACAGATTTCGCCTGACCTGTCGGAAGATAATCTGACCTTTATTCATGTGCCGGAAGGTCGCGCCAATCGCGCCGGTTGGTATCTTTACAACCAGTCGCCGGACATGAGTTCGATCATCAGCCATCAGCCGCTGGAATATAACCGCTACCTGAACAAGTTAGTGGCGTGGGCGTGGTTCAACGGTTTGCTGACCAGCAAAACGCGTTTACATATGAAGGGCAACGAATTCTGCGATCTGCCGCGTTTGCAGGAGTTGGTGAACGATGTGTCGAGCCACTTCCCGCTGCGTGTACCTGCGCCGACGCCAAAAGCGTTGTACAGCCCGTGCGAAATCCGTCATCTGGCGATTATCGTTAACCTCGAACACGATCCGACCTCCGCCTTCCGCAATCAGGTGGTGCACTTTGATTTCCGCAAGCTGGATGTGTTCAGCTTCGGCCAGCAGCAACAGTGCCTGATTGGTAGCATTGATCTGCTGTACCGCAACTCATGGAATGAAGTGCGTACGCTGCACTTCAGCGGTGAGCAGGCGATGATCGAAGCGCTGAAAACCATTCTCGGCAAAATGCATCAGGACGCCGCACCGCCGGATACGGTGGAAGTGTTCTGCTACAGCCAGCATCTGCGCGGTTTGATTCGTACCCGCGTACAGCAGCTGGTGTCTGAGTGTATTGAGCTGCGTCTGTCGAGTACCCGTCAGGAGCCAGGCCGCTTTAAAGCGCTGCGCATGGCGGGCCAGACGTGGGGCTTGTTCTTCGAACGCATGAGCGTCTCGGTGCAGAAACTGGAAAATGCGGTGGAGTTCTACGGCGCGATTTCCAACAACAAGCTGCACGGTTTATCGATCAAAGTGGAATCGAATCAAACGCCATTACCGCCGGTGGTGAACGGCTATGCCAGCGAAGGCATCATTCAGTTCTTCTTTGAAGACACCAATGACGATCGCGGCTTCAACATCTATATACTCGACGAAACCAATCGCGTTGAGGTTTATCACCATTGTGAAGGCAGCAAAGAAGAGTTGGTGCGTGATGTGAGCCGTTTTTACTCCTCGTCGCATGATCGATTCACCTATGGCTCCAGCTTTATCAACTTCAACCTGCCGCAGTTCTACCAGATTGTGCACGCGGGCGATCGCTTCCAGGTGATTCCATTCCGCAGCCAGACGCTGACACAGCTCTGTGCGACGCAGCCCGATAACGACAACGGCGATTTCCAGCCGCGCTACCAAATGCATTGATCCCGCCTGCGTTCGCGCGGTGGGATTGGCTTTTCCTCTGACATGCGCCCGGATTTGCGGGTATTTCCTGTTGCTTTTACAACGTCAACTGCGATGATAAGCAGCCAAGGCTTAAGGACAGGAAGAGCAGACAGAATGAGACACATGATAAGTCAGCTGGGTATCGCGCTGGCACTGGTCAGCCTCGCAGGCTGTGGCCTGAAAGGACCGCTGTATTTCCCGCCCAAAGATCAGCCGACCAAACAAAACCAGCAGGTCACCCAACAGCAGCAAAAAGCGGCGCAGGATGCTGACGTTAACGGTTTGGTCACCAGCAAATCGGGTTCACAGGCGAACTAATCTCTATGAGTAATCCGGCGGAGCAGAAAATGCAGTTCTCGAAAATGCACGGTCTCGGCAACGATTTCATGGTTGTGGATGCTGTGACGCAAAACGTCTTTTTTTCGCCGGAACTGATTCGCCGTCTGGCGGATCGGCATCTGGGGATCGGTTTCGATCAGCTGCTGATCGTCGAACCGCCTTACGATCCGGATCTCGATTTTCATTACCGAATTTTCAACGCCGATGGCAGCGAAGTGGCTCAGTGCGGTAACGGTGCACGCTGTTTCGCTCGCTTTGTGCGCCTGAAAGGGCTGACCAACAAAAGCGACATCCGCGTGAGTACGCAAACCGGGCGTATGGTGCTGAGCGTGACCAGCGATGAGCTGGTACGTGTCAACATGGGTGAACCCAACTTCGATCCGCAACAGGTGCCGCTGCGCGCCAATAAAGCGGAAAGCCTGTATCTGCAACGTGTTGCGGAGCAGACCGTGATGTTTGGTGCGGTGTCGATGGGCAACCCGCACTGTGTGATTCAGGTTGAGAGTGTGAAAACGGCCGCCGTGGAAACCCTCGGTCCGCTGCTGGAAAGCCACGAACGCTTCCCCGAGCGCGTCAACGTGGGCTTTATGGAAGTGGTTAATCCTGAACACATTCGTCTGCGCGTGTATGAACGCGGCGCGGGTGAAACCCAGGCCTGTGGCAGCGGCGCTTGCGCAGCCGTTGCCTGCGGCATTCAGCAAGGCATTCTGGCGGAAAAAGTTCGCGTTGATTTGCCTGGCGGAACGCTGCATATCGCCTGGAAAGGAGTGGGTCAGCCGCTGTTTATGACCGGGCCAGCCACACACGTCTACGATGGGTTTATTCATCTATGAAAAATGTCGAAGAGCAAACCGACAGCGCGGTTTTGCTGGACGATCAGTCGGTAAGCGCCTTCCTGCGCCAGAACCCCGATTTCTTTATTCGCAATGCGCGCCAGGTTGAACAGATGATGGTGCCGCACCCGGTGCGCGGCAGCGTGTCGCTGGTAGAGTGGCACATGGCGCGTCAGCGCAACCACATCCAGCAGCTGGAAGAGGAAATCACGCTGTTGATGGAGCAGGCTACGGCCAACCATCAACTGTTCGATCGTCTGCTGGGGTTACAAGGCCATCTTGCCGCGGCGGACAGCCTGCAGGAAATGTTAACGCGTCTGCACCGTTGGGCGCGTGAGTTGGGTCTGGCCGGCGCCAATGTGCGGGTGTTCAACGACCATTGGCACATCGGCGCACCTTCTGATTTCACCCAGTTGGGTCTTTCTCGTCAGGCTTTTGAGCCGCTGCGTATTCAACGCTTTGGTGCTGAACATCATTACCTTGGCAGCCTGAATGGCCCGGAGTTACTGCTGTTGTTGCCTCAGGCGAAAGCCATCGGGTCGGTGGCGATGTCGCTGATGGGCGAACGCGGCGAGCTTGGCGTGCTAATTTTCAGCAGCCGCGACAACCAGCATTATCAAGCGGGCATGGGCACTTTGCTGTTACAGCATCTGGCGCAAATGCTGCCGGATCTGCTGTCTCGCTGGATTGAACGCGCATGAGTGACGTCAGCCCGTTGCAGCCAGCCGTTGAGGGCTTTCTGCGTTATCTGAAAGTCGAACGCCAGCTCAGCCCGTTGACGCAAAAGAATTACACCCGCCAGTTGCAGACGATGACCGCGATGGCCGATGAGATGAAGATCGCCTCATGGGCACAACTGGAGCCCGCACAGGTTCGTCAGTTGGCGGCTCGCAGCCGTCGTGCCGGACTCGGGCCCAGCAGTCTGGCATTACGTATGTCAGCACTGCGCAGTTTTCTTGACTGGCAGGTCAGCCAGGGGATGCTAAGCGCCAATCCGGCCAAAGGCATCTCCACGCCGCGCAATGCTCGTCATCTGCCAAAAAATATGGATGTCGACGAGGTTAACCAGCTGCTGGAAATCGACCTGAACGATCCGCTGGCGGTGCGCGACCGCGCGATGCTGGAGACCATGTACGGCGGCGGTTTACGTTTGTCGGAGCTGGTGGGCATGGATTGTCGTCATGTCGATCTCGACGCCGGTGAAGTGTGGGTGTTGGGGAAAGGCAGTAAAGAGCGACGTGTGCCGATTGGTGGCACGGCGGTGACCTGGCTGCAACACTGGCTGCCACTGCGTGCAAGCTTCGCGCCGCAGGATGATGCAATGTTTGTTTCCAGTCGCGGCACGCGTATTTCAGCGCGTAACGTGCAAAAGCGCTTTGCCGAGTGGGGCATTAAGCAGGGCGTGGCCAACCATATTCATCCGCATAAACTGCGTCACTCGTTTGCGACCCATTTGCTCGAATCGAGTGGCGATCTGCGTGCGGTGCAGGAACTGCTCGGGCACGCTAATCTGTCGACCACGCAAATCTATACCCATCTCGATTTCCAGCATCTGGCGACCGTGTACGACGCGGCGCATCCACGTGCTAAACGAGGAAAGTCTGAATGAAGTTCTACCGCCCGCTGGGCCCGATCAAAGCGATCACTTTCGATCTCGACGATACGCTGTATGACAACCATCCGGTGATCCGTAAAACCACTGCCGAATCCCACGCCGCGTTGCAGGCCTTCCATCCGGCATTGCGTGAATTCACCCCCGCTGATTATCAGGCGCTGCGTGACGAACTGCTGGCGCGTGAGCCGGAAATTTACCACGACGTGTCTGAGTGGCGCCGCCGCTCGGTTGAGCTGGCAATGATCAATATCGGCTTATCCGCTGCTGAAGCCCGCGCCGGTGCCAGCGAAGTGATGGGTGTATTCCATCAGTGGCGCAGCGAAGTCGAGATGCCGGATGAAACGCATCAAACGCTAACGTGGCTGGGCGAGCGCGTCCCGCTGGTGGCGATCACTAACGGCAATGCCTGTCCGGAAAAGCTGGGGATCAACCACTACTTCCAGTTCGCCCTGCGCGCCGGCCCGCACGGCCGTGCTAAGCCGTGGCAGGATATGTATCAGCTGGCGGCTGAGCGTTTGAACATCGCACCTGAGCATATTCTTCATGTGGGCGACGATCTCACCACCGATGTGGTCGGTTCAATAAACGCGGGCATGCAAGCCTGCTGGATCAACCTGCGCGATGGCAATCTGATGAAGATTGATGATGCGCGTTTGCTGCCGCACGTCGAAATTCATCAGTTGGCATCGCTGACCTCGCTGCTATAATGCTGTATGTTCATCCAGCTAATGGCTGGATGATGGCAGGCATTTCCTGACGCACAAATCGTAGCGGCACCCTTCATTTTGCGATGAATAGCGCCGCTACAAATGGTGCGTTGACTGAATGCTGAGAAACCGCATTTCTCAATCCTCCTTTTATTATTTTGGCAAAACGGTGCTTATGGACGTTTCTGATCTGCTTAACGGCTTGAATGACAAACAGCGCGAGGCGGTCGCCGCGCCGCGCAGCAATCTGCTGGTGCTGGCCGGGGCAGGCAGTGGCAAAACGCGCGTGCTGGTGCATCGCATTGCCTGGCTGCTGTCGGTAGAGAATTGCTCGCCTTACTCGATCATGGCGGTGACCTTTACCAACAAAGCGGCGGCTGAAATGCGCCATCGTATCGATCAACTGATCGGCACCAGTCAGGGCGGTATGTGGATTGGTACCTTCCACGGCCTGGCGCACCGTTTACTGCGTGCCCATCATCTTGATGCCAATCTGCCGCAGGATTTCCAGATTCTCGATAGCGACGATCAGCTGCGCCTGCTCAAGCGTCTGATCAAAGCCATGAACCTTGATGAGAAACAGTGGCCTGCACGCCAGGGCATGTGGTACATCAACGGCAAAAAAGATGAAGGGCTGCGTCCAAAACACATCGAAAGCTACGGTAATCCGATTGAACAAACCTGGCTGCGCATCTATCAGGCTTATCAGGAGGCTTGCGATCGCGCGGGCTTAGTGGATTTTGCCGAACTGCTGCTGCGTGCGCATGAGCTGTGGCTGAACAAGCCGCATATCCTGAATCATTACCGCGAGCGTTTTAGCAACGTGCTGGTGGACGAATTCCAGGATACGAACAACATCCAGTACGCGTGGATCCGTATGCTGGCGGGCGATACCGGTCGTGTGATTATCGTCGGGGATGACGATCAGTCGATTTACGGCTGGCGTGGCGCGCAGGTCGAGAACATCCAGCGCTTCCTGCAGGATTTCCCTGGCGCGGAAACCATTCGCCTGGAGCAAAACTACCGCTCGACCAATAACATCCTGAAAGCGGCTAACACGCTGATCGCCAATAACAATGGTCGCCTCGGTAAAGAGTTGTGGACCGATGGCAGTGACGGCGAAAAGATATCCCTCTACTGCGCGTTTAACGAATTAGACGAAGCGCGCTTCGTGGTCAACCGTATCAAAACCTGGCATGAGAACGGCAATGCGCTGCAGGATTGCGCCATTCTCTACCGCAGCAACGCCCAGTCGCGCGTGCTGGAGGAGGCGCTGTTGCAAGGCAGCATGCCGTACCGTATTTACGGCGGCATGCGCTTCTTCGAACGCCAGGAGATCAAAGATGCGCTGGCGTATCTGCGTCTGATGGTGAACCGCAATGACGATGCCGCGTTTGAGCGCGTGGTGAACACGCCAGTGCGCGGCGTGGGCGATCGCACATTGGATGTGGTGCGCCAGACCGCGCGCGAACAGCAATTAACGCTGTGGCAAGCGACGCGTGAACTGCTGCAAAACAAAGCCCTGGCGGGACGTGCGGCTTCCGCGCTGCAGCGCTTCTGCGAGCTGGTGGATTCGCTGGCCACGGAAACCGCCGATATGCCACTGCACGTGCAGACCGATCGCGTGATCAAGGATTCCGGCCTGTGGATCATGTACGAGCAGGAAAAGGGCGAAAAAGGCCAGGCACGTATCGAAAACTTAGAGGAGCTGGTGACGGCAACGCGTCAGTTCAGCTATCAGGACGAGGACGAAGATCTGATGCCGCTGCAGGCGTTTCTGTCGCATGCGGCGCTGGAGGCCGGTGAAGGTCAGGCCGACAAATGGCAGGATGCGGTACAGCTGATGACCATGCACTCGGCGAAAGGTCTTGAGTTCACTCAGGTCTTTATTGTGGGTATGGAAGAGGGCATGTTCCCCAGCCAGATGTCGCTGGATGAAGGTGGCCGCCTCGAAGAAGAACGTCGTCTTGCCTACGTTGGCGTCACGCGCGCGATGGAGAAGCTCACGCTGACCTACGCCGAAACTCGCCGCCTTTATGGTAAAGAAGTGTATCACCGTCCATCGCGTTTTATCGGCGAATTGCCGGAAGAGTGCGTCGAGGAAGTGCGTCTGCGCGCCAGTGTCAGCCGTCCGGTGAGCCATCAACGCATGGGCACGCCAATCACGGAAAACGACAGTGGATTCGCGCTGGGCCAGCGTGTACGCCATGCCAAATTCGGTGAAGGCACCATCATCAACCTCGAAGGCAGCGGTGAACACAGCCGCTTGCAGGTGGCATTTCAGGGCCAGGGCATCAAGTGGCTGGTGGCGGCGTACGCGCGTCTGGAAACGGTGTAGCGCCGTTGCGTTACCTTGACGACTTTTTCGTCTCAGCGTAACATGCGCGCACTATTATCATGAGAGGACAATGCCTTGGACGCGCCCAGTCGATGCTGGCTCAACCGCCTGTTTAACAGGAATAACATCTAAGGCTACCTCTATACGCGGGTAGCCTTAGCGGTTATCAGCGACCTCCCTTTACACTCTCGTCGCACGAGTCAGCACTGATTTACCCTTGAAGCGAAAGTTTCCGCGTTCAGGCTTTGCCGTGCCCGTTTTGCCTTCGGCATCACGGTGTGCCGCCTTGTCCCATTACGTCTGCAATGGGGAGTATTGCTATGCTGAGCGCTTTTAAACTCGAACGCGATCGCCTGACGCGCATCGAACTGGAAGACAACAACGACACACTCAACACCTCGGTGTGGGTCGATCTCATCGAGCCCGACGACACTGAGCGTGATCGTGTGCAATCTGAGCTGGGTCAAAGCCTGGCGACGCGTCCGGAGCTGGAAGACATCGAGGCCTCCGCACGTTTCTTCGAAGATGAAGATGGACTGCACATTCACTCCTTCTTCTTCTTTGAAGATGCGGAAGACCACGCTGGCAACTCCACCGTGGCGTTCACCATCCGTGAAGATCGCCTCTATACATTACGCGAGCGCGAACTGCCGGCTTTTCGTCTGTATCGTATGCGTGCGCGCAACCAGACGCTGACCGATGGCAACGCCTACGAGCTGTTGCTGGATCTGTTTGAGACGAAAATCGAACAGCTGGCGGATGAGATCGAGAACATCTACAGCGCGCTGGAAAAACTCAGCCGCGTGATCATGGAAGGGCAACAGGGCGAAGAGTACGATCAGGCGCTGTCGCGTCTGGCGGAGCTGGAGGATATCGGCTGGAAAGTGCGTTTGTGTCTTATGGATACCCAACGTGCATTGAACTTCCTGGTGCGTAAAGCTCGCCTGCCGGGCAATCAGCTGGAGCAGGCGCGTGAAATCCTGCGCGATATCGAATCCCTGCTGCCGCATAACGAATCGCTGTTCCAGAAGGTCAACTTCCTGATGCAGGCGGCGATGGGCTTTATCAACATCGAGCAGAACCGCATCATTAAGATCTTCTCAGTGGTGTCGGTGGTATTCCTGCCACCCACGCTAGTGGCATCCAGCTACGGGATGAACTTCGAGTTTATGCCTGAGCTGAAATGGAGTTTTGGTTATCCTGGCGCGATTACGCTGATGATCCTTGCCGGTCTGGCGCCGTACCTCTATTTCAAACGGAAAAACTGGTTGTAACGCTTTCGGGGCCGCATTTGCGGCCCTTTAAACTGGCGCTGCATCACAATTCTGCGTAGGCTGTTGTCACTTCTCACTTTCTGATTTCCACCCTATGGCGCGTTTTTCTTTGCGACAGCAGTGGACCATTCTGCTGATTGCTTCGTTAGTACTGGGGATCATTCTCCAGCTGTTTCACCTTCCTGCTGCACTGCTTTTAGGTCCGATGATCGTCGGAACCGTCATGGGCCTTTCTGGCGCCACCGTACGCATCGACAAACGTTTGTTTGTGCTCGCACAAGCCGTGTTGGGTTGCATGATCGGGCAAACGCTGTCACCGGCTATTCTCTCACCGCTGTTAGCGGATTGGCCGGTGGTGCTGGCGGTGTTGGTGCTTACGCTGGCGGCCAGCGGTTTGTCAGGTTTTCTACTGGTGCGCTTTAGCAACCTTCCAGGGCCAACCGGTGCGTGGGGATCGTCTCCCGGCGGCGCTTCGGCGATGGTGGCGATGGCCGGTGATTTCGGTGCGGACGTGCGCTTAGTGGCGTTTATGCAGTATCTGCGCGTGCTATTTGTGGCGACTGCAGCGGCAGTGGTGGCGCGCATTGGGCTGGGCACCAACGGTGGTGCAGTGGAGCTGGTATGGTTCCCTGCTTTACAAAGCAGCTTCATCCTGACATTGGTGGTGATGTTCGCGGGCGCCTGGCTGGGACAAAAACTGCGTATCCCTTCGGGTGCGCTGCTGCTGCCCGCGCTGATTGGTGCGACGCTCCACGGCACCGATGTCGCCACTTTGCAGGTGCCGGAGTGGTTGCTGGCGCTGGCCTATGCGTTGATTGGCTGGAGCGTGGGTTTGCGCTTTACGCGCCCGATCTTCCTGCTGGCGCTGCGCACCCTTCCGCAAATGCTGGTGTCGATTTTCGGCTTGATGCTGCTGTGTGGTGGATTGGCGTGGATGCTGACGCAGGTGCTGCACGTCGATCTGATGACGGCGTATCTGGCAACCAGCCCGGGCGGGCTGGATACCGTGGCGATTATTGCGGCGGGCAGCCGGGTCGATATCGCGTTTGTGATGGCGTTGCAGACCTTACGCCTGTTCACCATCCTGCTGACCGGCCCGGCTATCGCGCGCTTTATCTCACGCTACGCGCACGCGGGTGCGAGCTGAGAACGCGATTGCATCAACGATAAATACGGCGAGTGCCAGCCAGATAAAGCCGAAGGTGACCATCTTGTCCGGCGTCAGGCTCTCGCCGTAGAACAGCACGGCCAAAAGGAACATCAACGTGGGACCGAGGTATTGGAAAAAGCCCACGGTCGACAAACGCAGACGCGCACAGGCGGCGGCAAACAGCATCAGCGGAATCGTGGTGACGATGCCCGCCGCGATCAGCTTGAAATTGAGGCTCATTGGATTGGCGCTGAGGTGGCTGGTGGCGCTGTCAGCAAAGCCAAACAAATAGATGGCCGCCAGCGGGAATAACCATGCGGTCTCGATCAGCATGCCGCTCTGCGCATCCACCTGGATTTTTTTCCTCAGCAGACCGTAGACGGCAAAACTTAGCGCCAGCCCCAGGCCAATAATCGGCAGCGAGCCAAATTGCCACAGCTGCACCAGCACGCCAATCGTTGCCAGCAACACCGCCAGCCACTGCAAGCGGCGGAAGCGCTCGCGCAGGAACAGCATGCCAAACACTACGTTGATCAGCGGGTTGATAAAGTAGCCGAGGCTGGCTTCCAGCATGTGCTGATTATTCACTGCCCAGATAAACAGCAGCCAGTTGCCGCCAATGGTGACGGCAGTGACGGCCAGCAACAGCACTTTCTTTGGCTGAGCGAGCACCGTGCGCACCTGCTGCCAGCTCCGGCTCAGGGTAATCAGTACCAGCATAAACAGTGCCGACCAAATCACGCGATGCGTCATGATTTCTGTTGGCGGGACTTCTTTCACCAGCTTGAAGTAGGCTGGCGCAATGCCCCAGATAAAATAAGCGCCGAGCGCATAGCCAATGCCCTGACGCGTTTGTTGCGTATCCATCATGCTTTCCAAAAAGCTAACTAGCCAATCAAATAGGTGGCGGTTGCTGTGGCGATATAATCGCCCTGCTGGTTGTGCAGTTCCACTCGCGCTACCGCCACTTTATTGCCGGCGCGCAGCAGGCTGCTGGTAGCGACAAAGCGTTCGCCGCGTCCGGGGCGCAGATAGTCAACGCGCATATCGATAGTGCCCATGCGCGACAGACGCTGACGCAACTCCTCTTCGCTGATGCTCTCCTGACGCGACAGCGCATGGCTGACGCACACCAGCCCGGCAGCGACATCCAGCACTGAGGCAATCACGCCACCGTGCAAAATATTTTGGGCCGCATTGCCAACCAGCATGGTTTTGTTGGCAAAGCCCAATTCGGCGTAATCGGCTTCGAGGCGGTCCAGCTCCAAACCGAGCGCCTGATTGAAGGGCATGTGATAGACAAAGATTTCGCCAATCAGACGGCGAGCTTCCTGCTGTGACAGCAACGGGGATGACATGTTTTCTGCCTTAAGATGTTAAAGAGTTGTGTATATTATGCCGCGTTCGCGCGGCTTTCCAGTTTCAGAAATCGGCACTGATCAACCTGTCTCTTTGCGTGTAGAATGGCGTGCTTTTTGAACATGGGCCTAATAATGACAACACGCAGTTCCCTGGAGAATGTTATGCGTAAGCTATACGCGTTGCTGACCGCAGCTTTGATGATACCTGCGCTGGCACAGGCTGATGAAGCCACCATAAAAGAGGTGCATGACGCCCCGGCAGTGAAGGGCAGTATTATTGCGAACCTGTTGGAGAAACACGATAACCCGTTCGTGCTTTATCCTTACGAAAACAACTATTTGCTCTACACCTACACCAGCGACATGAACAAAGAGGCGATCTCTTCGTACAACTGGGCGGACAAAGCAAAAAACGATGAAGTAAAATTCCAGCTCAGTCTGGCGTTCCCGCTGTGGCGTGGCATTCTGGGTGATAATTCGGTACTGGCCGCATCCTATACGCAACGTTCGTGGTGGCAGCTCTCTAACCGTGGAGCCTCATCGCCGTTCCGTGAAACCAACTATGAGCCGCAGATTTTCCTTGGCTGGGCAACGGATTATACCTTTGCTGGCTGGACTCTGCGCGACATCGAAACCGGTCTTAACCACGAGTCGAACGGCCGCAGCGATCCGACTTCACGCAGCTGGAACCGCGTCTATGCGCGCCTGATGGCGCAGAACGGTAACTTCCTGGCGGAAATCAAACCCTGGTATCGCATTCCAGAAAATGAAAATAATGATGATAACCCCGACATCACCAAGTACATGGGCTACTATCGCGCCAAGCTCGGTTATGAAATGGGTGAAAGTATTTTCAGCGTGGAAGGTAATTACAACTGGAACAGCGGCTATGGCGGCGCGACTTTTGCCTGGAGCTATCCTATCTCTGAACATGTGCGCTTTTACACCCAGCTGTTCAGCGGGTATGGTGAATCACTTATCGACTATAACCACCGCCAGACCCGTTTTGGCGTGGGCGTAACGCTTAACGATCTGTTCTAACCAGTCAGAAAAACAGGATTACCGTGGCAACATCGGCAGTGCTTAATCAGGAAATGCTGGCGCAGCAGGTATTACAAGATACCTTCGGCTACCAGCAATTTCGTCCCGGTCAGCAAACCATCATCGAAACCGCTCTTGCCGGGCGTGATTGTCTGGTGGTGATGCCGACTGGCGGCGGGAAATCGCTGTGCTATCAAATCCCGGCGCTGGTGCGCGAAGGGTTGACGCTGGTGGTTTCACCGCTGATCTCACTGATGAAAGATCAGGTCGATCAATTGCTGGCCAACGGCGTGGCAGCGGCGTGTCTTAACTCGACGCAAACGCGTGAGCAGCAGCAGCAAGTGTTTGCGGATTGTCGTACCGGCAAGCTGAAGCTGCTGTATATCGCGCCTGAACGTCTGATGATGGATAACTTCCTCGACAGCCTGCACCAGTGGAATCCGGTGATGCTGGCGGTGGATGAAGCACACTGTATCTCGCAATGGGGCCATGATTTCCGCCCGGAATATGGCTCGATTGGTCAACTGCGTCAGCGTTTCCCGGATCTGCCGGTGATGGCGCTGACGGCAACCGCTGACGAAACCACGCGTAATGACATCGCTCATCTGTTGCAGATGGACGATCCGCTGATTCAAATCAGCAGCTTTGACCGCCCGAATATTCGCTACACGCTGGTGGAGAAATTCAAACCCACCGATCAGCTGTTGCGCTACGTGCAAGAGCAGCGCGGTAAGAGCGGCATTATTTACTGTAACAGCCGTGCCAAGGTGGAAGACACGGCTGCGCGTCTGCAAAGCCGTGGGCTGAGTGTCGGCGCGTATCACGCCGGTATCGACAGCGCTCAGCGTGCGCACGTGCAGGAAGCCTTCCAGCGCGATGACTTACAAATCGTGGTCGCCACCGTGGCGTTTGGTATGGGCATTAACAAACCTAACGTGCGTTTCGTGGTGCACTTCGATATTCCGCGCAATATCGAATCCTACTATCAGGAAACCGGTCGCGCCGGGCGTGATGGCCTGCCCGCAGAAGCGATGATGCTTTACGATCCGGCGGATATGGCGTGGCTCCGTAAATGTCTGGAGGAGAAAGCGCCCGGCCCGTTACAGGATATTGAGCGTCACAAGCTCAATGCGATGGGCGCGTTTGCCGAAGCGCAAACCTGCCGTCGTTTAGTGCTGCTCAACTACTTTGGTGAAGGGCGTCAGCAGCAGTGCGGCAACTGCGATATCTGCCTTGATCCTCCGCGTCGCTATGATGGTTTGGTGGAGGCGCAGAAGGCGCTTTCCAGCATCTATCGTACCGGCCAGCGCTTCGGTATGGGCTATATTGTCGACGTGCTGCGCGGTTCCACTAACCACCGCGTTCGCGATAACGGGCACGACAAATTGCCGGTGTACGGCATTGGTCGTGAGCAGAGCCAGGAGCATTGGGTCAGCGTGCTGCGTCAGCTGATCCATCTTGGTATGGTGACGCAAAATATCGCCATGCACTCCGCTTTACAGCTAACGGAAGCGGCGCGTCCGGTATTGCGTGCCGAAGTGCCATTGATGCTGGCGGTGCCGCGTATCGTCACGGTGAAGAGCCGCAGCAGCTCGCCGAAAGTGCACAGCGGCAATTACGATCGCACGCTATTTGGCAAACTGCGTAAATTGCGTAAGGCGATTGCCGACGAATCCAACATTCCGCCGTATGTGGTGTTTAACGATGCCACATTGATTGAGATGGCGGAGCAAATGCCGATTACCGCGTCAGAAATGTTGAGCGTGAACGGTGTCGGTCATCGCAAGCTGGAACGTTTTGGTAAACCGTTCCTGGTGATGATCAAAGAACATGTCGATGAAGAGTAAAGGAAAGAAACCATGTTGATGTTATTCGCCACCGTCGCGCTGGTGCATTTGGTTGCGCTGATGAGTCCCGGCCCGGACTTCTTCTTTGTGTCGCAAACGGCGGCCAGCCGTTCACGTAAAGAGGCGATGATGGGCGTGTTGGGCATTACGCTGGGAATCGTGATCTGGGCCGGTGTGGCGCTGATGGGCTTGCATCTGATCCTGCAAAAAATGGCCTGGCTGCATGAAATCATCATGGTGGGCGGTGGTTTGTACCTGCTGTGGATGGGTTGGCAACTCCTGCGCTCGGCACGTCAGCAGCATAAAGCCCCGCAGGTTGATGCGCCGGTGGTGGAGCTGCCAAAAAAAGGCATGAGCTTCCTGAAAGGTTTTCTGACTAATCTGTCGAACCCGAAAGCGATTATCTATTTCGGCAGCGTGTTCTCACTGTTTGTTGGCAACGATGTGGGCGCGATGGAACGCTGGGGCCTGTTTCTGCTGATTATCGGCGAGACCTTTGCCTGGTTCACGCTGGTCGCGGCGATTTTTGCACTACCGTGGATGCGTGATAAGTATCAGCGTATGGCGAAGTGGGTCGATGGGATGGCGGGTGTGCTGTTTGCCGGATTCGGCATCCACCTGATTATCTCGCGTTAAATCGGGTTTACTTGCCATTTCGCCACCGGGCAGTGCTCGCGCGCTTTACGTTCAGCATCTGTGCTTCAGAACTTGCGCACTGACTACCTTGAAATAGCTGCGGCACTGACGGTTATCACCTCGGTGCCGCGGTTTTTTAAAACGTCTTAAGCAATTCTGCGCGCACTTGCCAGCAACGCACCGACGGCCATAAACAGCCCACCAAAGGTGCGGTTCATCAGCTTCATCTGCTTAGGCCCTTTAATCCACCCCGCAATACGGGTTGCCAGCGTGGCGTAACCAATCATCACGATAATATCGACCACGATGGTGGTGACACCGAGCACCAGATACTGCATCAACTGCGGCTGGTGTGGCTGAATAAACTGCGGGAACAGTGCGGCGAGAAACACGATGCTTTTCGGGTTGGTGAGATTCACCAGAATGGCGCGTTTGAACAGGCGACGACGCGGCATCGCTTTTGCCACGGCATCCAAATCAATACCCCCTGCGGAACGCCACTGCTGAATGCCCAGCCACACCAAATAGGCGGCGCCTGCCCACTTCAGCACTTCAAACGCCATGATCGATTGTGAAAATAGCGCACCCAAACCGGCACCCACCAGCACAATGTGAATCGCCAGCCCAAGCTGTAAGCCAGTGATGGAAGCCGCCGCGCCGCGATAGCCATGGCTAATGCCGGTGCTCATGGTGTTGATGGCACCAGAACCGGGTGAAAGACTGAGGATAGTTGTGGTCAACAGGTAGGTTAACCACCATTCAATGGTCATGCGTGACATTCCCTGAAGTGAACGAAGTGTGACACAATACGCCAGAATATCGCGGTGCGCTATGGCGTACAGACGCGCGATGAGGCTTTTTTTCAGGGGGACGGATGCAGCATCACAAACAGCGTTGGCTCGGGCGAGAGAAAGGCTTTTCCGCCTTTGCTACCGGTCCGCTGCTCGACTTCTGGCGTCGTCGTGAAGAGTGCGAATTCACCGGCGTCGGTAACCTGAAGATTCGCTATGTTCGTTTCACCTCACCGCAACATCGCCGTGTCATCCTGATTGTTCCCGGCCGCATCGAAAGCTATATCAAATACCCGGAACTGGCTTACGATCTGTTCCACTGCGGCTATGACGTGGTGATCATTGACCATCGCGGGCAGGGCCGCTCCGATCGCTTGCTGGCGGATTCGCATCGCGGCCATGTGGTTGAGTTCAGCCACTATGTTGACGACTTAGAAACGCTGTATCTGAAAGAGATGGTCAGCAACCATTATCAGCAACGCTACGTGCTGGCGCATTCGATGGGCGGTGCGATTTTAGCGCTGTTTCTGGCGCGTCAACCGCAGGCTTTTCATGCGGCGGTATTCTCGGCACCGATGTTTGGCATTGTGCTGCCGTTGCCTGACTGGATGGCGCACCCGATTTTGGACTGGGCGGAAAAACTGCCGGCGATTCGCGAACGCTATGCGCTTGGCACCGGCCGCTGGCGCGCCAGCCCGTTTGGCATTAATCGCCTGACGCACAGTCGGGAGCGCTATCGGCGCAACCTGCGTTTTTACGCGGACGATCCGGGACTGCGCGTCGGTGGCCCGACCTATCATTGGGTGCGCGAAGGCGTCTATGCCGGACGCAGTATCATCAGCCAGGCAGCGAAAATCACCACGCCTTCCCTGGTGTTACAGGCCAGCGAAGACGATGTGGTGGATAACCGCGCACAAGATATTTTTTGTACGGCGATGGCTGACGCGGGACATCCCTGCGAAGGTACCGTGCCGTATGTGATTCAAGGCGCGCGTCACGAGATTTTGTTTGAAACAGACGCTATGCGCGCTGAAGCGCTCAACCTGGTGGTCGATTTTTTCGAGCGCCACGTTTAACTCATTTTCCGACATCAATACCAGAGGTTTACATGTACCACATCGTCGCATCCGACCTGGATGGCACGCTGCTCTCACCGGAACACCGCCTGACGCCTTTTGCCCGTACCACGCTGCAGGAACTGGTGGCGCAAGATGTCCACTTCGTTTTCGCCACCGGCCGCCACTATATCGACGTAGGCCAGATGCGCGATAACCTTGGCATTCCGGCGTACATGATTACTTCCAACGGGGCTCGCGTGCACAACGCAGACGGTGAACTGGTGTTTAGCCATAACCTCGACGCCGATATCGCCAGCGAGCTTTACGGTCTGCAGTACCACGATGAGCATATCCTGACGCACGTGTATCGTGACGATGAGTGGTACATGAGCCGTCATCGCCCGGAGGAGCAGGACTACTTCCGTGAGTCGGTGTTTAACTATCAGGTTTATCAGCCGGGCATGCTTGAAACCGACGGCATCAGCAAGGTTTTCTTTACTTGCGACGATCCCGAACGTCTGGTGCCGCTGGAGCTGGCGATCGAAGCGCGCTGGGGCGATCGCGTTAACGTCAGCTTCTCACTGCCGACCTGTCTGGAAGTGATGGCGGGTGGCGTATCGAAAGGTCACGCGCTGGAGGCGGTATCAAAGCAGCTTGGCTTCTCATTGAAAGAGTGCATCGCTTTTGGTGATGGCATGAATGACGTGGAAATGCTGAGCATGGCGGGTAAAGGCTGCATTATGCGCAATGCGCAGCAGCGGTTGAAAGATACCTTGCCGACGCTGGAAGTGATTGGCAGCAACGCTGAAGATGCGGTGCCGCACACGTTGCGTAAGTTGTTCCTTGCTTAAAAAAATGGGCCGGTGATACCGGCCCATTTTTGTTATGCCATCTGTTTCTTATGTTTATGCTCGCTGACCATGGTGAGCAGCAACAAAATCACCGCCAACACCGATCCCGCAATCATCACCATGAATCCACCATCCCAGCCGAAGTAATCCACGGTGTAACCGACAATCGCACTGGCTGCCACCGATCCTCCGAGATAACCAAACAAACCGGTAAAGCCTGCTGCCGTGCCAGCCGCTTTCTTCGGCGCTAACTCCAGCGCATGCAGACCAATTAACATTACCGGACCGTAGATCAGGAAGCCGATGACGATCATGCACAGCATATCGAGACCTGGATTGCCGGGTGGGTTAAGCCAGTACACCACGGTGGCGATGGTTACCAGCGTCATAAAGAACACGCCGGTGGCGCCACGATTGCCTCTGAACACCTTGTCCGACATCCAGCCGCACAGCAAGGTGCCGGGAATGCCCGCATATTCATAGAAGAAGTAAGCCCACGAAGATTTATCCAGCGTGAAATGCTTTACCTCTTTCAGGTAGGTCGGTGACCAGTCGAGAATGCCGTAGCGCAGCAGGTAAACGAACACGTTGGCCAGCGCGATATACCACAGCAGCTTATTAGGCAGGATGTACTGCATAAAAATCTGCTTCGCCGTCAACTCCTCCTCATGATCCTCGCTGTAGTCTGGCGGATAATCATTCTTGTACGCCTCAATCGGCGGCAAACCACAAGACTGCGGCGTATCGCGCATCAGGGCAAAGGCAATAATCGCGATGAGGATGGCACCAAACGCCGGCA
The DNA here is from genome assembly GCF_018257655.1 of Pantoea sp. JGM49. NCBI lineage: Bacteria > Pseudomonadati > Pseudomonadota > Gammaproteobacteria > Enterobacterales > Erwiniaceae > Pantoea > Pantoea sp. JGM49. The sequence continues at coordinate 28,204 of NZ_JAERJM010000007.1, read as the reverse complement.
TGTAGAGCGCGGCTTTCCAGTCGTTAAACCATGCCATACCCAGCAGAAACAGTAAGGGCGGAATACCACCACCCACGTTATGGGCGCAGTTCCATACTGAGACAATCCCGCCGCGTTCCTTCTGCGACCACCAGTGCACCATAGTGCGACCGCACGGTGGCCAGCCCATGCCCTGGAACCAACCGCACAGGAACAGCAGCACAAACATCACCATGATGCTGGAGGTGGCCCAGGGTACAAAGCCCATAAACAGCATCACCGCAGCGGCCAGAATCAGTCCGGCAGGTAAAAAGACACGCGGGTTTGAACGGTCAGAGACGGAACCCATGATGAACTTGGAAAAACCGTAGGCGATGGAGATTCCGGACAGCGCAAAGCCAAGATCGCCACGCGAAAAGCCCTGCTCAACCAAATAGGGCATCGCCAGCGCAAAGTTTTTACGGACCAGGTAATAGGCGGCATAGCCAAAGAAAATGCCGATGAAGATTTGCCAGCGTAGCCGACGATAGAGTGGATCGACACGATCGTCAGCGACTTGCGGCTGATGCGGTGCCGGTTTGAAGATACTTAACATGAAGGTGGCCCTCCAGGGCGCAATATTTTTATAAATTCCCAGCAGGTTGGGTTAAAAGCCCTCTGGCGTAACAACAAAACCAAAGTTCCATTTCGCGCAAAGGATAGTGATGGTTGCGCCACGTTACTGTGATGTGTGACACAATTGTTACAGTTTGATGACATTAAAGAGCGATATAAACCAGGAAATGTTGGTATTCGCGCATGAGGCGTCGGGGCTTTTGGGTTTGTAAGGGGAATCCGTTGCCGTGTCGAATCAGATTCACTGCATCTGCAACCAGCGACCTGATTTCAGCAATGGACCTTATCTCAATGAGTGACGGGGATACGGCGATTTGTTTGATTTTAATTTGACCACTCGTCAACCAGATATTTCAGCCCGTCCACGACAGTTTGTTTACACTAGCGCCACTGTTCATTTTGGGATCAATACCGTGCTGTTACTGATCGTTACCACCATTTTGTGGGCTTTTTCCTTTAGTTTGATAGGGGAATACCTTGCGGGCCAGGTTGACTCCTGGTTCTCTGTACTGATGCGCCTTGGGTTAGCTGCGCTCGTTTTTTTACCCTTCCTGCGCTGGAAGGGCTATCGCGCCTCAACCATCCTGCTGTATATGCTGGTGGGGATGCTGCAACTTGGCGTCATGTATCTGCTGAGTTTTGAGGCTTATACCTACCTCAGCGTGACAGAATTCCTGTTGTTTACCGTGATGACGCCGCTCTACGTCACGCTGATTTACGATTTGCTCAGCAGACGTCGGCTGCGAATCGGCTATGCCTTCAGCGCGCTGTTGGCGGTAGCCGGTGCGGCCATCATTCGCTATGACAAAGTCAGCGATCATTTCTGGTTCGGTTTGCTGCTGGTTCAGGCGGCTAACATCTGCTTCGCCATTGGTATGGTTGGTTACAAGCGCTTGCAGGAAACCCGCCCAATGCCGCAACACACGGCCTTCTCGTGGTTCTATCTTGGCGCGGTGATCATCGCCATCATTGCGTGGAGCCTGTGGGGTAACCCGAACAAACTGCCAACCACCTCACTGCAGTGGGGCATTCTGGTCTGGCTGGGCGTGGCGGCTTCCGGGCTGGGCTACTTTATGTGGAACTACGGTGCGACGCAGGTCGATGCCGGTACGCTGGGCATTATGAACAACATGCACGTGCCAGCGGGCTTGCTGGTCAATCTGGCGATCTGGCAAGAGAAACCGCACTGGCCGAGCTTTATTGCCGGGGCGATTGTCATTTTCGCTTCGCTATACGTGCATAAGCGCTGGGTAGTGGGACATGCGTCCAAAAGCGATGCCTAACTGAGACGATCCTTGATCTGGTTTCGTTGAACTTGCAGAAGCGCTATGTGCTGGGAAAAAGCAGCACCTAAGCCAAAGGGAAGATACAGGCCGCTACGAAGAGCGAAGCGTCTGAGCCATGGATGGCGAGGCCGATCCACAGGGATGTGAGATTCCTTCGTGATCGGAGCGGCCTGTATCTGACCTAACTCCGATCAAAAAGCGATTACACCTTCTTGGCTGGCGCCGCAGGACGATTCATCATCGTCAATCCCTTCAAAAAGTTACGCAGAATCTGGTCACCGCACTCGCGGTAGTTTTTATGATCCGGATTGCGGAAAATCGCACCGACTTCCGCCTGGGAAATCTTAAAGTTTGCCTTCTCCAGCACCACCGGAATATCCGTGGTCTTCAGCGCAAACGCGATACGCAGCTTCTTAATGAAAATATTATTATTCATACGACGTTCGACTGACGGCGCTGGCGCATCTTCACTCTTACCGCGACGGAAGAAAATCAAACCGTTGAGGAAATAGCCCATCAGCACGTCCGGCAACTTACGGAACGCCGCATCCTCATCCTTCTTCATCCACGCCTGCACATCCTCCAGCGGCACTTCACTGCCCGCTAAGGCAAAAATCTCCACCACTTTGCTATCGCTTAAATCAAGCATATAGCGCACGCTGCGCAGAACATCGTTACTCGTCATGGTGAAACTCTCTTGGTCGCGGATTGAGGCGGCGCATTATAGAGCAGGCCGGGCAGGGATAACAGCACGGGCGACACAGGTCGCCCGTGGGATGATCAAGAAATTGACTGCAATGAACCCGGGCGAGCGGCATCACGTACAAACGGCAGATGGTCACAGGCGTGCTGGCGGGCGAAGCGTACAAAGGCTTCTAACACCGGCTGACGCTGCTCACCATCGCGCACGGCGGCATATAAACGGCTCCACAAACCCTCACCCAATGTCTTGGTCACCACCAGACCCTGCTTTTCAAAACTCTCCACCACCCAATGCGGAAGGGCCGCAATACCCATCTGTGCTGACACCATCTGAATCAGCAACAGCGTATTATCCACACTCTTCAGCGCCGGGCTGATGCCTGCAGGCTGCAGGAAATGACGCCAGATATCGAGACGCTGACGCTGCACCGGATAGATCATCAGTACCTCATCGGCCAAATCTTCCGGTGAGATATGTTCCAGCTTCGCCAGCGGATGGTCCGGGGCCAGCACCAGACGTACCTCAAAATCAAACATCGGCGTATAGAACAAACCGCTGCGCGGCAGGATATCGGAGGTCAACACCACATCCAGTTCGCCCTGTTGCAGGGCGGGCTGGGGATCAAAAGTCACGCCCGATTTAAAATCGACCACCACTTGCGGCCAGCTCTGGCGGAAATTATTGAGGGCTGGCGTCAGCCACTGAATGCAGCTGTGGCACTCAATGGCAATGCGTAACGTGGTCTGATGCGGCTCGTGGCATGCCTGCAACGCTTGCTGAATCTGCGGCAAAATCTGCTCGGCCAACTGCAGCATGATTTCCCCCTGCGGCGTAAACCGCAACGGCTGGCTCTTGCGCACAAACAGGCGAAAGCCCAGCCGCTGTTCCAGATCGCTGAACTGATGCGATAACGCTGATTGTGTCTGATGAAGCTGAGCGGCGGCAGCGGCCAACGAGCCGGTATTTTGCAACGCCTGCAGCGTTCTCAGATGTTTGAGTTCGATCATGAGAGTCCTTCACATCGAGATTGAACAAATTGCGCTTGAGGAACATACAGTACCCGCAGATTATGGCGGTGTAAACATCTGGACGGCTAAACATCTCAAGCAAGCGCCACCGCCACATGACTTTCGTCCAGTTCAGGCGTTCAGCGGACGGCAATGTCACTCGCTGGATGAACGTAAACGGGCTCGACCCGTTAAGCATATCTGGAGATCACTAAATGACCATTCTGAACCATACGCTCGGTTTCCCTCGTGTCGGTCTGCGTCGTGAACTGAAAAAAGCACAGGAAAGCTACTGGGCAGGTAACAGCTCACAGGAAACGCTGCTGGCCGTGGGGCGCGAGCTGCGCGCTCGCCACTGGCAACAGCAGAAAGACGCGGGGGTGGATCTGCTGCCCGTGGGCGATTTCGCCTGGTATGATCATGTGCTGACCACCAGCCTGATGCTGGGCAATGTGCCGGCGCGCCATCGGAACCAGGATGGATCGGTCGATCTCGATACGCTGTTCCGTCTGGGACGTGGCCGTGCCCCCAGCGGCAATCCTGCCGCCGCCGCTGAAATGACCAAATGGTTCAACACCAACTATCACTATATGGTGCCGGAATTCACTCAGGGCCAGCAGTTCTCACTAAGCTGGACACAGCTCCTTGAAGAAGTGGACGAAGCATTGGCGCTGGGTCACCCGATCAAACCGGTGCTGCTGGGACCGGTCACTTACCTGTGGTTGGGCAAAGTCAAAGGTGAGCCGTTTGACCGCCTGTCGTTGCTGAAAGCGATACTGCCGGTCTATCAGCAAGTGCTGGCTGAACTGCATCAGCGCGGTATTGAATGGGTGCAGATCGATGAACCCGCGCTGGTGCTGGAGCTGCCACAGGAATGGCGTGATGCGTTCAAGCCTGCCTACGATGCGCTGCAAGGTCATGTAAAACTGCTACTGACGACCTACTTTGACAGCATCGGTCAAAATCTCGACGTGATTAAGACGCTACCGGTTCAAGGTTTACACGTTGACCTGGTGCATGGCAAAGATGACATCCAGCATATCCACCAACAGCTCCCCGCCGACTGGCTGCTCTCAGTCGGGGTGATCAACGGCCGCAATGTCTGGCGTGCCGAGCTCAGCTGCTGGTTCGATCGCCTGCAACCGCTGGTCGGGCAGCGTGAAAATCTGTGGATTGGTTCCTCCTGCTCGCTGCTGCACAGCCCGATCGATCTCAGTGTCGAAACCCGGCTCGATGCGGAAGTGAAAAGCTGGTTTGCCTTTGCTTTACAGAAGTGTGCTGAGCTGAGGTTGTTGAGCCAGGCGCTCAATAATAACGATGCGGCCTCGCTGACGGAGTGGAGCGCGCCGATTCGTGCCCGTTCTCATTCTTCGCGCGTGCACAATGCCGCAGTGGGCGCACGTCTGGCGAATATTCAGGCCAAAGACGTTGAGCGCGTCAGCCACTATGACGAACGCGCCAAAGCGCAGCGCCATCGCTTTAATCTGCCTGCCTGGCCGACCACCACGATTGGATCCTTCCCGCAAACCACCGAAATTCGCGGCCTGCGACTCGACTTCAAAAAAGGCAATATCGATGGAGGCCACTATCGCACCGGCATCGCGGAGCACATCAAGCAGGCGATTGCCGAACAGGAACGGCTCGGGCTGGATGTGCTGGTGCACGGCGAAGCAGAGCGTAATGACATGGTGGAATACTTTGGCGAAAACCTCGATGGCTTCGTGTTTACGCAAAATGGCTGGGTGCAAAGCTATGGCTCTCGCTGTGTGAAGCCGCCGGTGATCATCGGTGATGTCAGTCGTCCGCAGCCGATTACCGTTGAGTGGGCGAAGTACGCGCAATCGCTGACTGAAAAGCCAGTGAAAGGCATGCTCACCGGCCCGGTCACGATTTTGTGCTGGTCATTCCCGCGTGAAGACGTGACGCGGGAAACCCTTGCTAAACAGATTGCACTGGCGCTGCGTGATGAAGTGGAAGACCTGGAAAAAGCCGGGATCGGGATCATCCAGATTGATGAACCCGCGCTGCGCGAAGGCTTACCCTTGCACCAGTCGGAGTGGGCGGCGTACCTGTCCTGGGCAGTGGATGCCTTCCGCCTCAACGCGGCTGTGGCGCAGGATGAAACGCAGATCCACACGCACATGTGTTATTGCGAGTTCAATGACATCATGGAATCGATAGCGGCACTGGACGCGGACGTGATTACCATCGAAACCTCACGCTCGGATATGGAATTGCTGGATGCGTTTAAAGCGTTCGAATACCCGAACGAAATTGGGCCAGGTGTGTATGACATTCATTCCCCGAACGTACCCAGCGTCGAATGGATTGAAGATCTGCTGCACAAAGCGGCGCAAAGCATTCCGCCCGCACGTTTGTGGGTCAACCCGGACTGCGGTCTGAAAACCCGTGGCTGGAGTGAAACCCGGCAGGCGCTGGCGAACATGGTGACCGCCGCGAAAAAGCTGCGCGCGGAATCGGCTTAATCGTGAGAAACAGGGGCGCCTTGCAGCGCCCCTTGTTATTACGCGTTGGGTGCAACGCCATACTGCTTAAACCAGGCCAACATTCGTACCCAGCCATCAGCGGCTGAGTCAGCATGGTAGCTTGGGCGATAATCGGCATTAAACGCGTGTCCCGCTTCCGGATACACCACGATTTCCGCTTTGGCATTGGCGGCATGCAGTGCCTGACGCATCTTATCAATGGTCTCTAACGGGATGCTCTCATCCTGACCGCCGTACAATCCGAGCACCGGTGCGTTAAGATCGACGGCTACATCGATAGGATGTTTTTGTTGTTTGAGGGTTTTCTCACCCTCTAACCGACCATACCAGGCCGCTGCCGCCCGCACCTGCGGATTGTGCGCGGCGAACAGCCAACTGATGCGTCCGCCCCAGCAGAAGCCCGTGATGGCCATGCGACGAATATCGCCATCGTGGCGTGCGGCCCAGTTGGCAACGTGATCGAGATCGGACAGCACCTGAGAATCGGGCACCTTGCTGACCAGTTCTTTGAACAGTGTCGGGATATCACTGTAGTCACCGGGATCGCCTTCACGGAAGTAGAGTTCAGGTGCGACCGCCAGATAGCCTTCCAGCGCCAGACGACGGCAGATATCTTTAATATGTTCGTGAACGCCAAAAATCTCCTGCACCACCAGAATCACCGGTAGTTTGCCTTCATAGGATTTGGGGCGAGCATAATAAGCCGGAAGGTTTTCTCCCTGGCTGGGAACAGAAGTTTCACCGGTGTGAATAGCGTCACTGACGGTGGTAATGGTGCTGCTGGCGATGGGCTGAACGGCAGGGGCAAAGCCACCGGCTACTGATTTTTGTGCCATATTGTCTTCGGTTTTCATGGTTCTCTCCGTGCTAGCAAATGCGCAATCACGTAACTATAGCCTGCTTCAGGAGCAAGGCTGACGTAGGGTTCAGAGGGATGTGTATTTATGTTCTTCTTCTCTATTAACACTGCCACCCGAACTTACACAGCACCGCTTGTAGCAATTCAGAATTGCCGAGCTGCAATGTGTGATGTGAATCACATAATAATTTTCTGATAATGTAAGTTTCATTGTCGATGGTGAAATAAATCACATATTTATATGGCGCTCTGGCGTAGAGTGACACGCATATCCCTTATCTATCAGGAGTCTGTTATGGCCCAGTCTGACGTTTTCCACCTTGGTATCACTAAAGCCGATCTGAAAGGAGCCACACTGGCTATCGTTCCCGGCGATCCGGAGCGTGTGAAAAAAATCGCTGCGCTGATGGATAATCCGCAGCATCTGGCTTCGCACCGTGAATTCACCACTTACCGGGCGGAAGTGGATGGCAAGCCGGTGGTGGTCTGTTCTACCGGGATCGGCGGTCCATCGACCTCTATTGCCGTGGAAGAACTGGCGCAGCTCGGCGTGCGCACTTTCCTGCGTGTGGGCACGACCGGGGCGATCCAGCCGAATATCAATGTAGGCGACGTGCTGGTGACTACTGCTTCGGTGCGTCTTGACGGTGCCAGCCTGCACTTTGCGCCGATGGAGTTCCCGGCAGTGGCCGATTTCACCTGCACCACCGCGCTGGTGGCCGCAGCAGAAGCCTGCGGTGCCAAAACGCACATTGGTATCACCGCTTCATCTGACACCTTCTATCCGGGGCAGGAACGTTACGACACGTTCTCAGGACGTGTGGTGAATCGCTTCCAGGGCTCAATGCAAGAGTGGCAGCAAATGGGGGTTCTTAACTATGAGATGGAATCCGCTACACTGTTAACCATGTGCGCCAGTCAGGGGCTGCGAGCGGGCATGGTGGCGGGTGTTATCGTTAACCGTACGCAAAAAGAGATCCCGGATGCCGCGACCATGAAACAGACCGAAAGCGATGCGGTAAAAATTGTTGTAGAAGCCGCGCGTCGCTTAATTTAGTGCGCAAGGCAGCAGGTATTACGGATAAGGAATTCCCTGCTGCCATCACATTGCGCACGTTTTTCAGCTGATACTGAGAAAACAACTATGCGCAAAACGGTTTCTGCTCCGCGTCCTGCCTTTAATCATCCTTCCACGGCTGCTCAGTCTCGCATTGAGAGCGTGGCAGCGCGTTTCCGCCAGGCGATGGCGGCCTCTGATTTCCCCGTGGCACGTCAGTGCTGTGAAGAGGTTTTGCGCGTCATGCCGCAAAACATGCAGGTACTGAGTGACTATGCGCTGACGCTAATGCGCGTGGGGGAGTACAAAAAATCCTACAAAACTTACCAAAAGATCTATCAGGCATCGGCAGCGCAGCGTGCGCAGGCTTCCGACACCTGGCTCGATGGCTTAACCGAAGTGTGTGGCTGGCTGGAAAAGTACGATGAAGTGGCACGTTACGGCCGTGAGTCGCTGGAGAAGTCTGACGCGATCTTTCGTCAGGGCCACACAGTGGCGTATCCCGCAGAAGCACCGCCGTCTTTCAATCCCACCAATCCAACTGAAAATATCATCTCTTTCAGTCTGTATGGTGGCCAACCACGCTACTGTGAAACGCTGATCAAAAATATCGACGTTGCGCGCGAGTTCTATCCCGGTTGGATGTGTCGCATCTATCTTGACGACAGCGTGCCGCAACACGTCTGGCAGCGTCTGAAGCAGTCAAATGTCCAGTTAGTGGATATGTCACATGAGAAGACCATATTCCCGACGCTGTGGCGCTTTCTGGTGATGGATGATCCATGCGTAAAGCGTTATATCGTGCGAGATGCGGACTCCCTGCTGTCGGAGCGTGAAGTGGCGGCGGTAGAAGCCTGGCTGCAATCGCCCTGCTGGTTCCATCACATGCGTGACTACTTTACGCATACCGAACTGCTGCTGGCAGGCATGTGGGGCGGCTGTCATGGCGTATTCCACAACGTTGAACAGCAGATACGCGACTTTATCGCCCAGTACAGCGGCAGTGAACGCTTCACCGATCAATACTTCCTCAAAGTGGCGTTGTGGCCGACGGTGCGCGAAAGCCTGCTGAATCATGACGGCATCTTCCGATTCCATCATGCCCAGGCGTGGCCCGCACATCCGCCAATTCGCTGGCAAACCGAGCGTTTTCACGTCGGCAGCAACGCAGGGTATTCCAGCATGGCGGGCAAGGTGGAGAATGTTGATAACGGCTGGCAGCAGGTTGAACTCACTCACAACGGACAAAGCTGGTGCTATCCCGCCAAAGTGAAAGGCAGTGAATGGCTGTTGCCGATGCCTTTTTTCCTGATTGATGCGTGGAAGGCGGGTGATTTGACGGTGAAAGCGCTGTAAATGATCTGCCAGCTACACAACAGTCTGGACATTCATACAGTAGCGACTTACCTTTTCCCTCAGCGAAACGATCCGCGGGGGGATTATGGATCAGCAACTTATCATTAACGGCGCACTGGCGCTGGCCGGACTGGGTCTCGGCTGGATTTTGGCCCAGTTGCGGGCCGGGCACCAGCACGCCAGCTTCACTACCGAACGCCGCCTGCTGGAAGAGGCGCAACAGCGTCAGCAGCAGCAGCTCGAACGGTTACAACAACAAATTCAGCAGCGCGAGCAAGAACTGCGGCAGCTTCATGGCACGCTTAGCGGTGCACAGGAACGGCTGCAACAGCTCGATTACTGGCGTGGGGAGAGCGAACAACTTAGCCGGGAATTGCGTAATCAGCTGGAAGTGAACAGTGCGCAAGAAGCTGAACTGCGTGAAGTCACCATCCGTTTAGAAGAGACGCGTTTTGGCGCAGAAGAGAAGCAGCGCCTGCTCACTAACAGCGAACAGCGTCTCAGCGCACAGTTTGAGAATCTGGCCAACCGCATCTTTGAAAACAGCGGACGTCGGGTGGATGAGCAGAATCGGCAAAGCCTTAACGGGCTGATTGGTCCGCTGCGTGAACAGCTGGATGGTTTCCGTCGCCAGGTGACGGATAGCTTTGGCCAGGAAGCCCGCGAACGCCACACGCTGGCCCATGAAATTCGTCAACTGCAGCAGCTGAACGCGCAAATGGCGCAGGAAGCGGTCAACCTCACCAAAGCGCTAAAAGGCGACAATAAAATCCAGGGCAATTGGGGCGAAGTGGTGCTGGCGCGGGTGCTGGAAGCCTCCGGTCTGCGCGAAGGTTATGAATATCAGACGCAGGTCAGCGTGCAGCTGGAGCAGCAGGGCAGGATGCAACCGGATGTGATCGTGCGGTTACCGCAGGGCAAGGATGTGGTGATTGACGCCAAAATGACGCTGGTGGCTTACGAACGCTATTTCAACGCGGAAGATGAAGCCACGCGCGAGCAGGCGATCCAGGAGCACGTTAACGCCATGCGCGGCCATATTCGGCTGCTGGGGCGAAAAGATTATCAACAATTGCCCGGTTTACGCTCTCTGGATTATGTGTTGATGTTTATTCCGGTCGAGCCCGCGTTCTTGTTGGCGATTGATCGGCAGCCAGAGCTGATCAGCGAAGCGCTGCAGCAGAACATCATGCTGGTAAGCCCTACGACATTATTGGTGGCGTTGCGCACCATCAACAACCTCTGGCGTTATGAGCATCAGAGTCGCAATGCGCAACGCATCGCTGACCGAGCTACGCGGTTGTACGATAAAATGCGGCTGTTTGTGGATGATATGAGCGGTATCGGTCACAGCCTCGATAAAGCGCAGCAGAGTTATCATCAGGCGATGAAAAAGCTGTCAGAAGGGCGCGGCAATTTGATTGCGCAAAGCGAATCCTTCCGCGCGTTAGGCGTAGAGATTAAACGGCCGATCAATCCCCAATTGGTCGAACAAGCGCAGCCGGAAGAAGCGGGCGAAGATTGGGCGGACGATCCCGAGCCCAATGAAAATGTGGCAGATTCTCCCACCGCTTCACTGCGCCGCATCAACGAATAGCACGGTGGTCGCGTGCTCGCGTAGCGCGACTCTGATACACTTCGGCAAGAATTGTTTGTGGAACAGGTAAACCCGATGGCAGATGAATCACAGCAGGAAACTACCCATTTTGGCTTTCAGACCGTCGCGAAAAGCGAAAAGGCCGATAAAGTCGCGGACGTGTTTCATTCCGTAGCGGCAAAATATGACCTGATGAACGATTTGATGTCGTTTGGCATCCATCGTGTCTGGAAGCGTTTTACTATCGACAGCAGCGGCGTGCGTCGTGGTCAGCGTGTGCTGGATCTGGCTGGCGGTACCGGCGATTTGACAGCAAAATTCTCTCGCCTGGTGGGCGAGACGGGTCAGGTCGTTTTGGCGGATATCAACAGCTCGATGCTGAAGATGGGCCGCGAGAAGCTGCGCAATATGGGCGTGTCAGGCAACGTCAGCTATGTGCAGGCCAACGCCGAAGCGCTGCCGTTCCCGGATAACTATTTCGATTGCATCACCATCTCTTTCGGTTTGCGTAACGTCACCGAAAAAGAGAAGGCGCTGGCCTCGATGTTCCGGGTGCTGAAACCAGGCGGACGCTTGCTGGTGCTGGAGTTTTCCAAACCGCTGCTGGAACCGCTGAGCAAAGCCTACGATACCTATTCCTTCCACATCCTGCCGCGTATTGGGCAGCTGGTGGCGCAGGATGCCGATAGCTATCGCTATCTGGCAGAATCGATTCGTATGCATCCCGATCAGGAAACCCTGAAGGCGATGATGAACGATGTGGGTTTTGAAAATACCACTTACTTCAACATGACCGGCGGTATTGTGGCGTTGCATCGCGGCTTTAAGTTCTGATTGATCATGACTTTTACCCCGCTAATCACGGGCGGCCTTGAAACCGCCCTCAATCGTGTTCTGTATCGTGATCGTAGCCTGAAAGCCGCGCGTCAACGTCTGGCAGGTAAAGTGCTGATGCTGCGCCTGCAGGAGCTGGATTTCCCGCTGGTGCTGGTGTTTAGCGAATCGCAGCTGGATGTGCTGAGTGACTGGCAGGACAGCAGCGACTGTAGCGTGAGCCTGCGCCTCAGCACCTTGCCGAAACTGCGCGATCGCCAGCAGCTGACCAGTTTGATCCGTAGCGGTGAGCTGGACGTGGAAGGCGATCTGCAAGTGGTTCAGCAATTCTCTGCGCTAATGGATCTCGCTGAGCTCGATCCAGCCGAGTATCTGGCGCCGTGGATCGGCGACATTGCCGCGCAGGGTGTCAGTCAGGCTGCTCAGCAGGCGCTGAAATTTGTGCAGCGACAGGTGACACGTCGGCAGGATTATCTCGGTCAGGTGCTGACGGAAGAGTGGCGGGTTGCGCCCGGTGCACTGGAGCTGGCGTGGTTCTGTGAAGAGGTTGAAGCGATGGAACGTTCGCTTAATGCGCTCGAAGCGCGTTTAGCACAGCTGGAGGCGAAATGACGCTGGGAGAAATTCGGCGCTTATACTTCATCATCAAGGTCTTTCTGACTTACGGGCTTGATGAACTGATTCCTCACATGCGCATCACGTTGCCGCTTCGTATCTGGCGACGTTGTATTTTCTGGATCCCTAACAAGCACAAAAATGAATCGACGGGCGTGCGCATTCGTCTGGCAATGGAGCAACTTGGTCCAGTGTGGATCAAATTTGGTCAGATGCTTTCGACGCGCCGCGATCTCTTCCCACCGGCCATCGCCGATGAACTGGCGGTGTTGCAGGATCGCGTGGCGCCTTTTGATGGGCTGAAAGCCCAGCAGCAGATTGAACAATCCATTGGCGGTCCTGTCGACACCTGGTTTGACGATTTTGATATTAAGCCGCTGGCTTCTGCTTCGATTGCGCAGGTTCACACTGCTACGCTTAAGTCTAACGGCCGTGACGTCGTGATCAAAGTGATTCGCCCGGACATCCTGCCGGTGATCAAAGCGGATATGAAGCTGATTTACCGCATGGCGCATTGGGTTCCTCGTCTGTTGCCGGATGGTCGTCGTCTGCGCCCGGTTGAAGTGGTGCGCGATTACGAAAAGACCCTGATTGATGAACTCAATCTGCTGCGTGAATCGGCGAACGCCATTCAGCTGCGTCGTAACTTTGAGCAGAGCCCGATGCTGTATGTGCCGGAAGTGTTCTCGGATTACTGCAGCGAATCGATGATGGTGATGGAACGTATTTACGGCATTCCCATTTCTGATGTGGCGACGCTGGAGAAGCATGGTGTCAACATGAAGCTGCTGGCAGAACGCGGCGTGCAGGTGTTCTTCACCCAGGTGTTCCGCGATAGCTTCTTCCATGCTGACATGCACCCCGGCAACATCTTCGTTAGCTATGACCATCCAGAAGATCCGCAGTACATCGCGATTGACTGCGGCATTGTCGGCTCGTTGAATAAAGAAGATAAGCGCTATCTGGCGGAAAACTTCATCGCCTTCTTTAACCGTGATTACCGTAAAGTGGCAGAACTGCATGTGGATTCAGGCTGGGTACCGCCGGATACCAATGTGGAAGATTTTGAGTTCGCCATTCGTACCGTCTGCGAGCCGATTTTCGAGAAGCCGCTGGCTGAGATCTCTTTTGGCCACGTGCTGCTTAACCTGTTTAACACCGCGCGTCGCTTCAATATGGAAGTGCAGCCGCAACTGGTGCTGTTACAGAAAACGCTGCTCTACATTGAGGGCATTGGCCGTCAGCTTTATCCGCAGCTCGATCTGTGGAAAACCGCGAAGCCGTTCCTCGAAGACTGGATCAAAGATCAGATCGGCATTCCTGCGATTCTGCGCGCAGTGAAAGAGAAGGCGCCATTCTGGGCTGAAAAACTGCCGGAGTTGCCTGAACTGTTCTACGACAGCATGCGTCAGCATAAATTATTGCAGCACAGCGTCGATAAACTGGTCAGCGATATGAATGCGCAACGTACGCGCCATCACAAGGCACGTTATCTGTTTGGCGTAGGGGCTACACTGTTATTAAGTGGCACTGCGGTGCTGTTAAGTCGACCCGACTGGGATTTCTTCCCCGCCTTATTAATGGCCGCTGGCATCGTCACCTGGCTGATAGGCTGGCGCAAGACAAACTGATTGTTTGCCTGGTGCAAATCGCGTAATGTCGCAGGCTAAAGCCCGAATTCATACGGGCTTTCTGTGCGTTTCAATTCAAAGTTTTTCACAGAATATTAGAGGCATATCTCATGGGCGGTATCAGTATTTGGCAATTGTTAATCATTGCCGTCATTGTTGTTCTTCTGTTCGGTACCAATAAACTTCGTAACCTGGGTTCGGATTTAGGTTCTTCCATTCGTGGTTTCAAAAAAGCCATGGGCGATGAGGACGATAAAAAGGATCAACCGAAAGAGCAGGACGCTGACTTCAACGCCAAGACTCTGGCAGACAAACAGCAAACCTCGGCGAGTAAAGACGACGCCCGGGACAAGTAAGGGTTAACTGTGTTCGATATTGGTTTTAGTGAACTGGTATTGGTGTTCGTTATCGGGCTGATCGTTCTTGGCCCGCAACGATTACCGGTTGCGGTGAAAACCGTCGTGGGCTGGATTCGGGCGATTCGCTCCCTGGCTGCTAACGTGCAAAACGAACTGGCGCAGGAGCTGAAACTGCAGGAATTGCAGGACAGCCTGAAAAAGGTTGAGGAAGCGGGCCGTGGCTCACTGTCACCGGAACTGAAAGAGTCGATGGAAGAGTTGCGTAAAACCGCCGATTCGATGAAGCGTTCTGTGCAGCAGAGCATCGATATCGAAAAAGCGGAAGATGAAGCGAACACCATTCATCAACCGTCGTCTGCAGGCACATCTTCTGAATCGGTAAGCCAGCTTCCGGTCACCCCCGCGGCGGCAGAGCATCAGGCTAGCGCACCGGCTCAGGCACCTCAGGCGGTGACGGCAGAGCACAAGGCCAGCGCACCGGCTCAGGCACCTCAGGCGGTGGCGGCAGAGCATCAGGCCAGCGCACCGGCTCAGGCACCTCAGGCGGTGGCGGCAGAGCACCCGGCCAGCGCACCGGCTCAGAAACCTCAACCGGTAACAGCAGAGGCTGCGGCATCTGTTAATACCGCGCAGAATGCGACGCCCACCCCCACCATAAAAGATGAAAGATAAACATGGCCGTTGAAGATACCCAACCGCTCATCAGCCACCTGATTGAGCTGCGTAAGCGTTTGCTGAACTGCATTATTGCGGTGTTTGCTATCTTTTTGTGCCTGGTTTATTTCGCCAACGACATCTATCACTTAGTGGCTTCGCCGCTGATTAGCCAGATGCCGGCCGGTGCCAGCATGATCGCCACTGACGTGGCTTCACCGTTCTTCACCCCCATAAAGCTCACCATCATTGTTTCGGTGTTCCTTGCGGTGCCGGTGATCTTGTATCAGGTGTGGGCTTTTGTGGCGCCTGCGCTGTATCGCCATGAGCGTAAGCTAGTGATGCCGCTGCTGTTCTCCAGTACGCTGCTGTTCTACGTTGGCGTGGCTTTCGCTTACTTCATCGTGTTCCCGCTGGCGTTTGGCTTCTTTGCCAAAACCGCGCCACAGGGCGTCACCATTGCTACTGATATCACCAATTATCTCGACTTCGTCATGACTCTCTTCATGGCATTTGGCGTAGCGTTTGAGGTACCGATTGCGATTGTTCTGCTGTGCTGGACCGGCATTACCTCGCCAGAGGATTTGAAAAAGAAACGCCCCTACATTCTGGTTGGCGCGTTCGTTGTTGGGATGCTGCTCACACCGCCGGATGTTTTCTCGCAAACTTTGCTCGCTATTCCGATGTACTGCCTGTTTGAAGTCGGCGTATTCTTCTCCCGTTACTATGTGGGTAAAGGGCGCAAGGCGTCAGATTCAGAGGATGAGGAACAGAATACCGAATCCTGACAAGGCATTCCCGCACGCGAGCGGGATGAGCGTTAAGAATCTAAACCGCCCACACATTGGGCGGTTTTTATTTGGGAGAAGACATGTTTGATATCGGTGTAAACCTGACCAGCACGCAATTCGCAAAAGATCGCGATCAGGTGGTTATACGCGCGCGCGAAGCAGGCGTCACCGGCCTGCTGATTACCGGCACCAATGCGCTGGAGAGCCAGCAGGCGCGTCAGCTCGCGGCACAGCATCCTGGCTACTGCTGGTCTACAGCCGGCGTGCATCCGCATCACGCCAGTGAATGGTCGGCGGAGACGGCGAACACGCTGCGCCGTCTGGCAGAGAGTGAGCAAGTGGTGGCCATCGGTGAATGCGGCCTCGATTTTAACCGCAATCTCTCGGCGCACGACCAGCAGGAGTATGCCTTTGATGCACAGCTGGCGCTGGCAGCAGAGTTACAACTGCCGGTGTTCCTCCACTGCCGCGAAGCACACGATCGTTTTGTTGCAGTGCTGGAGCCGTGGCTGCCGAAATTGACGGGCGCGGTGGCACACTGTTTTACCGGCACGCGTGATGAACTGGAATCGTGCCTGGCCTTGGGCTTATCGGTGGGCATTACCGGCTGGGTGTGCGATGAACGTCGTGGCCTGGAATTGCGTGAGATGCTGCCATTGATTCCAGCCGAGCGTCTGCTGCTGGAAACCGATGCGCCTTATCTGCTCCCGCGTGATATGCATCCACGGCCGCCTTCGCGTCGAAACGAGCCCTGTTTCCTGCCGCATATTGTGCAGCAGGTGGCGAACTGGCGTGGGGAAGAGGCTGAAGCGCTGGGTGCGCAGGTCAATCACAACGCACGTCAGCTGTTTAAACTGGTTTAAAGCTTACGGAACTGTTTGTTGTCGACGCTGCGCATCACTTGTTTGTTGAGCAGGTTTAGCAGTAACACCGAGCGGGTTTCGCCATCAGGCTCGGCAAAAATAGCGCGCAGCCCCTCAAAAGTCCCTTCGGTGATGATCACTTCATCACCGCTTTGTGGCGTTTCTGGATCCAGCATAATTTGCGGCACATCGGTTTGCAGCGCTTCAATCACTTCGCTGGAGACCGTTGCCGGTTGCGCGCCAAAGCGCACAAAGTGGCTGACGCCGCGCGTGCTACTGATGGTGGTGGTGTGAATCGCTTCCGGATCGAATTCGATAAACAGATAGTTGGGAAAAAGCGGCTCACTCACCGTGGTGCGTTTGCCGCGCACAATCTTTTCCAGAGCGATCATCGGGCTGAGGCAATTCACCTCCTGCCGCTCAAGATGCTCTTTCGCGCGCAACAGCTGTCCACGTTTGCAATAGAGTAAGTACCAGGATTCCATAACTGCTCCCAAATATTGGACGCTAAGAATAACAAACCTGCTGTCAGAGTTATAGCGCATCGGCCAGTGGAAACGCGGCTGTGAAATAAAAATCACTACGAATTTTCCGATTGGTGCGGCTTATTAACGCTTTCTTGCAAGAAAATTGACGGCTGATGACCATCTGTATCAGACTCCTTCCCCATCCTTCGCTCTCATTTGAAAAAGGACTGGCTGATGGAACTGTTCTTATTAAGTAATGGCAAAGTGGCCGAAGACGCGCCACTGTTGAGCTACGCTCACCCACAACTGCACGCAATGATCGCCCAACGCGGTATCACCTCGGCCGTACTGGTACCCTATGCCATCATTCGTGGTGACCATGCGCAGCGTGCACAAGACCTGTCTGACTCATTGGGTATTCAGGTGCGCACCGTGCATGAGTTTGACTCCCCGGTGGCGGCGATTGAACAGGCGGAGTTGATCCTGGTGAGCGGCGGCAACACCTGGTTCCTCAATCAGATGCTGCATGAGCACGGACTGATCGTGGCGATTCAGCGTGCCGTGCGTGAGCGAGATGTGCCTTACATCGGCTGGAGCGCCGGTTGCAATGTGGCTACGCCATCGATCCGTACCACCAACGATATGCCGGTGCGCAGCAGCGTGGTCTTGCCTGCATTAGGCCTGTTCCCGGTGCAGATCAATCCGCACTATCTGGATGCTCACGTCAGCGGGCATATGGGGGAAACGCGTGATGAGCGTCTGGCGGAGTTCTGCGCCGTCAATCCACATGAGTCGGTGATCGCCCTGCGAGAAGCCAGTTTCCTGCACGTCAGTGAAAACCGCCTGCGTTACTACAGCGCGCGCGGCGAAGACTTTAAAGTGTTCGGTCATGGTGAGCCAATCGCCGCACATCACGATGTGCTGGCCATTCAATCGCTGGTGCCTTTCTCCTGTCAGCCAGCTTGAACCACAAACCACAACACGCCGGCGTGAATCAGACCTATAATGGCCAATTCACCCTGGCTGGAAGCTAACGCCGCATGAAATATCAGGATTTACGAGACTTCCTCGCGTTGCTGGAGCAGCGCGGCGAGTTAAAGCGCATCACTCAGGAGATCGATCCTGAGTTGGAGATGACCGAAATTGCCGATCGCACCCTGCGTGCCGGCGGTCCGGCGCTGCTGTTTGAGAACCCGAAAGGGTACGACATGCCCGTATTGTGTAACCTGTTTGGCACACCTAAGCGTGTGGCGATGGGCATGGGACAGGAAGAGGTCAGCGCGCTGCGTGAAGTGGGCAAGCTGCTGGCGTTTCTGAAAGAACCCGAGCCGCCAAAAGGTTTCCGCGATCTGTTCGATAAAATGCCGCAGTTCAAACAAGTGCTGAACATGCCGACCAAGCGCCTGCGCAATGCACCGTGTCAGGAAGAGGTCTTCAGTGGTGATGATGTCGATCTGTCGCGCATCCCGGTAATGAAGTGCTGGCCGGGCGATGCCGCGCCGTTGATTACCTGGGGCTTAACCGTCACGCGTGGTCCGCATAAGGAACGTCAGAATCTGGGTATTTATCGCCAGCAGGTGATCGGCAAAAACCGCGTGATCATGCGCTGGCTGTCGCATCGCGGCGGCGCGCTGGATTTCCAGGAGTGGTGCAAAGCCCATCCGGGCGAACGCTTCCCGGTGTCCGTGGCGCTGGGTGCCGATCCGGCCACGATTCTGGGCGCCGTGACGCCGGTACCCGATACGTTGTCGGAATATGCTTTTGCTGGCTTGCTGCGCGGTAATAAAACCGAGGTGGTGAAGTGCCTGTCTAACGATCTTGAAGTGCCAGCCAGCGCAGAGATCGTTTTAGAAGGTTACATCGAACCGGGTGACATGGCGCCAGAAGGCCCTTACGGCGACCACACAGGCTACTACAATGAAATAGACAGCTTCCCGGTATTTACCGTGACGCACGTAACGCAACGTCGCAACCCGATTTATCATTCAACGTATACCGGTCGTCCACCGGATGAACCTGCGGTATTGGGTGTGGCGCTGAATGAAGTGCTGGTGCCGATTCTGATCAAGCAGTTCCCGGAAATTGTCGATTTCTATCTGCCGCCGGAAGGCTGTTCTTATCGCCTCGCGGTGGTGACGATCAAGAAGCAATATGCCGGGCATGCCAAGCGCGTAATGTTTGGCGTCTGGTCTTTCCTGCGCCAGTTTATGTATACCAAGTTTGTGATCGTATGCGATGACGACGTCAACGCACGAGACTGGAACGATGTGATTTGGGCGATCACCACGCGTATGGATCCGGCGCGCGATACCGTGATGGTGGAGAATACGCCAATTGACTATCTCGACTTCGCCTCTCCGGTTTCCGGCCTGGGCTCGAAGATGGGACTTGATGCCACCAATAAGTGGCCGGGCGAAACCACTCGCGAATGGGGCACACCGATTGTGAAAGATCCGGCGGTGACCGCGCGTATTGACGCCATTTGGGATGAGTTAGCTATCTTTGCCGAGCCGCCGCAGCGCTAAAGGCGGCAGAAAACCATAAAAAAGGGCACGTATGACGACGTTAAACTGCAAGGTGACTTCGGTCGAAGCGATTACGGATACCGTTTACCGCGTTCGTTTGATTCCGGCGGCGGAGTTTACTTTCCGCGCGGGGCAATATCTGATGGTGGTGATGGATGAGCGTGATAAGCGCCCCTTCTCACTGGCTTCAACCCCGATGGAAAAAGACATCATTGAGCTGCACATTGGCGCATCTGACCTCAATCTCTACGCGATGGCGGTGATGGATCGCATCAAAGACGATCGTCAAATCACGGTGGATATGCCGCATGGCGATGCCTGGCTGCGTGAAGACAGCGATCGCCCCATTATTCTGATCGCGGGCGGCACCGGTTTCTCCTATGCACGTTCGATTCTGCTGACGGCACTGGCGCAGCAGCCAGACCGCGATATCGCCATCTACTGGGGCGGCCGGGAATTGATGCATTTGTACGATCTGGATGAGTTGAACGCGTTGGCGGTCAAGCATCCTCATCTCAAGGTGATTCCGGTGGTAGAACAACCCGCAGAGGGTTGGGATGGACGTAGTGGCACGGTGTTGACCGCCGTGATGCAGGACTATGAAACTCTCAGCGAGCACGATATCTATATTGCGGGTCGCTTTGAGATGGCAAAGATTGCACGTGAGCGTTTTTGTGCGGAACGTGGTGCAGTTGAAGCGCAGATGTTTGGCGATGCGTTTGCCTTTATCTGAGTAAAAAAGCCCGCCCGAAAGGGCGGGAACACGTGCTTCAACGTATTAAACGCGTTCGAACACCGTCGCGATCCCCTGGCCTAAGCCAATGCACATGGTCGCCAGACCAAATTGCGCATCACGACGTTCCATCAGATTGAGCAGCGTCGTGCTGATACGCGCCCCCGAACATCCCAGCGGATGCCCCAGCGCAATCGCGCCGCCATTCAAATTCACTTTCTCATCAAGCTGATCCAGCAATCCCAAATCCTTAATGCACGGCAGTGTCTGCGCGGCAAAGGCTTCGTTAAGCTCAAACAGATCAATATCCTGCACGTTTAATCCGGCACGCTTCAGTGCCAGTTTGCTGGCTGGCACTGGACCGTAACCCATGATGGAAGGATCACAGCCGACCACCGCCATGCTGCGAATACGTGCACGCGGGGTCAGGCCGAGTTCGCGCGCGCGGCTTTCACTCATGATCAACATGGCAGCCGCGCCATCGGAGAGTGCCGATGATGTACCCGCCGTAACGGTGCCGTTGACCGGATCAAACGCGGGACGCAGCGCAGCCAACCCTTCCAGCGTGGTATCTTCGCGGATCACTTCATCCGTTTCATAGCGTTTCAATACGCCATCGGCATCGTGGCCATAGGTCGGCACGATTTCGCGTTTGAAATCGCCGCGTTGAGTCGCAGCCCAGGCGCGCTGATGTGAACGCAGCGCAAAGGCATCCTGTTGCTCACGGGTGATGTGATGCATGCGCGCCAGCATTTCAGCGGTTAATCCCATCATGCCAGCGGCTTTTGCCACGGTGCGGCCCAAACCCGGATGGAAATCAACGCCGTGGCTCATGGGCACATGGCCCATATGTTCGACGCCGCCAATCAAACAGCTGTGCGCATCGCCCACCATAATGGCGCGTGCCGCATCGTGCAGCGCCTGCATTGACGAACCGCATAAGCGATTCACCGTGCTGGCGGGCACGCGGTGCGGAATTTCGGTCAGCAGTGCTGCGTTACGCGCAATGTTGAAGCCCTGTTCCAGCGTCTGCTGCACGCATCCCCAAATGATGTCATCCAGAGAGGCCGGATCAACGCCGGGGTTGCGGCTCAGCAGTTCGCGCATCAGATGCGCCGAGAGATCTTCCGCGCGTACCTGGCGAAATGCTCCGCCTTTTGAGCGTCCCATTGGTGTGCGCACTGCATCAACTATGACTACCTTTTCCATATTCATTACCTCAGGCACTTTGCAGTGTCGCTTCGTCAATCGGTTGGGCTGCGGGATACCAGCTTTGCTGTTGATGCGCTTTATGCACTAACAGTTCGGGTAACGCATACAGCGGGCCAAGGGAGAGATATCGTTTGGCCTTGTCGACCAGATTGCTGTTGCCGAGCGTGTCCATATAACGGCAGGCACCGCCACGGAATGGAGGGAAACCGAGGCCGTACACTAGCGCCATATCGGCTTCAGCCGGTGAGGCGATAATCTTCTCTTCGAGGCAGCGCACCACTTCATTGAGCATTGGCAGCATCATACGGTTAGCAATGTCCTCATCACTGAACACGCGTTTCGGCTCGCAAATCGGTTCCAGCAGCGCATCAACAGCCGGATCGGTTTTCTTCTGGGCTTTGCCTTTTTTATCTTGCTCCCAGCTGTAAAAGCCCAGGCCGTTTTTCTGGCCGTAGCGTTTGGCTTCAAACAGCACATCAATCGCGTCGCGGTAATCTTTCTGCATGCGGGAAGGGAAGCCTTGCGCCATCACCTGTTGTGCGTGATGGGCGGTATCAATGCCCACCACATCCAGCAACCAGGCCGGGCCCATAGGCCAGCCGAACTGTTTCTCCATCACCTTATCGATCTGACGGAAATCAGCGCCATCGCGTAGCAGCAGGCTGAAAGCGGCAAAGTAGGGGAACAACACACGGTTCACAAAGAAACCTGGGCAGTCATTCACCACGATCGGCGTTTTGCCCATCTTGCTGGCCCAGGCCACTACTTTACTGATGGTGGCTTCTGAGGTCTGCTCGCCACGGATGACCTCAACCAGTGGCATGCGTGGTACGGGATTAAAGAAGTGCATGCCGCAGAAGTTTTCTGGACGCTGCAGCGATTGCGCCAGCTGGCTAATCGGAATGGTCGATGTGTTGGAGGCGAGTACGGCATCATCGCGCAGATGTTGCTCGGTTTCTGCCAACACTTTGGCCTTGATTTGCGGGTTCTCGACCACGGCCTCGACCACCACATCGGCACGTTCGAAACCGGCGTAATCCAGCGTGGGCTGAATCGTCGTGAGGACGCTCGCCAGTTTGGCACCGTTAATCTTGCCGCGTTCCAGTTGCTTGTTAAGAAGGTTGCTAGCTTCCGTCATCCCCAGCGTCAGCGCCTGCGGATTAATATCTTTCATTTTCACCGGCACGCCTTTACATGCCGACTGATAAGCAATCCCACCCCCCATAATGCCTGCGCCTAACACGGCGGCCTGCTGCGGTGCACCGGCTGTGTTGCTGTGCTTTTTCGCCAGGCCTTTGACATATTGATCGTTCAGGAAGATACCGACCAGCGCGCGCGCCACATCGCTTTGTGCCAGCGGCACGAATGCAGCGGTTTCCAGTTTCAATGCATCGTCACGACGTAAACCGGATGCCGCTTCAATGGTTTTCACCGCGATGATAGGCGCGGGATAATGCTTGCCTGCGGTTTGCATCACCATGCTTTTGGCAATGGTGAAGCTCATCGCCGCTTCAATCGGGCTTAATTTCAGTGGGGCCAGCTTAGGTGCCCGACGCGCCTGCCAGCTGCCTTGCGCAACGGCATCCTGTAACATTGTGAGTGCTGCAGCGCGTAGCTTTTCGCTGCTCACGACCGCATCGACCAGGCCGAGTTGCAGGGCGCTGGTGCCATCAACATCTTTTCCTGCGGCAATGATTTCCAGTGCGCTATCAGCGCCGAGCAAACGTGGCAAGCGCACGCTGCCGCCAAACCCCGGCATGATGCCCAGTTTGGTTTCCGGTAAGCCGATGCGTGCAGCAGGCGTCGCGACGCGGAAATCTGTCGCCAGCACACACTCGCAGCCGCCGCCCAGCGCGTAGCCGTCAATCGCAGCGACAGTCGGCACCGGCAAATCTTCCAGGCGATTGAAGATGCTGTTGGCAAACGCCAGCCATTGGCTCAGCTTCTCTTCTGGCGCATCAAATAGCGACAGGAATTCGGTGATATCGGCACCGACAATGAATGCCGGTTTGGCCGAGGTGAGCAGCAGGCCACGCAACTCGGGCTGTTGCTCCAGCACGCTGAGTGCATCGCCCAATGAGGCAACTGTTTTGGTGTCGAGTTTGTTCACTGAACCGGGGGCATCGAAAATCAGCTCGGCAATGCCGTCATCAAGCCAGTGAACTGAAAGGGTATCGCCTTGGTAGAGCATGTCCGTCTCCTGAAACCGCGAAAGGTGATCTGGTCATACCAGATGAGTTGGAGTGTGGGCGGCATGTTAATTTTTTGCAAACGAGTCTTTGCTTATTTGATACGCCGATCACAGCGAGTGCAGCACGGCAACAGACTTGAGGCTGTGCTACACTGCGGCCAATTTCGCGATATCGGAGACAAGTCCATGGATTCACTGAAAACCCTGTATCACGCGCATATCAATACGCTGCAACAGCGAGCGCAACAGGTGCTGGCACGCTTTAAACTTGATGCGATGTTGATTCACTCTGGCG
Organism: Pantoea sp. JGM49; assembly: GCF_018257655.1. NCBI lineage: Bacteria > Pseudomonadati > Pseudomonadota > Gammaproteobacteria > Enterobacterales > Erwiniaceae > Pantoea > Pantoea sp. JGM49. Next base: position 4,068 of record NZ_JAERJM010000007.1, on the reverse strand, counting down.
AGCTGTTAACCGTTTTTCTCGACGATCACGACTACCCGTTTAAGGTGAATCCGCAATTCAAGGCTTGGGTTCCTGTCACACAAGTGCCTAACTGCTGGTTATGGATCGATGGCGTTAACAAGCCAAAGTTGTGGTTCTACTCACCTGTGGATTACTGGCATAACGTCGAGCCATTGCCCAACAGCTTCTGGACTCAGGATGTTGAGGTGGTGGGCCTGAAAGATGCCGATGAGATTGGGCAACTGCTGCCGGCTCAGCGCGACAATGTGGCTTATATCGGACCTGTGCCCTCCCGCGCCACGCAACTCGGCATCAATAGCGATCGCGTGAATCCCAAAGGCGTGATCGACTTCCTTCATTACCATCGCAGCATCAAAACGGATTACGAACTGGCCTGTATGCGCGAAGCGCAGAAGCTGGCGGTTGCAGGACATCGCGCGGCGAAAGAAGCCTTCTTCTCAGGTATGAGTGAGTTCGATATCAACCAGGCGTATCTGACGGCGACTGGCCATCGTGATACGGATGTGCCCTACGGCAATATTATCGCGCTTAACGAACATGCTGCGGTGCTGCACTACACCAGGCTCGACCATCAGCCACCGGCGAAGCGCCACAGTTTCCTGATTGATGCGGGTGCGGAATACCTTGGTTACGCCGCCGACCTGACGCGCAGCTATGCAGCCCAAAGCAAATCGCGTTATGCCGAAATGGTAGAGGCGATGAATAAAGAAGAGCTGGCGCTGATTGCGACGTTGAAAGCGGGCGTGCGTTACACCGATTACCATTTGCAAATGCATCAGCGTATTGCCCGTCTATTGTTAAAATTCGATTTGGTGAAAGGTCTGACCGAAGAGACGCTGGTGGCGGAAGACCTGACCGGTCCGTTTATGCCGCACGGTTTGGGCCATCCGCTGGGCTTGCAGGTGCATGACGTCGCAGGCTTTATGCAGGATGACAATGGCACGCACCTGGCGGCACCATCACAGTATCCTTATCTGCGTTGTACCCGCGTACTGGAGCCGGGCATGGTGCTGACCATCGAGCCAGGCTTCTACATTATCGATTCACTACTGGCAAAACTGCGTGGCGGCAAATACAGCCAGTACTTTGACTGGCAGGCGATCGACGCATTGAAACCGTACGGTGGTATTCGTATCGAAGATAATGTGGTGATTCATGCCAATCGCGTTGAAAACATGACGCGCGATCTGCATCTGGCCTGATGGATGCGTACGATATTCCCGCTGAGGCTGTGAGCCTCAGTGAGGAAACCATTAAGAAAAGCCGCTTTATGACTTATCTGGCGCATACCGTTGGCGTTGAGGCGGCGCGTGCTTTTGTCCAGCAGGTGAAGTTGGAACATCCTGCGGCGCGCCATCACTGCTGGGCGTGGGTTGCCGGTGCGCCGGATGATTCGCAGCAGCTGGGTTTCTCCGATGATGGTGAGCCTTCTGGCACGGCGGGCAAACCGATGCTGGCACAGTTGATGGGTAGCGGCGTCGGTGAAATTACAGCAGTGGTAGTGCGCTATTATGGCGGCATCATGCTGGGTACCGGTGGATTAGTGAAAGCGTATGGCGGCGGCGTGCAGCAGGGGCTGAAGCAACTGATGCGTGCGCGTAAAGTGCCGATGCAATCTTTTACCTTGCAATGTGATTATGCCCAGTTGAGTGATATCGAGCGTCTGTTGCAACGCTTTGACGGCATCATTGAAGAGAGCCATTATCAGGATCGTATCGCGCTACGTCTGGCGTTGCCGCATCCGCAAATTGATGGCTTTCGGCAAAACCTTTCTGATTACAGCCGGGGCGCGCTGACGCTCATCCCGCTGGACAACTAAAAGCATCTGTTTAAAGGAACGGCTGAATGCATTTTCGCGCCATTACCCGCATCGTGGGACTGTTGGTAATTTTATTCTCGGTGACGATGATCCTACCGGGGCTGGTGGCCTTAATTTATCGCGATGGCGCCGGACGCGCGTTTAGCCAGACCTTTATGATGGCGATTGTGATTGGTTCGCTGCTGTGGTGGCCTAATCGCAAAAAGAAAACCGAACTTAAACCGCGCGAAGGGTTTCTGATCGTCGTGCTGTTCTGGACGGTGCTGGGTAGTGTGGGTGCGATGCCTTTCATTTTTGCCGAACAGCCGCACCTTTCGGTTACCGATGCTTTCTTCGAATCCTTCTCTGGGCTGACCACCACGGGCGCCACTACGTTGGTGGGCCTTGATACCTTACCGAAAGCGATTTTGTTCTATCGTCAGATGCTGCAATGGCTGGGCGGTATGGGGATCATTGTACTGGCGGTGGCCATCTTGCCGATTCTGGGCGTGGGTGGCATGCAGCTTTATCGTGCTGAGATGCCGGGGCCGTTAAAAGATAACAAGATGCGCCCGCGTATTGCGGAAACGGCTAAAACGCTGTGGCTAATCTATGTCTTACTTACCGTGGCCTGTGCGGTGGCGCTGTGGCTGGCGGGCATGCCGGTGTTTGATGCCATCGGTCACAGCTTCTCGACCATCGCGATTGGTGGCTTTTCTACACATGATGCGAGTATCGGCTACTTCAACAGTCCTACCATCAATACCATCGTGGCGGTGTTCCTGCTGATCTCGGGCTGTAACTATGGCTTGCACTTCTCTTTATTGAGCGGCCGCAGCCTCAAAGTTTACTGGCGCGATCCCGAATTTCGCATGTTTATTGGCGTACAGCTGACGTTAGTGCTGATCTGTACGGTAGTGCTGTGGTTCCACAACGTCTATGCCAGCGGTTGGCAAACATTGAACCAGGCCTTTTTCCAGGTGGTGTCGATGGCAACGACTGCTGGCTTTACCACCGATAGTATTGCGCGCTGGCCATTATTCCTGCCTGTACTGTTGCTCTGTTCGGCTTTTATCGGCGGTATGGCGGGATCGACTGGCGGTGGCTTGAAGGTGATTCGTATTCTGCTGCTGTTTAAGCAGGGGTCGCGTGAGCTTAAGCGTTTGGTGCATCCGAACGCGGTCTACACCATCAAGTTGGGTAATCGCGCACTGCCGGAGCGTATCCTTGAAGCGGTATGGGGATTCTTCTCTGCTTATGCGCTGGTGTTCTTACTCAGCATGCTGGCGATTATCGCGACGGGCGTCGATGACTTCTCCGCTTTCGCTGCGGTTGCCGCAACGCTGAATAACCTCGGCCCAGGCTTAGGTGTTGTAGCGGATAACTTCACGTCTATGAATGACGTCGCTAAGTGGATTTTGATTTTAACCATGCTGTTTGGACGCCTTGAGGTGTTCACACTGCTGGTCCTGTTCACCCCGACCTTCTGGCGTGAATAAGAGAAACAGGATTATCTAATGAAAGCATTGATTCTATATTCCAGCCGTGATGGGCAAGCCCGTGAGATCGCAGCGCGTATTGCACAGACGCTAGCGCCGCAGCAGCTGTGTGACGTGATTGATTTACTGGAAGTACAGCAGGTTGAGTGGTCGCAGTATGATCGCGTGCTGATTGGCGCTTCAATTCGTTACGGACATTTCCATCCGGCATTAATGAAGTTTGTTACTCAGCATAAGGCTGAGCTGCATCAGCGCGTCAGTGGCTTCTTCAGCGTCAATCTTACGGCGCGTAAAGCGGATAAGTGCACGCCAGTAACCAACGCCTATACGCATAAGTTCCTGGAGCAGTCACCCTGGCAGCCAGATTGCTGTGCGGTGTTTGCCGGCGCGTTGCGTTATCCCCACTATCGCTGGTTTGACCGTGTCATGATTCAACTGATTATGCGTATGACGGGCGGTGAGACCGATACCTCTAAAGAAGTGGAATACACCGATTGGAATAAAGTGGCGGTTTTTGCCCAGGATTTTGTGCAGTTACCAGGCAAATCGTTGTGAAATAAAGCGTTGTGGCTAAATTTAGGTCGAACGATCATTTTTTTGCAATAAACCCTTGTCAGCTCCGAATAACTCCCTATAATGCGCCACCACTGAGACGGCAAAGCGGCAACGCAGACGGCTCAGCAGGGAGTGAAGAAATTCATCCCGCCGGAGAAAAACGCTGAAAAAAGTGTTTGACTCTGAAGGAGGAAA
>NZ_JAERJM010000006.1:0-353778 GCF_018257655.1 Pantoea sp. JGM49 | reverse complement strand
ATTATTCAAGTGTTCTCCTCCTGTTGTTCGGTAAACAGCAAAAATCCTACAACAGCCACCACAACAGGGGAAGACCCATATATAAACAGTAATCGTAAGCAGTACAATCGATCAAGTCGGGCATGAAGACTTTTTCCAAACGCGTTGTTTGCAAAGGGGATTTAATCTGAGGTGGACATGGAATTTCAGTATGACCGGGCCGGTTGCCATAAGCGCAGGCGTTTTAGATTTGAGCATTTTTAGGCCGACATAAACCAGAAATAATCAGAAGCATTCTCTTGCCGCTTCGGTTAACTCTCTGAAATTTAGTTTATAAATCGTTAATTAATATAACTTACTGGAAATTACTGGAATTTTATCGCTTTTGTTAACACATCCTACCACACAGTAATTATTGGTCTAAGGTATGGGGGTCAGTTGTTGACTGGCAGCACAGCACACAGGATGCGTTTCATACGAGAGAGACATTCCTTAGCCACTGCTTTTTTGCCCGCCTTGAGCGGGCTTTTTTTAGCTTACCTTTCCCCTGAAACGCGCGGTTGAAAACCAACTACTCGTTCGAGTGGCGTTTAGCTGTGAGGCTGCCCGTCAATTTCCGTACCTTATTAAAAACCCCCCTGACTTCGCTATACGGCTACGCTTTTGGTCTGTGAAGACCTGCACTACGCTTAATGAGCAAAATGCCTGTGCGGTAACGCTGGGATACATGCTGCGTGCTCAGTAGGTGAATTATCAGCACGGCAGTGTCGGTGATTTCAGCGATGACCAACTGGCCACCAGCCCGATGTCGTGTTTTGCCTGATACCGCTCGTTTACCTGAGGTGACTTATGGATGTTTCACCAAAATTCGTTGTTGTACTGAATATCGTGGCCATTGCGGTGTTGGCGATAGGTTTACCGAAATATCTGAACTGGTTTTAAAGCGCTTAGCCCGGCGCTTTGCAGGCCATTACACGACGTAAGTATCCATCGCTAAACCGCCGATGTCATTGAACGGTCGGTGATGAATAAGGGCGGGTTTTTCATCGTTTCAAATTCTCGTGGTCAGACAGACAGGAGATTGAACATGCGATACCTGATCATACCGGCCGTCACCACTTTACTGGTTCTGGTGATTGTGTTTCTGGTACAAACCCAGTGGGGACCCACGCCCTGGTGACTCGACGCATCAGAGCGGGCAAATAAAAAAAAACTGAGTAGTCAGCACTCTGCATGAACCGGACTCACGTCTGGTTCATGCTTTTTTTTTTGCTGGCGATGAGCCGCTAGTCCCTACCGACAGTTATCAGGATGATTGCTCAGCACCCGTTGGGATTGAACACCTTGAGAGATTACTCATCCACACAGTAGCCATCCCTGAATGTTATCTGGTGCATCTCGATCTACTTTTCCTAAATACCTGCAACTCGTTTCATGTAGCCGAAAGCAGAACCTGAAACAAGTTAAAGCACTCGGGTTGCGTTGACAGGAGAGATACGTTCCTCGCTAACGCTTGTAGGCCGTCCTGCGCGGGCATTTCAAATGGCAATGTCTCGTTTCCATACGACTCCCTCTGCCAGGGTGGAGGTATGTCGTACAGGTGTTGTCATTATTCTGCCGGGGGTTCGAGGCGATCACTGATGACATTGTACCCCTGCTCGATAAAATCATCAGGGTGAACGGGCAGACTTCGGCTTGGCTTGAACCATCCTCCCCCTTCACCATCGGCGAAGTACCAGACTTCAGGTTGAGTCTCGCCCTTCTGGACCCAATAAAAACCCTGTTCCATTTGTTCACTCCCAACGAAATTAATGTTCGTCCAATCTCAGAAAAAACAGACAATATGTTTCGTCTACGAATAGGTGAATGATTCATGAATGAAGTACGGGAAGATGGAGGTGTCGGAAAGCGACATCAGATCAGAAGTGTCAGTCACCGCGCAATTCGGTGCGCAACAGGTTTTTGACCTTTGAGATTTCATATTTGCCCCTTGTCAGAGGGGGAATGCCCCAGGCATAGCACCGGGGAAGAGATTAAAGCATGCGCTAAAAGGACGTAAAAGGACAGGGCGTTGGGTGTTACTAAACAGAATTTTTATCTGAGCCGCTTAATAATCAGGCATCCACCAACTTATCTTACCGGTCGGTCACCTGAACGCTTTTTGTGTCTGACCTCTGGTGAATCCGTTGCTTTTACCGTGTCATCCTCTACACAGAGAATTTTATAGAGATTTACGCAAGTACTTTGAGGTGTGCCATGGGTGGCAACAGGATCTGCACAGTAACATGTTCCGCCACTTATGTTCGGGAAAGTATCAACCAGACCAGCTAAATGTGTGGATACAAAGATGGACGAGAAGATCATACTTCCTCCTGTTTATGTTTTTCAAAGCAAGGCCGGTATAACTCAACCCGGCCGGCTGTCTGGCTAATTAACTTTCCTCAGTTGCCGCTTTGCGCCTGCGGCTGATTTGTCCGCCCTTGCGACCGGCTTCAACAGCGCGATCTGGACAATTTTTGAAGTTTCCCCCGCTTGCACTTCCTCCTTTACGCCCGGCTTCACGCGCGCGGTCCGCATCCTCAGCAAAATTACCGGCCCCACCTCTTCTTGATGGCATGTATCCCCCTTATATATCAGTCGAATATTAAGCGTGCTAACGTCCCAATGAGAAATAATATGGCTCAATTTTTCGATAAAACCACATTTAAAATACATGTTTACCGCTTCGCTTGTTTCTGTTTTAAAACAACGAGTTAACCGTTACGCTTATATTCAATTGCTTTTAAAAGGGAAATTTTTGAAGTTGTACAAAACCAAAACAAGCTGTACATAATTGTTGGATTTGCTTTTTTGTGACATATATCACGGTTTTAAATTTTATAATTATATTGATCTGGATTTTTCATTTATTTCAGCAAGATAGGGAAATTAATGTCTCGCTGTTCATGATTTAGTACCATTGAAAAACTCATAATCAATTCCTGCTACGGGGTGTACCCAATTGAGCGTGGCACACGTTGCTCAATTCCTTCCGTTCGGATTAAAGACCTGAAACATGCGTTCTTCACCCTCACTTGTCGAAATATCCCTGAACGTTGTTGTGTGCATCTCGATCCATTTGTTGGCGGCGCGTAGCGAGTAGCGCCAGTTCAGGCGATCGAGTTCTTTCACAAAGTCGAGTGTGCTGACGGTGTAGCGACCAGCGGCATCGCGTTTTATCGCCTGCCTGAAGGCAATCATGATTTCATAGTCACGGGGCATATCGGTGCCCTCCCAAAACTAAACTGTATATATATACAGTAATTGCAATCTCTGAGAGTGAGCAAGTGCTTTAAGGGCGTTTTATCAGAACTCATTGGCAGTAAAAAGGATTTACTTTTCCGGCTTCGCTTTCATATGTGGACAGATGTGACCAGGCTTTGTAAGCAACGCTGGGTTGCCTGATTTCTGGAAAGGAATGTTATGAAGAGTTTTTTAGGTGGGATTTTTATCGTTGCAAGTCTGATGACTCTGGCAGGCTGTCAGGAACCCGGTCCTGCAGTAGGGCCGGATGGCCGTCCTCACGCACCAAGCCAGCAATCCGTGCCCGGAGGTCCTCAGGGCCAGGGTCCCATCGGTCAGCCACAGTCATAAAAAAGTCCGGCCGGTGTGCCGGACTGTATTAACTAAGTAACGACATCAACTGTTCAAATTAATGAAATCCACTTCCTTCCCTGTATTATCTCCTCCCACACATTCTATGTCGAATTAAGTCATTTAAGTGAACAACCATTCATTTAACTTGTCCTGCGTCTCTCATGAAAGAGACTTAACTAATTATCCTCATTTTTATTTTACGCCAAGATAAACAATGCCACTCAATCAAGGGGTAAGTTTTTATCCTATTAGTTGTAGAGGGGTGTGAATGGGTCGGCAGGTTTTTCGAATCAGTTTGCATTGAGCGCGGACGCAACTTTTTTATTTCTATCATGCTTCATGAACTGTTTAAGGTATAGAAGCGAACCGTTATAAAAATAAAATATTGTGAGCCATAATGAATAAACGAATCGCCAAATCATCACTTTAAAGGAGAAAACCTTCATTAATTTTTCACCTTTGATTTTAAAACCCAAAGCCCGTTTGAAACTTCCCACTCACTCCTATTCAAGTTAATCCCTTGATTGAAAGCTGTCCGGCTATAATTTATAGAGTACGTTTCTGAGAATCTGGACCGGCTGAACATTTCAGAAGATGAGTTTCTGATGGAGTTACGCCTTAAAGGGGCCGAACACCTTGGTCAGATACGGCTGGGGCTGGTAGAGGTCGATGGCCAGCTCAGCCTCTACTTTTATCCGGACGAAGAAGTGCGGGCCGGGTTATCTGTACTTCCTGAAGCACTTCGTCAATGTTTCACCCAAATCCCTGAAACAGGTTTATATGCCTGTAACCGCTGCGGCACTACTCGAGAGATACCTGGATATGAAGAACCTAGATGTCCTAAATGCGGACGCAATACCTGGTCACTCGCATTGAACAAAAAGCGGGTCTGAAGCCCAAGTGCAGCATATTTTTCGATATCTCATAACATTCTGAACCAGCGTCCAGCCACTCAGGAAACTTCTTTTTCTGGCGCTTTAACCTACCTACCACCATAAAAATTTTATGCATTTGCACCCAACTGACTCTACTCCGGCTATATACCGGCTCTTCGTATGACTTTGACCGATAATAAGCGTTGAGACTGTCAGGGGTTAATATGGATGTATGCACCAAAGATGTACCTGATAAATTTTTCAAGGTGGTCAGGAAAACGGCTTTATATTGAATAACCGAACTCACACGCATTTTGAAGAATTGATAGGGGAACGTTGATTGCTCCCCGTTTAGATATTAAGCCTGTTTGGGTTGGCCATTAGACGCCGTCAGCCCGCCGTCTACGGGCAGGTTCACTCCTGTGATATAACGCGCATCATCGCTGGCAATAAAGGCGATTGCACTGGCGATATCTTCAGCCTGGCCAGCCCGCTGGAGGGGAATGCGGTCATAGAACTTGTTTAACAGTTCATGATTGTCCTTCATATCTTCGGTAAGATCGGTCAGCGTAAATCCAGGGCAGATGGCATTCACGCGAACACCGTCCGCACCATAATCCATCGCCAGCGCGCGCGTAAAATTGGTCACGCCGCCCTTCGCAGCGTTATAAACGCTCATTCCCCAGTCTCCACCCAGTCCTGAAACCGAAGACGTGTTCACCACATTCCCTTGGGTTTTGAGCAATGAGGGCATGAAGTAATGAACACAATGAAATACCCCATCCAGATCAGCCCCCATCAGCTTTTTCCAGTCTTCAACAGCCACTTCATGTATTTTTCCCTGAACGACACTTCCCGCATTGTTCACCAGGACGTCGACTCTGCCATAGGTTTGTTCGACCAGTTCCGCCAGCTGTTTAACCTGGACGGAATCAGACACATCACAAGGCGCGATAAGATGCTCTCCCTTGGGAAGGGCATGAAGCGTGGTTTCGAGTTTTTCACGGGTTCTTCCCACCAGCACCACCGAAGCACCTTCACTGGCAAAACGCTTTGCTGAGGCCGCCCCAATTCCTGAACCCGCACCGGTGATCACGACAACTTTTTCCAAAAAACGTGACATCGTTATTCTCCTTTAGGCCTTTTTAATGAGTGATAAGCCTGGCAGCCATGAGGGGATGATCAAGCGAAGCAGGATCGCCAGGATGGGACATCAATGGAAGTGGATACCCGCGGGCATACCCGGTAAGCCTTTAACCTTTTGAACAAGGTAAGGGCTTATCGAAAACCTAAAGAGCTGGGTTTATGGTTTAAGAATAACTTTTGTTCAGCCGGGCGCTCGGCTGTCAAAATTTTTATAGCCTTCAGGAGCCTCATCGAGGCTCAGACGATGCGAGATAATCCGGCCAGGGTTGGCTTTATCATGGTGAATAAGCCGTGCGAGCTGCCGGTTGTAGGCCTTCACGTTTGCCTGACCAGTGCGGATGGACTGCCCCTTGAACCAGAAGCTGCCAAAATCAAACGGCATTTTCCCCTCTTTTGCCAGGTCGCTTTCCGCTGCAGGATCCTGGGGCACGAAGACCCCCACCACGCCTATTCCGCCTGTCGCCTTGGTGGAGGCGACCAGGCTTTTCATAGTTGCACTGTTGTCTTCATGGCCGTGTTTATTGCAGCACTGGTAACCAACACATTCACAACCGCAGTCTGTACCCCTGCCGTCAGTCAGCTCAAGGATTTTCTGTACGGCTTCATCCCCGGCAGCATTAACCGGTGTGGCACCGAATTGCTCAGCAAGGGCCAGACGATCGCTGTGAGTATCAATAACAAAGACCTGGGAGGCCCCTTTGATGATGGCAGAATGCGCGGCCATCAGTCCCACCGGCCCCGCCCCGTAGATGGCGACGCTTTCTCCCGGACGCAGCCCCGCCAGTTCGGTTGCATGCCAGCCGGTCGGGAAGATATCTGAAAGCATGACGTAATCTTCTTCTTTCTCCGCCGCATCCTCTGGGAGGACCAGGCAGTTGAAATCGGCAAAAGGAACCCGCAACAATTCCGCCTGACCACCGTCCCACGGCCCCATTTCAGCAAAACCATAAGCGGCGCCCGCACTCCCGGGGTTAGCTGTCAGACAAAATCCGGTCAGGCCTTTTTCACAGTTTTCACAGAAGCCGCAGCCTACATTGAAGGGCATACATACGCGGTCACCCACTTTGATACGCTCGACTCTCTGGCCAACTTCAACGACCTCGCCCATGTTTTCATGGCCAAAAATCCGTCCTTCTTCGAAGCTGGTACGTCCTTCATACATATGCAGATCCGAACCGCATATATTCGTGGTGGTTATCCGGCTTAATGCATCTTCGGGACGCTCAATTATTGCATCAGGAACATTTTTTACCGTTACGTTAAATGGGCCGTTGTAAATAATTGCTTTCATAAGATCGCCTTAGCCATTATCTGAGTAGTTACAAAGTTAACTAAAGTATTAAATCGTTGCGCTTATATCTTTTTACCTGTCAATTCTCCACAACAAATATGGCACATATTCCAGATTATGATTTAAATGGTGCCGACGCGCTTGCATGAAGTTGATTGTGAATTACGATTAAAATGCTATATGCATATTTTCACTTAATCATCACGATAACAGTTCATGTAGAGGAAATATTATGGCTCAACATAGAGGCGGTTCAGGAAACTTTGCAGAAGACCCCAAAAGAGCATCTGAAGCTGGAAGGAAAGGTGGTCAGGCAAGCGGTGGCAATTTTAAAAATGATCGTGAGAGAGCTTCCGCAGCGGGTAAGAAAGGTGGCCAGAACAGACATAAAAGTTCGTGATAATCCTAATAATATCGTTAGGAATCAAAGAAGCCATTTTCAATAATTAAATATTTTAATCTTCGACTTATCAATTCAAATATATTTAGCCCTTTACCTCAGACGGAAATTTCCAATCCGTCAAGAACTCGCTGGAGTTTACCCTATGAAAGTAAAAACCCTTCTTGATTTATTTATTCACGACCTATCCGATGTTTACAGTGCTGAAAAACAAATCACCCGCGCCCTGCCAAAAATGATCCGTGCAGCATCCGAGCCAAAACTAAAAGAGGCCTTTCAGCATCACCTTGAAGAAACCCAGGGTCAGATTGAGCGTCTCGATCAACTCGTGGAAGCACATGAGGAGGTGCGCATAGTGCGTATGAAATGCCACGCGCTTGAAGGTCTGGTTGAAGAAGCGCAGGAACTTATCGAAGCGACTGATCCCGGCCCGGTAAGAGATGCCGGCCTCATTGGCGCCGCCCAGAAAGTGGAACATTACGAGATCGCGACCTACGGCACGCTGATTGCACTGGCCATCAAGCTTCAGCTTGGAGAAGCCTCCTCGCTTTTGAAAGAGACGCTGGATGAAGAAAAAAATACCGATCACAAACTGACATCTATCGCTGAAAGACAGTGATATGAGGTGGGGAGCTATACCAGTCTGATCAGCGCGGCAAAGCGCGTCGGCGACACGGCAAGCGTCCCTGTACTGAAGCAAATATGCGAGCAGGAACTGGCGATGTCTGACTGGCTGATCAGTCATTTGCCGGAGTTAACCGAACAGTTCCTGACGCGGAGTGAGGATCCCGACTCAAACGCCAAGCGCTGAAATCCCTGACGTGATAAATGCCATATCTTTAAAGTGAAGCGGGTAAAAATATACCCGCTTTCATTTGGCCCAATCCCCCGTGTAAACGACTTCATCCGCCCCAAACCCAGTTGCGCACTTCAGGCACATCCTCGCCATGCTCTCTTACATAACGATGGTGCTCAGCGATTCGCTCCTGCAGGTCGTCGAGGAGTTCCGGATGACGATCAGCTAAGCCCGGCACATGCCAAATGGCCGACTGAGCCAGATGATAGCGATCCAGCTCATTCAGCACCGTCATATCAAATGGTGTGGTGGTAGTACCCTCTTCATTGAAGCCATGAACATGGAAGTTACCGTGATTGTTTCTCTGATAGGTCAGGCGATGCACCAGACTTGGATAACCATGGAAGGCAAAGATGACGGGTTTATCCGTGGTGAAAAGGGCATCGAACTCTTCTTCGGCTTTGCCATGCGGATGCTGCTCCTGCGTCTGCAACGCCAGTAAATCCACCACATTTACGACCCTGATACGCAATTCCGGCAGATAGCCCTTTAGCAAATCGACTGCCGCCAGGGTTTCCATGGTAGGCACGTCCCCCGCGCAGGCCATAACAACATCAGGTTCACCCTCACAACTCGCCCAGTTCCATATACCCATACCCGCCTGACAGTGAGAAATGGCACTCTCTATATCCAGCCACTGGGGTGAAGGTTGTTTACCTGCAACAATGACATTGATCCGGTCCCATGTTCGCAGGCAGTGGTCCCCGACCCACAGCAGCGTATTAGCATCGGGTGGCAGGTATATGCGCACTATGTCGGCTTTCTTGTTCGCGACATGATCAATAAATCCCGGATCCTGATGGCTGTAGCCATTGTGATCCTGACGCCAGACGTGGGACGACAACAGATAGTTCAGCGAGGAGATCGGCTGTCGCCAGCCCAGCTTGCGGGTGACCTTCAGCCATTTAGCGTGCTGGTTAAACATCGAATCGACGATATGAATAAAGGCTTCATAGCAGTTAAACAGCCCGTGACGCCCTGTTAGCAGATAGCCCTCCAGCCAGCCCTGACACTGATGCTCACTGAGGATCTCCATGACACGACCGTCACGTGACAGCTGTTCATCATAATCCTTGATGGGTTCCATCCAGGTGCGGGAGGTGACGTCAAACACGGGTGACAGACGGTTGGATGCCGTTTCATCCGGGCCAAACAGGCGGAAGTTATCAAGATTCTTTTGGAAGACTGCACTCAGGTAACGGCCAAACTGTTCGGTGGCCTGTCCCTGTGTGCTGCCGGGCTGACCGGTCTCGAGCGCAAAGTCGTGAATATCTGGCGTAATCAGTTTACGGCGCAGCCTTCCCCCGTTGGCATAGGGGGTTGCACCCATACGCTTATTACCCTTCGGGGCAAGCGCGCGCAATTCAGGTGCAAGCGCTCCGCTTGGCTCAAACAGTTCCTGCGGCTGATAGCTGCGCAGCCATTGTTCAAGGATCTGGCGATGGCCATCATCCTCACGGCAAGCGGAAACAGGTACCTGATGGGCTCGCCAGAATCCCTCCACTTTTTTGCCATCCACCTCACGCGGGCCGGTCCATCCTTTCGGGCTGCGCAGAATAATCATGGGCCAGCGTGGCACAGCATCAGTTGCATTACCGCTGCGCGCCTGGTGCTGGATATCAGCGATGATGTCAAACGCCGTGTCCAGCGCGGTGGCCATCTGCTGATGCATGGCAAGCGGCTCGTGGCCGCTGACAAAGAGCGGGGTATATCCATAGCCACTAAATAGCTGCTGAAGATCTTCATCACTGCTGCGTCCCAGCAACGTAGGGTTTGCGATTTTATAACCGTTGAGATGGAGAATTGGCAGCACCGCCCCATCTCGTTTGGCGTTCAGAAATTTAATCCCGTGCCAGCTGGCAGCCAGTGGACCCGTCTCCGCTTCACCGTCACCGATGACACAGGGCACCACCAGTTCAGGATTATCGAAGGCCGCGCCAAACGCATGCGACAGCGAATAGCCAAGTTCGCCTCCTTCATTAATCGAGCCCGGCGTTTCAGGGGCAGCGTGGCTCGGTATCCCGCCCGGGAAAGAAAACTGTTTAAAAAGCCTCTGCATTCCCTCTTCGTCTTCACTGACGTGAGGATAAATTTCGCTATAGCTGCCTTCCAGCCAGCTGTTAGCCACCATGCCGGGGCCACCATGTCCGGGCCCGCAGACGTAAAGGAGATCACGGTCGCGCTGGCGAATAATGCGGTTGAGGTGAGCATAGATAAAGTTCAGGCCCGGCGTGGTTCCTCAGTGCCCCAGTAAACGAGGTTTGATATGTTCTGGCTTCAGGGGTTCCCGCAGAAGCGGATTTTCCATGAGATAGATTTGTCCCACAGAGAGGTAATTTGCCGCGCGCCAGTATCTGTCTATCAGAGCAAGTTCATTGGTCCCGGTGACTGTCGTCATACCTGTTCCTCCGATGTTGCGTTCGTCGTTGAGTTGTGAAGATGCGGCCCTCCTTCAGGACCGCCTTTCGTTACCTTTTTTTAGAAAACAGCTGGCTAGCCGTGTCTTTGAGTATCTGCGAGGTGCCATGATCGCCTTTTGCCATCGATGACATAAAGGCTTTAGCCTGTTTAAAGGTGATATGCGGTGGGAGCGGAGCCACTTCCGGGTCAGTTTTGACCTCCAGCAATACGGGGCGATCTGCGCTTAACGCACGTTGCCAGGCGCTGGCCAGCTGTTCCGGGTTGTCGACATAAATGCCCACCAGCCCCAGTGATTCAGCAAACTCAGCATACTTCACATCAGGCAGTTGCTGCGTGGCTTCGAAGCGGGGATTGCCCTCCATGACGCGCTGCTCCCAGGTTACTTGATTCAGATCCTGATTATTGAACACGCAGACAATCAAACGGCCATCCGCCCACTGCTGCCAGTATTTCTGGATGGTTATCAGCTCTGCCATGTTGTTCATCTGCATGGCACCATCCCCCACCAGCGCAACAACCGGACGTTCAGGGTGCGCAAATTTGGCCGCGATCGCATAAGGAACGGCTGCGCCCATACAGGCCAGCCCGCCTGACAGTGTGGCCCGTTGTCCCTGTTTCACGCGATAATCGCGCGCAAACCAGTTTGCACAGGATCCGGAGTCAGAAGTGACGATAGCGTTATCCGGCAGCTGCGGAGACATCTCCCACACCACTCGCTGGGGATTAACGGGATTGGCTGGTGCCAGCGCTCGCTCTTCCATCTGCTTCCACCAGTCCTGAACCTGCACGGCAATTTCTTCCTGCCAGCTGCGGTCCTCTTTGTGATCCAGCAATGGCAGGAGTGCACGCAGGGTTTCAGCAGCATCGCCGTGAAGATTCACCTCACAGGGATAGCGTAAGCCGAGCATGGCCGGGTCGATATCGATTTGCACGGCACGTGCCTGCCCCTCTTTTGGCAGGAACTCTGTCCAGGGAAAACCGCTGCCAATCATCAGCAGCGTGTCGCAGTTCTGCATCAACTCCCAGGAAGGTTTAGTGCCCAGCAGACCTATCGAGCCGGTCACAAAAGGGGCGTCATCGGGGAGCACATCTTTGCCCAGTAACGCTTTGGCGACGCCTGCACCCAGTTGATTTGCTGCCTGGACGACCTCAACCGCCGCACCGCGTGCGCCAGAGCCAATCAGGATTGCCACTTTACTACCCGCATTAAGCACATCGGCTGCGCGCTGCAAATCGGTTTCGTAGGGGATAATTTTGGGACGCTGATAGCCACTGCCTGAATGGGTAAACCCGTGCAAATGTGGCGGTGACTGCCACTCTTCATCCTGTATATCTTTTGGGATGATTAGCACGGCAACGCCGTTCTGCGCTTTGGCAATACGCACGCCACGATCGACGAGATGGCGAACCTGAGCCGGTGCAGCCGCTTCCTGTACAAAATTCGCCACATCCGCAAACACCCGATCGAGGTTCATTTCCTGCTGATAGCTTGCGCCTCTCGCCGTTACCTCTGCCTGCCCGGCAATGGCCAGTACAGGAGCATGATCCATTTTGGCATCATAAAGCCCGGTTAAAAGGTGGGTTGCCCCCGGCCCGCCCGTGGACAGGCAGACACCCAGCTCGCCGGTAAACTTAGCGTGACCGGCGGCCATAAAGGCCGCCATTTCCTCGTGGCGCACCTGAATAAATTCAATGCCATCGCCCTTTTCATTTGCGCGTTGTATGGCACCCAGCACCCCATTGATTCCGTCCCCCGGGTAACCGTAAATGCGCGTCACGCCCCACTCTTTCAGGCGCTGAACAAAAAAATCGCTGGTCTTGATGCTCATCGTTTTTATCCCTCTTTATTCATGCAATTCGTGAGGAGAGTTAGCAAAAAGTTGTTGGGTTTCCCCAACCATTCAAAGCATTGGATTCGCATTGAAGCGCTAAACTCTGTGAAAGATTTATCTGGCAAACGTTGGCCGGTGTTAACCAGTCTGCTTCGGAAGGGATGTGACCGCTCTGTAAAGCGGCCACCTGACAAATAGAACGATGAAGATGTCTCTCAGGCCGCATTGAGAATGCGCAGCGCTTCCCGATTGAACGCAGGTAGATCATCCGGCGTGCGGCTGGTGACCAGTTTATCGTCATCCACAACGACTTCTTTATCATAAAAGTCAGCACCTGCATTACGCAGATCAATAGCGATGGCTTTTACACTGGTCATTTTGCGGCCGCGTACACCATTAGCGCTGATAAGCAACTGAGGTCCATGGCAGATGGCAAACACTGGTTTGCCACTGGCAACAAACTCTTTGGTGAAATTCACGAAACGATCATCACCGCGCAGTGAGTCAGGTGAGTGACCGCCAGGCAAAAGTAAGGCATCAAACTCTGCAGGGGTAACGTGATCGATGTCCCTGTCGATTTTGACTTCCGCATTACCCTGTTTACCTTTCACAACCTTCCCCGCCTGCATCTCAATGGTCACGACTTCGTGGCCGGCTTTGGCGTAGGCATCGGCGGGTGAGGTGAACTCTGAGTCTTCGAATTCATCGGTGATCAGGACAGCTATTTTCTTACCCATATGTTTCTCCTTGCGGTTAAAAAGGCTCAGCGTTTGGGGCTCAGTTAGCCCAATAAGTCTGGTCGACATGGCATAAAACACAAGCCAGGCGGTTGGTGCTAAGCAGAAGAAATTGAAGGAGAGGAAAATAACAGACACCTAAACACAACGAGTCATCAGATATTTATGCAGGATTTGACAACCCTTTGTATCTAAGGCGAAATTCATCACTAAAAATGTAAACAGCATTTTGATGAGCCACCTTGTAAGGGTTAGCTCTATTTTCATGTTAAGAGTCGTCAAGGAAAAGAAACTCACGCTCTAGGTATCCCGCCTTGGCGAGATTTTGTTAGATGCGCCTTACAAGATTATTAACCGTCTCGTTTAATGCAGACTAATCCCAAAATAAATTTGGTGAGCTTTTTATTTAGTGACTACGCTAAATCATAACGTCTGTTTCGTGATGTTGGATAATTATCATAAATTACCGGAGAAATATCATGGCTGAGCCTTGGGTAAATGATGGTGCAATCGTCACAGATTCTTATGGTGGCCTGCCGCTAAAACGTATCTCATGGAGCGCGGTATTTGCGGGTGTTATCGCCGCGCTTATTGTTCATATTTTATTAGGATTACTCGGCACTGCGATTGGTGCTTCTGTCATTGACCCTCAACAGGAACGCAATCCACTTGAACATATAGGTACCGGTGCGCTGATATGGACGGGTGTCAGTATGCTTATCGCCATCATTGCCGGCGGTTACGTCGCTGGCAGGCTGGCACAACGCGAGGGCGCACTACACGGTTTACTGATGTTTGGCGTCAGTACGCTTATCACCCTCTGGCTGGCATTTTCACTGGCAACAGGGATTATCGGAGGTGCATTCAATATCCTGGGTGCCGGAGCCAGTGCGATCGGCAGTGGTGTTTCGGCCGTTGCCCCGTCTGTCGGGAACATGGCCAAAGAAAAACTTCAGGAGAATAATATTAATTTAGATTCGCTCCAGAATGAGTTACAGGCCACCCTCCGTCAGACGGGTAAGCCTGAGCTTCAGCCGGATAAGCTTCAGCAGGATGTGAACAGTGAGGCAAATAGCGCACAAGATCAGGCTAAGCAAACGGCTCAGAATACTCAAAATGCGGATAACGATATCGTGAACTGGATCCGTGGGGTTATTAATCGTCATTCTGACACCCTTCAGGCTGCCGACCGGGATGCTCTCAAAAACATCATCAAAGCCCGGACAGGTAAGAGTGATCAGGAAGCTGAGCAGATCGTTAACCAGACGGTTGAGAGTTATCAAAAAGCCGTGGCACAGTTTCAGCAACTGAAACAGCAGGCTGAGCAGAAAGCCCGTGAGGCCGCTGAAAAGGCCGCCGCTGCAACCGCCAGAGCAAGCTGGTTTACCTTCTTCGTATTGATTATTGAGGGCGTGCTGGCTGCTGTATTCGGACGCATTGGCAGACGCACTCAGCCTCATACCGTTCTGGTCGGTGAACGACCTCTCTGACATATTACGGTGAGAGAAATACTGTTTCGATGATCAGACCCTCTCGCTAAACCCCATGCCGCCCTGTGCATTAAAATCACATGGCGGCAAGCGAGTAAGTTCTATCCCCCTTGAGGTTTAAGTTAAGGAATCTTTTCTAAGGGGTAGTTAAACAATAAAATCCTCGTTTCGGTTTATGTACAGACGAATTTGCAGCTGCTTCGGCCAGCAAGTGAGCATATAACACCGCTGGCTCATCACTTTATCCAAATACTCCAGCGTAAGCTCCAAAAGAACAAACACCACAAAGGATGACGGATAAGACTGCGGCTGACAGCGTGTAGTTCTTCATTTTCTAACCTCATATTTACGTTTAATCATTCAGCCTGGCAGGAAATTCAATGCTGTAAACCTAAAGGCATTTTCCAGGACAAATCTGTATCTTCTTGCGATTAAATTTAATCATTCATAACCCAGGCAGAAGCCTTCTGTCCGCAGTGTCATTAATGTAGGTGCTAACTTGTCTGAACCACCTGTACTTGAGTAGGATAGAAATAATTAACTGATAAATTCTCAATGTGACGAACAATGATGATTGTGACGTCAACAATCTGGATCCTAAGCAATATTCTGAAGTGAATTTTATATAACCTCATTCATTTAAATAAACGTTGAAAATTGTCACAAGTGAACCAGGCTTAAGTCTCAAATCACAGGAGGCCAACAATGCCGTATAAATCACGAGATTCCCTACCAGATAGCGTCAGGCATGTCCTCCCTGCTCATGCGCAGGATATTTATCTGGCAGCATTTAACAGTGCCTGGGATGAGTATAAGGACAAAAAGGACCGTCAGGATGACAGCTCTCGGGAGGAAGTGTCACATAAAGTGGCCTGGGCTGCAGTCAAGCATTCCTACGAAAAAGGCCGCGACGATAAATGGCATAAGAAGTCCTGATGAACTCCTCGCCGATACAGGAGGGAAACGCTCGTGCTTTAACAGAACGACGAGTGAATTTTGCCAGAATTTAAGAATTCATTTTGGGGAGGAGTTTTGGGGGAATGATTCAGGCCGCCCTTGCGGACGGCCTGTGATTCAGACCTGTTTAATGCGCGGCCATCTGCGAAGGCAGGCGCAGCAGGGCTCGCTTGTCTGCCACCTCATCCGAGGTCACTGGTTTTGCCGCATTTCCCCAGCTGTTGCGCAGGTAGGTTGCCACGGCTGCCACCTGTTCGTCCGAAAGCTTCCAGGCAAACGAAGGCATCGCACCGCTTGTTGGGTTGCCTGCTGTGACCGCGCCGCGTCCCCCCTGCAGCACCGTCGTGATGATGGAAGAGGCATCATCCGCTAACAGGCCAGGGTTATTCGCCAGGCTCGCCGCGAGGTTGGGAATCCCTTTGCCGTCGCTGTTATGGCAAGCAGTGCAGTTGGCTGAATAGACATTTTCACCCATCTTCATTTGCGCATTGTCCATCGACAAGGGTTGCGGCAACGTCGTGGTCGACGCAGGCACTTGCTTGAGATACACCGCAATCGCGCGCAAGTCAGCGTCGGTTAGATGCTGCGTGGAGTTAGTCACAGCTTCCGCCATCGGGCCTGAAGCGACCGCCACATGGTTACTGCCGAGCTTGAGGTAATCCTCCACCTGTTGCTCAGACCAACTTCCGATACCGGTGTGCGGGTTCGGTGTGATGTCGGGGGCATGCCATTCACCCAGATTACCGCCTTGCAGATAATCACTGCTGTCACCGCCAATCAGATTCTTAGCCGTGTGGCAGGCGGCACAGTGTTCTGGACCTTCCACCAAATAAGCACCTCGGTTCCATTCAGCACTTTTACTGCTGTCTGGCTGGAAACCTGCGTTGCGGAAAAACAGCAGGTTCCAGCCCATCATCGCCAGACGAATGTTATACGGGAAGCCCAGGTTGGTTTCCGGCACCTGATAGTGAATTGGCTTAACCGAGCGCAGGTACATCCACAGGTCGTGCATGTCCTGATCCGTCAGCTTCACATAAGCGTTGTAGGGCATCGCAGGATAAAGGTGCTCCCCTTCTTTGCCCTTACCGTGACGCACGGCGCGGAAGAAATCACGCTCTGTCCAGCTACCGATACCGGTTTCGCTATCCGGCGTGATGTTGCTCGCGTAAATGCCGCCAAACGGCGTGCTGATGGAGTAGCCCCCGGCCAGCGGTAGTTTGCTTTCCGGCATGGTATGACAAGCCGTGCAGTCACTGGCAATCGCCACATAACGCCCGCGCTCAATTGCGGCACTGTCTGCCGCCGTTGGCGGTTGGCTGGTGAGTACGTTGTTGCTGGCGACATCATCCGCGGAGGTATAGCCGTTCATCCACAGCATGCCCGCTGCCACAGCCGCAGCAATCACCGCTACGCCCGCAATGAGTTTGGTTTTCTTCATCTCACACCTTCACCAACGGACCTGGGTTTTTCAGGTACTGTTCAATAATGGCTTTCGCCGTCCACAGACTCAGCGCGCCAATGGTGCCCGTCGGGTTGTATCCCGCATTGTTTGGGAAGGAAGACGCCCCCAGCACAAACACGTTGTGCGCATCCCAACACTGCTGATAACGGTTGAGCACCGACGTTTTCGGATCATTGCCCATCACCGCACCGCCAATGGTGTGGTCGCTGGCAAAGTTATACGGCGAGTAAGCACCCGAAGCAGAGTTGGTGCCGATGACGATTTCCGCGCCCATGGCTTTAACGATCTCGACGCTTTTCTCTTCGATAAATTTCGCTGAACGGCGATCGTTATCGTTGTGGTCGAAGGTGACGCGCAGCAGAGGATTGCCGTTGTCATCCTTGTACTCAGGATCAAGGTCAAGATAGTAATCTTCGTGTGAGAAGCTGGTGCCCTGGCCGAAAATGAAGGTGGTGTTCTGGAACGCGTGGGTATAAGCCTTCTTCCACTCTTTACCCCAGCGTGGCGAGCCCGGCGGCAGTGCATCGGCGTTGCCGATAGGACGCGCGCCACGCGCCACGACCAGAATCCCTGCGCCACCGATAAAGCCCAGACCGGTATGGTCAAAGTTATCGCCGTTCCAGTCGTCCACCTGCGAAGAAAGGGCTCCGGCACCGATATACTGATTCAGATTTTCATCTTTGAAGTGGATCGCTGCACCCGATACCGTCTGGAAGCTGTAGGCACGCCCTACCACGCCGGTTTTGGTCACCGGGTTGTAAGGCACCCCAATTTTGGACAGCAGCAGCAGACGGACGTTTTGCATTTGGAAGGCGGACAAGATCACGATGTCTGCGGGCTGTACCCACTCTTTCTTGTTCTTATCGAGATAGGTCACGCCGGTGGCGGTTTTACCGTCTTCCGCTTTATTGACGCGAACCACTGCAGAGTCCGTTAACACCGTGAAGTTCTCACGTTGCATTAACGCTGGGATGACACAGGCGTTAGGGCTGGATTTTGAGAAGTTACCGCAGCCGTAATACAGGCAGTAGCCGCAATAGGTGCAAGGCCCCATGCGCACACCCAGTGCGTTAACATAAGCGCGTGACGCCTGGCCAGCGGGAACCATGAAGGGTTTCAAGCCGATCTTCTTCGCGCCTTCGGCAAAAATATCCGTTAGACGCATACTCTCCAGCGCTGGCAAAGGGTATTCGCTTGAGCGATTGCCCTCGTAAGGGTTGCCGCCTTCAATGACTTCGCCGTTCAGCTTACCGGCCTTGCCTGACACGCCGGCGATCTTTTCAAAGCGATCGTAAAACGGTTCCAGCTCGTCGTAAGTCACTCCCCAGTCTTGCAGAATCACCCCTTTGGCAATCTGCTGTTTTCCATAACGCTTCACGGTCTGGCTGTATGGCTCGAAATCGAACGGCGTAAAACGCCATGCCATCCCAGCCCAGTGGGTGCCCGAGCCTCCCACGTTGTAACCCAGCTCATTCAGGTTCCACTCACGAGTTGGCAGGGCCGTTTGCGTAGTGTTATTACGGAAAGTGGTGGTTTCGACGGCGGGCGGCAGCAGCATACTGCGGCGCGTATCCCAGCGCAGTTCATCGGTATCGACCGAGGGGGGAAAATCTGTCGCGGTTTCAAACCACGGGCCACGTTCAATGGCAACGACATTCAGACCTGCGCGGGTCAGCTCTTCGGCGATCAAAGAGCCGCACCAGCCCAGGCCGACGATGGCGACATCAGCTTTTGGACGGACGTTATTCATAGTTTATTGCTCAGCAAACAAATTAAAGGGTGTTATCAATCAGGCTGGTAGGAATGATGTTGAGCTTCTGTCCTTTTTTAGGCAGCAGATCGCGGAAGTCGTAGCGAGCGCCAGGGAAGCCAATCATTTTCCAGCTGGTCATGTCTTTGTTCCCCCCATAAATCGGGTCAGACAGGAAGCCCTCACGCACGTTCTGCAGCAACAGTTCAAAGAACACTTTGGTTTCGACCTCTTCCCCCAGATCGAGGCGATTATTTTCCATCGCCGTCAGAACCTGATCCTGCTGATCGCCACTCAGTGCGAGGAAGTTTTTGCCGAACTGCTGCTGGATAGCCTTATCCAGTGCGGCAATCCCTAAGCGATAACGTTGCGCCGGAGTGAGCGAGGATTGCGGTCCCTGCTCTGGCGTGCCCTTCACGAATTTGCCAAGGCGATAGATCGCCACTGCGTTGCCGTAATCACCCGCGAGTTGGCGGTCGATAAAGATGGCGCACCCTGCCTCTTTGCCACTCAGGCTGGTTTCATCCGCTGGGATAAATCGCTCAGCGATGGCGCCTACCGTGTCAAATTCATGCTGATTGAGATATTGCAGCCCCCCTTTTCTCGGCGGTGCGGGCGGCGTTTGGATTTTGCCGGGTTCCCAGGGCTGACCACCCTTCACCTCATCGGCCTGCGCCAATGTCGGGATTGTGGAAGCCACTCCCAATGCGGTGATGGAAGTGAGAAATTCTCTGCGTTTCATGTTTTCCCTGCTTTCACATTGCAAACCAGGTCAAATAACAGACGTATTTGTGCCTGGCATTGAGCCATATAAATAAGGTTTATTGGATAAATAATGACGCTGCCCGGTGGGCTTTTATTAGATAAATACTGAGGTAAGTTTTTACATTCAAATCACGTAATTAATTAAATATTAACAACGCAGCAAAGAGTAATGACTCCCCCTGCGCTTTGAAAGGTTTTTGTTGATGGTTTCCCATCATTGAAGTTTTTAATAAGCCGGACTGGACGATGTAGAGTGTGGTTTCGTCTCGCAACATTTAACATCTTGCCAGTCACGAAACTTTGCGCATAATACGGCGAAAATAGACGCCAGGCTGTGACCTGATGCGCACTTTGCGTAGTTGAAATAGTGAACATGAATTTTACTGGGGCTCAGAAACAAATGAAAAAACTCACCCTGATTAAAGTGGCCGAACTGGCCGGGGTTGGGATCGCCACGGTTGACCGGGTGCTGAATGAGCGTGGCGGGGTTCGTCCGGAAACGGTACGCAAAGTGCTGCGCGCCGCGCGTCAGGCTGGGTTGCAGCGTTTACTGCCGGATGACACGCAGCATCCCTGGCAGATTGAAGTTTTCCTCAGCAGTAATGGCACCTGGTTTTTTCAGCAGTTAGCCGATGAATTTGCCAACATTGCCGATCGACTGGGTTATCGTAAAATAAAATTATTTCGTACACTGGTGACGGAAAATCCACCGGAAAAACTGGCGGAAAAGATAAAAAAAAGCGGTGAGTTGCGCGACGGTATTATTGTTTATGGTCATGACTATCCCGTTATTCATGAAGCCCTATCCTGGTGCAAAGATAAAGGTGTGCCAGTGGTTTCACTGGTTTCGGATTTACCCGATTCGCATCGATTCTGCCATGTTGGAATAAATCAATATCAGGCTGGGCGTACCGCAGGCTTATTAATGAGCCAGACTATGCCCCACAAGGGTGACGTGATCATGGTTAGCGGGCGTTTTGATTTCAGCGCACATATTCAACGTATTTCAGGATTTCGTGATGCCATCACTCAACGCGCGCACTGGCTACAGTTGCGTGAAGTATTGGCGGGGGAAGATGAACGGCACAAAATCCGAACGCTGTTAAATCACACGTTACAGCAATCAAGTAATGTGGTCGGTTTATATAACTCTGGCGACAACAACAACGATATCAGTGCTGTATTGCAGCAACACCAGTTGCTGGGCCGCTGCTGCTACATCACCCACGAATTGTATGATGTGACGAAAGATCTGCTGCAAAGTGGCGCGCTCTCCTACACGCTGGATCAAAATGCTCGCCAGCATGCCGTGCTGGCCACTGACCTGCTGATACGGCATCTGGAACAGGGCTTCGAACCCGATCTGTATCAGGACGGCCGCGTTGAACTGCGCATTGTGACGGCGGAGAATCTGGATTAGTCAGTCATGACGCGTTCAACAAATGCGGCAAACTGACGTGCTTTTGCCGTCGCCATGCGTCCACCAGGAAAAACGGCCCACAGGTCAATATCTGGCAAAGCCCAATCGCTGACCAGACGCTCGACGCTACCGTCAGCTATCTCCTGGGAAAACATCCAATCTGATGCCACCGTGATGCCCATATGCGCCAGCACGGCAGTGCGAATCCCCTCCGCTGCACTGAGATGAAGTCGCCCGTTCAGGACAACATTTTCGACTTCAGCTGCGCGCTTAAACTGCCAGGTATCATTGAGTTGGCTAAAAATCAGCGCTTCATGCTGGCTGAGGTCATGGGGATGCTGCGGATAACCATGGCGCGTCAGATAGTCGGTGGTGGCCAATACAGAACGTCGTGAGGTGGCAATTTTGCGCGCAACCGCGCCGGAATCCTGCAATGTGCCCATGCGCAGGCAAATATCGATCCCTTCGGCAATCAGATCGATGGGGCGATCGTCGAGCCGAATGTCCACCTTGAGTTGCGGGTGCTGCTCCATAAATTGGTCAAGATGTGGAATCACATGTAATCGGGCAAAAGTCGGAGCTGCCGCCACGCGCAGAATACCGGTAAGCCCTTTGTCCGCACCTCGCGCCGCCATCTCCGCTTCATCTGCCTGCTGCAGCGTAATGCGTACACGCTCATAAAATCGCAGCCCTGCTTCAGTGGGCGTGAGTCCATGCGTGGTGCGCAGCAGTAAACGTACATCCAGATGCTTTTCCAACTGGGCGATAGTCTTTGATACCGCCGGTTGCCCGATATCCAAAATGCGCGCTGCTGCCGAAAACGACCCCGCATCAACTACCTGTACATACATCTGCATCGCCTGAAAGCGATCCATGGTATTCCTCCTGGGAATAGTAATTATGGTTTTTGGCCCTCTGCCATTACCAACCGACCTTAGCAGATACTCCTTATCAACAACAGCGGGCAAACGTCACTGCCCAGCTAAACAGTCACTAAGGAGCCGGATGATGTACGAACTTTATGCCTTTGCTACTCCAAACAGTATTAAACCCGCCATCTTGCTGGAAGAACTCGCACAGCCATGGCACCTACGTGCCGTAAACATCCGCCAGGGTGAACAGCAGGAAGCAGATTTCTTACAGTTAAATCCGAACGGCAAAGTGCCGGTGCTGGTGGATAGCGACAACGGTGAAGTGCTAAGTGAGTCTGCAGCCATTTTGGTTTACCTGGCCGAAAAGCACGGGAGTTTGTTGCCTGCAAACGGACTGAAACGCGCCAGAGTGTTTGAGCAGCTTTTCTTCCACGCCTCAGGGCTAAGCCCCGCTTATGGACAAGCCGGATTTTTTACCCGCCTGACGAGTGAACCTCAACCATTGGCGCAGCAGCGCTTTAGCACTGAAGCCAATCGAGTCACCAGCCTGCTGGAACGTCAATTAGAAAAAACGGCGTGGCTAGCAGGGCATGAATACACCATCGCGGATATTGCGCATTTCGGCTGGATGTGGCGACGCGAGTTCGCTGGCGTCAGCTTTGAAACGCTTCCCAACCTCAGCCGATGGTATGCCGCCGTCTCTGCGCGCCCTGCGGTCATGTGTGCCATTACCAAATTAAATGCCTTAATCGAAAACTAATCATTCAAAAGGAAATCACTATGTCTCGCTTCGAAAACTATCGTCACAGCTTTAACAACGCACGCCTTACCCGCTCGCCCACCGGTGTATTGGAAGTGATGTTTCATACTGATGGCGGCTCACTGTTGTTCAATGGGCATACCCACGAAGAGTTTGTTGAACTGTTTCATCAAATTGGCTCCGATCCAGATAATCGCGTGGTGATTCTGACTGGCGCTGGAGAGGCTTTTATGGAGAACATCAGTCCGGAAGGTTTTGATTTCTTCACGCCGCGCGGTTACGACAAAATTTTCCGCGAAGGCAAAAAAGTTCTGATGAATCTGCTGGATATTGAAGTGCCGGTCATCGCTGCTTTAAACGGACCGGTGCGCCTGCACTCGGAATACGCTTTGCTGGCGGACATCGTGTTGGCCACGCCCGATACTGTTTTCCAGGACAAACCCCATTTCGACTTTGGCATCGTCCCAGGGGATGGCGTGAACCTGTTGTGGCCAGAAGTCATCGGTAGCATTCGTGGCCGCTATTTCCTGTTAACGCGTCAGGAATTGGACGCTGAAACCGCCAAAGGTTGGGGTGTGGTGAATGAAATTCTGCCACGCGATACCTTGCTGACACGGGCTCATGAGCTGGCAGAATCGCTCGCGGCGTTACCTCCACTCACCAGCCGCTATACACGCATCGCGCTGACGCAAAAACTGCGGCGCATCATTGATGAAGGTGCGGGGTACGGCCTGGCATTGGAAGGCATTAGTGCAGCCGATGTCGCTCTGCAAGCAGCTTCAGCCTCATAAATCACCTTTAACCGTTTTATCCTCTCCGGCGCAGACATCTGCGCCGGTTTTTGTCGTTAAACGCAGGAGTAAAATATGCAACCGCAAAGAACATTTTTGATTACCGGTGCCAGCAAAGGGATTGGCCTGGCTTTATCCCAGCGTCTGGCTGATGCAGGCCATCTCGTGATCGGTATTGCACGACATCAGCCTGAGCAAAGCTTCCCGGGACACTTTGTCTCACTCGACCTCGCAGATACGCTCGCAACAAAACAGAAGCTGGAGCAAATCAATGCGGAGTTCGATGTAGATGGCATCATTAACAATGTCGGTTTAGTACGTCCGCAATGGTTACCCGAAGTCTCGACGGCAACGCTGGATGAAGTATTACGCGTCAACTTGCATCCTGCCCTGTTAGCAGTGCAAACCGCCTTACCCGGTATGCAAGCCCGTGGCTGGGGAAGAGTCATCAATATTGCTAGCCTGACGGTCCTCGGCGTTCCGCAGCGCACGTCCTATGCTGCTGCAAAGGCAGCTTTGATCAGCTTTACACGTAGCTGGGCGCTGGAACTGGCGACTCAGGGGATTACCGTAAACGCTGTTGCCCCCGGCCCGACAGAGACAGAACTGTTTCGAGCTAGCAACGCACCAGGCAGTGAGGGTGAACAACGTTATCTGGATAGCGTACCCATGAAGCGTTTTGGCAAACCGGAGGAGATTGCCGCCACTATCCAGTTCCTGTTATCTGAGGACGCGGGCTTTATGACCGGACAAACACTGTATGTTGATGGCGGTGCTTCTGTAGGGGTTTCTCAGATTTAAGACGTATTAGCCAGTGCGGAACCGCACTGGCTTGATAGTGGTTTTAGAGCCTGGAGAAAGGTGATTGAGGCGAGCGTTTATTGATCGAGGCAAAAGCGGCCAGACGGCCGCTCTTATAAAGATTAACTCGCCTTGCTACTGCGCATAGGCAGGAAAATCCGTATAGCCTTTAGCATCTCCACCGAAAAATGCGTCACGCTGATAGTGAGCTAACGGATAGCCATGTTGGATCCTTGCAGGTAAATCGGGATTCGAGGTAAACAAACGACCAAATGCGATCAAGTCTGCCTCACCCGCTTCGAGCATTTTCTCCCCCGCCTCAGGTTTAAAGCCTCCCGCCGCGATAAGGGGGCCATGGTAAAACTCGCGCAGATGTCGGCTGGCTACCGGTTCCTCATAATGCCCGCCTTCCCTGTCTTCCGGTCCGACAATGCGCGGCTCAATAATGTGCAGATACGCCAGCGCCATATCATTGAGCTTGTCGGCCAAATAGCTGAACGTCGCTGCCGGGTCACTATCATGCATATCACCATAAATGCCACTTGGAGAAATTCGGACGCTAACCCGTCCCGGTCCATACACTTCCGTCAGAGCTGCCACCACCTCCAGTAAAAAGCGCGCCCGATTAGCCAGGCTTCCACCCCAGCTGTCCTGACGTTTATTGCTGCCATCCAGCAGAAATTGTTCCGGTAAGTACCCGTTAGCAGCATGCAGCTCAACTCCGTCAAAACCCGCCGACTTTGCCCTTATCGCAGCCTGTCGATACGCTTCAATAAGTTGTGGAATTTCTTCTTCTTGCAATTCACGTGGTTCAGGGAACAACTTTCCTTCATAAATACCATCGGCATTCTTGCCCACGCCGTAGGTCTCTCGCGCAGTCAAAGCCGAAGGTGCAACCGGCTGGTAACCTTCTGACAGTTCTGGCAATGACTGACGCCCTGGGTGCCACAATTGCAGCACTATCTGACCGCCCTGCTTATGCACCGCATCAACCACCTGCTTCCATCCCGCCTGTTGAGCGTCATTGAAAATGCCCGGCGCATCGGCATAGGCATTCGCATGGGGCGAAATCGCGGTGGCTTCCGCAATCAGCAACCCACCGGGACTGGTGCGCTGTCGATAATACTCAACCATCAACTGACCCGGCACGCCGCCATTTTCACTGCGCATACGGGTTGTCGGTGCCATCACGACACGATGCTGAAGACGTAATTGTCCGGCAGTAATAGGCGTAAATAGTGTGTTCATTTGTCGCTCTCTCATTGAATGATGGGAGCAGCATAAACAGGCCCATACCCGGCAGAAATACGTCCAGCCGCATAACCGCTATGCTATGGAGGAATGGGCTTGATATTAAATGCCCCGCAATATTCTTAAAGCGATTAAGAAAATTATCGGATAAGCGAACCGAAACAATTAAATATTCACTTGTACAGCATGATTATTCTGCACATAAAGGACAGAGCGGTTTACACTGGCAGGCCACCATTCAGGAAGAAGAGGTCATTGTGCTGTCGAAGATCCCCGATTATGAAACCGATCGCGAAGGCTATCTGGAGTTCATGACCCTCAGTAACGCGCTGCGCATGGAGCTACTGATTTTGTCGGAAAAGTTTGTTGAGGTGCACGGCTCTTATGAAGCGGGCATGGCGGAACTCGGAGAATGGCTACTTAACTATGCCGATAATGCCATGATTCAGAAGTTAAGTTCCGGCCCCATCAGCAAAGAATGGTTGTTTGATGAGTTGAAAAGACGCCACAAATAGTCGTCTGGTTCTATAAGTTAACGCCAACATTAACGCAGGGTCTTCAACCTTAGATCTCATTAGCACGGTAATGATCTCCTGCTGTAAATATAATCTATAGTAATCAGTCAAACCATAATGTGACAAATTTATGGCAGAAATAAAACTCAAACTGGCGAATCCGCCGCTGCAAAAAAATAAAATAACCTATTGTTTTTAATGATAAAAAAACAAATATCGATTTTATTGCATCTCAAAAATTTCATTTATATGACTAAATTTTGACAGTTACGTCATAAAACTTTCATAAATTTTCTATATGTTAGCCGCACATATCGTTGTGCTTATGCTGCTTTAGCGATCTATAGGAAATTTTCACTAATGAGTGATTACGTTACGCCTCAGACTTTACATGTTGCCGCTTCACCGCTGTCTTCCGCGATTCAACTCCCTGCAAAAAACAGTAAGAAACCGCTTTTCCTGTTCGGCATGGTTTTACTCGCCGGCATTCTCTTTGCGGGAACGCAATTAATCGGTGATATCCAACAAACCGGGGTCACATTTAGCAGTGCACTGCCATTAATGCTGCTTGGTTTTGCCTTATTAGCGGCATTAGGTTTCGAGTTCGTCAATGGTTTCAACGACACGGCCAACGCGATACGACGGTGATCGCCGCGCTGGCTCAGGTCAGTGGCAACATCGGCGCCACGCTGAAGCAATATGGCGCGTTGCAGGCTATCCCGGCCGAGCAGAAACAAGCCGTGCGTAATGAGATGTATCTGGCAGCTGAAACCATCAAACGTCTGCAAGCCGATCACTCGCTGATTTTACCGACTGCCACCCAGCAAAATCTGCAGGCGCTGAAAACCGCGCTGAACGGTGCAACGCAATTTATCCCGACCTGGGTCAAAGTCGCGGTGGCACTGGCTTTGGGATTAGGCACCATGGTCGGCTGGCGTCGTATTGTCACCACGCTGGGTGAGAAAATCGGCAAAAGCCAACTCAACTATGCGCAAGGCATCAGTGCGCAGATGGTGGCGATGGGCACCATTGGCGCAGCGGATGCCTTTGGTCTTCCGGTCTCAACCACACACGTGCTCTCCTCAGGGGTTGCGGGCACCATGGCCGCCAATCGCAGCGGCTTACAGTTCGGCACGCTGCGCAATATGGTACTGGCCTGGGTGCTCACCTTGCCTGCCGCCGCGCTGCTCTCTGCCGCCCTCTACTGGATCATGACTTCATT
Source organism: Pantoea sp. JGM49 (assembly GCF_018257655.1). Taxonomy (NCBI): domain Bacteria; kingdom Pseudomonadati; phylum Pseudomonadota; class Gammaproteobacteria; order Enterobacterales; family Erwiniaceae; genus Pantoea; species Pantoea sp. JGM49. The sequence continues at coordinate 326,549 of NZ_JAERJM010000006.1, read as the reverse complement.
GTAACGCTCGCTTCGACAGGGATAAGACGATGTCTGCACACGAAATAAATAACAACAATATGTTTGATGCGCGCTTTTTACAGGAATTCTATGACAGCTATGACGAATCGCTGGAGATGGAGTTAGCTGATTTTGGTCTGGCGGCCAATAACGATCCGCAGGAGATGGCGTGGCGTCGCCGCTATTTTATGGAGTTACTGCATCTTCAGGGCGAATTGGTGAAGCTGCAAAACTGGGTGATTCGCACCGGCCATCGACTGGTGGTGATTTTTGAAGGCCGCGACGCGGCAGGCAAAGGCGGCGTGATTAAACGCATCATGCAGCGACTCAATCCGCGCTATTGCCGCGTGGCGGCACTGCCCGCACCAAATGAACGTGAGCGCACGCAGTGGTATTTTAAACGTTACGTCTCTCATCTGCCGTCAGCGGGAGAGATCGTGTTGTTCGACCGCAGCTGGTACAACCGCGCGGGCGTCGAAAAGGTGATGGGATTTTGCAGCGATGCGGAGTACTAAGAGTTCTTCCACAGCACGCCAGAGTTTGAACGCATGCTGGTGCGCAGCGGCATTCAGATCGTGAAATACTGGATCTCCATCACCGATGAAGAGCAGGAAATGCGTTTCCTCAGCCGCATCCATGACCCGCTGAAGCAGTGGAAGCTGAGTCCGATGGATTTGGAAAGCCGTCGCCGCTGGGAGGATTACACCGCCGCCAAAGAGATGATGCTGGAGCGCACCAACATTTCTGAGGCGCCATGGTGGGTAGTGCAAGGCGTTGATAAGAAGAAGGCTCGGCTGAACTGTATTTCTCACTTGCTGCAACAGGTGCCGTATGAAGCCGCAGAAGGCGAGCAAATTTCTTTACCTTCCCGCATTCATCATGAAAATTATGCCCGTCACCCGGTGCCGCAGAGCATGATCGTGCCTGATAGCTACTGAACTATACTTTGACCAGTCGATGAATATCAGGAGGGGATTATGGCAGGCGGCTGGTCTGAAGATGGTGCAGTGCAAAAGCAGATTGATGCGACAGTGGATGATGCGATTGCGCGCGCCAGAAGTCACCTCAACCACGGCGCAAGTGCAGAGTATTGCGACGAGTGCGGGGAACCGATTCCCGAAGCGCGTCGCAGCGCATTGCCTGGGGTGCGTTACTGCGTGAAGTGCCAAAGTGCGTTAGATAAACAAGAAGCCAGCCACAGCGGGTATAACCGCCGTGGCAGCAAGGATAGTCAGTTACGGTAGATGCGTCGTAATCCCTTCAGGACGCCACCGTGATATGCGCTATGGCAGAAGCGAACAGCATGAGTGACTTTTAAACTCATTATCACAACTTGCATGTGAACTCTTGAAGGCATTTAACGAGGATTGTTAATTCGGCTGAGTTTTGCTGTTCCAGCCATAAGTATCAGCACAGGGAGCTAACCATTGCCGTATTCTGGCATTCCGCGCCAGCGTTTCGAATTCAATCAGGCGCGCGCCGAAATTGGCATGACGCAGAAAGTTGATCTCCAGACACGTCTCCAGTTGACCAGCCAGTTCCCGTTCGATGGGATGCGCAAATCCAGCTTGAGACTCTCAGGCCGCTGTTTGTTGCGCTTTGTAGTGGTCAACTAAAACTGGCCACGGCTTTAGAGTTTTTCCAGTATCGGTTTTCCGATTCGTTTGGAGGTAATCCACCGTTATAGTCATGCGGCCTTAGCGAGCTGTAATACCCGACGATATCGTTTGTGATCGCATGAGCAGCTTCGCTAAAGTTTATATAGCCTGTCACTGGCACCCACTCGCTTTTCAGACTTCTGAAGAAGCGTTCCATCGGGCTGTTATCCCAGCAGTTTCCGCGTCGGCTCATACTTTGCCTGATCCGGTAACGCCACAATAACTGCCGGAACGGCCTGCTTGTGTAGTGGCTACCCTGGTCACTGTGGAACATCACTCCCGCTGGTTTACCCCGGGTTTCCCACGCCATTTCCAGCGCTTTGATGGTTAGCCTGCTGTCCGGTGAGAATGACATTGCCCAGCCTATCGGTTTCCTGGCGAACAAATCGAGAACGATGGCGAGGTAAGCCCAGCGCCTGCCTGTCCAGATATAGGTCACATCGCCGCACCATACCTGATTAGGCTCTGTCACCGCGAACTGTCGCTCAAGGTGATTCGGGATACCGATGTGTTCATGGCCACCACGTTTGTACCGGTGGGTGGGTTGCTGACAACTCACCAGTCCCAGTTCTTTCATGAGCCTGCCGGCAAGCCAGCGTCCCATTCTGAAGCCTCTCAGGGTTGCCATGATGGCGATGCTTCTCGCGCCAGCAGAACCATGGCTAATGTTATGCAGCTCCAGAACCTGACTACGTAATACAGCCCGCTTGCCGTCTGGCTTTTCGGGGCTTTTTACCCAGTATTTGTAGCTGCTGCGATGAACCCCGAACACGTGGCAGAGAGTAACCATAGGATAACGCGCTCTGAGTTTCCCGATTAACGAGAACTGTTCAGGGAGTCTGACATCAAGAGCGCGGTAGCCTTTTTTAATATATCGTTTTCCATTTCAATGCGTTGCAGCTTTTTCTTTAGCTCACGTATTTCAATCTGTTCCGGGGTTATAGGGGAGGCTTTAGGTATTTTGCCCTGTCGTTCATCCCGTAACTGCTTTACCCATCGCGTCATGGTAGAAAGCCCCACGTCCATAGCACTGGCCGCAGCTGCAACGGTGTAGTTCTGATCAAGGACCAGTTGAGCGGACTCGCGTTTAAACTCTGCGCTGAAATTTCTTTTTTTCATTGGGACACCTGTTTTGTTCTGAGATGAGCATATCACCTCTGTTCAGGTGGCCAAATTCAGTGAACCACTACACTATTGAATTCAGGTATCTATTGATTGCCTTACACATACTTTGTTGTTTGTCGCTTGACCTAATCAGGGACAAAACAGGCTTTTACTATCTCATCTACATTAGTAGGGGATATCCCTCATACACTCTTCATAAAAGCTGACTAAAATAGGCGACAAACCCATAGACGGTGACCACGATGTTGAAAGATCCGTTGGACATCATTCTCGAAATTAAATCAGAGAACGACCTGAATTCTTTAAAGCAACGCGTCAAAGAAGTGGCTTTGGCATACGGGTGTGATCGTAGCGTTTTATTCTCAGTTACGCCTGTGAATGAGAATTTAGTGGAGCGTATCTTCTGGATTGAAGGGAGCTGGTTTGATGATGAAATTGATGCAAAAACTTATATGGAACGATGCCCTGTAAATCAACACCTTATAAACTCATCACACCCTTTTTTCTGGTACAAGACTGGAAAAGAGAGCATTTCAGGGAGTTATCAGATTGCTTCAAAACCTATCAGAGGTGCTCTGCATGGCATCCAGATCCCTATCTTTGGCAACTCAGGTATTGAAGGTGCGTTTACTTTGGGCGGGATGAATGTAAATAGCTCGCCGAAAGCAGAACTAATTCTTACTCTATTAGGTGTAGAGGCTTTTAATAGCGCTCGCCGGATTCTCGGGGACGACATCAATTACGGAACCGGACCGCTTACGGTTCGTGAAAAAGATGTCCTCAGTCTCGTCAGTAAGGGAATGAGACAAAAAGATATTGCGGGATTACTGGGTATTTCTCAACGCACCGTTGAAAACCATCTCAGAAAAATACGTAATCGCCTGGGAGTAAGCACTACTGCTCAGGCTATTCAGGTAGCCCTGACTACACGCGGATTAACACCGGGTAAAGACAAATAAATCTATTAACGAGGAGACCGTCATGTCAGATGATAAAAGCAAACATCCTAAAGCTGATCCTGCTGAGGAAAATGCATTTTTCCCTTCAGACTATTCCCTGAGTCAGTTTACCAGCCCGGTATCTGATCTCAGCGGCGCAGACTATCCTGAACGCCATACCGGGGGAAAAAAAATACTGGTTATCGCTGCTGATGAACGTTACCTGATGACAGATAGCGGGTCACTTTTTTCAACAGGAAATCATCCGGTTGAAACGCTTCTTCCTATGTATCATCTGCATGCTGCTGGTTTCGATTTTGACATTGCGACAGTATCGGGTCATATGACTAAGTTTGAATACTGGGCGATGCCACAGCAGGATGAGAAGCTTGTGCCCTTCTTCAGTAAGTATCAGACAATGTTTCAGAACCCCCTAAAATTGTCTGACGTTGTCGATGGTCTGAGCGAGGAAAGTGAATATGCTGCTGTGTTTATTCCGGGTGGGCACGGTGCCCTAATCGGCCTGCCTGAAAGCCCGGAAGTAGCAGAAACAATCCGCTGGTTTATGGGCAGTGATCGCTTTGTAATTTCTATCTGCCACGGTCCTGCGGCTTTCCTTTCACTTCGTAACGGCGACAATCCCCTCATAGGATATTCTATCTGTGCTTTCCCTGATGCAGCCGATAAGCAAACGCCGGACATTGGCTACATGCCGGGCCATCTGACCTGGTATTTTGGAGAGGCCCTCATAAAAATGGGAATAAATATCGTTAATGACGATATCAAAGGCAGTGTGCATAAGGACCGTAAGGTGCTGACAGGCGACAGTCCTTTCGCAGCCAACTCTCTTGGTCAGCTTGCGGCTAAGGAGTTGCTTAAAGTTTATTCAGAGTGATATTAATTAACTTCAAGGTCTGTACAGAATGAGAATGGCAGGCAGATGTTGCTGTTTTATTTTACTGCCATTCTTTCTTCCTCCCAGACCAGAAGTGATTTTATAATTGCGGATACCAATGATGGATTAGGCGAAACTTGAGCAAGGCCCCTTTTTCGCTCAAAGCAGCCCTTGCCATCTCGCCCCCCCATCTCTTTCACATCAGACATGCATCATGCGCAATATTTGCGCCATACACTCTGTTGAACCGAAGCAACGGCCAATTCCGGCCGTTCCTCCCCAAATCTCATTCAGTTCGCGGCTGCATCTGGCTAGCATCGCCATTCAAAAACGACTCAACCGTGTCGGAAAATCGCTCAGGCTGATCAAGCATAACAAAGTGAAAACTGTCATCGATCCGTTTGAAGTGGATATCGGGTGCAGAAGCATAGGCTGAGCGGCAGACGCCGATACTAAGCTCGACGCCATTAAAAGCGTTCCACCGATGACGGCACGGATAGTTGCGGCATTCATTAAACCTCCCTGTTTATGTTAAGCGGCGTTAGCAAATTGATAAATCAGTGATCAGACTAACGCTAACCCATCGTGCTGCCAACAATATCAGCGTTCGGCCCCCGTCATCCCATCACCAACCCACCATCAACATACAGCGTTTGCCCGGTGACAAACTCGCTCCATTCTGAGGCTAAAAACATCACCGGACCGACGACATCCACTGGCTCGGCAATTCGGCGCAGCGGCGTTTGTGCGGTGATAAAATCGCGCACGTCTTCTCGCGTCGCACTGCTGGCATCCGTGGGATAGACCAGACCCGGCGCAACACAGTTCACGCGAATCCCCAGCGGCCCCAGTTCAGCGGCGAGTGAACGGCTAAAGCCTATTAATGCGGATTTCGCCGTGACGTAATCGTGGTAAGGAACAGAGGGACGGGCCACCAGATCGCTGGAAAGATTGATAATGCTGCCGCGTGTGCGTGAGCGCATCAGCGGCAACGCAGCCTGGCAGACGTTGTAGGCCGCGCCGACGGCACCGTCAAACTGGCTTTGGTAGCCCTGCCATGAGGTTTCCCAAAAGCGCTGTCGATTATCAGTATCGAAAACATAGGGTGCGAAAGCATTGTTCACCACCGCATCCAGACGACCCGTGGTGTTAGCGATCTGCTCCATCATCACCGCTACCTGCTCTGCTGAGGTGACATCGGCTCGAATGGCGATGGCCGAACCGCCCAGTGCTTCACAGCTTTTTACCACTTCCATCGCTGCAGCTTCACTGCGCAGGTAGTTCACCACCACCAGCGCGCCCTCAGCGGCGAAAGCCTGCGTGATAGCTGCACCAATACCCCGGCTCGCCCCCGTCACCAGAATCGTTTGATCAGCAAATTTCATCTCTTACCTCCTGTAAAAACGTGGATTCAATCCGCATAGGGCGCGAAGCGCTCAGCGGCAGTTTCAGCAGATGCCTCTATTTCCGTAAAAGTGACCAGATCCAGCAGGCTAAAGCGGCCATCGTGATGCCATCCGGCGGCAGGCGATGTCATGCTGCCAAAGGCAGTAATACGGCTGATACCGGCTTGCCCTAGCCGCGCGGCGAGAACAAACAGCTCGCGCGGAGTGGCCGCCACCGCCGCCGTTTGCAGATAAATTTTCTGCTGCGAAATCAATGCAATCGCATCATCAATTTCATCAACTGCCACCACTTTAAGCGTGCGTCCGAGTGCCGACGGCATCAGAGCTTCGGGGCCATCAACTACCACCACCGACCAGCTGTCCGTTGGCTCGCCGAACAGGATGCGATCGTCCTGCAACGCGCGAATCTCTTCACGGCTGCGCCAGGTTGCCACGCTGTTCACTTCAGCCGAAGAGAGCGCGCGACGCGGGTATTTGCGCGCCAGCGCACAGAGTTCATGAGCGATGTACTCCGCGAATTCCTGCGGCGTAATGCGTCCGCCGCGTTCAACGAACAGCATTTGCGGTGAGTAACAGCCCGCCTGGTCATAGCGTATGACCTCATAGGCCACGCGCTGCGCCAGATCGACGCCCTGCCTTGTATCCAGTGCCGAACGCCCCACCAGCCCCACGCTGATTTTATGGCCGTGCGGCAGAAAACGCGTGGTCACAGGCAGTTGCTGTTTGATTGCAGCCAGCGCGGCATTACCACCGTAAGCCATCACCACGTCAGGCTGGGTTAACCAGTGTTTTTCTGCTTCGGCTTCGCCGCCTTTCCACCACACTACCGCCAGGCATTCGCCAAGTTGGGGATCGATCTCAGCCAGCAGTTGTGCGAACCAGCCCGCCATCAGCGGTTCAGCACCGGGAAATTTGCCCACGCTGCCCGCTTTTACCAGTAATCCACAAATCAGACTCCACAGCGGTAGACCTGGCACATTTCCTGCCCAGATATGCATGAGCAGATCTGGGCCAAATGCCCGTGCGAAGCCGCCATTAGGTCGCGGCTGAAAATCATCCAACAGCTGTGGATCGTTAAAGTCCTCGGCTAAAAAGCGCTTGAGCTGCGGCTGTCGAAAAGTTTTGAGGTATCCGGTAAGCCCAAGGCGAATCATCTCAGCGTCATAACCGGTGACAATCGGCAGCAGCATTTCGGCCTTGCGGCGCAGTGGATGGTTTCGATCCAGCAATCGCGCAATGGCCTCATCAATAATTGCTACGATCTTCGCCACGCTCAGCGTTGTGAGATAAGCGCGAGCGTGATCGCGCAGATGTGCGCTGAGAAGTGTAATTTGTGCCGGATTCAGATCGGGCACGTCGACATCCAGATGCTGGCCGTGATGGCTAAAACTCAGCGTGCGCCACTGCACCCCTTCAGGTGATAAACATCCCGGTAGATAACCCGCGACCTCTTTCACACTGCACCCTGCGCAGCAGCCAGGAACTCTTCCATCGACAGCGAACAGCCCTTCGCATCCGCTCCGGTGACCCGGCCCAGCAGATGGAAGCCGCCCGCCACTGCCCGGCCAGCATCCTCGGTCAGTAAGGCAGAAACTGAATTGAAGTGGGCCAGATCATTGTGCACCAGCACGCCCATCTCACCTTCCGGCACCTCTTCGCCCGTCAGCGGATTGACCACGCGGGTGCGGATCCAGTGCGGGCCGGATTTCACCGAGGGACAGGCAACGTTGCCATCGTCATAAAACTGGCTGCTCAGTTCGGTCATGCCGTACATGTTGATGCAGTGCGTGCGCGGCACGCCCAACGACGCACTGAGTTCGGCGTAAAACTGCTCGGCCTCAATCTCACGGGATTGTCCCTTAAATCCACCGGTATCCAAAATTCGGCTGCCAGCGGGTAATGCAAAATGTCGCCCCTGGCGCTGCAGTTCGTCGAGCAGATGGACAAAGCTGTAGCTCGCGCCCAGCAGCGCATAAGGTTCGCCCTGCGCTTCAGCCTGCTCCAACGCAGCAAACAGGCGATCCATCGCGATACCGCGGTCATCCAGCAGCACTTCGCTCTTGGCGGTGCCAAATTTTTCCACCGCTAACGTCAGGTAATGGGCCAGCGAAGAGTTGGGCAGCGCCCGATTATCAGGGAACAAAATGCCCATGCGAATCCGCTCTTCGCCCGCCATAAAGCGCTGGCGGAAATTCTGCATCATCGAGCATTTCCAGACATCGAGTGTCGGATGATAGCTGCGACCTTTCACCGTGCCGGTCGTACCGCTGGTCATAAACATCGCTTCGACGTCATCGGTGGCATGGCAGCTCAGCGTCAGATCCTTAAACGCAGTAATGGGAATCGCCGGGATGGCGCGCCAGTTTTTCACCGTAAAGGGTGTGCGGCCGCGTTGCATGGCGAAGCGTCGATAAGGGGTATTGTGTTCGAATTGATAAGCGAAGATGGCGAGCGCCAGGCGGTTAAAATCGTCGTCGGTTGTATCCTGACGCTGAAGAAAGGTGAGCAAAGCGTCGATCAAAGCAGCTTCAGTCATGGGCGAGTCCACCAGTTGCGATTGCGCGAAATTTCTCAGGCCGGGCCTGATGAGTAGAGTCTGTCCGCTACAAGCACAAAGATGGGATCAGGACGCAGTGTCGCCCTGTGTTCCGCTCCCTACGCCGGTATTAGCCGGATCAGGTTCGTAGGGTCACTACGTTGCCAACGCGAAAACGCTGGCGGGTAGAATCTCAGCCCGCTAACCGGGCACCCCCTGGAACAGGTCGCAGTCAATCTAAAGGCCGCTCAATAAAAATTCACTCAACTCACTGATTTTATTGGGCTTACTATAAATCTACTGCAGACGGTCGTTAAAGGTTAAACCATTTGCTGTTTTAACACACTGATCTTTTTATCTGACCAGGTGCACGACGAGCGTTTCAGCTTCGCGGTGATTCATTGATTAATGTGAATAGCCCTGCTGAATGAGCGGGCTGTGAGTTTTTATCATCAGATACTTTTGACCTCAGCATTAATGTAGGAAAAAATGTCATGAGAATGCCATAACTCTACCATTAACAAGATATTAACCAGGATATTTGATGTACTTTGGCTTTAATGCTCGTTTTATTTGTTCAAGTCCCTCTTCAATAAATCTCACAGGATTTTTTTGTGGTACGTAATATTCAGATTTTATCCCAACCATTATCAGATAATGACCAGGCGGCATCTGCAATACACATCAATTCATTTCATCAAATAAACCAGAAATAGTCTTTATTTTCCGTTAGTTAGACCAGAGACTGTTTGTGAAGCACTTAAGGGAATTTAAAATGAAGACTTCCGCTAAGGTTGGAGCACTCAGTGCCCTGGGGATTATTTTGTCTGCGTCGGGTTATGAGGTATATTCGCGGAACGTAAAAATCAAAAAGATGAAATAGCCTGTGTGACCGTTCACAGTCGTGATGCGGTTATTGCCGTAGAGAAAGATCTCCTCAATAAATCCCATACCGAGATGTTTGGGAAAAATAGAATCACCCTGGGCTCTCTTCTGTTCCACAACGAAAGCGTAGCAAAAAATGGTACACGTATTATCGTTCCGTTTACTTTGGCGAGCCATCGTGGGCAATCTGAGTTTCAGGCCGTAGTGCGATGTTCAAATTTACAAGATATTGAATACGATAAACTTTAATGAGTCCATTGACTCACATAGCAAACGGATAAAAAACCATGTATAAGGCAACGAAATATTACGTCTGCGATCACGCCCGCAGGGGCTTGCTGTTGCATACCGCAGGATGTGAACAGTTACCCGGTATCGATTCACGGGCGTTTATTGGCAGTATGTATAACCACAGCCAGGCATTAACCGTCGCCGCAGCGCAATATGCGAATGTTCATTACTGCCCGTGCTGTATCACTGTGAATAAGACTATCGAGCCAGAAAAATCTAAGGCAGCTATGCCAGCACTGTGCAGGGCGACAAAACCAAAGAGAAAGAAACCGGTGAAGATTGTCGAACCCGTGCGACATTTCCCTCTCTGACTTGATGACAGCAAATGTCCTGCAACATTTAAATCTCATCTTTTGGCCCGAAATCAACATGTATCGTCTTAAACACCGCCCGCCTCGCTGACACCAGCGTGACGGGCAGCAGCAGACTCAAGCCGTTCTGAATCGCCGGGTAAGTGGTTTCTCGACTTCAACAATCAGGAACATCACGAACCCGATGATGAAGGTAATGACCCAATAACGGAATGGCAGTCCAGTGGTACCGAATAGCAGCTGCATAAATGGCGCATAGATGATCAGCAGTTGCAGCACCAGCAGCACCGCGCTAACGATCCAAATACCTTTGTTCATCAGCAGCCCTTTACTCAGAGAGAAGCCGTCCGACACACGGCAATTGAGCATATAGAACCACTGCGCGGTAACCAGCGTCTGTAACAGCACGGTGCGGATAAACTCAGGGGAATAGCCACGCGGCTGCAGCCAGGCTTCCAGCACAAACGCACTTATCGCAATCATTGAACCAACAAACACCACGCGCCAGATGGCGAATCCATCCATCACATGCAATTTGGGATCGCGCGGCGGTCGGCGCATGATGTTTTTTTCACCCTCTTCAAATGCCAGACCAAACGACAGCGTGGCCGACGTCGCCATGTTCATCCACAGAATCAGTACCGGCGTGAGCGGAATGAGATTCCCTGCCAGCAGCGCGATGATGATCAACAATCCCTGCGCGAGGTTGGTGGGCATAATAAACAAGATGGTTTTTTTCAGATTGTCATAAACCCGGCGCCCTTCCCTTACTGCGCTGGCAATGGTGGCGAAGTTGTCATCCGTGAGCACCATATCGGCGGCTTCCTTGGTCACTTCGGTGCCTTTAATACCCATTGCGATACCGACATCGGCGCGCTTCAGGGCGGGCGCATCGTTCACGCCGTCCCCGGTCATACCGACCACCTCTTGCTTACTCTGCAACGCCTGAACCAGACGGAATTTATCCTCCGGACTGGTGCGGGCAAAGATGTCGTAGGCCTGCGCGGCATCACTCAACTGGTGATCGTCCATCACTTCCAGTTCACGCCCGGTGATGGCTGAGCCTGCATTGCCAATCCCCAGCATCTGCCCAATGCTCATCGCGGTTTGCGGGTGGTCTCCGGTGATCATTTTGACGCGTATGCCGGCTTGCAGACAGTCACGAATCGCGGTGATGGCTTCAGGGCGCGGCGGGTCCATCATTCCGGCAATGCCGAGCAGAATCACGCCCTGTTGCAGATCCTGATGGGTGAGTTCAGTTTGTCCCGGTAACGCCGGTTTCCAGGCTGCCGCCACCATGCGCAGCCCTTCGCGCGCATACTCTTCAATCTTGCCTTCCCACCAGCTGATATCGAGCGGTTGCAGGCCGTGCTCGGTTTGCTGCTGCTGACAAAGCCGGAACAGCACATCCGGCGCGCCGGTGATCAGCACGCGCTCTTCGTCACCAATGCGGTACAACGTCGACATGTATTTGTATTGCGAATCAAACGGAATTTTACTGCGTAACTCGGTGGTGACCACCGGCAACTGCCCTTTGGCGGCCAGTACCTTGAGTGCGCCTTCTGTCGGCCCTCCGGTGATCTTCCAGAAGCCGCTCTCATCCTTAATCAACTGACTGTCATTACACAGATCGATGGTGCGCAGATATTGTTCAAGCAAGGACCCGCCCGTGACGGTAATCGGCACGGCGTCATCTGCTTTATGAATGGCGCCAACCGGTTCATAGCTGTCACCGTCTACCCGATAGATATGGTCGGCGGTGATCACCGCTTTGACCGTCATCTCATTCATGGTCAACGTGCCGGTTTTATCTGAGCAGATCACCGTCATCGCACCCAGCGTTTCCACCGTCGGCAGCTTGCGAATGATCGCCTGCTGCTTCGCCATGGTCTGCACGCCAAGTGAGAGGATGATGGAGATGATGGCGGGTAAACCTTCGGGCACCGACGCCACCGCCAGACTGATCAATGACAGCATCAGTTCAGAGACCGGCATATCGCGGAACAGCAGGCTGAAGACGAACAGTGCCGCCATCATCGCGAGAATAATCAGGAAGATGGCTTTCCCTAACTTGTCCATTTGCACCAGCAGCGGCGTGCGGTGTTTTTCGATATCGGACATCATCTGGTTGATGTGCCCCAGTTCGGTCTCTCCACCTGTAGCCACCACCAGCCCTTTACCGCCACCAGAACTGACCGTTGTTCCCGAAAACAGTAAATTGGTGCGGTCGCCTAACGGAAGTTCGCCCGCAAGCGCATCGGTGGTTTTCTCTACCACCGTGGATTCCCCGGTGAGTATCGCCTCTTCGACGCGAAGATTGTGGGCTTCGATCACGCGCAGGTCGGCAGGAATACGATCCCCGGCGCGGATCACCACCACATCACCCGGCACCAGCGCGGTGGTCGGCAAGGTTTCATGGTTACCGGCGCGGATCACCACCGTTTCACTGGAGAGCATATTGCGTATGCTTTGCAGGGATTTTTCCGCGTTACTCTCCTGGATATGACCAATCAACGCGTTGACCACTGCCACACCGAGAATGACCAGTGTATCGACCCAATGGCCCATCACTGCCGTCAGCAGCGCGGCAGCGAGTAACACGTAAATCAGTACATCGTTGAAATGGGCGAGGAAGCGCAGCCATGCTGGCTTGCCCGGTTTTTGTGGCAGGGCATTTTCACCGTACTGTTGTAAGCGTGCTGTTGCTTCACTACCCGAGATACCTTCGAGTGAACTCTCTGTCTGGCTCAAGGTTTCATCGACAGAAAGCTGATAGTACGACCTTTCCGATTTAGCAGTATTCATCGCTTTCTCCTCAAATCCTGTTTCGGAAATCAAGGCGGTGACATCGCGTTATTAACAGATCCACTTCAAATACAAATACAAAGACAAACATCTACGCACTGCCTGAGGTGAGTCCCGTTTATAACTGAAAGACATGTCATTAATGGCTGCCCAACGAAATTGAGCAGGGAAATAATCTATACGACAAACTTTTGACAAGAGAAATGAACGTTATAAACGTAGCACAGGCTATTCAACTCACTCTGCTTTTATGAGGAAAGTCATCCGTAATCAAAAAACAATTTTTAGCGTAAATTTAAACCAAAGATAAATAAGCCGTTTTTAACGAAAATAAATTAACCAACCCCTATGTTAATGAAATGGCGAGAAAAGCCACACTTTGTGTTTATGTTGTTAACGTGGTTTAAAGCTCTATTTAAATCAAACAAATCAGATTTAAATTCCATGAGTTGCGATAAAGTTATTGCGTTTATCAAACTTTACATTTTTGGATATCCACAGCTATGCTCATGCTTAACAAATAAACCTTAACCGTCACTCCTATCCGTCCGCAGTGAGATGACTCTATTTCGCCCACTGTTAATGGAGGTAACGATGCCGGACTATAGTCTGCTGCGCCTGAGTCTTTATGTGGTTATCGCTATTGTAACCTGTTCTGCCGTGGGGTTATTTACCTACGCCGTCGTTTCAATGCTCGGTGAATAAGAACCTCGCTAATAATAACGCCAATAATTAATTCAATATTGCTGATTGAGGACAAACTCGTGACGCGTTATTTTCCGCTGATCGCCATTGTTATATTGATAACAACAGGTTGCGATCAAAAAAAAACGGAAGTTACTCCTTTGCCGCGCATGGTGAAAGTGGTTGAGGTAGTGGCTTCCGGTGAGGCTCAGCAACGCATCTTCCCCGCACGCATTGAATCGGGGGATTCCACCGACCTCTCCTTTAAACGAGGTGGACAGATCGACGCCCTGGAAATTCGCCAGGGCAACAATGTGACGCAGGGACAAGTGATCGCCAGACTGGTAGCACGAGAGGCGCAGCAGCGCGTTAACGAACGACAGACCGCCGCCATCCTCGCTCAGCGACAGTTTGCACGCTTCCAGACGCTGGCCGGTCGCCAGGCAATCTCACAGGCTGAAATGGACGTGCAGCGCGCGAACCGCGATGCTGCCAACGCGGCCTTGCAAATTGCCCGTGAAGAGTTAAGCCAGATGACCTTAACCGCGCCTTTTAGCGGCACCGCGGCGACGGTCAATGTGCGTAATCATCAGGTGATTGCGGCGGGCCAGACCATCGCCACGTTAACGCGCACCGACCTGCTTGATGTGGTGTTTAACGTGCCGGAAAACCTGTTCACCGCGCTGGATATCCGCAACATGACGTATCGCCCGGTAGTGAGGATTAACACGCTGCCGGATCGCGAATTTCAGGCTGAATACAAAGAGCACACCGGTAGCAGTAGCAGCAACACACTGACCTGGCAGGTGATCTTAACCATGCCGCGCCCTGCCGATTTTCCGGCCGTGGGCGGTGTCAGTGGTACTGTCACCATCAATCTGGCCAATCTTCCCGCCAATGTGAATCACGCTGCGCTGGTCGTTCCGGTCGAGGCGGTGTTTAACCCCGACAGCCACCAGCGCAATGAACCTCATGTCTGGGTGGTGCAAGGCAGCGGCGATCAGCTCAAGCTGGAAGACCGAAAAGTCACTGTTGGTGAGGTCACAAACCAGGGAGTGGTGATCACCGATGGACTGAAAGCCGGTGAACGCGTGGTCGCAGCAGGCGTCAATGAGTTACATGCGCAACAGCCGGTACGCATCTGGACGCGTGAGCGAGGGCTGTAATGGACATCTCCAAACAGTTTATTGATAACCCGATTCGCGTCTGGCTGGCGATTTTGCTATTAGGGCTGGGGGGTATTTTTGCCCTGCTGAATATTGGTAGCCTGGAAGACCCCGCTTTTACCATTAAAACCGCCGTGGTGGTCACACAATACCCTGGCGCATCTGCGCAGCAGGTGGAAGAAGAGGTGACTCTGCCGCTGGAAAATGCCCTGCAGCAGTTGCCCTATCTGGACAGCGTCAGTTCCATCTCCTCCAACGGCCTGTCGCAAATTACGGTGAATATTGCGTCGCGCTATCACTCTAACGAACTGCCACAAATCTGGGATGAGCTGCGGCGGCGCGTCGGTGATGCGTCACGCTTCTTCCCGCCCGGCGTGGCGGCGCCTTTCGTTAACGATGATTTTGGCGACGTGTTCGGCTTTTTCTTCGCCATTTCCGGTGACAACTTCAGCAATCCTGAATTAGTGCAATATGCCGAACAGCTGCGGCGAGAACTGGTGCTGGTGCCCGGCGTGGGCAAGGTGGCGATTGGCGGCGCCATCCCGCAGCAAATTGATATCGATGTTTCGCTGACAAAAATGGCGGTGCGCGGTATCACTCCGGCACAACTCTCCGCCGCACTCAGCCGTCTGAACGTGGTTTCCAGCGCGGGAGAGATCAAATCCGGCTCCGAATCGATTCGTCTGCACCCCACCGGGGAATTTGAAAATATCGATGAGCTGAGCGATCTGCTTATCAGCCCCGTTGGCGACACTGCCACCACCCGGTTACGCGACATCGCCACGCTGTCTCGCGAGTTGAGCGAATCCCCTTCCAGCATCTATCACGCCAACGGCCGTCCGGCGGTCACCATGGGCGTCTCCTATATCCCTGGCGTCAACGTGATTGACGTAGGTCGTGCACTGGAAGCCAAACTGCAGCAGATGTCGGCAGAAAAACCAGCCGGTATCCAAATCAATACGTTTTACGATCAGGCTGCGGAAGTGGCGCACTCCGTCAACGGCTTTATCACCAACTTCCTGATGGCGCTGGCGATTGTGGTGGGTGTACTGCTGATCTTTATGGGCGTACGCAGCGGCATCATTATTGCGCTCTCGCTGGCGCTGAACGTGCTGGGCACCCTGCTAATCATGTATTTGTGGGGCATTGAGCTACAGCGTATTTCACTGGGAGCGCTGATTATCGCCCTCAGTATGTTGGTGGATAACGCGATTGTGATCGTCGAAGGGGTATTGATTGCACGTCAGCAAGGCTCATCGCGTACCTCGGCGATCAACTTTGTTATCCGGCGCTCGGCCTTCCCGCTTCTGGGAGCCACGGTAATCGCAATACTGGCGTTTGCGCCGATTGGGTTGTCGCAGGATTCCACCGGTGAATACTGCAAATCGCTGTTCCAGGTGCTGCTGATATCACTGATGCTGAGCTGGTTCTCAGCGTTAAACATCACGCCGGTGTTGATCAAATGGTGGCTGTTTAAAACGAGTAGCACGGCAACGCCCGCCGCTGAAGCCTCGCCCTATGATGGCGGTTTTTATCGACTCTACCAGCGCACGCTCAACGCGCTGTTGCAGCAGAAAACGGTCACGCTTGCGGTGATGGCTGCCCTGCTGGCGCTGGCGATCTGGGGTTTTGGTGGCGTGCGGCAAAACTTCTTCCCCTCGTCTAATACGCCGATCTTCTTTGTCGATTTGTGGTTGCCATACGGCACGGACATCAAAGCCACCGAGCAAATGGCCAGCGATATTGAAAAGTCGATCACCGGGCAGCAAGGCGTGGTGTCTACGGTCACCACCGTCGGCCAGGGCAGCATGCGCTTTATCCTCACTTACAATGGACAGCGCCAATACAGCAACTATGCGCAAATCATGGTGCGCATGGACGATCAGCGCAATATCGCCGCGCTGTCACGCCGTGTGGATGACTATATTGCCCGCCAGTATCCGCAGGTGAATGCCAGCACCAAGCGGGTGATGTTTGGTCCTTCCGGCGGAAGCGCCATTGAGGTGCGCATTAAAGGTCCCGATCCCGACCGCATGCGACTGATTGCCAGCGAAGTGGGTGATATCCTCGCGCAAGACCCCGCCACCGACAGCGTGCGCAATGACTGGCAAAACCGCAGCAAGGTCATCCGTCCACAGTTTAATCCGGCGCTGGGCCGCGAGCTGGGTGTGGATAAACAGGAAATCGATAACGCGCTGCAAATGAATTTCACCGGCAGCCGGGTGGGCTTATATCGTGAAGGCGCAGATTTGCTGCCGGTGGTGGTGCGTCCGCCCGCCAGTGAACGCCAGGATGCCAATCATCTGAACAACGTGCTGGTGTGGAGCCAAAGCCAGCAGCACTATATTCCACTCAGCAATGTGGTGAGTGGCTTCAATCTCGAATGGGAAGATCCATTAATTCTGCGGCGCGATCGCAGTCGCGTGCTGACGGTGATGACCGATCCCAGCCCGCTCAGCAGCGATACCTCCGGTGATATTCTGTCACGCGTGCGGCCGCAAATTGATCAGCTCCCACTGCCGCACGGCTACAGCATTGAATGGGGCGGCGATGCCGAAAACTCCAGCGAAGCGCAGCAAGGCGTGTTCACCACGCTGCCGTTGGGCTATCTGGTGATGTTTGTCATTACCGTGCTGATGTTTAGCTCCGTAAAAAATGCCGTGGCGATCTGGCTCACGGTGCCATTGGCACTGATCGGCGTGACGCCGGGCTTTTTGCTCACCGGTATTCCGTTTGGCTTTATGGCACTGATCGGCTTGCTGAGCCTGAGCGGCATGCTGATCCGCAATGGCATTGTGTTGGTGGAAGAGATTGAACAGCAAAAACAGGACAAAACGCAGCACGACGCGATTCTGTATGCCGCCACGTCGCGCTTGCGCCCCATCCTGCTGACCGCGTTCACCACGGTATTAGGCCTGGCACCGCTGCTGCGCGATGTGTTTTTCCAGAGCATGGCGGTGGTGATTATGTTTGGACTGGGCTTCGCAACGATACTGACGCTGCTGGTTCTGCCGGTGATTTATGCCTGCTTCCACCGCGCTGAGAAAGCGACGTCAACATGAACGCCACCGGGCTGAATGTCATTAAGACACTCGGCTGCATGGCGGCAGTGACCTTTTTTACGTTGTATAACACCTGGGATCGCTACGATTATGATTACCACTGGATTCTGGCGTTCCTGACGTTTATCTCCACCATCGCCACCCCATTGTTTTTTGTGGTGGCGGGCATTATGGATAGCCACGCCGAGCAGGATTTACGCTGGCAGCTCAACAAGATACGCAATGTGGTGATCGTGTTTCTGTTCTGGATGACGATTTACTATCTCTGGGAACCTTACCAGCGCGGCTATCTGATTCAGCCGTGGTTTGTGTTCTCGTTTATCGTGATCTACAGCTTCAATCCGCTGCTCAGCTGGCTCAGCCTTCATCGCCTGGCGTTTTGCGCGCTGGTCGGCGCCCTGTTGCTGTTTTCCTATGGCTACGATTTGCTGTCGGTGCTCTATCCCGAGGTGCGGGTGCTCAGTCTCGCGCCGCAATACCGTATCTGGACCTGGTTACTGTTTTACCTCACCGGCCAGCTATTGTGTGAACCGGTGATTGCCGACTGGCTGAGTCGGAGAAGAGTCGCCCTTTTCGCTACCTGCGCCCTGCCGTTTATTTATCTGTTCACCTGGTTGTACGAGCAGCACTTCTTCTTCGCGCTGTTTAAAGCCGATCGCAATGCTTTCCTCCTCACCGGCTCACAAATCTACCTGCTGGTGGTCGCACTGGTGTTAGCCGCCAGCGGCGTGCGCTTTCGCCGCCATGTCGCCCTCAAAGAGACGCTGCTGGCCACCGTGAGTAAAACCATGACCGGGGTGTACATCATGCACTACTCGGTGTTTCATATCGTCACCGCGTTGATCCCGATTAACTCGCTGGCCACTAAACTCACGCTGATTGTGCTGACCTTTGTGCTCTCAGTTTTGCTGGCCCAACTGATTCTTGCCAACGGGCTGCTGAAAAAAGTCATCACTCTTTAAGGCACTGTTGCAGATCCGACTGCTGGCCGCAGGCAATCCGTCCATTAATTTGCGCCATCATATAAGTGAAAAACGGATTGGAGGTATTACGCATCAGCGTGTCGAGCCCCACGGTGAGGCTGGAAGTTTCTCCGCGTAGTGAAATGGTGCCGAGGCTGATGCCATAACGATTTTTCTCGGTGGGTTCGCGACCATACAACGAATCGGTGAGAGGGAATGGGACAGCGATATGCGACAAGGAATACATATCCTGCGGCCACGCCAGATGCAGCGGACGCGTCACTTCGTTGGTTTGATCGGCATGCGTGATGCGGGCAACCACCTCATAAGTGGTGGGCGACGCGTTAGTGATCACCGTTGTGGCGTAATGACGCGGCGCGGCAGGCAGTAAGTCGTTGACCGCTGAATACAGTGCAGGCCGGAACAGCGCGCGCAAATTGGCTGCCTGATTAATATCGAAAATCATTAACTGGCTGCCGTTGTCCGGTAAATAGCGATACAGCGCATTGACCACTGCTCGAGTGCTGACCGTAGAATCGAGGATCGACTGGAACGACAGCACCGGGGGTAAGCCACGTATTTCGCCATCGCGTGCGAGTTGCACAATCTGTTCCTGCAACGCCTGGGTTAACAGCCAGGACTGGCGCGCCGCCCGCACCGGGAATGAATTGTATTTAAACGGGTTGTATTCCGGCACGATATTCAGCCACGCCGCTTTAGCAAACACCGGGAACACCGCTGGCCATCCCGCTAACCCCGCAAAACGGGCGTATGCCGTCACACCAATCATCGGTGACAACAACACCACCTGTTGTGGTTTGCGCAGATTTTGATTCTGCTGAGAATCGAGCACATATTTCATCGCCAGCGCGCCGCCGTTGGAGTAGCCCACCAGATGCAACGGGACCTGGGTTCCCGCTATCCGGGTGGCTTCACGCACGGCCAGACGCGTCGCGGCCAGCCACATTTTCCAGTCAACTTTGGTTAACGATCCCGGCGCGGTGCCATGGCCGGGCAGCCTGGGTACTACCGCAACATAGCCTTGTTGCTGATAGGCCTGTGCCAGATAACGCATGCTGTAAGGTGAATCCGTTAAACCGTGCAACAGCACCACCGCGCCTTTAATTTCACCAGCGGGTTTGAGTACAAACGAACGGTTCCAGTCGGTGGCAAATCCTGCCGGATAGACCGGGCTTTGCGCATAATAGCGGTTAAGCGAGGTTTTCTCTTCAACGCTAAGTTGATCCGTGACGTTGTGTTTCATCTGCTTGAAGATCACATTTTCCTGCGCCAGATAATCGTCGAAGGTGGCGTGATCTATTTGCTCCACCGTCATTTCATCAGCCGCCCAGGTGTGCCAGCGATGCAGCGGCGGCCCCTGCTCAGACTGATATCCACGAATCAGCAAAAACATGATCAGCAAAGAAACCACGCCCAGGGCGATTATCTTCAGCCACTTAAGCACGGGAGAACGCTGCACCCTGTCAGAAACCATAGCGGAACCAGGCAAACAGCACGTTGCCGTTGTTGTAGCTACCCGGAATATAGGTGAACTGCACGTTAAGATTTTTATAACCTGAGGAGAACAGCGGCAGGACAATCGGCAGTGGCACATAGTTGGCAAAATCATCACGCGCGGTGATGCCAGCGGTTAACCCTAGCCCTAAGCGTACATCGCGTGCCTCATCGAGATACCAGCCTTTCTCCCAGCCGTAACCGATAATCGGCTGCCACATGTTGTGCGAATCCTTAAACGCCATCGCATACAGCGCGCTCCAGTCACCGTCCTCGTTGTAGCGCGACACACCAAAACCCCCGCCCCACGGCGATTCGTTGTAGTTGTCGGTTTTGTCTTTGTCGTAGGCGAAACGCGCATGCCAGCTGATAAACGGTAGGTAGATATCGTAATACTTAGGCTGTTCCCAGGTTTGCGAGACATCCTGCTTCAGCCATTCCCAGCCATCACTCAATGTGCCCGCCGCCAGAGCCGGGAAGGTCAGAACACTCAACGAGATGCACAACGCCACCAGAAAATTACGCATGGGTTATCCTTCTGCAAAAGCACCGATGATAGTGAGCAAGGGAAACATCCAGCATGATCTGTGTGCGCATACCGGGCAGACCATCAGGGAATATTATAGTTGTTGAGTCGGGGTTGAGGTGCTGCGCAAAGCATACTGTTGCGTGGCACATTCCATAAGAACGAGGTCGATTTGACTGGCGATGAAGACTTGCGCAAACTATGCTCTTTTGTATTAACAGTTAATACACGGTGAGTTCAATGAGAAAAATAACGTCGGTTAGCGTGGGTGAACAACTCGATAACTTCATCTCGCGCATGGTTGATTCAGGGCGATATGGATCAGCCAGTGAAGTGATGCGTTCGGCTTTACGCCTGCTGGAACAACAGGAATTACATGATCAAGTTGTCCGAAATGCCGTAGTTGATGGGTTGGAAAGTGGCGAAAGCCCGCGTTCACTGCGTGAAATCGCTGCTGAAAGGAAGAAGCTTAATCGTGTATAAACTGTCCGAACTTGCCGACAGTGACTTTGCCAATATCTATGATTATACCTTGCTCAAATTTGGTGAAGCCCAAGCCGATCGCTACACCGATGCATTGGATGAGTTCCTTGAAACATTGTCAAAGATGCCTGAGATGGGACAGGATTACCCGCGCGTGCAGGATGTGAAACGTATTGTTTTCCAGTCACATACCATTTTTTATACTGCCAATCCTTCCGGAATATTTATTGCCCGAATTTTACATCAACAGATGGATACGGCTCGTCACCTACCCGACTTTTAATTCCACACTCAGCACCCTATCGCGCCCAAAATCTTCTTCAACAACGCTTTTTTTACCTTTTCCAATCATCCCATCTTGATAACGATAACGATTTTCATTCAAATACAGCCTGCCACTCTTTTTTGTGCAGCACTGTGCGGTTGTTGGGAAGCTATCTTGCCAGCGTTACTATACGGAACTGTTCCGATATTTAAGCGGTAAACTGCGAGCTAAGCATCTCGCGAAAGAACTGACTCAGAAAACATTTAGCCGCGAGCATGGGAATTTCAACCAATATGTTTGCTGGCACCGCAATGCGCCAAAGCAATGGGCGCCAATCTACTAAGTCATCAACTGTGCGCCGCCGCGTTGATGGGAGGATTATTGATGGTGCTTGCCGACTGGTTGGGGCGCAACATCGCCTGGCCATGGCCGATTTCCGCCGGGCTGTTGACCGCATTTATCGGTGCCCCCTGGTTTTTATGGCAGCTGCGCAGAACGTCAGGCTGAAGAACACTCAGCCCATGACTACACGCTCATTGAACGCCTTACGCCATTTAGTCGGCGTGGTGTTAAAGCGTTGTCTGAAGTGATGGCGCAACGCTTCGGGAGAACCAAACCCCGCCAGCTCGGCAACCTGATCAATACTGAGCACGTTGTTTTCCAGCATCGCGCAGGCCTTTTCCAGCCGAATGCCGAGCAACCACTCGCCCGGCGAGGTACCAGTGGCATCATGAAAGCGACGAATAAAGGTCCGACGGCTCATGCCTGCTTGCCGCGCCAACTGCTCGATCACCATCGGCGCGTTCAGATTATTGCGCAAATCGTCCAGCAGGGGCGCGAGGCTATAGTTGCGACGTTGTGGAACAGGTTGTTGGATCAACTGCGCCTGGCTGCCTTCTCGTAGCGGCGGCGTCACCATTCTGCGTGCGGTGCGATTGGCAACATCAATGCCTTAATCGCGTCGAATCAGATGCAAACATAAATCGACACCTGCTGCACCGCCCGCCGAGGTGATGATGCTGCCTTCATCCACGTAAATCATGCCGTGTTCCACCTGCACCTGAGGAAATCTTTCGGCCAGGATCTCGGTGCTGTTCCAGTGGGCGGTGGCACGTTTCCCGTTTGATAGCCCCGCTTCACCCAGTACAAAGCTTCCGGCACAAATGGAGACAATCCGTGTGCCATTTTGATGGGCTTTTTGTAACGCTGTGATTAACGCATCAGAGGCTGGTGCAGATACGCTGCGCCAGCCGGGGATGACGATGGTTCCGGCGTCTTCCAGTAACTCAAGCCCGCCATCCACCACCAAACGAACGCCGCCCTGCGCACCAAACACTCTGTCTTCCACCGACGCCACGCTCAGCTCATACAGCGGATGGCCGAAGACGTCATCTGCTCGGCCAAAGGCTTCAACGGCAGTGCCAAATTCAAATGTACAGAGGCATTCATACGCCAAAAGCACCAGCCGCCGATTTTTCGGCGCTGCAGGAGGGGAACGCAGAGAAGAAGTGATTTGCATGTCAGCCTTATCCATGATGTTGGCACGATCTTGACGATATCTGGCATCGGCATGGATTTCCACCGTTGCGTCAATCTTCCATGCTTGCACGCTCTTAACGTTACGCAGGAATTCAGGATGAAGAACATGTTGGCGCTGATGGCGGTGTGCTTAGCCGCGTTGATGTCGGGGCTGGAAATCTCCAGCGTGCCGGTGATTTTGCCGGTACTGGAACAGGAGATGCAGGCAAATTTTCGCGATCTGCAGTGGATCATGAATGCCTATACGCTGGCCTGCACCGCCGTTTTAATGGCGACCGGCACGCTGGCGGATAACTATGGCCGCAAGCGCATCTTTCTTATCACCATTGTCGGTTTTGGATTGACCTCAGTGATGTGCGGGCTGGTCGGGAGTGCATTCTGGCTCATCATCGGGCGCTTCCTGCAAGGGCTAAGCGGCGGTGCGATGTTAACCTGCCTGATCGCCATACTCTCGCACCAGTTCCCGCAGGGAAAACCCCGCAGCCAGGCCTTTGCCGCATGGGGGATAACCTTTGGCTTTGGTCTGGGTTTCGGTCCTATCATCGGCGGGATGCTGGTGGCGGTTTTAAGCTGGCAATGGGTGTTTTTGGTGCACGGTTTTATCGCGCTGCTGACATTCGTGCTCGCACTGAAAAATGTGGATGAATCCCACCCTGGCCAGGGCAACAAACTCGATCGGGTTGGGTTGATCACCCTCACCCTATGCGTGGTTGGCGTGACCTATCTCATTACTCAGGGTGCCAGCATCGGTTGGCGAAGTCTTGAAGCCCGGCTAATTATGCTGTTGATCCTGATCAGCGCGGTGGTGTTTATCCGCACGGAGAAGCGCCATCCTCAACCGATGTTTGATTTCTCGGTGTTTCGCATTCGCTCCTTCTCGGGGGCTTTGATGGGTTCGATTGGCATGAACTTCAGTTTCTGGCCGCTGATGATCTACCTGCCGGTTTATTACCAGAGCGGGCTTGGGTTCAGCAGTATGGATACCGGTTTTGCCCTGCTTGCCTATACCTTGCCCACCTTACTGATGCCGCCGATAGGAGAAAAACTGGTGCTGCGATTTGGCGCTGCCCGTGTCATTCCCCTCGGATTATTTTCGATCGGTGCTGGGTTCGTGCTGATGAAACTGGCCATCACGTACCAACTGAGTTTGCTGCCGGGTGCCCTGCTGGCGGGAACCGCGCCTGGACTCACCAATACGCCGGTCACCAACACCACCACCGGTTCCGTTGCCGCTAATCGGGTTGGCATGGCTTCCGGGATTGATATCAGTGCACGTTTAATCACGCTGGCGATCAACATCGCCTTGATGGGCAGCCTGCTGGTGGCAGTGATCGCCGCCAGTCTGCGGCAACGGCTTCCTGCCTCCAGCGATGTGGTTGCGCTCGCAGAACGCATAGCGGCTGGCGCTGAAGTTTCGCTTAGCCGCGCTATCGCCTCGCAAGTGCTGGCTGACGGTTTTTCCGCCGTGCTGACCTATGGCGCGCTGGGTGTAAGCGGTCTGGCACTGGCGAGTTATCTGCTGTTCAGGCCCAAAAGTCTCAGAGTGGCTGAGCGGACGACCCATCCCTGCCGACGAGAGTGAGGGTTATCGCGCCACGCAGCCAAAGCGATCTTCCAGCAACGGATAGCGCTGCGCATCCGGTAACTCAAAATGCCACCACTCGGTTGGCATACCGACAAAACCGCCTGCCAGCATAATGGCATTGAGCATCAAACGATGGCGCTGTGCCTGTGGCGGTACATCGGGATGGAACGGATGCGACAGATCTTCCATCGCATCAAAGGCCGTCCCCATATCCAGCACCTTGCCCGCGCCATCCATTAACGTCAGATCAATCGCCACGCCACGGCTGTGATTCGAACCCGTGGCGGGCGGCACCACGTAGTCGGCATCCGGGCAGGCATCCCACAGATGCCACTGCGCCTGCTGCGGGCGATATGCATCAAAGACTAATAAGGTGAAGCCAGCCAGTCGGGCGACCTCAACACTTTTTTGCAACGCGCGCGCGGCTGCTGGATGCAGCAGAGCTCGCGCTTCGCGATAAATGGCGTAACCGGTGATGTTATCGGTTGTGGCGTACTTCAGGTCAAAAGCCAACGTTGGAAAGCTAGCGGCTAAATCAGTGAGTAAAATGTCCTGCGTCATCCTTCATCCTGTTGATCAATGTTCCGGCAATGATAATAGCTGGCGCGGCAGCGTTGTCAGCCGCTCTGCACCCTGCGGCGTCACGCGAACGGTTTCGCTGAACGCCAGACTTTGCGCGGAAGTATACATATGGAACACCATATCCTCCTCCAGTAACCAATCCGCTTTGGCATGGAAGCTACAGGAAAAATCACTCGGGCGCGGCGTACGCGTATACAGCCCCAGCGCATAGCCGGTGATGTTGGGATAATCCGCACGAAGTCCATTGCGCAATAACCCCTCGCGCACAATCGCATCCACTTCCCGTGCACTGACGCCGGGCTTCATGGCCTTGAACTGTTCATCCTGTATTGCGATAAGTTGCAGCGCCAGCTCAGCGTGCTGGGTGGAGATCTCCCCCACAATAAACGGACGCATCAGACGCGCGCTGTAGTGTTTCACTTTAGGAATCAGCTCTACGTGCAGCACATCGCCACGCTGTAAACGCTGTTCATGGCCGCTGGCATGAAGAAAACCGTTGTCGCCGCTGGCGATGACGATAGGCCCGGTTTCCCCGGTATCCGCACCCAGACGCAAAAATTCGCCTGCCGCCAGCGCAGCGACATCGCGCACGTGCCAGCGGCCCTGCACGGCTTTGCCCATCGCGTCCAGCGTGGTATCGGCAATGGCGGAGGCCTGACGCAACGCCTCCAGCTCTGCCGGGAATTTCACGCTGCGCAGCCGATCGCTCACACCGGTTAAATCGCACCACTGCACGTCCGGCAAATGGCGCGACAGCTGCTGCCAGCTGTGCACCGTCATGCCATAAGAGGTGTAATCCGCGCCCAACCGTGCCCGTTGAAAACCGCGTCGGAGCAGACTGTGCGCCACCGCAAACCACGGGTCCTGATCGTCACGATAGCTTTCTACTGTCAGCGCAGGAGATTGCGCCCGGCACGGCGCTTCATCTAACTGGCGCAGCACCATCCAGGGATCGCCGTTAAGCGGCACCAGGCAAGCGCGATACAAGGTTTCTGACACGGTATAACCGGTCAGCCAGGCCAGCAGTTCACCATGATCGATGATCATTACGTCCACATTGGCCCGCTGCATCGTGGCACGCAGGCGACTCAGCGCCGCAGCGTTCATTATGCGCCCTCGACCGGCTGGCAGATCTCCAGAATCGCGAGCAGATAAATGCGCACCATATCAAGGAATTCGGTTATCTCGACGCGCTCATCCGGCATGGTGTTGTATTTACCGCCCGGACCACACACGATGCCTTCCATGCCTGCATGCTGATACAGGTGTGCAGCATCCGTACCAAAGAAGGCTGGCGGCGTGATAACGCCAGTAGGTTGTTCAGTGCCACGCACGGTTTTCCAGCCGCGATTCACCGCTTTGACAATCGGTGACTCTGGCGACACTTCGAAAGGCAGCATGGTGGGCTTATCGCGGATACCGTCATCAAACAGCTCGGCTTTCAGGCCGGGGAAGCGCTGGCACAGGGTATCCAGCAGCGCTTGCAGATCCGCTAACACGCGCTCGACAGTTTGGCCCGGCGCGAAGCGAGCCGATCCTTTCAGACGCACAAAGTCGGCCACCTGTGGCGGACGCCACTCCTCCAGATTGCGTCCCAGCGCACCGTGCACGGTGCCAATGTGCCCACGGTTAATTTTCAGATGTTCATCGCTTTTTGCGCCGCTGAACACCATGCCGTTAATCTGCGGAATCAGCTCCACGGCGGCGTTAATCGCATCGATGGCTTCTTCGCGTTTCGACAGATGACGGGTATCTCCGGTGAGTTCAATGGTGAACATCAGCGAACCGGCGTGCATGGTCAGCGCCTGGAGATCAGTGGGTTCCGCATTGATAAAGTAATCGGCGCGCACGCCCTGTTCAATTGCCGCCAGCGTGCCGATACCGCCCTGCAATTCACCCACCACGTAGGTCAGAATCACATCACCTTTCAGTTTCACACCGGCGTCAATCAGCGTTTTCAGCGCACAGAAGTAGGCCGCATCGCCCGCTTTCATATTGGAGACGCCAATACCGTAAATAAACTGATCGTCAATTTTTCCTGCCCAGGGATCCACCGTCCAGCCTTCGGTTACCGGATTGGTGTCCAGATGGCCGTTGAACAGCAGGCTCTTGCCGCCGCCGCTGCCCGCCAGGCGGCCGATGGCATTGAGACGGTCGCCCGGGACTTTTTGCAGTTCGGTTTCCAGGCCCAACTGTGCCATTTGTTCTGCCATATAGCGGGCTAACTCACGCTCGCCGTCGGTGGCACTGTAGCTTTTGTGCTGCACCATTTTTGCCAGGAAAGAGAGACAAAACTCGCGATCGATATGATGAATTAACTGTTCAGGATTCATGCGTTTCTCGTTAAGCAACGGATTGGTTTAAGTCGGGAACGTGCACCGCGTCAAGCAGTGCGCGGGTATAAGAATGCTGCGCCAGCGCGCTCATATTCTCGCCGGGCAGCACTTCCACCACATCGCCGCGATACATTACCGCCACGCGATGGGCGATTTGACGTATCAGGTTGAGATCGTGGGTAATAAACAGATAGGCCGTGCCGTAGCGGCGACGCAGTTCCAGCAAAAGCTCAATGATGGTGGCCTGCACGGACACATCCAGCGCAGCGGTGATTTCATCGCAAATCACTAAATCTGGTGGATTGGCAAAAGCACGTGCGATAGCAACACGCTGTTTCTGACCACCGGACAGCGCGTGCGGATAGCGCGTGGCAAACTCTGCGGGCAACCGCACTTCCTCTAACAGGCGAGCCACGGCTTGCGCTTCCGTTTCTCCCGGCGGCAAACCGTATAAGCGCAGCGGACGCGCAATGATTTCACCGATGGTCATGCGCGGATTCAGCGAGGCGTCCGGATGCTGAAAGATCATCTGCACGCGGCGGCGATACTCTTTATCCATCTGCGCGCGGCCTTGCAGCGCATAGCCGCAGAAGTCGAGCTCACCGCTAAACGGCACCAGTCCGGTGATCGCTTTGCCCAGCGAGGATTTCCCCGAACCTGACTCGCCCACCACGCCAAGGATCTCGCCCTGATGCACGGTGAGCGAAACCGCGTTGGCGGCACGCGTGGTATTGGCTTCACGTTTAAGCAAGCGGTCGACAAAACCTTGCTGGCCGTAATCGATGGTGAGCGCGTCCAGCGTCAGCAGCGGCTGCGATCCGGCGGCATCCTGTACCAGACGCTGCTGCGGATTTGGCACTGCTGAGATCAATTTTCGGGTATAGCTGTTCTGCGGTGCGCTAAACAAACTCTGCGTGTCGGCCTGCTCTACAATTCGCCCTTTTTCCAGCACGCAAACGCGATCGGCGACTTTCGCCACCAGCGCCAGATCGTGGGAAATATACAGTGAGGCCACCCCCGTCTCTTCGCGCAGACGTTCATAGAGATCGAGGATCTGCGCCGAGCTGATCACATCCAGCGCGGTGGTCGGTTCATCGAAGATCATGCAGTCCGGCTGACAGGCGAACGCCGTGGCGATTAAGATGCGCTGCTTCTCACCTCCGGAAACCTGATGCGGATAACGGCGCATCATGCGTGCCGGATGTTTGAGCTCGACGTCATGTAACAGCGACTCGCCCAATTCCTGCGCTTCACGTGCCGTTAAGCCGCGATGGCGCCGCAGCACTTCTGTCACCTGCTCGCCCAGCGTGAGGGTGGGATTGAGCGAAGCGCTCGGATCCTGAAAAATCATCCCCAGCTTCGCGCCGCGCAAGGCCATCAGTTTTGGGGCGGGCAAACTCAGCAGGCTCTCTCCGTTGAGGCGGATGTCGCCCCACTTCTCGCGCGCATTGCCCGCCAGCCAACGCATGATCGCCCAGCCGAGCGTGGTTTTGCCGGACCCGGATTCCCCCACTAACCCCAGTACTTCGCCGGGCATCACGTTTAACGTAATGTCGCGCAACACCGGCAGTGACTCACCGCTTTGTAACGCGTAATCAAGGCTGTAATTTTCCACCGACAGCACCGGTTCAGGCTTCACACTCATCAGTGGCTCCTTGGGTTGAGCACGTCTCGCAGCCCGTCACCCAGTAAGTTAAAACCAATCGCCACCAGCGCGATCGCCAGGCCCGGAATCATCATCATCCACGGCGCGGTGAAGAAATAGGTGCGGGCTTCGGAGACCATCAGCCCCCACTCTGGCTCGGGAGGCTGTGCGCCTAAACCGAGGAAACTCAGGGTGGCGAACAGCATGATGGCGAAGGCCACGCGGATGGTGGCTTCCACGATGATCGGTGCGAGGATGTTCGGCAGCATTTCACGCAGGATGATGTAGTGCCCGGCTTCACCACGGGCAATCGCCGCGTTGATGTAATCCTGCTGCCGCGCCGCCAGCGCCACGCTGCGTGAAATACGCACCATGCCCGGCACAAACGCAATGGTGATCGCCAGCACCGCATTCATGCTGCTCTGACCCAAAGTGCTGACAATCAGCAAAGCAAACAGCAGGCTGGGGATCGCCATCACGGCATCCATAGTGCGCATCATAAATTCATCGATCTTGCCGCCCAGATAGGCGCTGGCGGTGCCCAGTACTGAACCAATCACCATGGCCAATGCGGTTGCCAGCAGTGACAGCACGATGGTAGAGCGTGCGCCCACCATTACCCGGCTGAAGATGTCTCGCCCCATTTGATCGGTGCCAAACCAGTGCTCGGCACTCGGCGGTTTGTAACGTGTCAAAATCGAGATGGATTCAGGATCGAAGGGCGCAACATGCGCGCCACCGACCACCATCAGCAGCGACAGCAGGATAATCAGTACCCCGACCGCGCCCTGCGGTGAGCGCAGTAAACGTTTTAAAATATCAGGCATAGGAAATTCGCTTATCCAGAACCACATAGGCCAAATCGGCGAGGAAATTCACCACCGAATAGGTCGCGGCGAGAATCATCACACCGGCCTGAATGGTGGGCAGATCGCGTGCCTGCACGGCAACAATCAGCTCACGACCAATACCGGGAATGGCGAAGATCTCCTCGACCACCACAATGCCGCCCAGCAGATAACCGACATCCAACGCCACAATGGTGATGGTCGGCAACAAGCCATTGCGCAGCGCGTGACGCCAGAGAATGCGGCGGCGCGACAGGCCTTTCAGCCAGGCGGCGCGGATGTAGTCGGTATGCAGCACATCGACCATCTCCGAACGCACCATGCGCGAGACGTGCGCCACCAGGATCAGCGCCACGGTGATTGACGGCAGGATCAGGTGCTGGACGCCGCTGATGAAGTTTTCACTCAACGGCACATAACCGGTGGCGGGCAGAATCTGCCAGACATCAGCAAACAGCAGCAGCACCAGCGTGGCGGTGACAAACTCCGGGAAAGAGATACCGATGTAGGAGATGACGCTGACCAGCACATCGGCGGTTTCACCGCGACGTACCGCCGCCCAGATACCGAGCGGAATAGCGATCACCAGCATCAGCAACAGTGCACACACCGCCAGCAACAGCGATCGCGACAGCGCGGTCAACAACGTCGGCCCCACTTCAAGCCCATTGCGCATCGACACACCAAAATTGCCCTGCAACGCCTGGCTCAGCCAATGCCAATACTGCAACCATGCTGGCGCATCCAATCCCAGTCGTTCGCGCACCGCGGCGAGTGCCTCTGGCGTGGCGTTTTGCCCCAGCAAGGTGACAGCGGCGTCCGCTGGCAACAGCTGCGTGATGCCAAAGACCAGCAATGACACCACCAGCAAGGTGTAAATCATTAGCAGCAGGCGTTTAAGCAGATAACTGGCTGTCACGGTTGCTCCTTACACTGCACGCTTAGGCGCTTTGTCAGTTAACCAGGTATGGTCGAGACGGAACACGGCACCACGCGGATGCAGATGATATCCGCCAACGTAATCACGGCTGGCAGCCAGCAAATCGAAGAAGGTCGGAATCAGCGAAGGCACTTCGTCATGCATCAGCTGTTGTGCTTTACCGTACAGCGTGGTGCGCTGCGCATCATCATTGGTTTCACGGGCGGCATTGACCGCACTATCGAAATCGGCGTTGTTCCAGCGTGTTTCGTTCCATGACGCGGTCGAGGTGTAGAGCAGCGAGAACACTGCATCCGGCGTCGGTTGCATGTTGTAGAAACCGACGTAGAAATTGCCTTTTTTCCATACCTGATCGAGGTAAGTGCTGTGTGCCATGGTCTGCACGTCAATGCGGAAACCGCCCTGCTTAGCCATCTCACGCAGCGCGATACCCAACTGGGTGCGAGTCGCCGGTTTATCCGAGGCAATCAACGTTAAATCGAGGCCGTTGGGATAACCCGCGTCCGCCAATAAGGCTTTGGCTTTGCTGTAATCCACCGCTTTTTTCGCCAGGTTAGTGAAGTAAGGGTAAGAGGCGTTGATTGGCGTATCGTTGCCTGGCGAACCGAGGCCATCGGCAACAAAGTCCACCGATGCCGGGCGATCAACGCACAGTGCCAGCGCCTGACGCACGCGCACATCGTTAAACGGCTTTTGATCGCAGCCCATGTTCACATTGAGGAACTGACCGGATGCCACCCGCAGTGGCAGCACACCTGACGATTTGGAGAGACGCGCAAATTCGCTCGACTGCGCACTCAGCATCAAATCGGTATCACCAGAGATCAGCGCCGAGCTTTCTGCGATGCCATCGGGATAGACCACCACTTCCACGCCATCCAGATAAGGACGCGCCGGGTCGTAATAATGCGGGTTGCGCTTTACCACGATTTTGCGTTCGGGGTCGTAGGAAACCAGCTGGAACGGACCGGCGCCCAGCGAGGCTTTGGTGAGTTTGTCGTACTGACCCTGCGCAATGCTGGCGGGAATGATTTTGGCATCGGGATAGGCCAGCATCACCGGCAGGTCAGCGTAAGGGGCATCGGTTTCGATCAACACGGTGTTGGCATCTTTGGCGCTCACCGCTTTGATCGGACCGATGTTGTGCAGTGCCGGAGAAGCATTTTTCGGATCCAGCAACGCCTGCAAACTGGCCACCACATCTGCTGAGGTTAAGGCCGTGCCGTCACTGAACTTGAGGTTCGGACGCAGGGTGAAAGTCCACTGCTTGAGATCGGCACTCGCCTGCCAGGATTGGGCCAGGTCTGCTTCGGCTTTCATCTCCTGCGTCAGGCGCGTCAGGCCGCTGTAGAGCAACTCCGCAACCAGATATTCCGGGTTGACGCGCACCTGATGCGGATTCAGCACGCTGACCGCCTGATCGACACTAATACGCAGTACGCCGCCTTTACGTGGCGTGCCGCCCGGCGTCGCGCTGGTTACCGCTGCGGCATGGGCCGAGAACGACCAGGGTAACATGGCTGCACCGGTCAGAGCGGTAGAGCTGGTGATAAACTGTCTGCGGTTTAACCCTTTCATCGCGCACATCTTCTCTTCCTCGTTAGTTTGTTAAATACCCTGGGTTGGCTGAAACTCATCGGCGAGATACGCCAGAATGGACTGCGAAAGTGCGATAACATCTGCCATCGTTGTGAACTCATCGGCGGCATGAATGCGGTTGTCGGGGCGGGCTAAACCACCCAGTAAAATTTCCTGCATACCGGCCTGCTGAACCCAACCCATATCCGAACTGGTTGAGGATCCCCAGGGTTTAAACTCCTCCGCTTTAAAACCAAACCCCTGACTCAGTGCGGCCTGCCAGCGTGGCCAGTGCGGGCCATCAGGATTGGCCACCGGGGCCAGATGACCAATCATTTGCACGCTGACATCAAGCGCTGGGCTGCCTTGCATCGCTTGTTGGATGCAGTGGATCAACTCCTGCCAGACGTTGTCAAACGCCTCTTCCGGGGCATAACGTCGATTGATCAGCAGTTCGAAACGTTCGGGGATGGTTGAGCCTTTGCTGCCACCCTGTGCGGCAGCCAGCGTCAACAGTGAGGTCAGCGGTTTGCCCTGATAATGCGGCGGCGCAGGCATTGCCGAGGTGCGCTGTTCCACTTCGCCTTTCAGTTGATAAAGCGCGTTCATCAGCGGCAGCGCGGCTTCAATCGCATTGATGCCGTGCAGCGGATCGCCAGAATGCGCGGAACGCCCGGTAACAATGATTTTGAGATCGATACTGCCAAAGCAGCCCGCCCAGATGCGTGGCACTGCGCCACCATTGAAGCTCAACAGATGCCCAGCGAAGCGCTGCTGTTCCGCGAGGTAACGAATACCGGGATACAACCCGCCCTCTTCATCGGTACAAAGCAGAAAGACCGGATTGAAACGCAGCGGCAGATTGCAGGCCTGCGCTGCACGGATCGCCGCCATCGCCGCCACGATCGTCCCTTTCATGTCCGCCGCGCCGCGCCCAAACAACTTACCTTCGGCCACCGTCAGTGCCAGCGAAGGAAATCGCCAGCCATCACCCGCAGGCACCGTATCGGTGTGAAAGTAGAGATTGCAGTTTTCGGCTGCGCCACAGTTAAGCGTTGCCAGCAAATTCACTCG
Source organism: Pantoea sp. JGM49 (assembly GCF_018257655.1). Taxonomy (NCBI): domain Bacteria; kingdom Pseudomonadati; phylum Pseudomonadota; class Gammaproteobacteria; order Enterobacterales; family Erwiniaceae; genus Pantoea; species Pantoea sp. JGM49. The sequence goes on along the minus strand of NZ_JAERJM010000006.1, from coordinate 292,909 downwards.
CTCGCCGGATGCGCTGCCATCGGGCGCTTGCCAGAGATCTTCCGGCACTGAAACACGCTCAAAGCTAAAGTGCATTGGCGCTAACAGCTGTGTCATCAGATCGGCAAATTGCCCATAGCCATTGCCCGGTGGAAAACAGGTATCCACGGCCAGCATGCGCTGCATATCGTCAGTTATCTGTGCGGTGTCATCCGCAATGGTCTCTAACGCACTGTTAAGTCGAGAATTCTGCAACATAGGATTATCGTCTGTTGTATTTCTATATAGTTTATAGATAATGCAATTCAAGGACGCAGGTCAATCGGTAATCGGAAACATGCAAAAAAACTATGACGCAGACGACAGGCCGCAATTCTCTCGTTTAAGCGAAGGGGAAGGCGCGCCATTGTATGAAGTGGTGAAACGCCATATCAGCGAATCGATCCTGCAGGGTGAGCTACCTGCGGGCACAATCCTGCCGAGTGAAAACAGCCTGGCGTCAAAATTTGGCGTGTCGGTGGGAACGGTGCGCAAAGCGCTGGCCGCGTTGACCACCGAAGGGATGTTGATGCGCCGTCGCAAAACCGGCACGGTGGTGACCGGCTGGGCACCGCTGCACAACCTGAGCCACTTTTTCCAGTATTTTCGCCTGCACGATAAAAGCGGCGGACTGCTACATTCAGACACGACACTGCTGGATTATCAGTTGAGTCAAGCTAACGAGCGGGAAGCAGAAAAACTGCAGATCGCTGCCGGAGATGACGTGATACGCCTGAAGCGCACGCGTCGGGTGAAAGGCATTGCCGCCATGCATGAAACGCTGATATTGCCTGCTGCGCGTCTGCCTGATTTCCCTCCGGCAGAACACTTGCCGCCGCTGCTCTATCGCTTTCTGTTCGAACATTACGATGTGCGAGTGGCAGCGGTACGTGAGCAGATCACGGCACAGTTGGCGAACGAAGAAGATGCGACGTTGCTGGAGCTGGCATTGCCGCACGCGGTGATGGTGATAGATGAAGTGTCTTTTGACCAGAGTGCGATCCCCGTGATCCTGGCGCATCATCGTTTCAGCACCGAGCACTTCATGTATGTGAATGAAGTACGGTAAAACGGTTTCCCGCCCTGCGATTCTGCAGGGCGGGAAGCGGATCCCTGGGGACGCTAACGCCGTTATTGCGCTGCGGCGGCGGCCTGCTTCACCCAGCCATCAAACGTGGCCTGGTGCGCATGAATCCAGCCATTCACGTGGCGCTGAATATCTTCGCTGGACGATTCTCCCTGATGCATCCGCTGGTTCTGCGCATTAACATCATTAAGCGGCAGTTTGACGATCTCGAACAGTTTCGCCGCGGCAGGATTCTTTTCTGCCCAGGCTTTATTTGCCACCACATGTTCATTGTTTGGTTTGAAGCCATAATTCTTGCCATTTGGCAGCGCAGTATCTTCATTCTTCTGCGAGCCTGGCGTGACAGAATGCGGCACCGTCAACCAGACCACATCTTTGCCCGGTTTTAATTCATCGCTCACCCAATAAGGTGTCCAGGTAAAATAGAGCACCGGATTACCCGCTTTATAGCGGGTCAACGTATCGGCAATAATCGCAGAATAATTACCCTGATTCTGCTGCACCGTATTACTCAGACCATAAGCATCAATCTGTGCATTAATCACCTGACCACAGACCCAGCCCGGATTACATCCCGCCAGATCGGCTTTGCCATCTCCATTAGCATCAAAGAGTTTAGCCAGTTTCGGATCTTTCAGCTGAGAGAGATCGGTAATGTGATATTTGTCAGCGGTCTTTTTATCGATAAGATAACCCTGCGCGGCACCACTGATATAGGTGCCTTTGCGATAGAATTTTGTATCCCCGCCTGCGGCGTTGTACATATCCTTTTGCAGCGGTTCCCAGTTAACCGCCATGTAAGTCGCATCGCCCGCAGCAATCGCCGTGTAAGCCACGTTGTAGTCCACTTCTTCAGTGGGTTTGACCTCGTAGCCCAGTTTTTCCAGCGCTCTGTTAATCAGCTCCGTCTGGAATGACTCTTCCGGCAAGGTACTTTGCACCGGGGAGACCGTCACACCTTTGCCCGGCAAGTCGGCAGCAAACAGTGTCGGTGAACTGATTAACGCAGTGAGGGAAATCGCGAGTAGATTCTTCCTGGTCATAATTTAAAACCTTATTATTTTGGTCGATGCCAGCAAATGGCGTGAGAATATCCCTCTGCAGTGAAGAGAGATGAAATGCAGCTGTCAGTAAAAGTTTAAAAGCAGAATATTACTGTTGCAGATAGTGACGTGCGTAACGAAGGCGGGTGTTGTAGGTGGAGAAAAAAGATAAGTCAGAATTCATCATTATGATATCTGGTGACAGACCCTGGTTCCTGTTATCAGGTCCGCGACATTCACTCCGGTAAATTAATCGTGCAGTTACCATAACACATTATTTTCGAGCTGCAACCGCTAATGAAATATTAGCAGCGATGAAAAAGGGATGCCAAACAGGCCATCCCTTTTGTCAGAGGAAAATATTTAGAACGGACCCCAGTTGATCGCCACGCCAATCAGCAGCGTCACCACGCAAATCGCAAACCAGATGGCGACGACCGGTGCCACGAATTTAAGCCATTTGCCGAACGAGATATTGGCCGTGGCCAGCGCGGCCATCAGCACACCCGAGGTCGGACTGATGGAGTTCACTATCCCTTCGCCCAGCAGCACGGTTTGCACCGTGACCTGACGTGTCAGGCCGAGGTTATCGCCCAGCGGGGAGAAAATCGGGATCAACAACGCTGACTCGCCCGAACCGGATGAAATGCCGAAATGCATCAGTGCGGCGCTGATAAACATGCCCACAGCGGCAATCGCAGGCGGAACCGGTGCCAGCAAGTCTGACAGGAAGCCAACAATCGGATCGAGGATATTGCCCTGCTGCAGCACCACCGAAATCGCACCTGCCATCCCGACAATAAAACCGCCTTTGACCAGCTGAGAGCAGCCGGACAGGAAGGTGTTAGCAATAGCAGAACCGGAAAGGCGACCAATCAAACCGACCATGATCGACAGGATGATAAACATCGCCGACATCTCATTGGTGGCCCAATGCAGCTGCACCGTGCCGACCATAAACAGAATCAGCGTCACCGCACAGGTCAGCAGAATCAATTTATGACGGCCGGTAATCGCCAGCGGCTCAGCGCTTTCCACCGCCGTGGCCACGCGCACCTGACCATTTTTGCGCATGCGCTTCACGGTAATAATCAGGTAAATCGCCACCGTTAACACAAACAGCAGGTTGGTAATGCCGCGCAGCAGCATGCCTGAGAACAGCGGCAGCTGCGCCAGATGCTGTGTCAGACCGGTGGTGGCCGGGCCGAGGAACGCCACGTTGAACCCTGCCGCGCAGGTTAGATAGATCAGAGCCATACCTATAACGGGCGGCAAGCCTAACGAACGCGCCACCAGCAGGCCAATCGGCACAAAAGCCACCACCGAGTTTTGCACCACGCCAGTACTGCCGAGCACAGCGAAAATCACTGCAAAAATCAGGATCAAACGGGTATCGCTGATTTTGGTGCTGCGTGACAGCGAGTTCAGCGCAGTGGCAATCGCCCCTGTGGCTTCAATCACCGCCAGCAATCCACCGGTAAACAGAATCAGGAAAATGATCGGTGCCGCTTTAATCACGCCCTGCACAATCGCCATGAAAATATCGCCGGGATAAACGCCCGTACGCGCCACTTCATGCAAACTGCCTTTAATGGCAAAGGTCACGCCATTGCGGGTTTCGTGATCAAACTTACCCGCCGGAATAATCCAGGTGGCGACCGCTGCCAGCACCAGGATGATAAACAGCAGCAGATAAGGGCTCTGCTCACTCTTTTTGCCTGTGGGCTGCATCGCACTATTTTTTTCAACATTAACCTGCGACATGGTCTTCCCCCAGCATTAGACCCGCTACCAGCGCGGTGCGTGAGGCAATATCGGCAATGATGATGTGCTCATGACGCGCATGAATGCCTGCACCGGTCGCGCCCAATCCATCTAAGGTTGGGATACCCAACGCTGCAGTGAAGTTACCATCGCTGCCGCCGCCCACCGATTGACCTTCCACGCTGAAACCGATCTGTTGTGCCACGGCTTGCGCACGCTGCATGATTGCCAGGGACTCTGCGCTCTGGCGCATAGGTGGACGTGATTGTGCGCCGGTAATCTTCAGCTTAATGCCCGGTAAGTGTGGCTGAATCTGGGTGATTTCGGCGTGAATGCGCTGGGCTTCCTCTTCGCTGGTGACGCGCGTGTCGATGCCCAGCACCGCTTTTTCCGCCACCACGTTGATGCGATTACCGCCCTGCGCAATACCCACGTTAACGGTGGTGCCGCGGTCCGGTGCATTCAATCCATGCAGGAACAGCACCTGATGTGCCATCTCCTGCACCGCGCTGATACCTTCTTCAGGGTTGTTACCCGCATGCGCGGCCTGGCCGGTGATCACGATTTGATACTGACCCGTGCCTTTGCGCGCAACCTTCAGCGCACCGGTGCCAGCCACGGCGGGTTCCACCACCAGCACTTGCGATGATCCTAACGCATGACGGGAAAGCCACTCGCTGGAGCTTGGGCTGCCCACTTCTTCGTCGCTGCCACAGAGGAAAACGATGCGTTTCCCTGCCAGCAAGTCGTGTTCTTTTAACGCGCGCGCCGCCCAAATCGACTGCACCAGGCCCGCTTTCATGTCCAGAATGCCGGGGCCATAAAACTTGCCGTCTTCCTCGCCCATCGGCAATTCGCCTTCATCCCAGACGGTGTCAAAATGGCCGAGCACCACGGTTTGATCGTCGCCTGAGCCCAGCGTGAACTTGAGGTGGTTCCCGTAGTGTTCCTGTACATCGATTTCAGCATCAATACCCAGACGCTCGGCGAACAGGGCTTGCAGCACGTTGCCACAGCGATCCACCGCTGCCTTGTTCACGGAGGGTGACTCTGCTGCCACCAGGGTTTTGATATCTGAGAGAATGTCGTCTGAATGCTGTTGCAAATAACTTATTATATTTTTCATTACTTCTGTCCTCACCAAGTGAATCTCGAGTATGAGGATAAAATTGCGCTTAAAAAATGGGTATAAAACGTTATTATTGTTGACCTGAGATCAACAGATAATGAAAACCTATGGCAATGCTGCTCTATCCTGACAAGTCCATAAGATACTTGTATGAAGTCGGTGTCCATGGCGGTATTCGTCGTGCGGCGGAAGCTCTGGATGTCGATCCCGCGGCCATCAGTCGTCAGCTTTCGCAGCTGGCGCGTGATATGCAACTGCCACTGCTGGAGCGGCGCGGACGCAATGTGGTGCTCACCGAAGCGGGGAAATTGCTGGCTGAGGATTACGCGCAAACGCATCAACGCAGAAGCCACCTGGAAAGACGTCTGCGCGATTTGCGCCATAAACGCGGCGGCTCGATCCGTATGCGTGTCGGCCAGGGGATGGTCGATGAGGTGGTGAAGTATGTCTTGCGGCCTTTTTCACAAAGCTATCCTGAAGTGTTCATCGATATTTTATCGGGCGATATGCAAACCACGGTGAGCCTGATTACCCGTGGTGAAGTGGATATGGCGGTGGGTTTTGGCCCCCTGGGCCCGCCCGGCGTGAAGTGTCACAGTTATCTGCGCGGCCCCATCTGCGCCATTGTGCATCGTGATCACCCCATCGGATTGTATCAGCAGGTAGATGTCAGCGATCTCGCCGCTTATCCGCTGATTGGCATGGATAAAGACTTTGGTATTCAGAGCTATATGAACGTCATGTTTAATCAGGAAGGATTGGTGTTCACGCCCGCCTACAGCTGCAACCTGTTTTCCAGTGCGATTGCGCTGAGCCAAGCGGGAATGGGCATTGCGTTTATGACCACCAAAGTCGTTGAAGACGCGTTGACGTCGCGTAATCTGATCGCGGTGCCGATCAATCATCGCATCGCCCGCGAGAGCCAATGCCATCTGTTACGCAGCGCCGACCACCGCTTTACCCCAGCGGCACAGCACCTTTGGCAGCTGCTGTGCCAGTTTTTTGAGGGCAGTTCACATGACGCTTAATGTGGGAGATGCCACTCCACGTGAGCGGCGATTAACATTTCCAACGTGGGGGCAGACCTTATATTGAGCGAACGATTAATGACCCGTGCGAGCGCCCGCTCTAAATCCGTGTTCACTTGCTTGCCAGGCGATAACGAATGCCACGATCAAGAGCACAAGCAAAACGGGTGGGAATGATTGCGCGCCCCAGTGATTCAACAAAATGCCGCCGGTGATGCCGCCCGCCGCAATCGCGCCGTTCCACGCCACCACGTTCATGGAAAGTGCGATATCTGCGCCCTCTCCGGCGGTATCCGCGAGCGCCGTTTGCAATAGCGTTGCTGCCCCGCCGAAGGTCAACCCCCACACGGCAACACCGAGGTACAGCACTGCTGGAATGTGCGAAAAGCCCATAAACCCCAATGAAACCAGGGCAAATACCGCCAGACTCACCAGTACGCTGCTGCGTAATTGGCGATCGATCAGCCGCCCGATCACAGCAATCGCCAGCAGCGCGGAAAGCCCGAACACCAGCAGCACGACATCCACTTGAGAACCCAATCCGGCCAATTGCAGAAACGGGGCGATGTAGGTATAGAGAATGTTGTGAGCCAGCATCCAGGCGATCACCACACTGAGCACGGGTCTCACACCTGGCGTGGTGAGCACCTTCAATAGCGGCATACGTTCATGGCGCGATTGCCCCGGATAATCAGGCACTTTGGTCAGCACCCATACCACCAGCACAAGGGTTAAGGCAGAGATAACCGCGAAGGCGCTGCGCCAACCCAGCAGGCCACCCAGCCAGGTGCCGAGCGGTAAGCCCAGTGACAAGGCGATAGGCGTGCCCACCATGGCGATGGCCATCGCTTTGCCCTGCTGGTGAATCGCCACCATCCTGCGGGCATAGCCCGCCAGCAGACTCCATGACAATCCCGCTGCTACGCCAGCCAAAAAACGTGCCGTTAGCGTGAGCCAGTAGTTTGCGGACAGCGCCGTAATAGAATTGAAAATCAGGAACCCGGCGATAGCCAGCAGCAATACATTTCTGCGCCGCCAACTCTGTGTCGCGATGGTCAATGGGATCGCGGCGATCAGCGAGCCCAGCGCATAAGCCGTGACCGTCTGCCCCGCCAGCGCATTAGAGATGCTCAGTCCCGCTGCCATTTGCGGCAACAGCCCGGCGGGTAAGGTTTCGGTGATGATGCAAATAAAGCCTGTCATCGCCAGCGCCAGCAGAGCAGATATCGGCAGACGTTCTGTTGCTGCATCTTGCTCAGTGAGTGCGAGTTCTTTTTCCATAATTCCTTCTGAAATCACTTATGTATCGATTGGTATATATTTGGCCGTGCAATATCGCCTTGTTGAAGTTAAAGATAGCGATCTGGATTAATATAGCGATCGATACACTAATCAGGCATGTTCGCTTTGTCAACGAGTTATGTATCGTTTAGTATAGTAATCCACTGCACGCATTAAACATGAGGACGCGATGGCAACGATGGGACGCCCGAGAACATTTGATCGAGACCAGGCGATCGAACAGGCGATGTATCTGTTTTGGCAGCAGGGCTACGAATCGACTTCACTGAATCAGCTCAAGGCCAGCATCAATAACGGCATCTCCGCACCCAGTTTTTATGCCGCATTCGGTTCGAAAGAGGCATTATTCCGTGAGTGCGTGCAGCGCTATCTCGCGACCTTTGGTCAGGTAACGGAATTCCTGTGGGATACCAATCTGACGGGACGTGAAGCCGTGGAAACCTCGCTGCGACGCTCAGCGCAGATGCAGTGCGAGCCAGGCCATCCAACCGGATGTATGGTTGGCCTCGGTGCCATGAGCGCCACCTCCGCCGAACATGCCGCCGTGACCGAACCGCTGGCACGCTCGCGCGATCGCACCCGAGCCGGAATCGCCGCCGCGATAGAGCGTGCCGTTGCCGCAGGCGAGTTGCGGCCGGACGTTGATGTCAGCGCGCTGGCGGCATCTCTAAGCACTTTTATGTTTGGTTTATCGATTCAGGCACGCGACGGCGCCAGCATTGAGGAACTCAACAAGGCGATTTCGCAGATGATGTGGATGTGGGATGCGAATAAGCGAATCGCCTCCGGTTAAACTTGCAAGCATCACGTTAAACCGGAAGCGTTTATCTGCCAATTACTTTTGTTGCTGCTGTTTGGCCTCAGCTTCCTTTTGCTTCTTACTGGCCATGTGGTGACCCACGACACAGCCCCCTACCGCGCCCATCACGGCATGGTGCGCAACATGCCCCGCTGCGGCACCAATCATCGCGCCTTTCAGGCATCCTTGTGCTTCAGCCTGAGCGCTGACGGCTAAAAACAGGCCTAAAGTGATAACCAGCTTTGACAGATTTTTCATACAACTGTGGTTCCGAAAAGGGATGAAGCTGAGTACGTTACCGATAAATTTGTTTGAATTCGTGCACTATTCGCTGAGGCGCACCACTGATTGAGGGCTGTTGATGAATGGTTGTTGATTGGGTGCTGCAATGGGGTTTCGTCAATCACCCATTCATCAACCACACACGGCACATCGTCATGCTGTTCGATGCCTGGAAGGGCTCTGATTAAGACTGTGAGTACTGCTACAGCAGATGATAGCGCCGCGCGAAGTCAATGAGTTTCACTAATGAGGTGATGTTCAGCTTTATTTTGAGGCGATGTTTATAGGTGCTGACGGTTTTTTCACTGAGCGACAGTTGCGCACCAATCTGTTTATTGCCCATGCCTTTTGCCAGCAAAATCAACACCGTCATTTCGCGCGCGGAGAGCATGCGTAAGCGTTGCTCATCACTGGCCCCATGGCGACGATCGGCTGCAGTCGGAAAATCCAGCGCTGGGGCGAAACTGTAACCACGCATCACCATGCGCACCGCCTCTTTGAATTCGCTGAGTTGATCCGAGGCGATGACATAGCCATCGGCACCCGCGTCCAGACAACGCTGCGCGAAATGCCCACTGTGCGGTGCCGCTATCACCAAAATTTTCATGGCACCACTCAGTGCGCGAAATGCGGACAGCAGCGTTAATCCTTCAATGTTGTTGATGAGATTAACCACCAGCAAGTCCGGACACCGTCGTTGAACCTGATCCAGCGCTTCAACCACAGGCAAGCATTCAGCTAAGACGGCGATGCCGCTGTTTTTCAGCGCCATCACGCGTTCGCGGCAGTGGTCTGGGTGGTTCATCGATGATAATGGCGGTTTTCATGGCGTTCTGATGTTCCTTTCAGAGGGTGAATAAACGTCTTTGCATGCTTATCACCTTAGCCCGCGAACACTGTACCGGCTGTAGTAGAGTACTTATCTGTTGAGCAAAATTCCGGCGACAAGATGCCGCCAGATATCTGTGATTACCAGCTCCAGCGCACACCGAAAGCCGCATTTTAAGGGCTGTTCATATGCCGTGCTTTGCTGGTCGCTGCTTCAGTATAAAGCTGTAGATCAGGTTGAAGCTGAGCAGACATCCCCAATGTCATCTCTGCGCGCGTACAGGCCAGATCATTGCTGAAACGCTGATCGAAAAGGGTCATATGGTTGTTGCTTTCCAGCTCCTGAATCGCTGATAACCTTACCCACGGCGTTAACTGCGCCCCCTGGGATAAGGTCAGTGACTTGCCCACGACGCCGTGCAGCGCAACTCGTTGCGAGCGTGCCGAACCGCTACGGCCAGCCAGGCCATTATCAAAGCGGAAACTATCACTCTCCGCCCACAGCGTGCTCAACTGTGCCGACGGCTCAACGAACCCGCCACCGCTGCCATCAATACTGAAGCTGTCTAAACCGGTCATCGTACCTGCAAGCGAGGAACCGCTGTTTAATGCCAGTGCGATACGGCTGGTGGTGTCAGTGCGGACGTTATCGGTGAGTACCGAGTCATGGCTGGCGGTGACTGCGGCTAAGGCATTGCTGTTGCCCTGTAATACATTGCCACTGCTTTGACATACGCACTTGATTCTCACCTTTGTTTTGCGGCGGTTCACCTTTAAAAGTGACGCGGCCAAGGTGTTGATAAGGTGTATACTTCCTGATTGACGTAAAACCATCCAGTCTCTGCTGAATGGAATAAAAAATTGAATGTTAGAAAAGATGATCGCGGTATTTAAACAATTCTAAATCGGTGGTCAGCCCCAGTTTTTTCATCCCCGATTGCTTGTGCCCGCTGATGGTTTTACGGCTGCGTTTTAATTTTTCTGCGATCTCAATTACCTGCATGCCATCAAGGAAACAACGGATCACTTCCGCTTCACGCGGCGATAACAGCGTATCCAGTCGCGAAAGCTTCTCGCCGTTGGCCTGATACAGCGGCCCATCTAATACCGCGCCATCGCGCTTTCGCACCGGTATTTTGCTTAATTCACTTTCAATGTTATCTGGAATAAAGCGCAGCCCTCTGTCAATCACACGGATGGCTTCAAAATACGTCTGCGCCTCTTCACGTTTAGAAATATAGCCTTTGATTCCACTCATAAAGGCGGCACGTATTACCGCCAGGCTTTCCATGGAGGACGAGAGTAAAATCTTTAATGTTGGATGGCGTGATAAGATCTGTTTTATTAACGACAAACCATCAAGCTCATCGCCACCCAAAATATAATCCAGCACCAGCACATCAGCAGCGTTCTTTTGCAACCATGATAAGAGTTCGTGGCTATGGGAAAAGCTGCCGGTGATCTGCATATCGGGATAGTGGCTGGCTGCCATTTCCAGTGATAATCGAATCATCGGGTGGTCATCCAGTAATACTACCTTTATCTTTTCACCCGCGTAACGAATCATCAATGTCAACCTCATCAGTCAGCCAGAATAAACAACAAAATACGTTTTATTGCGTGCTGATCGAAACGCAAGGTGAGACCATTCTGAGTCAACAGTTACTGATTAAACGGTAGGGATTTACTTACACAGCCATGGCAAATAGTAGTGCCATCAAACTTCTCTGACAGGCGTTACATCAGGGTGACATCGACATGCTGGCCATCTGGCGTCCCGCTCTGGAGAACAACCGTACCGTTGCCGCCTCCTTGCCCTGGCTGCACGGTCAGGCCGTGGTGTTACATTCCGATCAGCCTCTACTTCAGCAAACGGAAATTGAGAACGGGTTATTGGCGTTAATGCAGGACAAACAGCATCAATGGGACCCCTATGGTGCCTCACCAAATAGTTTTTTGGATTGTTACCATGCAGTACAGCGACTGGCTACCGCTAAACGTCAAACGGCATCCGCTTATTTGAAACAGCTTGTGGGAATCGGCGTATTAGAAGAGAAAAGTTATGGGCGCGAGAAGCTGTACATGAATACACGCCTGTTGCAGGAACTGAATCAATAAATGAAAAGGGATTGAGTGCTTCATTATGCCGCCCTCAATCCCCGAACCGCTATTCATCAACTGCCAGAGTTAACTCTACTCTGTCTGGGGCGCTCCATGCACACCAATCACAACCTCAGTTGCCCACCCAAAATGGCATCCGCTTCCTGAAGGGAGACATCCAGACCTGCTGAAGGCGTAAATGTCAGTTCACCAAAAATGACTTCGCCATTGAGAAGATAGAAATCAGCGCGCACGAATTTGAAATCGCTCGCCAGTTTCATTGCATACTGCTTCATTTTTACAAAGCCCTCAGGCATCTCGGGCAGGTCATACTTATTAATCAACTTCACCGTATCCTCAAAGGGTAGCGGATTCCAGTTCATGTCAAAGTAATAGAATTTAGGCGTGCCTTTTTCACGGCCGACACAAACCATGACGGCGTAGGGTTTACCGTTAAAGCAGTAAAACTTATAGTCGTCTGGAAAACCACCGCGTTCATTCTCGATAAATTTTTCGCAGAGAATCTTTCTCTCAATCTTTCGGTACTGTGGCTCAATAAAATGTGATGAGAAATCCTCACTTAACCACTTGCTCAACTGCCGGTTGGTTTTATCAACATCTAATGAGGATTTATCACTACAAATGATGTTGTAGCCTGCACCATGATTGCACTTGAGCGCAAACCTTTCAGGCAGTGCAGCATAGTCAATATCTTGAGGACTATCGTAGACGCCATAAAGCTCATTCAGAATTTGACCGCAGCCTTTGGATGAAATATATTCTCTGACTTTATACTTATCCGCACAGCGAGTGTAGATATCATTGTTCAGCTCATTGAACTTGAGCCACTGAATCTTTTCATTAAAATTGGTAGGATTGGTTAAATTAAGTTTCTTCTTGAATTTAATGTAGTAGTGGGCTTTAGCACAGAATTCTGGTGAAATATTAGCGCTAATTTTCAGAGCTGACTTAACTGTGTGTTTTATCATTCTCATTGAAATTATCTCGTTTTAAAAATGTTGAGGTGCATTTTGATGATTGTTCTATTCTTGAAAAAGTAATTCAGTAACGTGCAAGACAAAATTTCAACAATCAAAAAACAGTATGCAGCGCCATTAATTCCGAAGGAACGGATCATGACCCAGGAAAATGGCACGGTTAATACACAACATAAAAACATCTTCTTAGCCAGGTAGTTGTATCCGGACTCTTTAATCATATACCGGTAGCAGATCGTTCCCAGTGACGAGAACATCGTGCCAATAATGATGATGGGTATAATTTCGGCAGATTCCATATACTTATTGCCATAAAGCAAATGGATAAAGTCATCACCAAACAGATAGAACCCACCTAGCACAACAAGAGACAGCAGGATTACAATCCTGTTGATTTTACTTAGTAATTCATCTACAGCAGGTTGATTCTTTTCATTGTAAATCTTTGAGAAGAAACTCGTTATTAATGCCAATACGATAAATGACCAGGCGCCTCCTATGGTTAATGCAACGCTATAGATTCCCAGATTTGAGTAAGAGATCATTTTAGCCAGAAAAATACTCGAAATCTGCGTGTAGATATCCGCTGATATGCTCGACAGAATTAAGGCCCCGCCGGTATACAACATATGACGTTTATACATCACAGCACCTTTACTACTTTCATTGACTGCTGTGGTCTGCCTAAAGTACACAAGGCGCATGACGTAAGGGACCAGAGGGATAATGATGATAGGTATCGTGAAATAGTAAATCGGCAGTTCAAAGTGAGATATGTAAAATCTGGCCATCAGTGCCAAAGACAATCCGATGACATTGGTAATCGTATTGATCTTTGATTTTAATTGAGTGTTGTTATAGATCGAAAAGAAGTCCATCACGATGTAATACGTCGCGATGCAGTTGGCAACGCCAAAGATAAAGACCGTGAGATCCGTAAAGAAGTAGAGATACGTGAGTACTGCACTTGAGGAGATGAGAAAGAAAAAACGTCTCTGATTCTGCGTATGCATCGCCAAAGAGATACCTGAACGGGCTCTCTCACTCATGCGTTTAAAAATAATATTCTGGCCACCAAACCATGACAACGTCTGTACAAAGATAAACAGCGAGGTGGCGATATTTATCTTGCCAAAGTTATCCGGGCCAATGTATTTAGCCATTAATGAATTGATATATATCAGCCCGATGATATTGACTGACTTCTCCAGCATGATCCATATCGCGTTAGAATACATGTCACGTCTCACATACACTTATGTTAAGTTGCAGTTGTTTATGCTTGATTGATGTTCTACGCTCAAAAGCAACGGGGTTTATATGCATTACTGGTATATATATTTATCAAAAGGTTATATAGTCAAATAACCTTCATATTCTCTCTTTACTTTACGCTTTCATTTTAATTGGTCGATACTGTGACTGTTTACACAAAAATAGTGAAGGGTTTTCTGTTCGAATCAGATTAATAGCAGTCATTTATAAATATTAGTGCCAGACATTAATAAAGCGTTGTATTGAGGGAGTTAATTAAATAGGAGAGCAATAATCAGGAAGATAGGGGAATTAACTCGCGGTTTTGAGGCGACGTGCGCGCCTTACATGCCGCATAGCAGGTTTGAGTGATATGCCGATATAACCCTCTTATATAAAGAGTTCTGGGCATTCCGGCTGAAAAATCCCAATTACACGACCACCCTCTTCTTCATGACTGTGCCTCGTACCACTGCCAGCAATATCCCTCCTACAATCAGCAGCGTGCCGATCACTTTGCTGTGATCCAGCGATTCATGCAGAATTGCCACGCCCATCAGTAATGCCAGCGCCGGGCTGAGCAGTGACCAGGGCAGAATCTGGCTGGCGGGATAGCGTTTCAGCAGGCCATACCACAATGAATAAGCGAGGATGGACGAACCCAGCGCGCTGTAGATGACCCCGAGCCAACCGCGCCAACCCGCTGCGAGTAGCAAAGTGAACTGGTGCTGCTCGGTGAGTAGCGAACTCACCCCCACCAGTGGAATGGCAAACAGTGACAGCCAGCCCGTCATCGCCAGCGGTGCAATCGGCGGCAAACGCTTGATCAGCACCGTGCTGCATGCCCAACCACAGGCGCTCATCAATAACCACATAATGCTTTGCCAGTGCGACAGCGCCGGACTGCCCGCAAGAATCATCACGCCCAAAAACGCCACCACTACGCCGCCGATTTGCTGATAGCGCAGTCGCTCTTTGAGCCAGAATGCTGCCAGCAGCATGGCGATCGGCGTGCCCATCTGGATAAACACGGCGGTGGTGCCCGCATCGGTGGTTTGCATGCCAATCACCATTAACCCGAAATGCACAAAACCAAAGGTGAATCCCAGCAGCATCATGCCAGGTAACTGACGCCACGTCAGGCGATGAAACGGCAGCAGCAGGGCCGCCACCAGCACAAAACGCAGCGTCATCATGAACAGCGGCGGCAGTTCCATCAGGCCAAACTTCATGGCGATAACGTTAAAAGCCCAGCCGTTGACCACCAGCAGCAGGATTAACAGGTCGCGCAGCGGAATGGGTTTCACGCACGTAGCCGGGTTGGCGTTTGCAGATGATAATCGTGCTCCTGTTGGAATCGACGCGCGAAAGCGAGCAGTTTGCGCTCAGCGCCATCACGTCCGATGAGCTGCATGCCAATGGGCATCCCTGCATGATCAAACCCGGCAGGCAGACTGATAGCGGGCAGTGCTGACAGACTTGCCAGCGCGTTGTAACGCATGTTGCCGGTCAACACGCTCTCTTCGCGGTCTCCCATTCGAATCGCTTCCAGTCCTTTATGCGGTGCGGTAAATGGCAGCGTCGGCACCAGAATCACATCCACCTGATTCAAATGTTGCAACAACTGCTGGCGTAAACCGGTGCGGAAACGTTGTGCCTGCAGATACTCCACTGCGGTAATGGCGAGTCCCGCTTGCAGCAGCTTACGCACATCCGCACCGTATTCTTGCGGACGGTCAGCAAGCCAGGCGGCGTGCAGTGAAGCCGGTTCCGCAAGGTTGATCAGCACTAGCGCATTCACCGCCTGCTCAAGCCCGGTCAAACTCAGCGTCTGGCAGCGTGCACCCGCCGCACTCAACCACTGCACCATTTGATCATAGGCAGTCGCGACATCAGGCTGCACCTGCTGTTGCACATCCGGCAGTAAGCCAATACGCAATCCGGCCAGTTCCGGTAATGCTGTCAGCGGCTGTGTTTTGCCGTCGAGCACATTAAACAGCACTTCACACTCTTCGGCATAACGAGCCAGCGGCCCAACGGTATCAAGACTGGTGGCGAGAGGAAAAATGCCCTCCGTGGAGAGTCGCCCCACGCCCGGGCGCAGACCGGTGATCCCGTTCATCGAAGCCGGTAAACGAATCGATCCCCCGGTATCGGTGCCCAACGTTGCCAGCGCACTGCGCACCGAGGCGGCGACCCCCGAACCGCCGCTGGAACCGGCAGGAATGCGGGCATCATCCCAGGGATTGCTGCTGGCACCGTAGTGCGGATTGTTGGTGGTGCCGCCCCATGCGAATTCATGCATGTTGGTGCTGCCGATGATTAACGCGCCCGCCTGCTTCAGACGTTGCACCACCACCGCATCACGCTGGGCGATATTGCCACTGAGTATCTGACTGCCCGCGTGCATCTCCTCACCGGCCAAATCGATATTGGCTTTGATGGCAATCGGCATGCCATGCAGCGGGCCCAAATCATAACCCTGTTCCAGCAAGCGCTGGCTGGCTTTGGCTGCCTGGCGTACCTGATACACATAGACTTCATTGAACGCATTGAGATCGCGCGTGGTTTCTTCACGCGCCAGACAGGCTTCGACCAGCTCTGGCACGCTGGTCTGCCGTGTGCGCAACTGCTGTGCCAGCGTCAGCATTGAGGCATCGATTAACTCACTCATGAGGCAACTTCAGCGGCGGATGCAGCGATGAAACCCACGCGTTTGCCGGCTGCAGCGTTGGCGCGAAATGTTGCGCAGCAAAGGCGCTAACGCCCGCCGCACGCGCTTCACAATCGGTAAGCAGGTGTTCCAGCTCAACCGCATCAGCCGCGCAATGGCGCTGTATCAATGCCAGTCGAAGTGTCAGTGCATCCATAATCAATCCTCTTTTATTGCGGGCGCACAGCGGTGCGCCCATCACTTTTCGAAGGTAGGTGAGGACTTACTTATCGCCCATCGCATCGACCGCTTCTTTGGCCTTAGTCGCCAGCGTCGTGTTCACGTTGTTCTGATATGACGTGGCTTCAGAGGGATAGGCTTTGATGTTTTTGGCATACAGCGCGATGTTCATGTTGTTATCCCAGGCCTTCTGCGACACCAGCACGTTCTCCGGATAGCCTTTGGCATCGATTTCACGCTGCACTGCGGTTTTCACCACCTCCTCGGGCAACGCCGGGAAGTATTTACGTGCAATGGTCACCGACTCAGCCGGATGCTTGTAGATAAAGCGTGAGGCCTGTTCAAAGGCGGTCACGACGGCCTGCGCGGCCTGTGGATTCTTATCAATATATTGTTGTGTGGTCGTCAGGCTAGAGAAGGCAAACGGATACCAGGATTGCGCGGCTGAGAACGAATAAGCCACATGCAAGCCGTTCTGCTTTTCGGCCATGGTGACCTGTGGCTCCGCCGCTAACGCGTAATCTGCACGACCTGCCGCCACCGCCGGGATCTCATTGCCAATCGCCACATGCACCAGCTTCACGTCTTTGAGGTTGTTCTGTTTGATCAGATAACTCATAAACGCCCAGGTGGTATCAGGTTGCGGGCTGGTCACCACACGTTTGCCCGCGAGCAGTGACAAATTGTCCTGCAAAGAAGCCGCTTCTTTGCCGAAGATGAAGATGGTTGGCGCGTTCTGTACCCCGGCCACCACCACCCCCTTGCCGCCGTTTTCACGGGTTTTCGGCACAAACACCGGATCCTGAATCGAGAAATCTGCCGAGCCGCCAATCACCGCCGCCCAGGATTGCGCCCCGCCGCCACCGGTGCTGATTTTCACATCAACGCCCTGCTGTTTAAAAAAGCCCTGCTCCTGTGCCACATACAACGGCAGATAGAGCAGCGATTGAAACGCCTGGTTGATGCGCACTGGCGTGTCAGCCGCGTGCGCACTTACCAGAGAAGCCAGACAAACTGCGGCAGAGATCGTAGCTAAACGGAATTTTTTCATGATTATTTCCTGTCCCAGGAGAGAATGAGGCGTTCAATAAATGCCACCAGCGCGTTGAAACACAGCATCATCAGCATGACCAGCACGATGCCAGCCAGCACAATGTTCATACCGAAATTGGAACTCCCCAGCAGGATCATATGACCCACGCCGCTATCCGAAGAGATGTATTCACCGACGATGGCACCGACCAGCGCGAAGCCAACGTTAAGCCGTAAGCCCGACAGCACCCATAACATCGCGGATGGCACCACCAGCTTGAAGAAAATGGTGCCGCGTCCGGCGTTGAAGGATCGCAGGAGGTTGATGAGATCGGGATCGGTGCGCATCGCGCCTTTATAAGAGGTGGTCAGTGACACCACCACGCAGGAAAACGCCACAATCACCACTTTGGAAAGCATCTCCGTGCCGAACCAGATGATGGTCATCGGCGCAATCGCCAGTACCGGAATTGAGCCAATCGCGGCGATAAACGGCGCGGCAAGGTCAGAGATAAAGCGCGAGTACCACAGCAGCAACCCCAGGATAGAGCCGCCAATCGCGCCCACGGCAAACCCCACCAGGGTTTCAACGGCGGTGACGCGCACATCAGTCACTATTTCACCGGACTGAAAGCGCTGGACCAGCACCTCCCATACCTGTGAGGGGCTGGAGAACAGGAAGGCGTTGATGTTGCCACTGCGCACACCGAGCTCCCAACCTCCCAACAGCAGCACCACAATCGCCATCTGTAAGAACAGCAGCGTGTAGCGACGTGCGTTAGCTGAGCGGAAAAAGGTTTCTCGCGAACTGCGATTTGCCGTCGCCGCAACCGTAGGGCGTGTAGACACTGAGTTCATTGTCATGTCGTCCTCTCGTTAGTTAACCGGCTCAGGCTGAATGCCGATGCTGCGCCAGATATGCTCATAATACTCATTGAAACGCGGCGACAGGCGGCGTTCGGGTATCGACAGGCTATCCGTGCCGAGATCGACCTCAATCTCCTGCACAATTTCACCGGGGCGCGCTTTCATCACGTAAACACGATCCGACAGCGTGACCGCCTCTTCGATATCATGCGTAATGAAGATCACCGTCTTGTGCTGCTCTTTCACCACACTCAGCAATTCACTTTCCAGCGAGATTTTGAGCGGGTAGTCCAGCGCCTTATAAGCCTCATCCATCAGGATGATTTCCGGGTTGGTGACCATGGTGCGCATCAATGCCACACGCTGTTTCATGCCGCCGGAAAGCTGCGACGGATACTTCTGCTCGTAACCGGTCATTTTGTAGAGTTCGAACAGTTCACGCGCTTTGGCTCGCGCCTGTGCTTTGGGCATGCCGCGCACTTCCAGACCGAGGATCACGTTGTCGATCACCGTACGCCACGGGAACAGCAGGTCTTTTTGCAGCACATAACCGAGTTCCGGTGACGGCGTGCCGGTGGTTTCGCGATTCTTCAGCAAAATGCTGCCGCTGTCGGGCATTAGCAGCCCGGTGATGATGTTGAACAGCGTCGATTTGCCGCAGCCGCTGGGCCCGACAAATGAGACGAATTCATTGCGATTGGCATGGAAGTTGAGGTTGCGCAGCACCGTCACCTCACCCTCCGGCGTGGGATAGCTTTTGTGGATGCCAGCGGCTTCCAGAACTTTACTCATGGTTTTCCCCCAAAGGTCGCGCGTGGCGATTGTGAACCGTCAACGGCGAAGGCGGGGCCTGTACCGCAACGTAATCTTTCAGGAAGTGATAGCCGAGATAGTCGCTGCTGCGGGCGCGCAGGATGGCGGACTGCACCTCGACGCGGGCAATCGCCATGCCTTCCGTGGTGCCACTGTCAGCCACGATATTTCCCAGCGGATCGATAATGCGGCTGTGGCCGTGATAGTGAAGATTGCCGTGCTGGCCGCACAGATTGGATTCGATCATCCAGCATTGATTTTCCAGTGCGCGCACACGGCCAAACAGCGTGTAGCTATCCACCATGGGATCGGCATCGCCTGCACTGCCGTCTCCGGCATAGCCCCATGCGGTGGGCATGATCATGATGTCCGCGCCTTTCAGCGCCAGCTCGCGAGTGCTTTCCGGGAACACTTTGTCGTAGCAAATCAACATACCAATGCGGCCAATTGGCGTGCTGAACACCGGAAAATCGCTGCCAGGATAGTAGACGTGCTTCTCATCGCCCGGCTGATGCACTTTGCGATACACGCCGAGCAAACCGTCTGGCCCCAATAGCACCGCACTGTTAAACAGTACTTCGGCACGTTCAGGATGGCGCTCGGTCATGCCGAAAACCACATGCAAGCCCAGTTGCGTGGCGAGCTTTTTCATGGCCTGCACGCTCTCACCTTCGGTCACCACTTCGGCTTGCGCCATTTGCCACGCCACCGCTTCGCCGTTCCAGTTGAGCGTATCCGGCAGATAGCCTTGTAAAACCTGCTCCGGAAACACCACCAGGTCGGCACCTTCCTGTGCTGCCTGTTCCATCCAACTCAGCAGGTTGTTGAGGTTGCGGGCTTTATCGTAAAACGCGGGCAGTGTAATGCTGGCGATGGTGGTTATGTTCATAGCAGCTCCCAGAAGTTTTCTTTTAAACTGCTACTCTGCTCACATTTAGACCAATACAATTTTCTTATGTGATAATTTTTATCATATGTGAGAAATTAACTGTCCAGTTCACTTAGCAGAAGAATCATTGCCAATGAAAACCACCCGACAGCATGAAGCCTCCGGGCTGGGCGCCGCCTTAACCGGCGAACAAGATTTTGGACTGCGAATCAAAACGATACGTCAGGCGCGAGAATTGACGCTGGAGCAGGTCGCCGAGTTGAGTGGCGTGTCGATTTCGACACTTTCGAAGATTGAAAAAGGCCAGGTGTCCGCTTCATTCGATACCATTGCCAAGATTGCCAGCGCGTTTGATTACTCTCTGGCCGAACTGTTCGCCGAAGAGTTGCCCCTGCCTTCGGTGGCGAGCACCGCCATTCAGGGCCGCCGCACTTACACACTGGCCGGTAAAGGATTGGCCTTTACCAACCCCTATTTTCGTTATGAAGTGCATGCCGCTGAACTGCTGGTGAAAGGGATGATTCCGGTGGTGATGGGAATTGAGACGCGCGAGTTGCCGCCGCCGGAAGCCTGGTCTCAGCATGCCGGTGAAGAGTTCATTTATGTTTTGTCAGGCGAAGTGATGTTGCATACGCAGCTCTATGCACCGCTGCGGCTGGCACAAGGTGACAGCGCTTACATCGACAGTACGATGCGCCATACCTTTGTACGGCTAAGTGATGAAGCCGCCAGCCTGATCTCTATTTGTCAGACTGAAACGCTGGATATTGAGGATTTGACGCGCGGTGGCTGATCAGAGCCTTCCCGCCACGCCAGCAAACACAGTAAACTGACCGCCGATTACCCCACAAAAGGAACTTCAGCTATGGCACGGGAACACCACTATCAGGTCACGGTCCGCTGGACCGGCAATCGCGGCACCGGCACCTCCTCTTACACCGCTTACGATCGTAACAGTGAGATGCTGGCAGACGGCAAACCCATAATGCCTTTGAGCGCCGATCCGGCATTTCGTGGCGATGCCACGCGCTGGAATCCTGAAGAGTTATTGCTGGCTTCGGCCTCCGCCTGTCACAAACTGTGGTATTTGCACCTGTGCGCGGACGCGGGAATTGTGGTGGAAGCTTATGAGGATGCCGCGGAAGGCACCATGGTAGAAGGGGCTCGGGGTCGTTTTACGCAAATCACGCTGAAACCGCGCATTACGCTGCGCGATCCGGCAGATGCGGATCGCGCGCTTGAGTTACATCACCAGGCACATGAGGCCTGTTATGTGGCCAATTCACTCAACTTCCCGGTGAACTGCGAACCGACGTTTGCCTGATCAGGCGGCGCCGGCCAACGGTGGTTGCGGCGGGACCCACAGCCGCACACCATTTCGTCCGGCGCGTTTTACCTCGTATAACGCTTCATCTGCATGGCGTAACCAATGGCGCAAGGACTCGGCGTTGGCGGCTGAAGCAATGCCGATACTCACCGAGCAGCGAAACTCCGCCGACGCTGGCAGGCGCACCTGAGCGATTTTTTCCTTTAAGCGATTTGCCAACGCTACCACCGTCTCATCGGTCGCATGGTGCACGATCACGCCCAGCTCATCACCGCCGAAACGCGCGGGAATATCCTGCAATCCCACATGATTACGAAGCAGTGCCGAAATCTCTGCCAGTAAAAAATCCCCGGCTTCGTGGCCCCAGGTATCATTCACCGACTTGAAGTAATCAAGATCCATCAGCAGCAGATAGCCCGCGCTGTCGCCACGACGCGTACTCAGGAATTCGCTCTCCAGACGACGTTCAAACAGACGCCGGTTAGGGATCTCCAGACCAGGGTCCATTAACGCAATACGCTCCAGTTCACGGTTTCGTTTACGCAATTGCCAGGTCAAATTGTAGGACGTCACGCTCAATACCAGCATATAGCAGGTTGCCAACGGCAATGTCAGCCAGACGGTTTGCGCACTGAATGTGAGATTGACACCCGCGCCATCCACCAGCCAGACCATAACGAAAGCGCAGAGGAAAGCCTGCATGGCAGCGATTAACTGCGCTGCGCCTCCTGCCGCATAACGATCCGAGACCAGCACCGCCATAATGATAAATGACGGCAACGGGCTAAGCGCCATCAGCGCCACCCAAATACCGCCAAATGCCGCGTCCAGCGTTAAGTTATGCCGTTCGGTGCCGGTGGCGTCTTCGGCACGCAATGCCCGGCGATAAGCCACCCACGGCCAGATAAATGCATTGATAAATAACAGGGCGCTGAACGCCACTCCGCGATGCATCTCCATCAATACCGAGAGAATCGGGAAGAAACATAAAATTGTGCCAAGCTGGCGCATGATAAACATACGACGAACGAAGCGCTGTGAACGCCGCTTCAGATGGCTATCATCAGGTGAGTAATAATTCATTCACTGGAAAAGTCTGATCGACAAGAAAAGCAGTTTAACGGGAAAAACCGCGAGCGGTGCGGTTTATTTTAAGAATATTTACCTTGCGCTTAACAACTGCGCAAGGTTCGTCAGGATTTTGTAAAGCTACCGCTCAAATTTACGTGCAGCGGCCAAACAACATACAACGGCTGCCGTCACCACCAGCATGGATGGATGAATGGATTCATGAAGTAACCAGGCTGAGAAAATCAGGCCAAAGAAAGGCTGTAACAGCTGCAGTTGTCCTACGCTGGCGATACCGCCGGTTGCCAGCCCCCTGTACCAAAAGATGAAACCAATCAGCATGCTGAACAGCGATACATATCCTAAAGCCCACCATGCAGACGCCTGAACAGGTTCAAAACTGAGAGGAGCCGTCATCACTGTTGCCAGCAACATGATCGGCAGTGAAAGGATCAGTGACCAGCATATGACCTGCCAGCCACCCAGGTGTCGAGAAAGCATTGCGCCTTCTGCATAACCCAGGCCGCACACTAACGTCGCCGCTAACATCAAGAGGTCACCGGTCAGTGATGCCGCTGCGCTCTGCACCAGCGTAAACCCCATCACCAATAGACAACCGAGAGTGGAAAACAACCAAAATGCTCTTCGTGGTCGTTCGCCTCCACGAATCACGGCAAAAAGCGCGGTAGACATGGGAAGCAATCCAATAAAAACGATCGAATGTGCTGAGCTGACATGCTGTAACGCCAGCGCAGTGAACAAAGGAAAACCTATCACGACACCCAGCGCGACAATCAGCAATGAACAAAGCTGTCCGGGCGCAGGTCGGCGTTGTCGAAGGGCTAAAATGATCAGGACCGCCAGCACTCCTGCAATTGAAGCGCGTATGAAAGTCAGGAAAAAAGGATCGAAACTTTTTACCGCCACACGCGTAGCCGGTAACGATCCACTAAAAATAACCATCCCGATAAATCCACTCATCCATCCTTGTAATCCAGAATGGTTAGCGTGAGATACGCTTGTGTTGCTGCTAGTCGCCATAAACGCCACCTTGATTCATTGACTTACCCACCGTTGACGCTTTAAAGCGTAAATGACAGCATTAATGACAATCAAAAAATTGTCATGGATACATTGGATGAAGGCTCGCTATAAAGTTATCGTTGATGAATTCGCCAGCGCGATACAACTCGGCCATTTGCCCGCAGGGACACGATTGCCCACGCACAGAGCACTCGCCAGCGAGCGTGCTATCTCATTAGCCACCGCAACGCGTATTTACAGTGAGCTGGAAGCCATGGGACTGGTGAGGGGAGAAACCGGTCGGGGAACCTTTGTCAGGGAAATTTTGCGCCCACTGGGATCAAGTGATGATCAACAGCGAGTTGCACCAGATGTATTAGATCTGAATTTCAACACCCCTTCCCTGCCAGAGCAAGCTGACCGTCTACGTAGTGCACTGCGACAACTTGCGACACGCGGTGACATCGAATCGTTATTGCGCTATCAGCCTTATGCCGGGCGTTTGAACGACCGTGAAGCGGTTGCCTCTTACCTGAGCAATATGGGAGTTGTTACGCAAGCCAAAAACGTTTTGATGGTCAATGGCGCGCAACAGGGTTTGGCGATAACCGTAATGGGTTTATTGAGACCGGGTGATGTTGTCGCGGTTGATGCTCTGACTTATCCGGGCTTTAAAGTGTTGGCCAGCCTGTACCATCTGGAACTCGTCCCTATCCCCGTCAATCCTTCTGGCCCTGATCTTGTGGCTTTGGAAACCGTTTGCCAAAGCAGGCGGGTTCGCGCCATTTACACCATGCCTACATTGCATAATCCGCTGGGCTGGGTGCTCAGTAGCGAACAGAGAGAAACTATCGGTTCAATTGCCCGAAAATATAATTTACTGATTATTGAGGATGCGGCTTACGCCTATCTTGAGCCGCGACCTCCAGCACCCCTGGCCTATTACGCCCCTGAAAGGACGATATATGTCACTGGTTTTTCTAAGAACGTGGCGACGGGGTTGAGAGTCGGTGCCGTAGTGTCTCCTGCGGAACATCGTGATGCACTGGAACGCGCGATTCGCGCCACTAGCTGGAACACGCCCGCATTAATGACCTCCATCGTCTGCGACTGGTTGCGAGAGGGATACGTCGCACAACTTGAGGAAGAGAAGCGAAGAGATGCCGGGCAACGTCAAACCCTGGCGCGAACAATTTTGCAGGATTTTACCTGCTATGGACATCCGAATGCCTATTTTAACTGGATTGTGTTACCTGAAGAGGCTCGGGCGGAGCGCGTGGTAAAACGCCTGCTGAAGAGTCGAATTTCCGTATCAACCGCAGAACCTTTTAGTACCTCGGCGACCGTGCCGCAGGCTATCCGGCTGGCGCTGGGTTCTGTAAGCCTGCATGATTTGCAATCGGCTTTGATAAAAATAAAGGAAGCGATTGATTACGAAAAAGGTTTGTAAGACGAAGCCTGTTTGTCAGCCACTCAATCAGTGAAAACTTTGAACCCACAGCGATTTTCAGCAGCAGATTAGCGCCAGCGGTTGTCACACCAACGGCTTGCCCGCAGGATGTTCACTGCCCCCTGTTGATAGGAAAACGTCATGTCTCTTTCTGCGGCACACAAGCGCGTGCTCATTGCCGGATCCGTCGGCAATTTTATTGAGTGGTATGAATTCGCCGTTTACGGTTTTATGGCCACGCTGATGGCTAAAAACTTCTTCCAGCTTGAGGGCGAAAGTGCCCTCACCAGTCTCATCCTGACCTATGCTGCATTTGCCGTGGCCTTCTTTTTCCGTCCTTTAGGCGCGGTAGTGTTCGGCAGGTTGGGCGATCGTTATGGACGCAAGCCGGTATTGATCGCTGTGTTGATATTGATGACGCTCGCGACCGCTGCGATCGGTCTGGTGCCGGTTTATGCCTCCATTGGCGTTGCTGCACCGCTGCTGATTACCGCGTTACGCATCCTGCAAGGGTTGTTTGCCGGGGGAGAGTACGGCGGCGCAGTGTCACTGATGACGGAATTTGCACCTCCGGGCAAGCGCGGCTTTTACGGAGCATGGCAGTCTCTGACCGTGGCGTTTGGATTACTGGCGGGCGTGGCCGTGGTGGCGGTTTTGCCGTTGCTCATCGGAGACGCAGCGATGATGGCCTGGGGCTGGCGTATCCCTTTCCTGCTCGCACTGCCACTAGGCGCTATCGCACTTTGGCTACGGTCGGGCTTAGAAGAGTCTCCACAGTTTGAGCAAGCAACAAATGCAGAAAGCGCGTCGGTCAGTGCCACTGTACGCGCCATTGTGCTGGGGATCGGAAGACTGATGGTATGGTCCGCAGCGGGCTATACCTATCTGGTGATCATGCCCACCTATTTGCAGGCAGCGCTGCATACTGGCTTCAATCAGGCGCTGCTGATTGCGGTGATCTCGAATCTCGGATTTGCGGCGACTATCCTGCCTGCGGGTATCCTGAGCGATCGCGTAGGACGACGCACAGTGATGTTACTGGCGACCTTCTTGTTGCTGGTGCTGGCATTCCCGCTGCTGAAAGTATTGCAGGACCCACTAAACGGCTTGCTGATCAAAGCGGCGGTGGTGTTTGTGGCCGGGGCATTGGTCGGCATGCTTGCAGGGCCGGGGCCCGCGATGCTGGCGGAGATGTTCCCGACGCGCGTGCGCTACACCGGGCTTGGGTTAGCCTACTCGCTGTCGAATGCGCTGTTTTCTGGCTGTGCGGGGCTGATTATTACCGGTTTGATGAAACAGACCGGTAATGCGGATATTCCGGCCTGGTATGTGATGGGCACAGCGCTGGTGAGCTTTGCCGCACTGTGGACATTGAATAAAGACGATCACCGCAGGCCGTTATAAAAAGAAGGCGGCCATCAGGCCGCCCCATCCTTGAACAAACTTAACGCCCCGCTCCCTGCAAGCGGAACTGCGCGACCAACCGCTCTAACATCATCGCTTGTTCTTCCAGCGAGTTTGCCGAATGCGAGGATGCGCTCACCAGCGTGGCGTTTTGCTGGGTAGTGGTATCAAGTTCACCTACCGCGCGAGCAATTTGCTCAATGCCACGGCTCTGCTCATCGGAAGCAGCAGAAATTTCCTCCATGATCTCATTCACGCGCGCAATGCTACCGAGAATTTGATCCATGGTTTCGCCAGCACGCGCTACCTGCTGATGCCCGTTGCTGATGCGGCTCACCGACTCAGTGATCAACTGTTCGATGTCTTTCGCTGCACCGGCGCTACGCTGTGCCAGGTTGCGCACTTCACTGGCGACCACGGCAAAACCACGCCCCTGCTCACCGGCTCGGGCCGCTTCGACCGCCGCGTTCAATGCGAGAATATTGGTCTGGAAAGCGATGCTGTTAATGACGGCAGTAATGTCGGCAATTTTCTTCGAGCTGTCGGAGATTTCCCCCATGGTGCTGACCACATCGCGCACCGCTTTACCGCCCTGATTCGCATTGTGTGAAGCTTCTGCGGCAATCTGGCTGGCCTGCCGCGCGTTCTCGGCGTTATTTTTAACGGTAGCCGTTAACTGTTCCATGCTGGCAGCCGTTTCCACCACCGCCGCCGCCTGCTGCTCGGTACGTGATGACAAATCGAGGTTGCCCTGATTGATCTCGCTAGCGGCTTGCGACACGCTGCTGACGCTATGCAACACATCGCCAATCATACTGCGCAGACGGTCGTTCATCCGCCCCATCGCCGAGGTCAGCTTGCCGAGTTCATCATGACGATCGGTGGTAAACTGCGAGCTTAAATCGCCGCTGGCAATGCGCTCCGCCAGCTCAAGATTGTGGAATACCGGACGCGTAATCTGACGGATGATGTACCACGCTACCAGTACGCCAAACAGAATCGCCAGCCCCCCAATCAACAGGGATAGCGTTGCTGAACCGTTCGCCAGTTCATCATTGCGCTCCTTGACGATGGCAATGATCTTTTTGATCGCCGCACTGCTCTTATCACCCGCGACTTTTACCGTGTCTTCTGACGCACGCAGCTGACCATAGCTGTCCGCCGCTTGCAGGCTGAGATCTTTAAAGCGTTCGGTATCCTGCCACAGCGCGGTAAATCCGCCCTGCTGTTCTGGTGGCAGCTGAGCCAACAAGGCTTTCATACCCTGATCGGCCTGCTGGAAATGGGTTTGCAAGGTATTGCGCAGGGTATCGGAGACATTGAAGCGCAGCGCCCAGGCTTCTTCACGCACGTTGCTAATGGCGAAGAGCTGTTCATAGATCTGATTGGTCAGTTCTGGATTGGTCACTGGCGTGCGGATCAACTGCATATAGCGCGAGGTCATGTCTTGCTGGCTCACGGAATCGAGCTGTGCTCGCTGGCTATTTAGCTGCTGCGTGGCTTGCGTCATCGCGCCAATACTGTTTTGGAAGCTGGCGAGATGAGTATCCAGTTCATCCACCAGCGCGCGGGCATTGTCTGTCCAGGAGAGTTGTTTAGCCTCGCGATTCAGTTGCTGTGCATGAGCGACGTATTCGGCCATCACCTTGCCGGATTTATCATCACCATACAGGTATTTGAGGCGGTTAATTTTTGCCTGGAACACCTCAATGTTGATGTCATAGATCAGATTGGTTTTCTGATAGATGTCATGAATCGCATTGAAACGCTGCACGCTGATGCCGGTGGCTAATGCCACTAACAGCAACACGATGCCAAATCCTGCTGACAATTTTCGGGTGATGCGTACATTACGTAAACGGGATACCAGCCCCATGTTCCCTCTCCTGCGAATGTTGTTTTTGTAAATTCTGTTAAGGGAGTTATCGGAGCGAGGCGGGATTTGTTTATCGCGGAGATCACAAAAAAACGATTACAGGATGTTATGCGCCGCCGGGCAGCGGCGCGAGCAGGTTATCGCGCGGATTGCGGGGCTAACTGGCTGATAAACAGGCCTGCCGCACTCACCGCATCCACCGCCACTTTCCCTAACTGCTGGCGAATGCTGTCGCCTAGCGCGATGGTGGAAAAACCGGTGCATGAGAAGGCGATGACTTCAATGCCATCGCGATAAAGACTATCCGCACAGGCCAGGGCGCTGGCGCGACCTTCTGCGCTCAGCAAGTCCGTGGTGTTCAGCACCCCTTCCGGACGCGCGTAGCGCACGGATTCACCCAGCAACTGACGGAAAGGCGCCGGGGCCGCCGCGCCAATCCCCATCACCGCGACAGGACGCTTGAGCATACGCGCAATGCTTGCCGATGCCGAACCGGCGCTGATGACGGGAATCGATACGGCATCGCGCAATGCCGCAAGGCCAGGATCGGCGGCGCAGCTGAGAAACAGCGCATTGCAGCCGTCGGACTCTAATTGCCGCCCGAGCGTAACGATCTTAGGCACCGCCAGCGATTCACTGGCATCATCAAAAATCCCTTTGTGCTGATCGGGGATCGCCCGGCTAATTGAGTTGATAGCGTACTCCTGATAAATCAGCCGACCATGTTCTTCGACAAAGTGCTGATCTGGATGGGTTAATACGCGGATTATCCCCAGCATGGCTGTTACTCCTGGTCTGATGTTAAACAGGTTTGCAAAGTGGCCTGGTTTTTATTGTGTCGAGTAACATGGCAGGTTTATGCAAAAGCGGCAACACGTACCCGCCGCTGGTTTGATCTACAATGCTGCTCCTACTTCCGCGATCACACCGCGTAACCACTGATGCGCCACACTGTCCTGCGTCCTGCGATGCCAAAGCAGATCAAATGGAATCGAGGGCAGCGCCAACGGCGGTTCAAACATGATGATGTCGCCCTGGCTGGCTGAAGTGGTGCCCACGCGGCGCAGTACCGTTGCCACATAATCCGTTCCCGGCAAGAGCGCGGGCACGGTAAACATGGTGGGCAACGTCAGACTGATGGTGCGAGCCAGACCTTGCTCACGCAATTGTTGGTCCACCAAGCCGTAATGGTTGCCTTCCGGTGACACCAGGATGTGGCGCATTGAGAGAAACGCTTGCAGGTTCATGCCTTTACGCGCGGCTTCGTGGTCGCGCCCGACTAAGGTGACAAAGTCATCACGTAGCAATGGCTCGGAAAGAATTCGGTTTTCTGCTTTGGTTGGCGGTACGCCTACGGCAATATCAATCTTGCCCGCATCGAGTAGCGCCACAACCTCATCACGATCAATAAAATACCGCACATGAATCGTGCAATGAGGTGCCACTGCCGCCAGCTTTTTGGTTAACGCGGGCAGCAGCACATGCATCGGATACTCCGTCAATCCCAGGGTAAAACTGCGCTGTTTGGCTGTGGGATCAAAGACCTCTGCGGGCTTCATTAAATGACGCACCTGCCCTAACGCATCGGCCACCGGTATCGCAATCTCCTGCGCTTTCGCCGTGGGCAACAAGCCTTCTGCGCTGCGGATAAAAAGCGGATCGTCAAAGACACGGCGCAAGCGAGAAAGCGCGGCACTCATCGCCGGTTGGCTTACGCCAGCCAGTGCCGCCGCTTTAGTGACGTTGCGCTCCAGCATTAAGGCATTGAATGCCACCAGCAAGTTGAGATTGAATCCTTCAAAATTCATATTTTGTATAATGCTCTATACCAATCATTTGTTGGATGGATAGTGTCAGATTCAGGAATACTGCACAAGCCGGTGAGATGCACCGCTAACTAATCCAATAAGGTTTCCAACATGTCTGCGACACAACCACTGAACCAACGCCTGCAAGCTGAACGTACTGCGGTAGAAAACCTCTATCGCGCTTTTAGTGACAAAAATCCCGATCTGCTGGATCTGGCGGTCACACCAGATTGGGATGACATCCCACTGGCGCCAGGTCAGGGGCCGGGACCAGAAGGATTTAAGCCACTGCTGGCAGTTTTTATCGCCGCGTTCCCGGATATCAACATCACTGTGCACGACATGCTTCAGGAGCCTGGAAAGATTGCTGTGCGTGCAGAAATTACCGGTACGCACCAGGGTGAGTTTATGGGCATTGCGCCAACCGGTCGTCGCATTAGCGTGCGCCTGCACGAATTCCACTTGCTTAACGGCGAGCGCGTGACCACCACCTGGCATATGGAAGATTGGTTTGCCATGTTCCAGCAGATTGGGCAATTCCCAACTCCCTAAAAGAAGCACTGCAGATAGCGTATAACTCATGGCAGAAGTCCTCGGCATTGTTAGTCACTAATGACGCAGCGGAGAGTTAAGGACATAAACAAGCCTTTGACGAATTAACAGCGATCAACTGCATGGTTTAAGCCAGGCATAATCTTCCCCTACTATGCTAAGCACCAAACGTTAATCAGTGTTCACAGGCGGAAGAATGAAAGTCGTGTTGTGTGCGTATCATGAGATGGGATGCGCGGCGCTGGAAAGTTTGCAGGAAGTGGGATTTGAAGTGGTGTGCGTGTTCACCCACGCGGGAGCCCATCAGGAAAATAGCTTCTTTGACTCGGTTGAAGCCATGGCGCTGCAGCAACAGATCCCGGTGTTTTGTCCGGACGATATCAATACGCCAGAATGGATTGCCAAAGTAGCGTCGCTGCAACCCGATGCGATTTTGACCCTGTCTTATCGACAAGCGCTCTCTCCTGCCATGATTGCCACCGCCAAAAAAGGCGCATTCAATGTGCATGCTTCGCTGCTGCCCGCCTATCGCGGACGTGCGCATCTCAACTGGGTGATTATCCGCAATGAGCGTGAAACCGGGGTGACGCTACATCGCATTAATGACGTGCCAGACGGCGGGCCAATTTTGGCGCAAAGCCGTGTCGCTATCACTGATGAAGATGAGGCGCTTTCATTACATCGCAAACTGGTACGCACCACGCGTGAACAGTTGCCAAACTGGCTGCGCGCTCTGCGGGCGGGTAGTTTGATTGAACGCGTGCAGGATGAAAGTCTCGCCAGCGAACCGGGACAACGAAAGCCTGAGGATGGGCAGATTCACTGGCATCAGTCTGCCGATGAGATTTATGCTCTGATTCGCGGCGTTGCTTATCCGTGGCCTGGTGCGTATAGCCTGATGGGAGAACAGCGTTTTATCGTGTGGAAAAGCCGCGTGATTACCCAGTCGCATCAGCACGCAGCGGGCAGCATTATTTCCATCGATCCGCTGTATATCGCCTGTGGCGAAAATGTGCTGGAAATTGTCGCAGCGGGGTTATCGCATCACGACAATTTTAGTGCGGCGCAGCTCGTGCAGCACATCTCACTGTGCGTGGGGATGCAACTGAAGTCATGTTGAGCTGGCGATTTCAGGCTGAAATCGCCAACTTTTATCACCAGCGGGTCGCTGCCATATCAATCACAAAGCGATATTTCACATCACCCTTCAGCATGCGCGCAAATGCATCTTCGACTGCTTCACCCGCAATCAATTCGATATCTGCCGTGATGTTGTGTTCGCCGCAGAAATCCAGCATCTCCTGCGTCTCTTTGATGCTGCCGATGGATGAGCCGCTGATGCTCAGGCGACGGAAGACCATCGGCGTGACGTCAGGAGCCTGATGCGGTTGTTCCGGAATGCCTACCAGCACCAAACGACCATTGGTTTTGAGCGTGGCGAGGTAGGGATCGAGATCGTGAGGCGCGGACACGCAGTCGATAATGAAATCGAGAGAGGTTCGCGCCGCTGCCATCTGTTCCGCATCGCGTGAGACCACCACGCGACTGGCCCCCAGGCGTCGCGCATCGGCACCTTTTTCCGGAGAGGTAGTGAACAGCGTCACTTCCGCACCCATCGCACTCGCCAGTTTTACCGCCATATGCCCAAGCCCGCCTAAGCCCACTACGCCGACTTTGTCGCCGGCCTGCACCTTGAAGTGACGCAGCGGTGACCAAACGGTGACGCCCGCACACAGCAACGGAGCAACGCCTGCCAGCGGCAGGTTCTGCGGCACTGACACCACAAAATGCTGATCGACCACCACATTCTGTGCATAGCCGCCCCAGGTGCTGTCGCCTGTGTGTTTGTCGATACCGTTATAGGTCGCGGTAAATCCGGCTTCGCAGTACTGCTCTTCCTGCTGCTGGCAGAAATGGCATTCACGACAGGAATCGACCATCACGCCGACACCCACCACATCACCGACCTTGAAGTTTGTGACCGCTGCGCCGGTTTCCCGCACGCGACCGATGATTTCGTGGCCCGGCACCAGCGGATAACGACTCACCGCCCATTCGTTACGTGCCATATGCAGATCGGAGTGGCACACGCCGCAGTACAGAATATCGATTTTAACGTCCTGCGGTTGCAGTGGACGCAGCGCGATCTGGCTGGATACTAAAGGTTTTGCCGCGTCGTGTGCGACTAATGCGTTGATTTTCATGGTGCCTCCGCAAGGTGCTGGCGTTATTGAGTTGAAGGCGGCAGACTATAGTCAACGTGGTGCAGAAATGATAGTAGTTACCTTTTGGTGATCATAGAGGAGTGACACTGATGCCAGCCTGGGTTGACGGCAAGCTGTTTTTTTATGCGGATTCCCCGCCGCGTCGCTTGATGGATTTGTTCTCGCTGAAGTGGAGCAGCATGGTGCTGCACGCGCTTTATCACTGGCCGGGACAGCGTGCGCGCACCGGCGAGTTGCAGCGCAGCCTGCAGGGAATTTCGAAGAAGATGCTGTTTCAAACATTAAAAGAGCTGGAGCAGCGCGGATTGATTGCCCGCCATGTGTATGACGTGATTCCACCGAAAGTGGATTACCGTTTGACGCCGCTGGGACAGACCTTTGCAGCCCCAATCGAACAGATGTACCAGTGGGGACTGGAGAATCAGGCGGCGCTGGATGCAATGGACGCCAACCTGCGCGCGGCTACGGACGTGCCATCAGACGCGCCACCGTCTCACGATCTCTCGGCAAGCGAGGATTAAACACCACCAGGCTCAGGCCGGGCTTACCCTCAACGGCGAAGGTGCTGTATTCGAGTTCCAGCACGCCTTCGTCCGGTAGCCACAGTTGCTTTATCCCTTCGCCATGCTGGCTCACTTCCTGCGATTGCCACAGTTGACGGAAGGTTTCGCTCATCGCGCTGAGTTCTTCCACCAGCGTGCGCACATGCTCGCTGGCACCGGTACGTGCTACGTCGGCACGGAAATTCGCCACCATGTTACGCATGACCTGATGCCAATCCGGCAGGCGTTTTTTCATCTCTTCATTGCTGAACATCATTAATAGAATATTGCGCTGTTCCGGCGGCAGTTGGGCGTAATCCACAAATACTTTGGTCGCCGCATGGTTCCACGCCACCACCTGCCATTCAGCGGTTTTCACCAGCGCGGGCGTGTGCGTCATGCTATCCAGGACGCGTTGCAACGAGGGTGAAACATCCACGCCCGCCTGCCAGGTGACGCCCGGCAAACGATTCTGCGCCAGCAGAAACAGGTGGTCGCGCTCGGCGGCACTTAGCTCCAACGCTTTGGATAACCGTTCCAATACCTCTTCGGAGGGCGCACCACCTCTGCCCTGCTCCAGCCAGGTGTACCAGGTGGTGCTGACGCAGGCGCGCACCGCCACTTCTTCCCGACGCAATCCGGGCGTACGACGCCGCAGCAACGGATAGCCGAGTTTGCCAGCATCCAGTCGCTGACGTCGTTCACGCAGGTAGTTGCCGAGCAGATTGTCGTCTTGTTGGGTCATGGCGTTATCCTGTTAGTGCCTATACCTGTATAAGCTCACGACTTTTCGCCGCGCCGCAGACTTTTATCATAGTGCTTCAACAGCCAGAAATAGGAGTACGAATATGCGACTTTTTGTGACCGGCGCAAGCGGCTTTATCGGTTCGGCCATTGTGAAAAAACTGCAGGCACGCGGCGTGGACGTGCTTGGACTGGCACGCAGTGACGCGTCAGCAGAGAAACTGCACCAGCAGGGAGTCCAGGTGATGCGCGGCGATTTAGAAGATATTGCCAGCCTGCGTAGCGCCGTTGAACAGAGTGACGGTGTGATCCATGCCGGCTATATCCATGATTTCAGCCGCATGGATCACGCAGCGACTATCGATCAGCAGGCAATTCTGGCGATGGGTGAAGTACTTGCCGGGTCAAACCGTCCGCTAGTGGTGACCACCGGTACTGCATTGGTCTCGCCAGGACGTCTCGCGGTTGAGCAGACTCAACCGGTTTCCGGCGGCCATCCTCGTTCCGACTCCAACATCGCCGCACTCGCGCTGGCGGATAAAGGGGTGCGCGTCTCGCTAGTGCGTCTTCCGCCCACGGTACACGGCGCAGGCGACCACGGCTTTGTGCCGATGATCATTAATATGGCGAAAGAGAAAGGCGCGGCGGTGTATATCGGGGATGGTGCGAATCGCTGGCCTGCGGTGCATCGTGATGATGCGGCGGAGTTGTTCTGCCTCGCCGCCGAGCACGCCGAAGCCGGCACGATTTTGCATGCGATTCAGGAAGGAGGCATCCCATTTCGTCAGATCGCCGAAACCATTGGTGCAGGTTTGTCTCTGCCGGTGAAAAGCCTGAGCATGGAAGAAGCGAAAGAGTGGCTGGGCTGGATGGCGTTCTTTGCTTCCATTGATAATCCGGCTTCCAGTGAATGGACACGTCAAACATTTAACTGGCAGCCCACCGGACCGGGACTGCTGCAGGATATGCGTGAGGCGGGTTATTTTTCGCGTTGATTCCGCACCGCCTCTTGCAGGAAATCAATAAACGCGCGGCTTCTTGCGGGAAGAAAACTCCGTTCCTGGTAGAGCAGCGCAATCTCAAGGGGTGCGGGAGCGAGTTCAAGCTCAATCACTTCTAACTGCCCACTTCGAATATAAGGCTCACAAGCCTGCGCTGAAAGGATGGCAAACCCGATGCCTTTCAGTGCTGCTTGCATCGCCATCTCACCACTGTCGACACGGAAAGGACTCAGCACATTGATGTGTCGAAATCCTTTGCCAGTGGTTATAAATTGCCACGCTTGCCCCTGAAGTGCACTTACGGTGGTGATGCAGGGCAGAGCCAGCAATTGTTCTGTATGCGTTGGTCTGGCGTATTCTTGCAGTAAAGTCGGCGCCGCAACAATGTGGCAGGGTAATGAAGCCAGCGGCCGGGCTATGACATCACTGCTGGCGCGCGTGCCGCGACTGATATCAATGACAACATCGCAGTCATCCCACAGTGCCTCTGCTCCCTGCAGGCTGGTAGTACAATGGAGTTCAATTCTGGGATATCGCAGTGCAAAGTCAGCCAAAAGATTGCCGAAGATCACCGGCCCGACTCCATTTGGTAAACATACGCGTAGCAGCCCTTCCGGCTCAGTTTGTGCGTGGCTTAATCTGGCTTCCGTCTCATTCACCGAGTCCAGCAGTGGTCGCATGCTGTCAAAAAACATCTGCCCTGCTTCAGTAAGCTTCATTTGACGCGTACTTCGCTGTATGAGTCGCATCCCTAATCGTTCTTCCAGCTGCGAAATCTGGCGACTCACATTCGATGCAGGCATTTTCAAGGCACGCGCGCCGCCGATAAAACTGCCCTTCTCTGCAACGGTGACGAATACCCGCAAAACATTTAAATCGATTCTACTGCGCATCGATTATCCCATTTTTGATAATTAATCCTCTCACTTTATCGCTCTAATCATAATGATGCACGGGCAATAGACTAGGCCTCCTGTAACTTAATGGAGCAAACTATGCCTGTCCTCACTCCGCAATCAGGTTCATTCGCTGTGATCCGCATCGCTGTGATTATCGCTTTTGTTCAATTCACGAATGCCCTCGAATACATGATGTTTAATCCGCTGTTTGCCTACATGGCGTCTCAATTTTCAGTGCCTGTCACTTATGCAGGTTATGTCACGGGGACTTACACCCTGGGTTCAGTGCTATCCGGGTTATGTATTTGGAAATGGATTGACCGCGTTAACGCCAAACGGTTTTTACTGTGGAATATGGCGCTTTTAGGCGCTCTGACGGTGCTGATCACCTTCACGAGCGATTATACCCTGCTGCTGGTTCTACGATTTATGGCGGGCTTAGTGGGAGGAACAACCATGGGTATGGGGATGAGTTTATTAATCAGCCTCGCGCCAGCGGCATTACGAGCACGGATGATTGCCACCGTCATTGCCGCTTTCTCTGTGGTCAGCATTGCAGGGATGCCGACCATGCTGTTTTTGAGCACACATTTCGGCTGGTATAGCGCAACGAGACTCATTGGTTTGCTGTGCCTGATAGCTTTGCTTCTTATTGCCGGGTTTATTCCTGATGCCTCGCGCAAAATCGCCCCTAAATCATCGATAACAATGACGCCAGAATGGTTGTTTTTCGCCAGCGGGAACGCCATCGCGCAATTCACTCCTATGCTCATCATTCCTGCTTTAGTGCCTTTATTGACCCAACACATGCAGGCTGTGAGCGCCTCGCTGCCCATGCTGTTCTTCATCGGTAGCATCGCTGGGTTGATGGCGACAAAGCTTACCGGAAAACTATTGGCTCACTGGTCCAGCTACACCTTAGCCGTTGTCTCAACGCTGATATTACTGGTCAGCATGCTGCTTCCCATGACAGGTTTGCATGCCAGCGCATTATTCATGGGGCTGTTTCTGAGCGGGGCTTACGGACGATTGGTGGTGGTGTCGTGTGTGACGACGAGATTTCCAAATGAGGCCAGTCGGGCTGGTTTCCTGTCCCTGCAAACGGCGCTGATGTCATTGAGTACCACCCTCGCCTTTTTTGTTTCGGCCATGACTTTTGAGATAGCAGCCCCACTACCCATCATATTCTGGGTGCTGGTTGCCGGCAGCGCATTACTCTTGCCACCGCTGATTAAGAGGATGGAAAAAAGGTTAGCGAGACGTGAGGCCTGAGGTGATAAAGGTAGCGGCAGAATCGATCGCCCAGCTAAAAGTTTAGATCTGGTTCGATAAACTCTGCCGCGAGGGATTAGCCAAACGGCTCTTCGCGTGCCAGCAAGCGTGCTATCACGTTAAGCGCACCTTCGTCGTTATTGCTGTCGGTTTTATAACGCGCAACAGCGGCGACGGATGCGGCTGCATTGGCCATCGCAAAGCTGTAGCACGCCTGACGCAGCATTTCGAGGTCATTGGCGCTGTCGCCAATGGCCAGCACTTCGCAATCGTCGATGCCCCATTTTTCCTGCAGCAGCGCAATGCCGTGCGCTTTGTGGCAGCCAGGAATGATCAGATCGACAAAACCAAAGCCGCTGGAGACCGGATGCATAATGTTTTCAATCGCGCCCAGTTCTTTGTGCAGACGATCCATCAGGGCATCCACCCCTTCGTGGGCCAGATTCAGCGAAAACTTAAAGATGGTGTCATCGATATCGTACAGATTGTCGCGCTTTTCCAGCCGATGATAGTGATTCGCCAGCATCGCAATCACTTCCTCCGGCATTGAGGTGTGCACATAAGCGCCATTGCGACCGCACACCACGGTGCTGATATCCGGCTCTTTAGCCAGAATATCCAAAATTTGATGGATGCGTTCTGGTGCCAGTTCGCCGCAGAAGATCTCTTCATTGCTGTCTGACACCCAGGCACCGTTCTCGGCGACAAAGGCGATTTCATCTTTGATATCCGGGAAGTAGCGTTGTAACTGGTAATATTGATTGCCACTGGCGACCACAAAACGAACGCCTTTCTCTTTCAACAAGGCGTACTGGCGCGCGAATCGTTGAGCGTTGTACTGTTTGTTGTCATCGAGAAAAGTCCCATCCATATCCACCGCAATCATTTTTACTGCCATCTTACTCTCCCGTATCGTTTGACCAGCATTCCATCCAGCTGTGAAAAGGTTTTCATAGAGCTTACTCGCGGTGTGGATTAATGAGAATGGTAATAATGAGATTGTTAACCGCTTTCAGAGATTTCCAGTGCCATCTTTTACTGCAAATCCGCCCCTTTTTCCCTGATCCAGACACAGAACATCTCTGCCATGTCCTTTGCGTAGTCGAGAATCTCCGCCTCAGTGCGCGGTGTTTCGGAAAAATGCTTGCCCACGTTACCCAGTGTGCTGTTGATCAGGTCCGCAGCGCGCAGACGTTGTTTCTCTTCCAACTGGGGCAATAACTCATACAGGAAGTCACTCATCACGTTTTCACCCGCCGCGCGCGCGGCTGCCACTTCCGGTGCATTACGGTATAACGGCGCTGCATCGTTAAGTGCGGTCCGCATTGCCGCTTCTTCACACTCTGAGAGCAAGAAAGCGAGCGTGAGTTGGTGCAGACGTTCACCCGCAGGCACATCCTGATTGCGCAGGATCGATCCTAAAAGATCGCCGGTACGTTGCCATTCCTCACTTTGTAAGCGGAAAAGGATAGCCGCTTTATTGGGAAAGTATTGATACAACGATCCAATACTGACACCCGCCCGTTCCGCCACACGTGCGGTGGTAAACCGCGTGGCGCCTTCCTGTTCCAAAACCTGAGTAGCCGCTTGCAATATCGCGGAAACCAGCTCGCTGGAGCGGGCTTGCTTCGGCCTTTTTCTCTCTGAAATCTTAGCGTTACGGGGTTCAGCCACCTGATGCTCCTGAACACGAATAGTGAAATGCGAATGATTCATCGTATTCTGTTCGCACAGATTAATCCACGGAGAATCGTCATGACTACCTTAACTTCCACGCCCCTAGCGCCGCTGCTTAACTACCTGTTCGAACTGGCCGACAATATGGCGCATCCGACCAATGAAGCCTTCCGCGTGATGTCCGATGAAGAGCAAAATCGCCTGTTGCAGAGCAAAACAGATTATCTCGAACTCTATGGTCATCTGAAAAATGTGCCACTAGCGGTGTCGCGTGAAACCGGCAAGTTGCTGTACATGCTGGCACGCAGCAGCAAGGCGCAGTCGATAGTGGAGTTTGGCACCTCCTTTGGGATTTCAACGCTGCATCTCGCGGCAGCGTTACGCGATAACGGCGGCGGAAAGATCATCACCAGTGAATTTGAGCCGGGAAAGGTGGCGCTGGCGCGCAATCATTTTGCCGATGCGGGCGTAAGTGATTTGATTGAAGTGCGCGTGGGTGACGCGCTGCATACGTTGAGCCGCGACCTGCCTGCTGCCATCGATATGCTGGTGCTCGATGGCGCCAAGGCAATTTACCCTGAGATACTGGCGCTGGTTGAACCACATTTGCGCCCTGGTGCGCTGATCGTCGCCGATGATGCGGATTTCAGCCCCGAATATCTCGAACATGTGCACAGCGGGCGTGGCTATCTGTCGCTGCCTTTTAACGACGGCGTTGAAGTGTCAATGTGGCTCGGACGTTCACAGTAATCAACACCCAGAGCCTGTGCTCTGGGTGATTTTTATTTCCGATACTGCGCTTCGACCCGTTCCTGCTTGATCTTGGCATCAATGGAGAGTTCTGCGGTGGGGCGGAGCAACAGGCGAGCCAGGCCAATGGGATCGCCCGTATCACGACAGTAACCATATTCGCCTTGATGGATGCGCTGCACTGCCGCATCAATTTTTGGTAGCAGCCGACTTTCACGATCGATCTGGCGAAACAACAAGCGCAGTTCTTCTTCGCGTATCGCTTTGTCCGCTTCATCTCCTTGCTGTTCACTGCGTTGCAGCTGCGTTTTCAGGTAGTCGATATGTTCGAGCAGTTCCTGACGCTCAAAACGTAATAAGCGCAAAAAATACTCACTCTGGTGAGGATTCATATACTCTTCTGGCGGCATACTGAGAAGGTTTTGCTGCTCGGCTGATGTAGGTTTGGTCATGTTGAAATTCCTTAACAGCTTCGTGTTAATGTTATATCGTCACATTTCAAATCATTCATTGAGGTTGCTGCGATGAAGACCACTGTTCCTCTGTTGCTTATCGCCATAGCATCGGCAAAAGCAGGTGCCTTTCAGGCAAAGATTGATACGTTAAAACTGGCGCAAAAGCCGGATACCGCAGTGGCCAACGTCGATTTGACGCAGCCTCTGGCGACGGCGGAAGTGCATGCGGCGCTGTTAAAGCCCGTATCCGGCTGCCAGTGTCCGTTCTGTACGCAAATGCGTGCGCTGGCGGGCTAACTCAGGCGGATACACGCGCGACGCGCTGCGGCCAGGGATCGGCAAATTCGCCGCCACTTTGCCACCATGCAAGCTCCTCTTCATTAAGAAAGCAGCGTTTCAGGGCGACGGTAAAGGCTTTCACTTCATCCGGTTCACCAATCACCGTTAAACTGCAGCGCCGATCGCCAAATCGCCCCGGCATTTTTGCCACTGCCTGTTCGACCGCCGCGCGCTCCTCTGCAGTGAGCGGACTATCACGATGATTCAGAATTCCCGCTTTCCAGTAACTGATAAATTCCAGACTGATGCTGCCCGTGGCCTGATTCCACAACAGCGCTAGATCATCGCGCGTCGGCAACCAGAAAAAGCCTTTACTGCGATAGATGCCCGCGCCCATAAAGTGGTGGCAGGTATCCCACAATCGCTGCGGATGGAATGGACGATCGTCGTGAATCACTTCGGAAGTCATTTGCCACGCACCGGGATCAATGGCATCCACCTCATCCGCTAATTCTTCAATTAACTGCGCGACCCGCCCGAAATCGTAGGACGGCATCGCCATGAGTTCACTCAGAGAGAGATTTCCCCGCGATACCGCCATCACTGCCACATAGGGATTGAGTGGATGAATGGCCTGGGCAATGCGGGTAATGCTGGAAGACGGCAGCCGATCATTTTTAGTGAGCAGCAGATGGCTGCAAAACATGATTTGTTCTGCCAGCAGATTCTCGATGCGCCGCTCGTGACGAGTCAGATTGGCCTGCAAACGAGGAATCAGCGCTTCGCCCTGCTGGTAATCATCATTCAGCATCACGCTGTCGACCAGCGATAAGAATCCATTGAGTTGCACTTCAGCATGGTCGCGGAAATAACGCACCAGCGGCAACGGATGGCTGCTGCCCGAGGTTTCCAGCAGGATCAGATCCGGACGATGTGCGTTGAGCATCGACT
The DNA here is from genome assembly GCF_018257655.1 of Pantoea sp. JGM49. Classification (NCBI taxonomy): domain Bacteria; kingdom Pseudomonadati; phylum Pseudomonadota; class Gammaproteobacteria; order Enterobacterales; family Erwiniaceae; genus Pantoea; species Pantoea sp. JGM49. The sequence goes on along the minus strand of NZ_JAERJM010000006.1, from coordinate 251,480 downwards.
CAAGTGCGGCATCGAGTTTTTCGATACCCGTTCGGCTGCTAATACTGTCGGCCGAGAGCGTAATGAAATTGTGTTTACTGGCGTTGACGATTTCAGTGTTGGCAATCAGCACGCCATCGACGTCAAGTTCGCTCATATCATTGACGATGACGCAGACTGCAAGTTGCTGTTTGTGCGCCTGAACCAACAGACTTTTTAATAGCGTTGTTTTGCCTGCACCCAGAAAACCGTTGAGAATGGTAAGGGGGATTTTTTGCATCGTGACCTCTTGCTGCCGCACGTTGCGGCTGGGTTTGCCATCCATGGCGTCATGCCGTTCCGTTAAACCAGGTTCTGCCTAAGTACCCGCTGGGGAACTGCGCTTCGCTCAGGCAGAAATATGTGGCCGGGCGCTCAGTTCATTGCACCGTCAACGATCTGCCTGGTTGCTCGCGTTCATCTTCCTCAGTGAAACCAGGGTTCAAACGGGTCCGGATATTCGGCCCAGTTTTCCGGGCCCTGCGCCATCTCTTCGTCAGTCAGCAGCGCATGTTCCAGCTGGTTGCGCAGACGAGTTTCATCCATCTCAATACCAATAAACACGATTTCCTGACGCGCATCGCCAGTGCCCTCGACCCAGTTCTGCATGATGTATTCCAGCGTCTCGGGATCTTCCGGCCAGCGCTCTTTCGGCGCGCTGGCCCACCACATGCCTGCTAAGCCCTGACGCGTCACACCACCGGCCTGTGACCAGGAACCGGCATAATGAGGACGACTGGCGAGCCAGAAGAAGCCCTTAGACCGCACCACGCCTTTGAGATCGCCTTCAATGACGCTGGCGAAGCGGGTGGGATGGAAAGGACGACGCGCGCGGAACACAAAGTTGCGAATGCCGTACTCTTCGGTTTCCGGCGTATGTGAACCACGCAGTTCCTGTAACCAACCAGGCGCTTGTGAGGCCGCATCAAAATCAAATAAACCGGTATTCAGCACTTCATTCAGTGCAACCTTGCCAAACTCAGAGGTCACGACACGTGCGCGCGGGTTAAGGGAATGCAGTATCGCCAGCAAGCGGGCTTTTTCCGCTTCATCAATCAAATCGGTTTTGTTCAGAATCAGCACGTCGCAGAACTCAATCTGATCCACCAGCAGATCCACTACCGTGCGTTCATCTTCTTCACCCAGCGATTCACCGCGGGATTTGATGCTCTCGTTGGATTCGTAATCGCGCAGGAAATTGAAGCCGTCCACGACGGTCACCATGGTGTCCAGCGCAGCGACTTCTGACAGGCTCTGACCATCTTCATCGGCAAAGGTAAAGGTTTCCGCCACCGGCAGCGGTTCGGAAATACCGGTAGACTCGATCACCAGGTTATCGAAACGGCCATCTTTTGCGAGGCGATCAACCTCCAGCAGCAGATCTTCACGCAGCGTGCAGCAGATGCAGCCGTTACTCATCTCGACTAACTTCTCATCGGTGCGCGACAACTCCGCCCCGCCCTCACGCACCAGAGCGGCATCGATATTCACTTCCGACATATCGTTGACGATCACTGCCACGCGGCGACCTTCACGATTGTTGAGAATATGGTTAAGCAGCGTGGTTTTACCCGCGCCGAGAAAGCCGGAGAGGACAGTAACCGGCAACTTTTTAAAATTCGGGGATAATGATGACATTGCAACTCCTTCAACATGACAAGTGCAGGTGCGGTGACATGCCACACCAAACGTTATAATTGATATGTTATAACATAACAATTACGGTTGTCATTGCGTCGAAGAAAGATTGTTGTTTAAGGCAAATAAAAAGCGGGCCGTTTCGGCCCGCTACAAAGCATTACTTGTTATCGGGATAGCTTAGATTGATCGCTTCATCCGGTAACTTAGTGAATTTTTGCACGATGGTGCGGAAGTCGGCGTTAGGCGTCAAATCGGCAAACTGTTGCGGATAAAGGTCTTTTGCCAAAATTTCCATCCCCACGATGTTGTAAGGGTGGTTATAGAAATGATGGTAAACGCCATAAACACGGCCATTTTTCACCGGCTCGATCTGTGCCAGACCGGTACGTTTCAACAGTGTCTGGAAAGTGGCATTCACCTCTTTCGGCTGCACGCCGTAGCCGAATGGCAGCACGTTGGTGTTAGGCCGCTTTGAACCGGTCATGATGTAAACGTCCGGTTTCATCGCAATAATTTTTTCCAGCGCGATAAAGCCCACGTTGCCCGGCAACAGCTCGGAACCAATATTCTTACCCCCTACGGCTTCGACTAGTCCGCCCCAGCCATTGTGACTGTGAGTGAAGCAGCAGTTATCGCTGTTACCGGCAATCGGCTCAATAAACACAGTCGGTTTGTTCTTCACCTCAGCCACGCCTTTGGTGATGCGATCAAACCTCTGCTGATAGAAGTCGGTATAGGCCTTAGCCTGGCTCTCACGGTTCAACACTTTGCCCAACAGCGTGACGCTGGGTGCCGTGTTTTGCGCGGGGTGCAGTTCATAATCTACAAACACCACGGGAATATGCAGATTATTCAGCGTACTCAATACACCTGACTGTTGCAGCGCCGGTTTCGCGCGCAGTTGGGCAATCATCATGTCGGGCTTTTGCGCCAGCACGCTTTCCAGATTGACCTGGCCCTGGTCGCTGAAGCCCATATCGACAATTTTGGTCGCTTCAGGCCATTTGCCTTTCAGCAGATCCCAGGTTTGGGTGTCTTGTTTCTTCGGCAGGTTATTCCACGCCACCACACGCTTAAACGGGTCATCACGATCCAGCAGCGCCAGCGTCAAAATATCGCGGCCATCCTGCAGGATAATGTGTTGCGGTTCTTTAGTGATGGTTTGCGTGTTGCCGTCCATATCGGTGACGGTTAACGGGTAAGTGGTAGCCGAAGCCGCCGTGGAAGCCAGTAATCCCATTGCCAGTAGCAGGCGCGTTTTCATCCTAAAACTCCGTGGTAAAAAGAATAGTTATTATTATCAATTACCTTAACACAACCTTAAGGGCCGAAAATAAACGCCAGGACAATGGGTTGTAACCGAGTGTTAATGTTGAATGATGAAGGTTGGATGGCAGATGGCAGATGGCAGATGGCAGATGGCAGATGGCAGATGGCAGATGGCAGATGGCAGATGGATTATCCGTTCCCTGCAGGCAGCCCGCAAGCCGCCGCAGCAGGGAAATGCGCGTCAGGTGAAATCGGACAGCTTCTGCCCGGAGGTAATCAACTCCTGCAACAGCATCTGCCGACGCTCTTGCGACGTATCACGGCTGACCATAAAGCAGATCGCCGCCACCGCCTGGCCGCTGCGTGAGCGAATCGGCGCGGCCATACAGCAGGTAAAGCTTTCGGAGAGCCCTTCCGTCATGCAATAGCCCAGCCTACCGGCATGATGGATTTCATCGAGAAACGCCTGCTTATCGAGAATCTGCCCGCTGGCCAGACGGTAATCTTCTTCTGGAATCAAATCGAGGATCGCGCTATCAGACCAGTTACTCAGCAGTAAACGCCCAGTCGCGGTCCAGGTGATGGGCACGCGTACGCCGATATCTGAGGTGATCTTGAAGGGGTGCGCGTTGCTGCTCTCGGACAGCACCACCGTGTACTTGTTGCCCTCCAGCATACAAAGCTGCACTGTTTCGCCATGGCGCGCCACAATCTCGACCATCAACTGATGCGCGCGCCGGATCAGATCGTTGTGCGCCATGTAATCCGCACCGTAATAGTGCATCTCGCGACCGAAAAACACCGCACCATCTGCATCTAATTCCACCAGCCCGGCTTCACTGAGCAAACTGACCAACTCATAAACGCTGGATCGGGGTGCGCCAGTGGCATCGATCAAATCGCGCATCGCCATCGGCTGACGGGCGATATGCAACTGACGGAAAATATCAATAACCCGGTCAACACCGCGCGCCCGTGACGGTTTTTCATCCGGCATACGCTTACTCCCCTGTTGCATTGGTGCGATTGGAATACATGAAAAAAGAAAAGCATCATACACCCCAATGCAACAATTACCCATCCCCGTAAAAATAAAAATTAGTCACTGACGTTATATTATGGCGACCTATTTTGGGGCCTCATTTTGGCGCAACGATTTTTTGCTGACATTAAAAATGTTCGACGAAGGTCACATTCTTATTAAACGAACACTCCGCAATAAATTTATTTTGCGATCCCGACTACATCACAAAAAATTAAATAGCCGATCACATATTGCAAAAGCAAATCCACTGTGCAAATCTTGCCCTATCCGGTATTGCAGATTTGAGTCTGATATATCGGACAGACTAACAACTCCAGAAATGAGGCAATTTGCATGACGATAAAACGTTATGGCATTGAAGGCGGGACCGGCACTGGTGGGCAAATGTTGCCCTTCGCCCGTGCGGTAGAGGCCGATGGCTGGCTGTATATCTCAGGCCAGACGCCGATGCGCGACGGTGAAGTGGTGGAAGGCGGTATCATTGAACAGACCCAGTTAGCATTTGATAACTGCCTGACCATCATGCGCGAGGCAGGTTATCGCGTGGAAGATGTGGTACACGTCACAGCCGTGCTGACCGACGCACGCTACTTCAGTTCCTTTAATAAAGTATTCAGTGAGATATTCAGTGGAAATCCACCGGCACGCATTTGCAGCGTGCAGGATTTAGTGGTCGACTGCAAAGTGGAAGTGGATATGAAATGCTTCCGCGCCGATCGTAAATAATTATTACGGTTAAAACAGGCTGACGATTTTTTATTTTCTTCGCCAACACCAGGACAGCCTGTTATTAATTGATGCTTTTCATTTTGCTGTGAAATATCGGTGTTACGCCGACTCATAACCATTTTATAGAGAGCATAAAATGAACACAACATCGCTTAAATTCGGCGCCGCTGCGCTGGCGTTACTGGTTTTAGCTGGCTGCACACCCACCGAAGAAAAAAAAGAGGCTGGCGCCGCACCGCAATCGGCCCTGCAGAACGTACTGCAACGCGGCACGCTGCGTGTCGGTGACTGCCTGAGCTTTGCCCCCTTTGGTTTTTATGACAAAGACGGCAACCCGGATGGTTATGACGTTGATTTGGCTAAAGCACTGGCCAAGGAGATGGGCGTGAAACTGGAGATGGTGAATACCACCAGCGCCAACCGTATTCCTAACCTGCAAACCAATAAAGTGGATGTGGTGTTCTGTAACTTTACTCGCAATCTTGAACGTGCCAAAGAGATTGGCTTCACCAACCCGTATGTGGTGGCGAGTGAAGCGATGTTGGTGCGCAAAAACAGCGGCATTCAATCAGCTCATGATATGGCCGGTAAAACTATCGCCACGGTGAAGGGTTCAACCAACGGGGATGAAGTCCGTAACCTCGGCATTGATGTGAAAATCCAGGAATACGATTCATCGCAAGCCGCGATTCTCGCCGTGAAGCAGGGCCAAGCCGATGCGATGATCGAAGACAACAACTTCCTCGCCTATCAGGCCAAGCTCGATCCGACGTTAACCGTGACCAACGAAGCGCTGGTACCACTGGAATATAACGCCTTCGGTGTGAAACAGGGGGATCAGGTGTGGACCAACTATCTGAATGAATTCCTGTTTGAGATTAATGCATCGGGTGAAAACGCCCAGCTGTATCAGAAATGGTTCGGTAGCAAGCCACGTTACCCGCTGAATCCGCAATATTGATTGATGTGCGGCGCGGCAGTTGATGCCGCGCCGTTCGAAGGAGTCAAACCATGAGTTATCAATGGCTAACCCTCTGGCGCTATGCCGACACCTTTCTTGAGGCCGCATGGCTGACACTGCAGGTGACATTGCTGGCCTTCGTGCTGGCGGTAGCATTGGGTTTATTGTCGGCATTAGCGAAATCATCGCCTGTTGCTCCCCTGCGCTGGATCAGTCACTGCTACGTCGAGTTTATTCGCAACACGCCGGTGCTGCTGCAAATTTTCATCATCTTCTTTGGCCTGCCCTCGCTGGGCATCACCATGAGTGCCTTTACCGCCGGTGTGCTGGCGCTGGGCATCAACGTTGGCGCTTACTTGTCTGAAACCTTTCGTGCCGGGATTCAATCGGTGCCAAAAGGTCAGCTCGAAGCCGCTTATATTCTCGGCATCCCGCGTAGGCAAATCTTTCTCAGCGTGGTGCTGCCGCAGGCGGCACGCGCCGTATGGCCGGCGATCATCAACAACCTGATTCAGTTGCTGCTCGGTACTTCGCTGCTTTCTGCGATTGCCCTGCCAGAACTGACCGGCACCGCCACGGTGATCAACGCCCGCACTCTGCTTTATATCCAGACCTTTAGCGTGGTCGCGCTGGTCTATCTGGTGCTGAGCAATCTGTTCTCCTGGCTGGGCACGGTGGCAGGACGGCGCATGTTCCACCCGCCGCTGGTGACCCCGGTAAAAAAGTCCGCCTGGTGGTGGGCAAAAAAATGGCTGACTAATCCAGTGAAACAGGAGAATGCGCTATGAGCGAGCTTATCATCAGCTCTTTCCCCATCCTGCTGAAAGGACTGGGTATCACGCTGTTGCTGTCCATCGCCGCCATTATCGGCAGCACGTTACTGGGCTTACTGGCGGCCGTGTTGCGCACCAGCCGATTGCCGGTCGCCAAACAGATCGCCGTACTCTATACCGAGCTGTTTCGCGGTACGCCGGTGCTGATCACGCTGATGTTCATCTACTTCGGCGTGGCCTACTTCGGTTATGAGATCAACCTGTTTGCCGCCGGGATCCTCGGTTTGAGCATCTATCAAGGTGCCTATATCGCCGAAGTGTTCCGCGCCGGGATTGAAGCGGTACCGAAAGGACAGTGGGAAGTGTCCTGGATTCTCGGGCTTTCCAAACGTCAAACCTTCATGAGCGTGGTATTGCCCCAAACCCGTGGCATCGTGTTGCCGCCGCTGGCCGGTCAGTATCTTTCGCTGATTAAAGACACCTCGATCGTCAGCATGATCGGCATGTCCGAACTGATGCATCAGGGCCAGGCTATTGTCGATCGCATCGGCCAACCGGTGGTGATTTACGGCCTGGTTGCCCTGCTCTACTTCGCCATCTGCTTCCCACTTTCACGTTGGGTTCAACATCATCAAACCAGGAGCCAGATATCATGAGCCAATCTGCGATTACGCTGAGCCGCATTACTAAATCCTTTGGCTCCACTCAGGTGCTGAAAGAGATCAGTCTGGATGTTTCACCCGGCGAAGTGCTGGTGTTAATTGGTGCATCCGGCTCAGGAAAAAGCACTGTGCTGCGCATCATGAGCGGCCTGGAAACCGCTGATGGCGGCGAAATATGGGTTAACAAAGTGCCATTGCACGACCGTAAGCGCAGCAGCGAAATTTGCGGCCATGTCGGCATGGTGTTCCAGCAGTTCAACCTGTTCCCGCACAAAACCGCGCTGGGTAACGTCACCCTGGCGCTGATTAAAGCGCAAAAACTGTCGGAAGCGGAAGCCAACAAACGCGGCATGGCGGCACTGACCCGTGTTGGGCTGGCGGAGCGCGCGCATCACTATCCGGCACAGCTTTCCGGTGGTCAGCAGCAGCGTGTCGCCATTGCGCGCGCGCTGGCGGTGGAACCGAAAATTATGTTCTTTGATGAAGCCACCTCCGCACTTGACCCAGAGCTGGTTGGCGAAGTGATGGAAGTGATGCGCAGCCTGGCACGTGAAGGGATGACCATGGTGGTGGTGACGCACGAAATGGGCTTTGCCCGTAAAACGGCCGATCGCGTGGTGTTTATGGATCAAGGCGTTATCGCTGAGCAGGGTTCGCCGGAGCAAATCTTTGTTAATCCGCAGAACCCGCGCACTCAACAATTCTTATCGCGCGTGCTTGAGCACTAACAGGAGCCACTATGTCGATTCGTTTTCCACTGCAGGCAGACGGTTTGCTGGATGCCCAACAACCTGCGCCACGGTTTAAATCGGTAGCGGGATCTGGCGATCAACCGTTAACGCCGGGCAGTAACGTTTTTACCAGTGATGAAGTGTTCTCGCCGTTGATGGTGATGAAGCAATCAGCGCTGCAGAACAACCTCCACCAGCTTGCCACGTTTTGCCAGGAGAACGGCATCATGCTGGCAGCACACGGGAAAACCTCAATGTCGCCCGCGATCTTGCGCCGCGCCATTAGCGAAGGTGGCGCGTGGGGATTGGGTGCTGCCACGCCAGCACAGGTGCGTGCGCTGCGTCAGTTTGGCATCCGCAATGTGTTTCTCGCCAATCAGCTAGTCGATCCGGCGGGCATTCGCTGGATTGGCCAATGGCAGCAGCAGCATCCCGACCACGGTTTCCTCTGCTATGTGGATTCACTGCAGGGCGTAAAATTGCTGGAACAGCATCTCGGCGATGCACAGATTTCTGTACTGCTGGAGATGTCGGTGAGTGGCGGTCGTACCGGCTGCCGTTCACAACAGGAAGCAATCAAGATTGCCGAAGCGATTAAAGACAGCCCTTCACTGCAGCTGGTGGGCGTGGCCGGTTATGAAGGTGCGCTGGGGGCGGGTCGCGATGAAGCCGGTATTCAGCGCGTGAAAGCGTATTGTCAGATGATGATCAGCACCGCTGCACTGCTGGCAGATCATCAACTCTTCAGCAGCGATCACATCATCCTCAGCGCTGGCGGTGGCGCCTGGTTTGACGTGGTGACCGAATGTTTTACTGCCGCGACATTACCGCTGCCGATGACTCCCTTGATTCGGTCCGGTGCCTATATGGCGCATGATAGCGGCTTGTATGCGCGCATTGCACCCTTCGCGCAACCGGGTTCGAGCCATCACTTCGATGCAGCGCTGGAGATTTGGGGGCGGGTATTATCTCGCCCTGAACCGGGATTGGCCTTTGTCGATTTTGGTCGGCGTGATGTGCCGTTCGACCAGGATCTGCCCAATCCATTGTGGATCCGCAACGCAGATGGCAGTGAACCGCGCGCGGCAACCCATCTGCGTATCAGTGACGTCAACGATCAACATGCGTATCTGCTGCTGCCCGATGATGAAACGTTGCAGCCGGGTGATTGGGTAGGATGCGGTATCTCTCATCCCTGCACCGCTTTTGATAAATGGCGCTATCTGCCACTGGTGGACGACGATTATTGCGTCACAGATTCACTGGAAACAGCATTCTGACCACAAAAAAGGCTGCCAACGTATTGGCAGCCAGTTCTGGCACATCCCTGTACGACCATGTGGGGTCAGACGTTGTGCCTTCAATGAGCATATAATAACACACAAAATAATTAGCAGGATAATTATTTTATTGACAGAGCCAGTTTCACCGCATCCTCGGCATGAATCAACGTGGTATCAAACAGCGGCACGCTGGCATCTTCGGGCTTCACCAGCAGGGTAATTTCGGTGCAACCCAAAATGATCGCTTCGGCGCCCTGCGCCACCAGCTCAGCAATCACCTCACGATAACGCGCTCGCGACGACTCACGAATAATGCCAAGACACAACTCCTGATAGATGATGTCATGCACCGTCTTCCGGCCCGATGCATCCGGTACCAGCACATCAATGCCGGACTGCGCCAGACGGCCTTTGTAGAATTCCTGCTCCATGGTAAATGCCGTCGCCAGTAAGCCCACACGCTTCACGCCAGCGGATTGAATACGCTGAGCTGTCGCATCAGCGATATGGAGCAGCGGGATAGCCACGGCACCGGTAATCTGGTCAGCGACTTTGTGCATGGTGTTAGTACAGAGCACAATGAAGTCCGCCCCGCCCTTTTCCAGACTGCGCGCGGCTTCTGCCAGAATCTCGCCGGCTCGCTGCCATTCCCCCGCCACTTGCAGCTTCTCAATTTCCTGAAAGTCGACGCTGTACATCAGGCTGCGCGCCGAGTGCAATCCGCCAAGTTGCTGCTTCACCTGTTCATTGATGATGCGGTAGTAGAGCGCCGTCGATTCCCAACTCATTCCACCGATCAAACCGATCATCTTCATCTGCGATTTTCCTTTATCAAGCCTGTTCAGCACTGTACGGGATTTGTCAGTCTGGTGCATGCCCCCAGCTTAAATACAGGGTTTGCGGCACACTTATGCGCGATCAACCTCAAGTGACGCGTTTTCCGGCCAGCGCGCTGAGGGAAACAGCGATAAGCGGATATTGAACAGATGGAACATCGGGGAAAACAACGCCTGTTCCTGTAATGTTCGCGCTTCTAAACCCAGCAGCAGGCGATTAAGTTCATGCAACAACGCCGAATGGGGCTGTGTCTGCAGGGATTTCAGCCTGCGTTTGAGGAACACACTCAGCTCATGGAACATCGCCGCACTCTCAATGCCATTCTCGATCAGTAGCGCTTTGTGCCGCGTGTAATAGTCGTAACAGTTGGCACCAAGCCAGGCCTCGGCAATCAGATTGCCGCCGGAAACCAGATCGGGCGAGGGATCGACGCGCTTACGTGGCAAGATAATGTTCACCTTATCCAGCGTACGCGCCACAAATTGCTGGCGCGCCGTCATCGTTACCGTGTTGACACGCAGCGCAGCGATAAACTGCAGCAAATCGCGGATCCCTTTACGCACCGCGCGTTTCGCCGTCCACGATGGACGCTTGTTACGAATAAGCAATGTCAGTACCAGGGCGATGACAATGCCCACCAGCGTCGAAATCATGGCGTTTACTATAAGCAGAAGATCGGGCTTGAAATGGTGGCTCATGCCAATCAGCCCCGGAATCTGCGTGGCGACGATCAGGCCAATCAAATTGGTTGCCGGGTTGGCAATCACCAATCCCAGCGCAAATAATCCGGGCGCAAGGCAGATGATCATCGCTTCAAACGTTACCGCTTGTGGTATCAACACGGTGACGTAGAGCAGACTGATCGCCATTGAGATCAATACGCCCTTCAGGAATAGCTTCATTGGCGCGATAGGACTGTCCAGCCCGGCAAAGAATGAGCAGAGTACCGCCGCCATCATTGGCGCAGTCGAGCCATCTTTCCAGCCGCTGCCGATCCAGAACAAGCAGGTGGCGAAGGTGGCCAGAAACGCAGTAAAGCAGGAAAGCAACAGCAAACCTTTATCGACATGCTTATGCGCACGCACGGTTTTTCCCGGCTTGACGGTCGGTGTCCACTCACTCACACGCTCGCTGACGCTGTGATAGGCATTGGCGATGCGCACAAAATTCAGCAGGCGCTCCAGCAATCCAATTAGTAAAATACTCTCTTCACTGTTGAGCCGCCCCTCCTGCCAGGCCTGCTTCAACTGCGCCTGTGTAACGGTCAAAACATCGTGAATCTGAACCTGGTCATCGCCGTTCAGCCATAACAAAAATTGCTGGAATGCCTCTGCAACATAGTCCGGAAAACGGATTTCCTGCTGCGCCAGCAAATTAAGCCGCGACTCAATCGCTGTCAGCGTTGGAATCAAATAGGAGAGGTGTTGATACTGCACGCTGACCAACCGCACCAGACGTCGCGCGGCATCGCCTTCATAAACACAGTGCGTAATCAGGGTTTCTACGTTGAGAGGATAGTTCGCCATCTGCACCAGAATATCTTCTCGTTCCACCGATTTATCAGCTGGCATCACCGTGACTAACTCGCTGCACAGCTTGCGCGCATTCTGGTACCACAGGCTGACGCTTTGCTCCAACAGACTGCGCATCGACACCGGCATGATTAAGCGGTGCACCAGGCTGCTGCAGATGATCGCCACCGTGATCTCTTCAATACGCGAAATCACCGTGTAGGTGATGGCCGAGGGTGACGTGACGTCGGGAAAGCCCATGATCGCCGCACTGTAACCGGCGAGCATAAACACATAGCTTTTCGGCGTGCGGTCATGCAGCGACAGATAGAGACATACCGCCACCCATAAAGAGATGCACAGGCTGAACAGCATCGGTGACTCTACGGTAGTGGGATAGATTAGCAGCGTAAACAGCCCACCCAGCAAGGTGCCGAAAAAGCGAAACACCGATTTCGATACGGTCGAACCCGAATAGAGTTGTGAGGCAACGTACACTGTAGTCAGTGACCAGGCCGGTTTATCGAGATTGAGTTCCAGAGCAATATAAAAAGCCAGAAAGGCGGCAAGACAAGTTTTGGCAGAAAACAGCACTGCGCTTTGTGAAAACCACTTCATAGAGCGAAGGAAACCCATAGCAGGCAACGTAAGCGTCTATCCTGACAGAAGCATATCGAGATGACATTTTGATTTGTTATACAAATTATTACCGTGCTAATTATCTGGGCATCTATGCAAATCAAGATGACATGCTGATTACAGTGAATGATCTTGATCACAAAAAATTAGGTTATAAGCGATCGAAATTCGTTATTTATTGGTTATATAAGCGCTTTGCTATGGTGAGAAAAAATCCACGAGAGACTCATCATGCAAACAAAAATTCCTGCTCTGAGCGCGTTGGCGCTTAGCTTTGGCCTGCTCTCTGCGCACGCCTTTGCCGCTAAACCAGAAACCGTGACCATCGGCTATCAGAAAGCCAATATTTTTGCACTGCTGAAGTATCGCGGCACGCTGGATGAAACCTTCAAGAAGGAAGGCATCAATGTCCGCTGGGTAGAATTTCCGGCCGGGCCGCAGATGCTGGAAGGGCTAAACGTGGGCAGCATCGATTTAGCCGCCACCGGCGATGCTCCACCCGCTTTCGCGCAGGCTGCCAAAGCGGATTTGATTTACCTCGGTCACTCCCCTGCTAACCCCAAAACCGAAGCCATCGTGGTACCTAAAGATTCGCCGATCAAAAGCGTGGCGGATTTGAAAGGTAAGCGCATTGGATTGAACAAGGGTTCTGACGTGAATTATTTGCTGGTGAAAGCGCTGGAAGATGCCGGACTGAATGATAAGGACGTGAAACCCGTTTACCTGCCACCAGCTGATGCGCGCGCCGCCTTCCAGAAAGGCGCGATTGATGCGTGGGTGATTTGGGATCCGTTCCTCGCAGAAGTGGAAGCGAACGCCGACGCGCGTGAAATCCGTAATGCAGAAGGTTTGGTGCCGCATTACACCTTCTATCTCGCCAGCCGCCCCTTTGCCGAAGGCCATCCTGACACCGCGAAACAGGTGGTGGATGAATTGAGCAAATTGAGTGACTGGGCGAACGCCAATCAGGATGAGGCTGCCGCGATTCTGTCCAAATCGACCGGGTTAGATAAGGCAATCTGGCAGACCACGTTGAAACGCCTGCCGTATGGCGCTACGCGTATGACGCCGCAGGTGTTCGATGAACAGCAGGCGCTAGCGGATACGTTTACCCGTGTCGGACTGCTGCCGGTGAAAGTGGATGTGCGCAGTGCGACCTGGTCACTGGATAAGCAGTGACCAGATAGTGTGCGGCCTTACGGCCGCACACTGTTAAACAGTTATAAACACTCTGCCCAAACGCCCACGCGTTTCTGCTCGTTGATGCGCTTCAACCACCTTTTCCAGCGGGAAAGTACTATCGATAGGCACGATCAGTTCGCCTTTCGCCGCCATCACCATCAGTTCATTCACCAAATCGCGGGCAATCTGTTTTTCACCCCATTCTGGTCCCAGCAAGCATCCGATCAACGTAATACGGTGCAACAGCAGATATTCCGCATCGACCATCTGATTACGTCCAGCGAGAATGCCGATCAGAACCGCCGACCCGCCGTCTTTTAATACTTCAATGCCATCTGACAATGCTGCGCCGCCGATGGTATCGATCAGCAAATCCACTTTATTGCCGCCCAGCAATTCCCGCACCTGCTCGCCAGCCTGCTTGTCACCCACCACAATGGCGTCATTGACGCCAAATTCACGTAATTTTTCCAGTGATTCGGGACGCGTACCGGTTCCGATCACCCGGGCACCCATGCGGGATGCCAGTTGGACGGCAGCCATGCCCACCCCGCCCGCCGCGCCGAGAATGAGTACGGTTTGGCCTGGCTGCAGCTTGCCTAAATGAAACGCCCATGCAGCGGTGCCTGGCCCCACCGGAATGGCGGCAGCAATGCGCGCATCCAGGCCATCTGGAACAGGAAAACAGTTATAGGCAGCGACAGCGCGACGTTCTGCATAGGCACCTCGCCAGTTAAACGTTGCCACTTTCTGACCGATCTTAAATCCCGTCACGTTTGAACCGATGGCAAGAATGGTTCCTGCCGCCGCATAGCCAAGTGACTCGCCCGCTTGTAAGTGCTGACTATTGCGCGAAATGATATCGCCACCCTCAACACTAATGGCTTCCACCGCCACCAGCAGCTCATCCTGAGTAATCGAAGGTTCAACGACATCCACCAGTTGTAAAACCTCTGGACCTCCTGGTTGGGGGTAAGTGACTGCTTTCATCTCTGGTCTCCACAATGCTGAATACGAATAATGATCGGTAGATAAAGCGTAGCGAAGCTGATGATATGTTGGTAGGCTGCATTCACATGTATCAGACATAACCCCATCATGATATCGGACAATTTTGAACCCGCGCTGCTTCGTACTTTCGTTGCCGTTTGTCATCACCGCAGCCTGACACGCGCCGCCGAACAGGCCGGACGCGCCCAATCCGCACTCAGTGCACAGATTCGTCGACTAGAGGAACATACAGGCCAGCGTTTGCTGCGTCGTACAGGACGCGGCGTCGTCCCCACCAAAGAGGGAGAAGTGCTGCTCAGTTTTGCGGTGCGAATTCTCGCGTTGGGGGAAATGGCGGTCGCGCAACTGAGTGAAAGTACGCCCGCCGGCACGCTTCGCATCGGTATGTCCGAAGATGTGGCATCGAGTTTGCTCCCCTTTGCACTTGGCAGGCTGAGAAGATTGTGTCCGGGTCTGCACATCGAGCTTTCCATTGAGAGCGATCACATCCTCGCCAGACGTTGGCAGGAGAGCGCGTTTGATATGGTCTTGGGTCTGACCGCCGGTTTCAGTGAAGACCCGTTAACCAGTTGGGAGATCGACCTGCATTGGGTGTGCGGAATTGACTATCCCTGGGATAGCGCGCTGACGGTCGATGCTATTGTTTGCGGTGAACCTTGTTCATGGCGACGCTTGATGTTTGATGCGCTGATTGAAGCAGGCAAGGAGTTTAGGATCGCGGTAACCAGCTCCAACCTGGGTGCGATCATCCCCGCTGTTGAAGGCGGATTGGGTGTGGCCATGCTGCCAGCGGAACTCATTCGTCATGACAGTATGCGTCTGGTGAATGTCGCGCAGGCTCCGGTAAAAGTGACATATGGTTTGTTTGTCACGCGGCGGCCGAATTCCAATGTCACTACGGCGCTGAATGTGATTCAGGACAGTTTAAAAACGTTGTATTAGAAGTGGGCGGCTCAAGCCGCCCGGCATGAAATGTTTTACCCTACCCCGCGCCCAATTTGCCAGATCCCTGTCGGCGGCGTCCCGTTAACCTTCCAGCCACCGATGTCACGTGCTTTATAGATCACCGGATTATGTGACGACACCGTGCGCGCATTGCGCCAGTGACGATCCAGCGCTTTACTGATGCGCGTATCCGATGCGCCGAGCGCATTAAACAACTCGGTGGCGGCACGTGGTACCAGCTCACTGGCAATCACCTGCGCCTGACCCGCTTCAGCTTCGGCCAGCGCATTCACTGCCAGAAGTTGCGCTTCGTCGCTGCTTAAGTGCGCTTCATACGCTGATTGCAGTGAATGTGCGGCGCGGATCACCGTCGCTTCGACGGCAAACGCCAGGCTGGTGATCTCACCGATGACCTGTAGCACCTGCACATCCTGACGTGATGAATCGCCGTTGCTGTGGCTGTAAATACGATTGCGAGCGGCCACCGCTTTTGCACCATCGCGTGCGACTGCCCTCCCAATCCCGGCTAGTGTTGCCAATAGCACATGTTGATAGAACGCGGTTTGATAGCGGAAACGCGTGGCGAAATCGAAGACGTGTTGCTGCTCGACGTGCGCATTTTCAAAGCGTGTGGTGCCGCTACCCGTTAAGCGTTGGCCAAAACCATCCCAATCGTCATCACGCGTTACACCGGGTTGGTGAGTGCTTACCAGAGCGATGACATCGCCCTGATTGTCATTGCGTCGAGCATACACATCAATCCAGTCTGCAAATAACGTGCCCGTGCTGTAAAACTTCTCGCCGTTGAGCGTCCAGCCATTTGCGACGGGCGTGACACGGGTAATCACATCGCCGAGTTTCACCGCGCCAATTTCAGTCCATCCGCTGCCCACCAGCTCGCCGTCGATAAAACGGCGGAACCAGCGATCGCGCTCAGCGCTGTTGGGCTGGTTGAGGCGGTCCTCGACAAATGCAAAGTGCGCACGTAATGCCTGCGGCAGATTGGAATCCGCTTCCGCCAGTTCGGTGAGCAATTGGAACAGCTGCGGTAGCGATGCGCCCCACCCGCCCTGCTCTTTCGGGATGCGTACCGTGCCGAAGCCCGCCTCTTTTAACCAGGTGATTGCTTCATGGGGCAAGGTGCGGCTGCGTTCGCGCTCCACTGCGCCCTCAGCAATACGATCAAACAGTGGACGGAATTGCGCCGCCAGCGCAGCGTAATCGGTGCCTGTAGAAAGTTGGCTCATAATCACTCCTGATGAGAAAGATCGTCGATGTCGTGGCGCGTCGGTTCGTGGCGCACCGCGAGCAGGAAAAAGATCGGGATGATGGCGGCAAGCGACACCACCCAGAACATATTGGTGCCCAGCGCCGCTTGCAGAATCGGCAGAATAAACAGCGCCAGCGCGCTGCCAATCCCTGACAGCGCACGACTGAAGCCCACGCCAGTAGCGCGAATGGAAGTTGGATAAGAGAGCGCCGGATAGACCATCAGCTGCGCACCCGGACCAAAGCCTTCAGCAAACAACCACAAGCCAAGCATCAGCACCGCAAACACAATCCCCGTAATCGCTTCAGGGTGCCCAATCAATGCCAATGCAATCAGTGCGAAGAATTGCAGTGCAAATCCGGCCATTGCCACATGGCGAGACGGATATTTCCAGGCCAGACGCATGCCCAGCAGACCGCCGGTGAAAGCAAACAGCGCGTTCAGGCCGAGCGATGCGGAGATCGTTTCAAACACGCCCGCGCCGAGGAACTGCGCGAGGATCGAAGGCAGGAAGAAGGCGATCGCGGTGTATTCAAACGAGATGCAGATGTTCATCACGCCTGCCACGATAGTGCGTTCACGCCAGGGTTTCTGGAACAGCACGCGGAAACTTACTTTGGGTGCCGCTTCTGCTGGTGGTGCTTCGGGTTCCGCTTCATGCGCATGAATACCGTAAGAGTCACGCAAAATACGCACCGCAGACTTCAGATCGCCCTGATTGGCTGCCCACAAAGGTGATTCGTTCATAAATTTGCTGCGCACTGCGATGATCAACAACGCGGGAACGGCACCGAACAGCAGTGATGCGCGCCACAACCAGTCAAGATGCTCTTTCGGTAACAGGAAGTAGAGCGCGAAGATCAGCAGGAAACACACCGTTGACGCGGCGTACCACATCGGGCACCAGGCGGCGAGTCGCGCGGCTTTGTTGCCTTTGCCTGCGAATTTAGAAAATTCCGCCAGGTAGGACATCGCCACGGGTAAATCGATACCCACGCCAATCCCCATCAGGAAACGTGCGCCAATCAGTACCCAGACATTGGGCGCTAATCCCGCTGCGATGGCCGAGACCACGAAGAACAGCATATCGGCCATAAACACCGAGTAACGGCCATATTTGTCGGTCAGCCAGCCACCAATGAGATTACCGACGATGGTGCCGACCATGATTGAGGACGTCACCAATCCGGTGAGAAGAGGAGAAAGCTGGAATTCGCGTACCACATCGTCAATTCCATAAGAGAGCGTGGTGAGATCGTAGGCATCGAGGAAGACGCCGCCGAGCGCGAGGAACACAATCATGCGCGCATAATTGTTTTTGTCACTGCGGGTGTTGATCAGCCTTGCTACATCACTGACCGAACGAACCGGCTCAGACGTCGGTAAGGTGTTTTCGAAAGAAACGGTACTCATAATGCCTCACGTTGTTTTTAGTTGTGCAGGTGAGGTTGTTATAAGCGCTTACCCTTCAGGTCCAAAGCAACAAATAGTGATATTAAATTGTTTAAAATCAATAAGATAAAAAACTTTCAAACACAGAATCCCGGACGCGCATCGCGAGCCCGGGTGAAGGATAACACCCGGAAATTAGTCTGCAGAGACCGGCACTAATACGCCTTTAACTAACGGATCATCCGTCGTTTTCAGCCACTGCTGAACGCGAGGATCGGAGAACGCCTGTTTTAGCTTTACGATGTTCTCCTGCTCCAGATAGGGCGTACCAATCACCAGCTGCGAGGCAAAAGTACGCGGTGCCGGAGAGAACAGAATGCCTTTATCACGCGGCACTTTTCCGGCATCAAACTGCGAAACATAGCCAATCGCCGCGTCCACCGAATTCAACGCGCGTGGCATGGTTAGCAAATCGAGTTCTTTGAAGACGAAGCCATGCGGATTACCGATAATGTTTTTTAATTTGGCGGTACGCGGTTCAACGTTGGGATCGAGTGTGATCAAACCCTGACGTGCCAGCAGCCACAAGGCCTGGCCCTGGTTGGCGCCATCATCCGGCACCACAATGGTGGCCCCCTGCGGCAGGTCGGCTATGGATTTATAGCGATCGGAGTAGACGCCAAATGCCCACTGGAACAGCGGTAAGGCAGAGGTGAGCTGGAAACCGTTGGCATCCACCACCTGCTTTAACCACCACTGGTGCTGATAGACGGTTGCCGCATATTGTCCTTGCGCCACGGCGCGATCCGCCTGTACCGGATCCTGCACGCCCACCGCTTCCAGCTTCAGACCATAATCCGGCGCGATGTGCTCGCCAACATACTCAATCAACTTCTGTTCTCCCGCCATTGCCGGTTCAAAGTGGATTTGTAGCGTGGTGCCAAAGACCACCGCTTGCGGTTGCTGACTGCGCCAAAACCCTGCGGCGGCGGCCAATGCAATGACCACTAAAATCAGTAGCAGCCACGACCAGCGGCGCGTCTTACGT
Source organism: Pantoea sp. JGM49 (assembly GCF_018257655.1). NCBI lineage: Bacteria > Pseudomonadati > Pseudomonadota > Gammaproteobacteria > Enterobacterales > Erwiniaceae > Pantoea > Pantoea sp. JGM49. The sequence continues at coordinate 232,533 of NZ_JAERJM010000006.1, read as the reverse complement.
AACTCAAATTCTTGTGTTGTCATCGTGATATCCCCTGAGGATGGCGTAGAATTGCGACTAAACGGTCACCGATAAATTGAATGGTTTGTATCAAAGCGATCAGCACCACAATGGTGGCGATCATGATGTGGTTGTCGAAGCGCTGATAGCCGTACACCACGGCTAAATAACCGATACCGCCCGCGCCGATGGTGCCGGCGATGGCGGAGTACTCGATCATGGAAATCAGGTTGAGAGTGATGGCGGCAACAACAGCAGGTAATGCCTCACTCAGCTGCGCCGAACGGATGATCTGCCAGCGCGACCCGCCGCATACCAAACCCACCGAGGTCACTTCGCCTGGCAGTTCACGCAACGCGTTATCCACCAGACGACCAAAGAACGGAATGCCCGCCGCAATCATCGGCACCACCGCCGCAGGGATACCGATGGTGGTGCCGGTCAGCCAGAAGGTGAACGGGATGATCGCCGCCATTAACACCAGAAACGGCAACGAGCGTCCCATATTCACTATCCAGCTCAGCACCCGATGCACGCCGCGATGGGGAAACAGTCCACGTGCTGAGGTGTTAAACAACACCACGCCAACGATACCGCCGAGGCTCACCACGAACAGCATCACGATGCCGACCATCAGCGCGGTCTCACCCATCGCAGGTAACATCAATGCCGGAATTTCCAGCCACGGCGTGTCCTGACTTATCACGGAAACGCTCATACCGCCTCCCGCAGCTGATGTACGCTGCCCGAGACGCTGGCAACCAGTCCAAACTGTTCGAGCTGCGCCAGCAATCGCGCCAGTGGCACACGCTCTTGCTGGAAGTGAATGCCCACCTGCAAGCGTCCGGCCTGGATACCATTGACCTGCTCAACGTGCGCGCCAAGCAGATCGATGCGCAGATTGAACTGCACACTCAGACGCGAGATCCAGTCGCTGATGACCGGTACATCTGTGCGATAACTCAGTTGCAGAATCAATTCCGCCACGCCAGGTTGCGCCACCAGTGGGAATAGACGTTGCCCCAGCGAGGAATCGGGCTGCGCCAGTAACTGTTTCAGCACGCCATACTGCACAATCTGCCCATCGCGAATTTCGGCAACCGCATCCGCCGCCTGACGCACTGCATCCATCTCGTGGGTGATCAGCACGATTGCCAGCTTATAGTCGTCACGCAGTTTCTTTAGCAAATCCAGCACCGCAACCGTGGCTTCAGGATCGAGACCAGAAGTCGCTTCGTCGGCCAGCAGCACGGAAGGCTTTAGTGCCAAGGCTCGCGCGATGCCAATCCGTTGACGCTGTCCCCCCGAAAGCTGGTCGGGATACGCTTTGGCTTTATGGCTCAGACCAACACTCTCCAGCAACTCACCCACGCGTGCGGAAATATCCCGCTCGACCACGCCGAGATAACGCAAAGGCAGCGCGATGTTTTCCCAGGCGCTTTTGCGCTGCAGTAGGGCAGAAGATTGAAAAACGGTGCCAATCGAACGGCGCGCGCGACGCAGTGCTTCGCCATTCAGCCGCGAGAGATCGCTGCCATTGATGCGAATACTGCCCGCGCTGGGCTGCTCCAGTAAACTGATGCACTTCGCCAGCGTGGATTTGCCCGCGCCGCTGGGCCCAACGACAGCAGTGATGTTGGCCTGCGGGACCTGTAAGTTGATGGATTTCAGCACCTCCGTGACGCGCCCGTCAGCGGTGCGGTAATGCTTGCTCAGCTGGTCAATTTCGATCATATGACCTCCTGCTGCGCCGCACTTTTCACCCGATAGCCCACGCCAGGATGCGGTGCGGTTAACTGTGGTCCGGCGTTGAACAACTTCTCGCGCAGCGTACCTTCCGCATACGCATTCTTATAAACACCGCGCTTTTGCAGCTCTGGGATTAGCAGTTCAACCACATCCTCAAAGGTTTCATGCGTTAATGCGTAGGCGAGGTTGAAACCATCAACGTCAGTGTCTTCCACCCAGCTTTGTAGTTCGTCGGCGACGGTTGCTGCACTGCCGACAATCAGCGGGCCAAAGCCGCCAATGCCCACCCAATCCGCCAGCGCTTTTACCGTCCACTGACGATCAGGATCGGCGGTGGAGAAGGTTTCGACGGCTGATTGGATGGCATTGGTGTGAAGGTACTTCAGCACCTGGTCAGGTTGATATTGACCGAAGTCGATACCGGTCCAGCCGGATACCAGTGCCAGTGCCCCCTCGTAACTGACATAGCTTTGGTATTCTTTCCACTTCGCCTGCGCGGCGGCATCGGTCTCCCCAACGATTACCGTTTGCAGATTGAAGATCAAGATACTGCGCGGATCGCGCCCTGCTTCTTCTGCACGGCGACGAATATCCGCGACGGTTTTCTTCAGCAGCACTTTCGACGGCGCGGCAACAAACACGCATTCCGCGTGCTCAGCGGCAAACTGTTTGCCTCGGCTCGATGCACCGGCCTGGTATAGCACTGGCGTGCGCTGCGGCGACGGCTCGCACAGGTGAATGCCCGGTACGTTGAAGAAGGTGCCCTGGTGATTGATGGGGTGAATTTTGCGGGGATCGCTGAAGATACGCCGTTCACGATCGCGCAATACCGCATCCTGTTCCCAACTGCCTTCCAGCAGCTTGTACACCACCTGCAAATATTCATCGGCATAGTCGTAGCGGCTGTCGTGATCGCTCTGCGCCTGATGACCAATATTGCGCGCCCCGCTCTCCAGATACGAGGTCACAATATTCCAGCCGATGCGTCCTTTGGTCAGGTGATCGAGCGTCGATAAACGGCGCGCAAAGGGATAAGGATGCTCAAACGATAGCGATGCGGTGAGACCAAAGCCGAGATGCTCGGTCACCAGCGCCATTGGGGTAATCAACGCCAGCGGATCGTTGACCGGTACCTGCGTCGCCTGACGAATCGCGGCATCGCCATTCCCGTTCAGCACATCGTAAATACCCAACACATCGGCGATAAACAAACCGTCAAATTTGCCACGCTCCAGCAGGCGCGCCAAATCGACCCAGTACTCCAGATCTTTGTATTGCGAGGAACGGTCGCGCGGATGCGCCCACAAACCCGGTGACTGGTGTCCGACACAGTTCATATCAAAAGCATTCAGGCGAATTTCACGTTGCGATGTCATAGCAATCTCCATAGCGAGGCCGTGATCGTACGACGACCCGGCGTTCGTTAGTGTGTTTTTAGGATGTTTGAGAGATTAAGAAGCGTAAGGGGGACATCGCTCGTCTTGAGCGATGTGAAGATCTTCAAGAATTTGCTGAGCAACGGCAGCGGCGTGATCGGCAACCTGTGGCAGGCCCATCAACTCACCGAAACGCGCGCGGGCGGCGGGTCCGACTACGAGCAGGCGGGCGTTGGGCAAGCCTTGGTGATTCAGTGCGTGTGACTGCGCATCAACGTCGAGGCCAAAGCCAAGCTGATCACCGCGAATCAGGCCTTGATCACTCAACGAACGCAACAGCGGCTGACTTTGAGTCAGCGCATCATGCCCCGGTCCGGTGGTGACGATCAGATGATCGAGCAGGCGGGTTTCCGTTTCACCCTGGCGTGTGCGCAGCGTGATTACTAGCTGGGGGCCCTGAGCAGTGATGGTGTCCAGTCTGGCTGCCAGCACCTGCAAACTCTCCTGCTGCTGTCGTCTGATGATTTCCGCTGACACCTGCGGCGCGATACGATAACGATGTACATCCCACCACGAACGCAGATGGCGCACAAAGCGCTGCTGCTCGCGCAGCGGCAAGGTTTGCCAGATGGTTTGGCCCTGTGCGCGTACATCGTCCAGCACGCGTTGCCAGGGTAATTGCTGCCGTGCCGCTCGGGCAACCTCATCCCTGATGTGATGCAGCCACAGACGCGCGCTGGGGACGTTCTGAGGTGCTATCGTCCATTCAGGCCACTCACCCTGCAGATTGGCGCGTGAGAGTTGTCCACGGCGTGAGAAAGCGGTTAACGGGCCTCGATGATGCCGAGTGCCTAATGAAGCAACCACATCCGCCATACTCAGGCCGGTTCCGATAATGGCCACGGTGGCGTCAGGATCTATCGCATCCAGCACGCCGGCTTGCCATGGATTGGCAATGAGCGCTGGGTGATGGGCAAAGGGCTGCAGCGAGCGAGGTAAGGATGGCGGTGGGTGACTGATCGCTAACGCCAGCACATCGCCCTGTAGCGTCACGCCATTGCTGAGTAACAGTTGCTGCCCTTCCCATGCCATGGCACTGGCCTGAACGTGCCGTAACTCAATCTGCGGATGCCGTTCTGCCGCAAGGGCAAACTGCTCTGCCAGATAGCGACCAAACATCGCGCGCTGCGGATAGACTGATCCGTCATCACAATGGGCTACTGAATCCAGTGAACACTCAGGCTGCTGACGATACCAGCGGTCAAAGGCGCCCTGCTCATCGCCGCTGAGTTGCATGCGCGAGGCAGGTACATTGATGCGATGCGCCGGTTCCTGCGTGGAGTAGGCCACCCCACCGCCCAGTTGCTCACGCGGTTCGACCACTGTAATCAGTAACGGAGAGGACGATTGCCGCGCGAGATGAATCGCCAGCGCCGTTCCGCTGAACCCGCCACCTGTGATGATAATGTGAGGTCGTGCCATCGTCTTCTCCTGCATTAGCTGGCGCTCGCCTGTTTTGAAGGACGTTTATCGCCACCAATGGTTTCGCCAAACGGGCCGGTGTTAATGGTGCGCGCACGCTGCTGCTGACCATTTGCCAGCGGTAATAGCGGCAGCAGCAATTCTGCCACACGATGCGCCTCTTCCAGATGCGGATATCCCGACAGGATGAAGTTGGTCACACCCAGTGCCTGATATTCCCGTATGCGTTCGGAAACCTGCTCAGGACTTCCTACCAATGCCGTTCCGGCTCCGCCGCGCACCAGACCAACGCCTGCCCATAAGTTTGGTGAGATGTAGAGATTATCGCGCGAGCCTTTGTGCAGCGCGCTCATCCGTGCCTGACCTGCAGAGTCCATACGCGCAAAAATCTTCTGCGCCTGCGCGATGGTGTCTTCATCCAGATGACCAATCAGTTTCTCCGCAGCCGCCTTCGCTTCCTGCTCTGTCTCACGCACAATGACATGCAGGCGGATGCCGTATTCCAGTTTGCGCCCGCGCGCTGTAGCACGTTCACGGACGACTGCCAGCTTTTCTGCGACCTGCTCCGGGGGCTCACCCCAGGTCAGATAGGTATCGATTTGCTCAGCGGCGACATCAATCGCGGCCTCCGACGAGCCGCCAAAATAGAGTGGTGGGCCATTTTCCTGCACTGGCGGGAACAACACCTCTGCTCCTTCAACGTGAATATACTGCCCTTCATAGTCAACCTTCTCTCCACGCATTAAACGGCTATACACATCGAGAAACTCTTTGGTGACTTCATAGCGTTCACTGTGATTGAGAAAGATGCCGTCGCCTTTGTTCTCAACCGGGTCACCGCCCGTCACCACGTTAATCAGCAAACGTCCTTCAGAGAGGCGATCCAGGGTTGTGGCCATACGCGCGGCCAGTGTCGGCGGTTGAAGTCCAGGGCGAACGGCAACCAGGTAACGCAGTCTTTTGGTGATGGGTGCCAGTGCAGAAGCAACCAGCCATGAATCTTCGCAACTTTTGCCGGTGGGAATCAGCACACCGTAGTAACCGAGATTGTCGGCGGCCAATGCCACCTGCTGTAAGTAAGCTAAATCAACCGGGCGCCCACCTTCTGTGGTGCCGAGATAGCGACCGTCACCGTGCGTCGGGAGAAACCAGAAGACATTGATGTTCTTGTTTGCGGATTCGGCCATTATGCTTTTCCTATATAACTTTATTAAAAAATGATCATTTTGGGATGTTTTTTTAGTTATATAGCTGTTAGCGAAAAACGTGCCAGCTTTGATTCTCCTGATAATGACGCTATTTCAGCGGGTTAGGCCCCTACTGCTGTTTGTGTTTGTTGCATCGGCAACTTACCGCCTACAGCTATTGCTGCATATGCAACTGCTTATGCTTTTTTCCTGCTGTTCACAATGAAAAGCAACGATTAGCGTGTGCTGATACTCCTTAATGGACATCAAAAGATGCTGACCAACTATAGCAATTACGCTGATTCACCGCGTTTAGTCGACCCGGCTTCTCTCGCTTTTCAATCATTGCTCGACAAATTCGCCCCCACTGACGCCACGGTATTGATTGTCGGCGAGACCGGCACGGGTAAGGAAGTTGTCGCACGCTATCTCCATCATCATAGCCAACGCCGCCATGGCCCCTTTCTCGCCGTTAACTGCGGTGCTTTAACTGAAAGTCTTGCCGAAGCCGAACTCTTTGGTCATGAGAAAGGGGCATTTACCGGCGCGACCCAGGCGCATCCCGGTTGGTTTGAATCTGCGCAGGGCGGCACTCTGCTGCTGGATGAGATTGGAGAGCTGAGTTTGTCGCTACAGGTCAAGTTACTACGCGTATTACAGGAGCGCGAGATTACGCGCGTGGGTTCGCGCAAGCCGATTAAAGTCGATGTGCGTGTTATTGCGGCCACCCATGTTGATTTGGCACAGGCGATCCGCGAACGGCGATTTAGGGAAGACCTTTACTATCGCCTCAATATTGCGGTGGTGCCGCTGCCTCCGTTGCGACAGCGTCGTGATGATATCCCGCTGCTGGCGCAGCATTTCCTTTCGCTGTATGCACGTCGTTTAGGTCGACCGGTGCGTCGTTTGTCACCGGATGCTTTAGAAGTGCTACTGGAGTACAGTTGGCCGGGCAATATTCGCGAGCTGGAAAATACGCTTCACAACGCAGTACTTCTGAGTCGGGAGGAGACGCTAACGCCAGCTCATTTGCGACTGACAAGATACAATGAACAGGGATTTAACAACGCGGAAGCATCAACGCTTGATAACTTCCTGCGTCAACAACTCTCCACTAAGCCCAATCAACTGTTTGATCGCGTCATCACCAGCCTGATTACTCACGCGCTGGATTTCACTGAACACAATCAGACACAGGCCGCGGCGTTGCTTGGCATCAGCCGCCACACGCTGCGTACTCATCTTGCTCATCAGGGAATGATAAAAGGACGGCGTAAGGCGGCGAGTTACATTGCAACTGCCTCTGCTGATGAGCCTCATCAGGAACGCGAGTTACGTATCGGTTATCAAAAATTCGGTAATCTTGGGGTATTAAAAGCACGGCAAAGTCTTGAGCAGTGCTTTGCACAGCAGGGCGTCAGCGTGTTGTGGAGCGAATTTCCTGCCGGGCCTCAACTGCTTTATGCCTTACAAAATAACGAGATCGATTTCGGTACCACCGGCGAGGTGCCGCCTATTTTCGCCCAGGCGAATGGCAATGCAGTGACCTACATTGCCTGGGAACCCCCTGCGCCCAGTAGCGTGGGGATAGTTGTCCCAATCGATAGCGATATCCGTAGCATTGCTGATTTACGTGGTAAACGTATTTCGGTCAATAAAGGTTCTAACGTTCACTGGTTATTGCTGCAGCTGCTGGAAGAAGCAGGTATCACCCTTAATGAACTTAAAGTGGTGTATGCGCCGCCAAAATATCCTCTGACGGCCAGTGATTATCTGGCGATCGATGCATGGATGATGTGGGACCCCTTACTCAGTGCGGCGGAGAGCAATCCTGAGTTGCGCGTGCTGGCCAACGGTGAGGGGCGTGTGCGCAACCACCAATTTTATCTGGCACGTCGCGATTATGTGGAAAAACATCACGACGTGGCCCATCAGTTAGTGAAGAGTTTACAGCAGACCGGCATTTTTATTGATAATCATCGGCAGGAAGCTGCTGGTCTGCTTGCGCAGGAATTGGGTCTTGACCTTTTGGCCGTTGAAAGAGCTTTAACACGACGCAGTCATAAAACCCGTTCAATGGTATTTGAAGTGATTAAAGAGCAACAAATCATCGCCGATCGTTTTTATGCATTGGGTCTGATAAACAAGCCTGTCCGTGTTCGGGAAGCGGTTTGGCAATCGCCCAGCGTTTTATCACTGACAGCTTAACGACCCGAATAAAGTTATCCACCTTTTCTGTGGATAAATCATTGAATATCATCTGGCTAAACCGGGTTAGTACCCTCGATGCAGCGCTGAAATTTGCTGTAATGCTGGCGATTTCAGCCTGAAATTAATTTAAAAAACACTTTTAATTCAATTCATTAGATGTGAAATCCTGATGGCGAATGAAGAAAATTTCAGGGCATTCGCAATCTGAGTTCCTCTCCTGGATAGCCTTTGTTGCTTTCCTATCCAGCTGGTCATTTTGCCTTCACCACAGATTCACTAAACTCTACGGCGCAAGAATGGTATGCATATAGACGGTGAAAAAGTTGGCGATTTCAGCCTGAAATTTCTACACAGGTTAGATATTTTTCATACAGTTAGCGATGAAATAGCACTGGCGAAAAGCTGGAATTCAGGCAAAAAAAAACCGCCCGAAGGCGGCATTTGGCTACTGATTGAGATATTTATTGAGTGTCTCGTTTATCACCCGATCCAACTCATCTTGCAATTCTTTCGACTGGCGATTGAATTCGTAGCTGAACATGCGGCCGCGTGTCTTCTTGCGGGCATAGCGATCTTTATCAGCAAACGTCCAGAGAGGCGTGGCGACCGCTTTTTCCTTTGCTGGCGACTGGATTAGTGTTTGGCTCCCATTACGCACCAGACGCAAAATCCCATTTTTTACTTCATCTTCAGCCAGACCATCACGTGCGCAGACCGTATCGACATCCATGCCAATGGTATCAATTAAGGCTTCAACCGACTGACCAATCTCCTGAAGCTTCTCATACGCCTGCAGCAGCGTTTTGTAATCCGGGTATGTTAACTCCGAATGATTTGGGAACAGGGTAACCAACTCCAGTGGTACGCTCGCGGCTTGCAACGCACGCGTGACTTTTGCCTGCGAGAGGCCTTCGCTCTGAGCAATCTCTTTCTGTGACAGGCCGCTCTCTTTTAATGACAGCAGGCGCATCCCCACTTCACGCAGATTATGTTCGCGTGCGGTTTGGATGTCCTGCGCCAGGCGACGTGCTTCATCTGCCGTGATGGCAACCTCAGTGACCAGCACATCCAGCCCAGTTTTGCAGTGCAGAGCGGCGGCACGGCGGCGGGAACCATCCAAAATTTCGATACGGTCGCCGCGTTTCACACCAATAGCAGGGAAGAACTGCTGCAATTTAATGGTGCGGATAATGTCGCGCAGCGATTCAGGCGTCAAGCCTGACTGGTCGCGGCCATTCGTTTCCATTACCACATAGGTTTTTTCTTCAATTTCCTTCGCCGTAATGTGTTCAAGCGTGAACAGGGCACGTTTACCGGTCGAAAGGATAAAGGTTTGAGAATGTCCGTCTGAGGCATCCTCAGTCTGCAAAGGTGTCTGGCTGAAGGTACGGCCAATCGTGATTCGTTTTGCGCTCATAGTAACCTCAGTTCAGGCGAATAAATTCAATGCGATCAAATACGGCTTTAGCGAAATCTTCCGCTGCCGAACGCGCATTCTTTAAGGCTTCGGTGCTGCCCACATAGGTCGATGGGTTCGCAGAGATCACCGTATCAAACGACTCTCCACAGCGCTCAAAGCCGTCCAGGCGCGGTAAAGCAGCATCCAGCATGTCGCCGCCAAAGATCTCTTTCGCCAGGCTGTGACAAAGCTTGTGGTCCGCTTTATTCGATAGCTTGGACATAAAGCCGATGTTGCCTTGCAAGCGGCAGGATGCGCCTGATTCCTCAATGATGCCAATCAGTTCCGGCAGGCGCGTCAAATACTTCAACGTCGAGTGGAAATCAACTTGTGCTGGTGGAACTGGCGTCATCAGTAAATCAGATGCGGCGATGGCGTTCTTCAGGAAGGCATCCAGATGTGGGCCACTGTCGATGAAAATGAAGTCATAGTCTTTCTTCAGTTTTGCTACGACGTTGTCATACAGAACCGCATGCACATTCTGCGTAGGCAGATGCTCAGCACACAGTTCTTCCCAACGTGATGCAATGAAGGCGTCGTCAATGGAGGCCGGCAGTACGTCGACACCAGGAATAATCGATGGCACGATGAATTCATTAAGCAACTCTTCGCGGCCCACGTTTTGCAGCATCGCTTGCGCAGCTGTGGCTTCTACCAGTCCGACCGAACGCTCATGATTGAGGAACATGGTGGCAGAGGATTGCGGATCGAGGTCGATAACCAGAATGCGCAGATCTTCATACAACAGATGTGGGTGCGCACGTAGCGCATGGGCCAGTGAGACCGTTGAGACGGTTTTCGATACGCCACCTTTGAGATTACCAACAAACAGCGTGAATGCCTCTGCGTGACGATCGCGATACTTTGGCACGCCGCGATGATGGTAGATATCAATGATGTTTTGGATGGACATTGCGTACTTGGTAGAGCTGCCCGCCGCGCGTTTATCGAATGGATAGCCGTTCTCTTCCATTTCATTTACGGCGTAATCAACGCTCGCACGCGTTAATTTAGGGAGTTTGGCTAACGCCGCTTTGGCGTAAACCTGATAAAAAGTGTTTTCCTGCAACTCTTCTTTCTGCGCCTGAATCTGTTCCGTCAGGCTCATTAGCATTTTTTCTGAACGTTGTGCGACTTTCAGAACTTGCTTCTCATCGTTAGCCATACTTGCTCCACACATGTAGGATTTATGACTTTATACCGAAATCCTGCACATGAGGCAAATCTATCTCATCTAATGCGAAACATTTAGCGCTGTGAAAATACCTTGAGTAAGAGCGTGTTAGTGCAAACATTCACTGTAATCAGCGGAGATGTTTTAATCAGGGCGGAATAATGGATTAAAGTGTGAGCAACGCCTCATTCGCGTATTTGCTCCAGCATTCACTGTAATCAGTAATTTGATCGTCCGTTGCACGAGAGTTGCGGGCAAGGTGATATGGCTGAAATCACAGCCTGCATTCACTATATTCGGCATAAGATTCACTGTAATCAGTAAACGTTCACTGTAAGTGGCAATAGGTTCACTGTAATCAGTAAACAACTGCGTTACGTTCACTGTAATCAGTGATATTGATTTTCACGATGAGCAGTTGAAAGCCAGGGCTCTCCATGACGAAATCGGCTGCAGGCGTTTTCGGTTAGTAGAGACAGCTTAGTCCTAATATAAACATTCACTATAATCAGTAGACTGCATGTGGGGAGCATTGATTTAATCCGAGTGTTCACTGTAATCAGTAATCAACAGCTCGTATGGCTAGCTGGCATTCACTGTAATCAGCAATTTGTCTAAGCCACATTCAGACGTTCACTGTAATCAGTAACCCAAATCGTTCTCTCAGCGTAGCGTTCACTATAATCAGCAATTTTGTCTTAAATGGATTCGCCATAATCGGCGGAAAGGGTAGGGCGTACGTGAGAACGTTCACTGTAATCAGTAAAGGAGTCAGGAGTCAGGAGTCAGGAGTCAGGAGTCAGGAGTCAGGAGTCAGGAGTCAGGAGTCAGGAGTCAGGAGTCAGGAGTCAGGGATGTGAATACGGGCTAAAATGACTGTCAACATTCACTGTAATCAGTAACCCAATTTGCGTTTTCAGTTGTGATTCGTGGTTCGCGAATGCGGGTTTGTTGTGAGTGAGTGAGTGAGTGAGTGAGTGAGTGAGTGAGTGAGTGAAGCTAAATCATCGGTGGCTTATGGCTGCCTGTACGTGAGTGAAAACGGGTAGATGCTCAGCGTTGAGCCATTGCAAGTGCGGGATAGCGGGTAAGCTATAACTGGCGGGTCCTGACCGGTTCACCATGCTCTACTGGCGATATTGAAGATAAGCAATGGCCAGAGAATGAACGACTGAAGAGGCATGCCCGGTGGGATATGACCGATGGCAAATGACCGATTAAAGAGAAGAGAGAAGAGAGAAGAGAGAAGAGAGAAGAGAGAAGAGAGAAGAGCATTTTAGCTGCTCTTTCTGGTGAAGTGTCCGTTTTAACCGGTGGCTATTACATGCACCCATTGCCGGATCAACCAGAAACGGAATGTTTGTCTTTGAACTCCAACGTTCACTGTAATCAGCAAAACAGGTGAAGACCGTTTTTTCCTACCTCCCGAATCCCTGGTTGTAACATTCACTGTAATCAGTAATTGCTCCTCGCTGGCAAAGTTATTTACGTTCACTGTAATCAGTAAAGCGATCTTCTGTGGCCACAACGATCAGGTATAAAAATGTTTCGGAGGAGGGAAGGGCTGCAGAGCATTCACTGTGATCAGTGACAGCGTGACGCGCACGATTGAGGCCTTAAATCCATTCCCGACCGCACTGGCATAACGTTCACTGCAATCTGCAATAAAGGGAAAAATTCACTGTAATCAGTGAAGGTGACCAACCCTGTCACTTTTACTGTTTATTTGTACAGACAATAAGCTGATTACAATGAATGAATGCCAACAATTAAATATTACCTATAATATTCAAACACTTAAATTTAATCATTCACTATAATCTGTTTTCACTACATCACCACCATTCACTGTAATCAGCAACCAAATACGCTATGGCTGATGTTCACTGTAATCAGCAAACCCGCTGCAAAAGAGGGCGCTCGAGTGTTGAAAACCCACCTAGTAAGTACTCACTATCACAATTAAACCCAATGATTCGTCGATTTTGATAACTCTGCAGGAGGATGTAAGACTAACGTGTCGCTGAATACTGTTTACAGTGAACGTTACTGATTACAGTGAACGAATGAAGGGATGCTGATTACAGTGAACAGTGCGTAGAAGAAGTGTGTCACTTTTGGCGATTAAGTGACACACTCAAGGGCAGGGAGCTGATTACAGTGAACGTGAAAAATCAGTCTTCAAACTCAATATCATCGAGGGAATCAATGCTCTCAAGATTGCTGATACCGTCCAGCTTCGGCGTTCTGCTATGGATAATAAAGAACACAGAACGTCCACGCTTCACCTCTGAATAGTCGAGGTAACCAATCTCCTTAAGCTGCTCCATCGCGCGTCGAACCACGTGGTTTTGCGTGGTCGTCTTAGAGCCTAAGTTTAAACGCATGCGCAGACGCGCCAGCGATATCGGTGCAGGATTGGTTGGCAAACTTTCCAGGTAGGTATATAACGCCTGAGCCGATTCCTTACGTTTGAGGCGTGAGATGGCTCGCAGCTGCAGCAGGACTTTATGGTCAAAGTTATACAGCTCAAACAGTTTGGGATCGGCCTGAATGCGCACCAGATCCTTTTCACGATCGTAATACGCCGACTGCACAAGGTGGGTATGATACGCTTTGCCATTACCTTCAAAGGACAACGTATTGGTTGCGATGCGTCGTAAAGAGGCATCTAAACGCTTACGTAAGGCCGCTGAAGAGTTTGCCGATGGGATCCCGCACATTTTCACGAAATCAATAAACGGCAGCGTCACGGTGTCGCCCTTTGAGGGATAACGCGAAAAAGACTGAATGATGCCAGCCCAGGTTTTGAAATCATTATCCATGTCCAGCCTTGCGCCAGTAATGGTAATCTTTTCATAGCCTTCCGCTTTAACTAACGAAAGGTTCTTGAGCTCTTTGGTGGCGTCCGTTGAAGCCATCGCGCCCGATTTCCCACGCGCAGTAGACTTTAGTGTCGGAACGAACAGACCCAGGCGCATCAACGCGACCGGTTGTACGGTGTTATTTTTATTAGGATGAAGCTGGATAACCTCACCGCTGTTTTTTGTCACCGACAGAAAAGGTTCTAGTAACGCTTTGTTTTCACTCTCTTTATCTGCCATAGCCTGAGATCTTCATTCTGTGGATGAAAAGGATCGATTTCTGATTACAGTGAACATTAACACTGTTTATAGTGAACATTCTACAGTCTATAGTGAATATTATGCTGATTGTAGTGAACGTTTTTCTGATTATAGTGAACGCGATCACCTTCTCAGGCCTTGTGGGGTGCGGCTTGCAGCGATCGGGGATCTCTTAGGATCTCTTTAAGATCTCTCTATGATCTTTCTTTAAGATCTATTCACTGTATAACTGCATAACCCTATGAAGAATCAGCTTCTAACATCAAAAACTGTCAGAATATGCAGGTCAGTAAGATTGATCCCACCAATGGCGAAAAAACATTAATTCTCTGTGAAGAAGATCCGCTTCTTTCATCAGAAGAGAACAACTTCCTCATTATTATTCATTTTTCATCAATCTTCACCGAGCGTAAGGTGAAACTCATATTCATCCCCTACAACTCATGACGAAGGCATCTTATGACTGACAACGTTATTTCACGTAACCCTACCACTGGCGAAATCATCGCATCATATCCATTGCAGAATGCCGCTGAACTCGAAGCTGCGTTGCAGACCAGCGCGGATGCTTTTGCACAATGGCGAGCCACCAGCATGGCACAGCGTGTCATCGTGTTACGCCAGTTAGCAGAACAGATCCGCCAGCGTCAGGATCAACTCGCTACCATGGCAACCCTGGAGATGGGTAAACCCATTGCACAGGCTCGTGCTGAAGTCCTCAAATGTGCAAATCTCTGCGACTGGTATGCAGAACAGGGCCCAGCGATGCTGGCTGACAAGCCTACGCTGGTAGAAAATCAGCAAGCCTGGCAATCGTTTCGTCCATTAGGCGTGATTCTTGCGGTAATGCCGTGGAACTTTCCTTACTGGCAGGTGCTGCGCGGTGCAGTCAGCATGTTGCTGGCAGGCAACACGTATGTGCTCAAACACGCGCCAAGCGTAATGGGTGCAGCCAATCTGATGACAGAACTGTTTGACGCGACAGATCTGCCAAAAGGTGGCTTCACCGTGATTAACGTGGATAACGATGGCGTTTCGGCTGCAATTAAAGATCCGCGTATTGCGGCAGTTGCGGTGACAGGAAGTGTGCGGGCGGGCGGTGCTATTGCAGCACAAGCCGGTGCCGTATTGAAGAAAACGGTACTGGAGCTGGGTGGTGCAGATCCGTTTATCGTACTTGCAGATGCGGATCTGGATGCGGCAGTGGCTTCTGCGGTCACAGGACGCTACCAGAACACCGGACAGGTGTGCATGGCAGCCAAACGGTTCATCATTGAGGAAAGTGTCGCAGAAGCGTTTGAGGCGCGTTTTAGCGCGGCTGTGCAGGCATTGAAAATTGGCGATCCGCTGAATGAAGAAACTTATATCGGACCGATGGCGCGTTATGATCTGCGTGATGAGTTAGACCAGCAGGTGCAGCAGACCCTGAAACAAGGTGCGCGCCTGGTTATCGGTGGTCATAAGATCGATGGCGTTGGCAACTACTACGCACCAACGATCCTTGCTGATGTGACACCCGACATGATCGCCTTCCAGCAGGAGATCTTTGGCCCCGTGGCAGCGATTACCGTGGCACGCAATGCACAGCATGCTTTAGAGCTGGCGAATAACAGCGAATTTGGTTTGAGCGCTACCGTGTGGAGCGGTAATGAAGCGATAGCCAATGAGCTGGCAGAGAAACTGGAAACCGGCGCCGTGTTCATCAATGGCAACGGTGCTTCCGATCCCCGCGTGGCGATTGGTGGTGTGAAGAAGAGCGGCTATGGTCGTGAACTTTCCAGTTTTGGCGTTCACGAATTCTGTAATATCCAGACCGTCTGGAAAAACCGTCGTTAAGACTTTCAGGGCGTGCACTGCACGCCCTTATTCCTCGCTCTATCTCCTGCCTTACTGTTAATCCTCGGTTAAAATTGTTGTGGAGTAGCTCAAAGAATCCGCTAATGGTATTACAAAGGTATTGTTAGTGGTGTTAGATTGGCCTCACCTACACCGGGGAGTCCTATTTTAATGAAAACAACAATCCCAAAATTATCCTTCATGATGTTTCTCGAGTGGTTTATCTGGGGGGCATGGTTTGTGCCGCTCTGGGCTTTCCTCAGCAAAAACGGCTTTTCGCCGGTTGAGATTGCCTGGTGCTATGCCTGTACTTCGATTGCCGCTATCCTGTCGCCGATCCTCGTTGGATCGTTGGCAGACCGCTTCTTCCAGGCACAGAAAGTGTTGTCGCTGCTGATGATCGTCGGTTCCATTCTGATGTATTTCGCGGCCCAGCAGACGCACTTCAGTGGTTTCTTCCCACTGCTGCTGTTGTATGCGCTCACTTACATGCCGACCATTGCGCTGACTAACAGTATTGCTTTCTCGCATGTCAAAGATGTCGAACGCGATTATCCACGCGTGCGGGTCATGGGCACTTTAGGCTGGATTGCGTCAGGCATTGCCTGTGGTTTCCTGCCGCCGCTGATGGGCTATGGCGACATTTCAGCCAGTAATGTGCCGCTGCTGATCACTGCTGCCAGTTCACTGGTGTTGGGGATCTTTTCGCTGATGCTGCCGGCAACCGAGCCGAAAAGCACCGGCAAATTCAGCCTGCGTGTGGCACTGGGTCTGGATGCGCTGCATCTCCTGAAAGATCGCAGTTTCCTTGTGTTCTTCGTCTGCTCATTCCTGTTCAGCATGCCGCTGGCTTTTTACTACATCTTTGCCGAAGGCTACCTGACGGAGGTGGGCCTGCCGCACGCCACCGGTTGGATGACGCTGGGTCAGGTATCGGAGATCTTCTTCCTGCTGGCACTGCCGTTCTTTATCAAGCGCTTTGGCATTGGCAAAGTGTTGCTGCTTGGCTTAACCACCGCAGCGCTGCGCTACATATTCTTCGTGTTCGGCGGCGATCAAAATGCCCTGACGATTGGCCTGTTGTTTATGGGCATCCTGCTGCACGGCGTCAGCTATGACTTCTACTTCATCACGGCTTACATCTACGTTGATAAAAAAGCACCGGTCGCGATGCGCAACGCAGCACAGGGCCTGATCACGCTCGCATGCCAGGGGATTGGCAGCTTGCTGGGCTATCGTCTCGGCGGATATTTGATGCAAGAGATGTTCGCTTACGACCAGCCTCGCAATGGCCAAACGTTCAACTGGGCGGGCATGTGGATGTTTGGCAGCGTGATGATCATCATTATCACCATCGCCTTCATCGTGCTGTTCCGCGATGGCAAAAAACGCAGTGAAGAATTAACTGCTTTCGAGCAATCAGCCACCGCTGATAGCCATAAATAAGAGATGTAATGATGACAATGACACTCCAGGAAAAACGGATTTTGGGCGCTTTCTATGGTCAGGCGCTGGGCGATGCGATGGGCATGCCATCGGAATTGTGGCCGCGCAGTCGCGTTAAGCAGCATTTTGGCTGGATTGATGGTTTTCTGCCGGGGCCTGCTGAAAACAATGCCGCCTGTTATTTTGGCCGCGCGGCATTCACTGACGACACTTCGATGGCGCTGGCTTTGGCAGATGCGATAGTCACGCATGATGGCGATATCAACGCGGAGACCATTGGTGCCCATATCCTGCACTGGGCAGAGGAGTTTGATGCCTTCAACAAAAACGTATTGGGACCCACATCCAAAATAGCCCTGAATGCACTGAAAACGGGAACGCCAGTGGCGCAGCTGGAGAACAACGGCATGACCAATGGCGCGGCGATGCGCGTTTCACCGCTTGGTTGTCTGTTGCCAGCCAAAGATCTGGATGCCTTTATTGACGCTGTCGCACTGGCATCAAGTCCTACGCATAAATCTGATGTCGCCATCGCGGGGGCAACGGTGATTGCCTGGGCAGTGTCACGTGCCATTGACGGCGCAAGCTGGGCATACATCCGCGATGAGCTGCCTGCGATTGCGCGCGCTGCGCAGGAAAAACGCGTCACGACCTTTAGCGCGTCCATGGCCGCGCGTGTTGAGCTGGCGTTGAGCGTTGTGGCGCAGGGCAGAGGTGTGGAGTCAACGATGCAGCAGATTTATGATTTGGTGGGGACCGGGACGGCCACTATCGAATCGGTTCCAGCTGCTATTGCAATGGTTGAGCTGACCAACACCGATCCGAATCGCTGCGCTATTCTTTGTGCCAATCTGGGTGGCGATACCGATACCATCGGCGCGATGGCGGTGGCCATTTGCGGAGCGCTGCATGGCATTGATGGGATTGATTCACAGTTAAAAGCCGAACTGGATGCTGCCAACGCGCTGGATTTCACTCGCTATAGCAACGCATTCATGCGTTTCCGTCAGCAGCGTGAGGCCGTTTATGCTGACGCCTGATGACCTGAACCGGCTGGAAGGACGTCTGCCGGTGTGCGTGATTGGTGCCGCTGTGGTGGACGTGATTGCCGATGCCTATTCGTTACCGCATCGGGGAAGTGATATTGAACTCCACCAGCAGGGCGTCAACGTGGGCGGTTGTGCGTTGAATGTAGCTATCGCGTTGCATCGGTTGGGCATTCCATCCATCAACGCGCTGCCGCTGGGTAACGGCATTTGGGCCAGTATTGTGCGGCAGAAGCTGATGGAATATGGCCTTCAAAGCGTGCTGGAAACCAGTAAAGGAGACAATGGCTGGTGTCTGGCACTGGTGGAGCCGGATGGTGAGCGCACGTTTCTGTCGGTTAGCGGTGTCGAAAATCTGTGGGATGCTGAACTGCTGCGCACATTGCCACAACCCCCACACCGTTGGATCTACCTGTCTGGCTATCAACTGACCAGCAAAAGCGGCGATGTGCTGATCGACTGGCTCGAACAGCAGGCGCATAACTATCAATTGCTGGTGGATTTCGGTCCGCGTTTGGCTGACATCGGGGAGCGTCAATTTGCCCGTATTATGGCGCTAAAACCACTGATTACAGTGAACAGACAGGAAGCAGAGTTACTGTGGCTGGAGCGTTTGAACCAGCATCAAGCCTTTGATGCCCGTCAGTTAATGGCTCAATGGCAACAACACTTTGGCGCTGCGTTGGTGGTGCGTCTAGACAGTGATGGCGCAGGTTATATCGATGCAGAGTCGCAGGGTTGGATCCCTGCTCTGGCAACGCAAGTAGTCGATACGATTGGCGCCGGTGACAGCCATGCGGGGGGAGTGTTAGCCGGGCTCGCGTCAGGTTGGTCGCTGGCGGAAAGTGTGGCATTGGGTAATGCCGTGGCGTCTTATGTGGTGTCACAACGCGGTGGTGATTGTGCACCCGATCGCGCCACGCTGCAGAGCTATTGGCAGCAAAGACTTACTCAGCAATAAACACGTACATGTCGCTGCGGCAGTAGCTGATGCTGTACTCCAGAGGATTGCCTTGCGCGTCAAGTGCCAGCTGTTTAATCACTAACACAGGGACATTGGCGGGCAGGGCAATCTGCTGCTGGAGCGCTTCATCAGGCATGCGGGCACTCACTCTGCTTTGGGACTTAACCGGCAAAATCTGTTGCTTGTTAAAGTAATCATACAAAGAAATTCCAATGTCATCGGCATCTGCAATAAAGTGTGCCGGCACCCAGGATTCTTCAACTGACACCGCTTGCTGATCGACATAACGAATACGCTTCAGCAAGTAGACTTCGCTACCTTTGCTTAATCCCAGTTTTTCACCGATTTCCGCACTGCACTGAATTTTGCTCTTATTGATCCACACCGTATCAGGTTTTTTACCGCGTAAAACCGCCTGATGCGACAAACCTTTGGGCTCTTTCAGCGAATACTCAAACTGGCTGCAAATCTGTGTGCCGTAACCGCGCGAACGAAACACCACCCCCTCTTTTTCCAGCTCATCCATCGCTTTACGCACCGTAATACGCGAGATGCTGAGCGACTGGCTGAATTCTCGCTCACCGGGCAGGATCTCTTCATGCACCAGGATGCCATCACGCACCGCCTCTTTGATGGCGGCGGCAAAGCGCTTGTACAACGGCGTACGGCTCTCTTCAGCCAGTGTGGTGGTAAGCCGCGAAAACAGCGGATTCTGTTCAGTCATAGCGGGCTGAGCACTCAATTGGGTTAGCCAGGGGTGAGATATGATACTGAATTTTCACCGTTCGCGTAGCGACTTTAACCACATGTTATTGCGGTTATTAGCGCTTAGATTCAACCAATCCTTTCGCTTGTAATTTGACCTAACCCGTAACGAAGACTATAGTCACGCTTACGGATATTTTAAGGCAAGGAGGGGTAAATGGGCATTTACCTGACGCCAGAATTTCAGGAAGAGAGATGTAATGCACGCATCAATGATAAAATTTTGTGTAAAGCTGCAAAGTCGATTTTTGCGGGATTACATGGAGACCCATTAGGACGTTACACGTTCAAAAAACGACTCGGGTTGCCTGGTGTGGGGGCATCTGACGGCGCGCGTAGCATTGTTTTCTTCAATTATGGCAACAACATTTATTTCTTTGATATGTTCTTGAAAAGTCAGCTATCAAAGAAGAAAGGCAAAGAACTTGAAGATGATGAAATTGATGCTTATTGCCGTATCGCTCGGGATTTTATTGCGATGTCAGATGAGAAGGTCCGGGAGTTGATTAAGTTAAAAGAACTAATCGAGGTAACTTGTGATGACTGAACGCTTAAAGAAAATCCACGATATGGCGCAGCGCTATAACCAATTGGGCGTTGTTCAGGGCGAGACGGTTGCGGAAATCAGTGCGGCGATCGAAGCTCGTAATATCCCTCCAGTACGCGCTATGTCTGGGATTGAGATTAAAGCGGTACGCTTAAGATGGAAGATGTCGCAGGCGGCGCTGGCAATGACTACAGGCATGTCAGTTGAGAGTGTTTCAAAGTGGGAACGTAACGAGAGTAAACCCAATAAAGCGGCTTTGCGTATCCTCAACACCATTGAAGACAAAGGCCCAGCGGTTTTCATTCTATAAAACATAAAAGCCCTGTTGGGCTTTTATGCATCAAATAACCTATCACCGCTCATCAAACGGCACGCCGCCTTTAGATTTATGATGCTTAGGCGTTTCAATGATTGAGACCGTCACCGAATTGGCATCAATCTCAAACGAGTCCGCGACTGCGGCAGTCACCGCTTTCAGCAACTTCTTCTTCTGCTCAACCGTGCGGCCTTCCGCAGCATAGACAACGATTTCTGGCATTTCCGTTTCTCCTTGAGGGTTCAGATTCGGTTTCAGCATAACCCAGTCATGCCCGAGCATGCAGTGTCAATTTGTCATAAACACCCGCGCAAACCGTTTATCCCCGCAGGCGATCTGTGTTTAAATGTGTATTGTTATGTTATAACATAATTTCTCTGGGATTTTTGTAGCGGTATTTTTCGGAAACCATAATGAAATCAATGAAAAAATTGCTGATCGCCACGGCGCTCGGCCTGGCTTCGTGCGCCTCATTCGCGGCGCAGCATCAGGAAAACACGGTGCGCATTGCCGCTCCGTTTGAAATTAAAGGTGCCGATCCGGCGCTTTCCGGTGACATCCTTCTGCGCATGGATGTGGTGGAAACGCTGGTGGAAGTGAACCAACGCGGTGAACCGATCCCGGCTTTGGCGAAGAGTTGGCAGGTCTCGGAAGACGGTTTGCGCTGGCAATTACAGCTGCGCGATAACGTGCATTTCCATGATGGTTCGCCACTGGATGCGGCAGCGGTAGTGAAATCACTCAATACTGCGCGGAGTAAAGCGGGATTACTGGATAAAACACCGATCACTGAGATCAGCGGAGAAGGGCAGGTGTTGACCATCACGCTGCGCGAGCCTTTCACACCTCTGCTTTCCGTCCTGGCGGAAAGTCGCTCGCAAATTCTGGCGTTATCCAGCTGGGATGCACAGGGCAACATCACGCGCATCATCGGCTCCGGGCCGTTTATGCTGACCGCCTTTCAGCCGCCGCAGTCGTTAGCGGTAAAACGCTTTGAAGGTTACTGGGGAGAAAAACCATACATCGCCGCAGCCAGCTATCTCTCTGCTGGCCGGGCAGAGACCCGCGCGCTATTAGCAGAAAGCGGTGATGCGGATTATGTGTTCAATCTGGATGCCCCCAGCCGTCAGCGTCTGGCACACAAACCTGCGCTGCAACTTCCCGCAATCCCCGTGCCGCGCACGCTTATGCTGAAGCTCAATCTGGGCGATCCGCTGTTAGCGGAACAGCCGGTGCGTGAAGCGATCAGCATGGCCATTGATCGTAATGCGTTAGCGATGGCGGTGTTGCGCTATCCGAGTGCTGCCAGCCAGTTGTTCCCGCCGAACATGGGCGAGTGGCACAATGCGGCGCTGCCTCCACTCTCCTATCAGCCGGATTCGGCGGTCACGCTGTTGCAGAAAGCCGGCTGGCAACCGGGATCAGATGGTGTGCTGACCCGCAACGGCCAGCGATTCAGCCTGACGCTGCTGACCTTCCCGGATCGCCCTGAACTGCCGTTGATGGCGATGGTTATCCAGCAGCAACTGCGCAAAATCGGTATTGAAGTGAAGATCAACTCAACCAATGCCAGCGAAATTCCTGCCCAGCACCACAGCGGGAAACTGCAACTGGCGCTGTTCTCACGCAACTTTGCACTCACGCCCGATCCAACCGGCACCTTATTGCAGGATTATGCCGAGAAAGGTGGCGACTGGGGGGCGATGAACTGGCATCCGACAGGATTCAGTGGCGCACTGCATACCCTGACGCAATCCACCGATGCCTCCGCGCGTGCCAAAGCTCGAACACTCATCACTTCGGCACTGCAACAGGATCTCCCGGTGATTCCAATCGCCTGGTATCAACAATCAGCAGCGATCAACAGTCAGTTGCAAAACGTCGCGCTCGATCCGTTTGAGCGTCACTTTGGCCTGCGCCAACTGCGTTGGGAGCCGTGATGATCAAACAACTTTGCTGGCGGCTGATGCAGGCATTTTTTGTCGTGCTCTCGGTGGGATTACTCACCTGGTTTTTGGTCCGGTCGCTGCCGGGCGATATGGCGTGGCGCATTGCCAGCGGTCGTTACGGCTATGATCGGGTTGATGCGGATGCCGTCGCGCGCGTGCAGCAGGAGTTAAGTGGCGCAGCCGATCAAGGCAGCGCCTTACTGCACTGGCTGTTCGATCTGCTGCAATTCAACTTTGGTCGCTCGCTGGTTTCCGGCGAACCGGTGATGGATGAACTGCGTTGGCAACTGAGTCAGACGCTGGCGTTAGCCGGTGTTTCATTGCTACTGGCAATCATTATCACGCTGCCGTTGGGTATCTGGGCCGGTTGCCATGCCAATGGCAAACTGGATCGGCTGCTGTTTTGGCTGACATCGATGCTTAAGTCTGTGCCGCATTTTGCACTGGGTATGCTGCTGATCGTGCTGTTCGCGCTGCAACTCGACTGGCTGCCGAGTGTGGGACACGGTGAGCTGCGTCATTTCCTGTTACCCGCTTTGACGCTGGCCTTGTCGCTAAGCGCGGTGGGCGTGCGTGTGGTGCGCGAAGCCACCTGGCAGGTGGTGAACGCGGGTTATTACCAATGGGGGGAGCAAAAAGGTCTGGCGACCGTCACTTTGCTGCGTCGTCATGGTTTACGCAATCTGGGAACACCGGTACTCACCTGGTTCGGCATGCAGTTTGTCTGGCTGGTGGAAGGCGTGGTGGTAGTGGAAACGTTGTTTGCCTGGCCGGGCATTGGGCATGCGTTGGTTCATGCCATTTTCGCCCGCGATGTGCCGGTAATTCAGGCCAGTGCCATGACGCTCGGCCTGCTGTTTGTCCTGCTAAATATGCTGGTAGATGCAGGTTGCCATCTGCTTGATCCGCGAGGGACGCGCCCATGAAATTAACTTCACGTCATGTCGGTTTACTGCTGCTAGCTCTGCTACTGAGCTACGCCTTTTTACTGCCTCTGTTTCATCATGGTGATCCTCTGCAACAAGAACTGCTCAACATGTTGCAGCCGCCCAGCCAGGCCAATCTGTTAGGTTTTGATCACCTGGGACGTGACATGTTGCCGCGCCTGAGTGCGGCGCTGCGCCTGTCACTGGGTCTGGCTGCACTGTGCGTGATCAGTGCGATGCTGGTCGGTGTGCTGGCTGGCGTACTCAGCGCGCTTTATGGTGGAGTGCTCGACCGTGTGGTCAGCATGCTGGGGGATATGTGCCTCGCGCTGCCCGGCCTGCTGCTGGTGCTGTTACTGGCGGCGATTGCCCCGGACTCACCGGAGATGCTGTGGTTAGGCATTTCGATGGTGCTGTGGGTGGAATTCTTCCGTGTGACACGCGCCACCTTACGTCCGATTGTGCATTCGCCGGGTATGCAGGCGTCGAAACTGCTGGGTTTTAACGCGATCTACCGCTTTCATCGTCACCTTTGGCCGGCACTCGCACCTGTACTGCTTACCGTTGCACTGTTCTCGTTTAGCAGCGCCATCATGGCGGTATCGGCACTAGGATTTATCAGCGTCGGTGTCCGTCCACCGACACCGGAATTGGGCTTGATGATGACCGAACTGCTGCCCTTTGCCTGGGAAGCCCCCTGGTTGCTGCTACAGCCTGTGGTCGCACTGTTTTTATTGCTGATTAGCCTTAACCTGATGATGAATAAGGAGCGTGCATGAAAGGATTACAGGCCATCGGCATAACCATCGCAACAGCAGAAGCCACGCTGGTGGAGCCGGTTGATTTCCACTTGCAACCTGGCCAACCGCTCACTTTATTGGGTGAGACTGGCTCCGGAAAAAGCCTGTTGGCGCAGGCGGTAATGGGAATTTTGCCGGAGACACTTCAGGCCAGCGGAACCCTGATCATCAACGGTCAACGCTATCAGTTACCGCAGGATCGTGATGCGTTACGCAGCTTGTGGGGAAGGACTATGGCCTCGCTGCCACAAGAACCCTGGCTGGCGCTCGATCCCACCATGGCGATTCAGCAGCAGGTCGCGGAAGGCTATCAATATATCCGAGGGTATTCCGCGCCGCGAAGCATGGCGGCTGCGCAGGATGACCTTGCGCAACTGGGTTTACAGGCAGCGGCACAAAAATTCCCGTGGCAACTGTCCGGTGGCATGGCGCAGCGCGCGGCATTTGCGGCGGCGCGCGCGGGCGGTGCGGAGATTTTGATAGCAGATGAACCGACTAAGGGTTTGGATGTGTCCCGACGCGATGACGTTGCTGCTTTGCTGGGTCGTGAAGTGGCTGAAGGTGGGACTTTAATGACCATCACGCACGATATTGCGCTGGCGCGTCAGTTGGGCGGAGACGTTATCGTCATGCATAAGGGCAAAGTGATCGAGCAAGGCGCAGCGCAGCAAGTGTTATACACCCCGCAGCAGGGTTATACGCGTGAATTGCTGGCCGCCGATCCCGTTGCCTGGCCGCAACGGCAAAGCACGGTGATCCGCAGCAAACCCGTGGTAAGTGCGCAAGGATTAAAACTGCAGCGCGGCGGAAATACGTTGGGTGTACCAGAAAATTTCACCCTGCATGCTGGGGAAATTGTCGGTTTACATGGCGCCAGCGGCAGTGGAAAAAGCAGCTTTGGCGACGTATTGCTGGGATTACTCGCGCCACAGCAGGGCAGCATTACACGTCACGTCGCGGCGAGCGCGCTGAAGTATCAGAAGATCTATCAGGATCCCTCGGCATTGTTTCCCCCCACGCGCACACTGTCACAAAGCCTGGAGGAGGTGCTGCGTCGTCATCGCATTGAAAGGTCAAAACGCGACTCGCTAATGGAGCAATTAGCGTTAGATCCTTCATTACTCACGCGCTGCCCCGATTCGCTCTCGGGCGGCGAGTTACAGCGCTTCTCTCTGTTACGCGTCATGCTGCTTGAGCCGGTTTTCCTGTTCGCCGATGAGCCTACATCGCGACTCGATCCGCTGGTACAGCAGCAAACTCTGCAGCTGATAACGCAGATGGCGCGTCAGCTGCAGTGCGGCGTGCTGCTGGTGAGCCACGATCGCGAACTGCTGGAGAAGGGGACAGATCGCGTGATTGCGATGCAGGCGGCTTAACGTTCTGGCGGCTGGCTATCACCGACACCCAGTGAGCGCTGCATCACGACGGTGTCGAGCCAGCGGCCATGTTTGAATCCCACCGATTTCATCACACCGGTGTGCTCGAAGCCGAGCGCCCGGTGTAATCCCAGCGAACCCTGATTGGCGCTATCTCCCACGATGGCGATGATCTGGCGAAAGCCTGCTGCTTCTGCCAGCGCAATCGCTTTTTGCAATAACGCCCGCCCGACGCCACGCCCGGTCTGTTCATGATCGAGATAAATCGAATCTTCCAGCGTGAAGCGATAGGCATAGCGCGGTCGATAAGGTGCCAGATAACAATAACCCAATACCTGTTCATCCTCTTGCGCCACCAGCCAGAAGCCTCCGCGCTGCTGCACATCTTTGACGCGGTTGAGCATTTCGCTTTCGCTGGGCGGTTCGGTTTCAAAGGTGGCGGTGCCGTGGAGGACGTGCCACGCATAGATTTTCTGAATGGCAGCGGCGTGATGGGGTCGGGCGGGAATAATATCCATATGTTCCTGATAATCGGCTAGTGAAAAACACAGGATGCCACTGTGTCACGCGCCAATCATCGGGTTTGAACATAGGAAATTATTATGATTAATTTTGCTCCGACAGCTGCACTGCCATGGTATTCGCTTCCAGCGCTTCGAAGATGTGCGGTTCGTCGGCGGGGTAGCAGATGTAGTCACCGGGATGAAGTTCGACCGGGGCATCGGTAGGCCCAACAAGTGCGCGACCCTGCGCAATAATGATGTGTTCTACGGAACCGGGCGGATGCGGATGAGAGGCGCGCGGTGCGCCCGGCTGGCTGGTGATTAGATATAAATCACGACGTCCGCCCGGCGGACAGCTGGCCAGTAGCGCGGCCTGGTAATCCGCGAGTTCAGCCGACACCATCATGCCCTCACCACGACGGATCACCTGCAAACGCTTCACTTCCGGCTCCATCAGGCGGGCGAACGGAATATTGAGCGCCACGCACAGTGACCATAACGTCTCAATGCTGGGATTGCCATTGCCCGCTTCCAGTTGTGAAAGCGTGGATTTCGCAATGCCAGCGCGGCGGGCGACTTCGGTTAACGAGAGCCCGGCACGCTGGCGTTCGCGCACTAATCCAGCAGAGATAAGATCGATCGGTGGTGTCACAATTACTCCTGTTCTTTATATCGAACGTTTTGTTCATCTTGTAAAACAATTCGGGCGCGTTCATTATAACGGCTTTCCTGTTCGATATGAGATCAAATTGTGATGCGTCTGGGTGCAGTTCCGCTTGATCGCGGCGTATTAAAAGCGATTTTCCTGGTTTGTCTGGCCGACGGTATTGTCGGGCTCTCTTACGGTTCGCTGGCGGCGGCGGATGGTTTTCCACTGTGGGTGCCCATCGCGCTTTCGACGATGGTGCTGGCAGGCGCATCCGAGTTTCTGTTCATCGGCATTGTGGCCGGTGGTGGCAGCCCATTAACAGCAGCGGCGGCGGGTTTGCTGGTCAACGCGCGGCACTTGCCCTTTGGTATTGCAGTGAAAGATCTGGTCGGCCAGGGCGGACGCAGTTTGCTGGGTTGCCATATCATGAATGACGAAAGCGTGGTGTTTGGCATTTCGCAAAAGACGCTTTCCCAGCGACGCGCCGCATACTGGGTGTGTGGTTTAGGGATTTTTGCTATCTGGCCACTCAGTGTGGTGTGCGGCGCATTTATCTGGCGCTTCATTCCCGATGTCTCGGCGATTGGTCTCGATGCGGTTTTCCCTGCCATCTTGATCGCGCTGATATTTCCCGCTTTGCGTCAACGTCGCACGCGGATTCCGGCCACGCTCGGTACGGCATTGTCAGTACTCGCCACGCCGTTTGTTCCGGCGGGAATGCCAGTATTGTTTTCATTGTTGGGCTTATTAAGCTGGCGGGAGCGCAAAAATGCACAATAACCTCGTGATTGCCGGGATCGCGCTGCTCGCCGTCGGCACTTGTGTGATGCGCTTCGCGGGTTACCGACTAGGAAGCCGTATGCCGATGTCGGAATCGGTGCGCAATATGCTCTCGGATGCTGCTACGGTGCTATTACTGGCGGTTGCCGTCACCACCGCACTATTTGAAGGCAGCCACTTCGCAGGTGTCGCGCGGATAGCGGGCGTGTTGTTTGCCGTGTTTCTCGCCTGGCGCCGTACGCCATTGATTTTAGTGATTGTTGGCGCGGCCGTGATGACGGCATTGCTGCGTTATTTTGGGGTGCCTTAAGCCAAAAAGAACAAACTTGCGGCAAGGGTTTTGCTACTGTGGGACTTCCGTATTCATCGCACAGAGAAGAATCCATGACACCGCGCTTAGCGCTTCCACATGAAGCCGCCAACTTGTGGCGTATTCGCAATCTCGCGATTCGCGATGGCTGCCAGTCAGTTTATCCGCCTGAAGTGATTGCCGCATGGACGCCTGACGCGTTGCCGTCAGGTTACTTTGAGGCGATTAAGGGCAATCCTTTCTACGTGATCGACGATCCTGAGTTGGGCGCTGCCGCTACGGGCTTTCTCGATCTCAAAAGCGGCAGTGTGGAAGCGATATTTACCCTGCCAGCGTGCAACGGCAAAGGCTATGCCAGCGCCATTATGAACGCGATTATCGCGGAAGCCCGCCAGCGCGGTTTTCGGCAGTTGACCCTGGCCGCAACACCCAATGCCAGCGGTTTCTATCTGCGCCATGGCTTTAGCACCGTGCGTGAAGCCTTGTATCCTTCCGCTCTGGCCAAAGCCGATCTCCCCTGCGTCGAAATGATACTGACACTATGATTGAGTAAGTGAAAACAACATGGACAGCGCCAAAATGGTGATTAACTGTGTGGCTTATCGCCACGGCAAACGTGAAGAGCATGTCGATGTCGCCGACATCAGCGAAGTACTCAAAGACGAAAGTGCGTTTATCTGGCTGGGTTTGAATCAGCCTGAACCGGCTTTTATGCAGACGTTGCAGGAAGAGTTTGGCCTGCATGAGCTAGCGATTGAGGATGCGCTGGTGGCCCATCAGCGCCCGAAGATTGAGCAATATGGTGAGTCGGTATTTATCGTGGTGAAAACGGCACATCTCGACGATCAGCAGCGCATCAGCTTTGGTGAAACCCACTTTTTCCTCGGTAAAAACTTCCTGATCACCGTCCGCCACGGTTCATCGGAGGGCTATGCGGCAATTCGCGCCAGGGCAGAAAAAAACCACACTATGTTGTGTCAGGGACCGGGTTACGCGTTTTACTGCATCCTCGATTTTATCGTTGACCACTACAGTAAAATCACCGAATCACTCAGTGAACGTATCGGTACGCTGGAAGAGGGCATGTTTACCACCCGCTTTGACAGCAAAACGCTGGAGGATGTCTATCATCTGCGGCGCGAACTGCTGGCGCTGCGCAATGCCGCGATGCCGGTGACTGAAATTTGCGCCCAGCTGGCGCGTTTTCACGAAGACATTATTCCGAAGAACCTGCGTGCCTACCTGCGTGACGTTCAGGATCATGCTCATCACGTGATGATCGATGCCGAGGATATGCGTGAAATGCTCACCAGCGCGATGCAGGTCAATCTGGCGCTGGTGTCGGTTCAGCAGAGCGAAGTGAATAAAAAGTTGGCGGGCTGGGGTGCGGTGCTGATCGTCCCGACCATTGTCTTCAGTATGTACGGCATGAACTTCTCTGATATGCCCGAACTGAAAACCCACTTTGGTTATCCCGCGGTACTGGTGGTGACGCTGGCGATCTGTGGTGTGATGTGGTCACGACTGAAAAAAGCAGGCTGGTTGTAATCTTTTTATCAGATGACTTTATTATCACTGTGCTGATGATAGCGGCGCAGTGAATTAATATCTCCATCCACACATTTCCCTGAACGATTTAACTGCAACTGAGTGATTGAGCGGCCTGTCGCGCAAAACCTTCATCCAATTGCCACGGTTTTGTCATTTCGCTGTTTTTTTCATCATCATCTTTTCCTATAACAACGCCAGATTAAATACAACATATCCCACATTAACCACATGACCCGGTCTTGCTTCATTCGCCAACTGTTGCCACTATCGCTACATAGTGATGCCAGAAATGCAGGGTGTAACCATGGCGGTGGACCAGAATTTATTTAACTCGATGCCTGATGTTATTGGCGCGGCGCAGCAGATTCGTCGCGGTGATATCAGCAGTGAAAAGCTGGTGGGGGATTGCCTTCAGCAAATAAAATCCCACAATCCCACATTGAATGCCTTTGGTGATGTTTACGATGAGCAGGCGATGGAAGAGGCTAAAAGCTGCGATCGCGAACGTCAGTCGGGCAAGAGTCGGGGTCCATTGCACGGTGTGCCATTCGGCGTCAAAGATCTGTTCTCAACGGCTGGGTTGCGCACCACCAAAGGTTCACTCACCTCACTGGATAACGTACCAGAACATGACGCGCCGATTATTGAGCGACTGAAGGCGGCGGGAGCGATCATTGTCGGCAAAACCGCGACCACCGAGTTTGGCTGGACCGGATCAAGCTATTCACGGGTATTTGGTCATGGGCGCAATCCGTGGGATCCGGCGTTAACCAGCGGCGGTTCCAGTTCGGGATCGGCAATCAGCGTGGCGGCGCGCATGGTGCCCGCCGCGCTGGGCTCCGACGGTGGCGGATCGGTGCGTATCCCCGGTGCTTTTTGTGGCATTTTCGCCCTTAAAGCCTCGCTGGGACGCATCCCAACCTGGCCGTGGTCTGCCACTGAAATGCTCAGTCATGCCGGGCCGATGACGCGCACGGTTCGTGATAGCGCACTGCTGTTTGATCTGCTTTCTGGACCGGATGCGCGCGACCATCAGGCGCTACCAGCGAAAAATGAATCCTGGCTGGCACGCTGCGACCAGCCATTGCCCGCGCTGCGTGTGCATTACAGTCCCACGCTGTTTAACACACCGGTCGACGAGCAGATTGCGCGTTGCGTCGAACAGGCGGTGGAGCAGATTGCCCATACGTTACCGGTGACGCTCACGGCACGCCCGCTGGATTGGTCATCACCGTTTGAGACATTTGACACTTTATGGAGCGGCGGGCGCGGTGTGGCGTATGGTGCCGCACTGCAGCAGCAGCTCGACCAGCTCGATCCGGGCTTTGCCGCGCTGATTGAACACGCGCAGCGCCTGAATCTGGCCGACTACCTGGCGGCGCAGAAACAACGAGCGGCGTTTGCCGGACAAGTGCACGCCTTGTTTGACAGCGTGGATTTACTGATCACGCCTACGCTGCCAGTGCTGCCGTTCTCGGCCGATCGCCATGTGCCGGAAAATCAGTCGCCGGGCGACAGCGGAGTAGAGTGGGCGCGCTGGACACCTTTCACCTGGCCATTCAATTTGAGTGGTAATCCGGCGGCGACGATTCCCTGTGGTTTTACCGCGCAAGGTTTACCGGTGGGTTTGCAGGTGATCGGCCGACGTTATGCGGAAGGCGACGTATTGCAGTTCTGCGCGGCGCTCGAAGCCCTGATGCCGTGGGATCAACATCAACCTTCTCTGTAAGGCGCGGCCTTGAGACCGCCCGATAGGTATACTGCGGTTTTGGCCTCTAAAAACAGAAGGTAAGCATGATTAATCAGCCACGTCTGGATGAGATAAAACGGATTTTACACCACGACAAACGGGTGCGCGTCACGGAACTGGCGCAGAAATTCGTGGTGTCAGAAGAGACGATTCGCCGCGATCTTAAATATCTGGAAGAGCAGAGCGTATTACGACGCGTGCACGGCGGTGCCATTTTACCGGTGCCCAGCGAAGAGCAGCCGTTACAGATACGCAGCCGTATCAAGCCGCGTGCTAAAGCGCGTATTGGTCAGCTGGCAAGCGAATTAGTGGAAGAGGGAATGGCGCTGTTTCTGGATACCGGCACTTCAACGCTGGCACTGGCGCAGCAGTTGACCCGCTTCTCGCGTTTGAAGGTTATCACGAACTCAATGGATATCGCCGCGCTGCTCACGCAGCAAAGCGACAACGCTGTCACGCTAACACCAGGGCGCGTTCGGCGAAATGATAACGCACTCATTGGCCCCCATACGCTGGAGTTCGCGCGTCAATTCCACTACGACATTGCCTTTATGGGCATTGGTGCAGTGGATCGGGACAACGGTTTTATGGATTACGAAGAGCCTGAGGCGTTATTAAGGCGCGTGCTGAGCACGCACTGTCGCCAGAGTGTGATTCTGGCAGATGAAGGCAAATTTGGACTGCGAACCTTTGTGAACACGCTGCCGTTTAGCGCGGTTGACACCCTAGTGACCAATGCGCGACCCGCGGCAGCTTTTGTAGCGAGTCTGGAGAGTGCCCATGTCAACATCCTCCATCCCGGCAATGCCGAGGATGACACCGCAAGATTATCAGGCGTTTGATGCGCTGTTCGCCCTCAGCAGCAGCATTGGTGCAACGCCAGCAGGCGGTTTACATCGCCTGACGGCATCTGCTGCGGATAAGCAAATGCGCGATGCCTTTTGTACCTGGCTGACGCAACAGGGTTTTCACGTTCACGTGGATGAAATTGGCAACATCTTTGGCTTGATGACGCTTTGCGAAGGCGCGCCATGGGTGCTGTGCGGTTCGCACCTGGACAGCCAACCGCTGGGTGGACGTTTCGACGGTGCCTACGGCGTCACCGGCGCTGCAGTGACCATGGCAACATTGGCTCGCCAGCTGCGCGACCATTCGCAAACCGCGCAACGTAATCTGGCGGTGGTGAACTGGACCAATGAAGAGGGTGCGCGCTTTCAACCCAGCCTGACCGGCAGTTCAGTGTTCACAGGCGCACTCTCGCTGGAGCAGGCTCTGGCGTGTTGTGATGGCGAAGGTATCTCGTTGCAAACAGCTTTGCAAAATATTGGTTATCGCGGAACGGCGTTACCCGATCTGACGGTGGCGGCCTACTGCGAACTGCACGTTGAGCAGGGTCCACATCTTGAATTGCAGCAGAAACAGATAGGCGTAGTGACGGAAACCTGGGCGGCACTGAAATGGCAGGTGACGTTTCGCGGAGAGCAAAACCATACCGGCCCGGCATTGATGGATCGCCGGCGGGATGCGCTGCTGGCAGCCGCGCACACCATTGTGGCGGTACGTGCAGAGGCTGAACGCTATGGCGAAGCACTGCATACCTCGGTGGGCCGTCTGGAAACCGTGCCTAATTCGCCGAACGTAGTGACTTCTGAAGCCACGTTATTTATTGAGTTTCGTTCTGCTGATGAAGCGCTATTGCGCCAGTTGCGCGACAGCTTCGGCCAGCAGATGCAATCGATTGCGCAGAACACGGCCACCGATGTCAGTCTCGACCGTGCACAGTATCGTCCACGACAGCAGTTACATTCGGCATTGAGTGATCTGGCTTTAGCGCAGGCGGAAAAATTGGGGCTGAAAGCGATGCCGATGCGTTCAGTAGCAGGTCACGATGCGATAAGCATGAGCTATCACTGCCCGAGTGCATTGCTGTTTGTGCCCAGCGTAGACGGCCTTTCGCACAATGAACGTGAATACACCGCCACCGCCGACTTGCATCGCGGTCTCGACATGTTGATGGCGATGCTCACTGAGCTCTGCCTGAAAGGGGAGGACGCCTTATGTTGATGCGTTTACAGCAAGCGCTGGCGAGTTGGCAACCCGCGCAATCCTTTGATATTCAGCCAGGCACGGCAGGTGTGGCGTCACCGCATCGTTTAGCGACGGAATGGGCCGGATTTCGCCTGCAGTCAGCGGGGCAAGGCTATTATGCCAAGGTGCTGTTCGATGATCAGAAAGCGTTGATTGATTTCCAGCGCAGCGCCGAAATTAGCCGCCAGGCGGGCGAGTTGGGCATCGCACCGGCGCTATGCCACGCCGATCCGCGCAATGGCGTTCTGATCTTCGCGGCGCTGGATGACAGCTTCCGCTGGGCGCGACTGGATGCGTTACGCGATCCGCATCACTTTGCCAGCCTGACGCGTACGCTGGATAAATTACATCACTCAGGATTGCCGCTTCCCTTACACAGCCGCCAGCAGGATATGTTGCGGCTACGTCTTCAACTGGAAACACAGGGTGTGCAACAGCCAGATGAGCTGCAATGGATGGGGGAATGTGTCGATTTGGCGTGGGAAGCACTCAACGCCGTGTACTATACACCCGTTTTGATCCACGGCGATAACATCGCCAGCAACTGGATGGTCAACCCTCAGGGTGAATGGCGCTTGCTGGACTTTGACTATGCCGCGCGCGGGGATGCCTGGCACGATATCGCGACGCTTATCCACGAACAACTGCCTACTGACGATCGCTGGCGTGATGCGATTCGTGCGTGGCGTGGTGACAGCAGCGAGGCTGATGTAGCGCGTTGTCGCTTATATGCGCTGGTGGATGATTATCACTGGACGCTATGGGGCATGCTGAACGGTGTCACCAGCACGCGCGGTCTGGAGTTTGCCAAGCTCGGCCAGTGGATGCTGTTGCGCTGCCGTCAGAGCCTGAGCGATCCCCGTTTTGAACGTTGGTTAAACCTGACAGCGGAGCAGGCAAAATGAGCAAATCTCTGGGTGAAGCGCAAAGCTGGCAGGAACAGCGGGTGGAACAAGCCATTACGGCGATGCCGGAATGGCAGGGCAGGGCGGTGCAGTATCGTCCGGTAAGCGGCGGTATTTCCAACGCCAACTGGCACGTGGCAGTCGAGGGCGCGCCTTGTGCTTATTTCGTCAAAATTCCCGGCGAAGGCACCGAGCGCTTTATTAATCGTGACACCGCACATGAAGCGAGCCTGAAAGCCGCGCAAACCGGCTATGGCGTGCCGGTGGTGGCCTATCTGCGCGATCTTGGCGTGGAAGTGTTTGAGTTCATCGATGGCTGGCGCGCCTCGTCAAACCTCGATTTCCAGCAATCCGCGATTCGTCATCGTGCGTTGCAGGGCTTGAAAAGTTTCAACGATCAGCCGTTGCTCAGGCAGAACAAAACCGTATTCGACATGCTTAATGAGCATATTGAGCAGGTCAGTGCACTCAATGTCGCGCTCTCTGCTGATGCTGCCTGGTTGCACAAACAGGCACAGCGCGCGCAGCAGGCGTTAGAAGCGGCGGGATTAGATTTGGTGCCGTGCATGAATGACACGCTGGCGGGTAACTTCATGCTCAATGCGCAGAACGATATTCGCCTGGTCGATTTTGAATATGCATCAAATAACGATCGCTGTTATGAACTGGCGCTGTGGTTTGGCGAAATGTTTTTCACACCGAAAATAGAACAGGAATTGCTGGAGGACTATTTCGGTAAAGTGGATGCAGCATTATTCGCTCGCGTGCAAATTCATAAGTATCTGGCGGATATGAAGTGGTCAACCTGGGCCATTATTCAACATCATGTGGCCGATATTGATTTTGATTTTTCAAAATATGGTGCCTGGAAGCATTTGCGGGCGCGCAGCGTGTTAAATCATCCCGACTGGGAAAACTGGCTGCGCGCGGTGTAAGCGGAACGCGCCGGGATTAAGTCCTTGTAAGATCGTCTGTAACATTATCCGTCCGTCGTATTTTCGGACAGCGCTCTTTGCTGTCTGATGTTGAGGTTACACCAAAGGGGAAATGCTGATATTCAGCAGGTAAAGGAGTGCGCACACCGTCAATTAATATTGAGGAGGTTATTATGAGTTCGATGGTCATGGCGCAGCAATTACGCGCCCGCATAAGTATTAAAAATAAAATCTTCGCCCTATACCTGTTGGCATTATTACTGCTGGCACTTTGCCCACCGCTTTATTTAAGCGTCAGCGGAAGTAGTGCGTTATTACTGGGGATACCTCTGCCGATCGTTTATTGGCTCGCGATTGCGGTATTCCTGGGTGTGGGATTATGGGTTATGTATCTGGCGGAATGCGCGTTTGGTGAAATTCCGGATGATGAGGAAGTCGCATGAAAATCACTGCAGCAGAACCCCATTATTTAATTACCTTTGGCATGATTGGCCTGTTTCTGGCGATCATGATTGCCGTGCTGTATGCCACCAACCGTAAAAGCACCTCCTTTTCTGATTACGCCGTCGGCGGCCGATCGTATGGGCCGTGGTATATCGCCATGAGCTATACCAACTCGTGGTGGCCGGGAGCGACTTTTACCGCTTTCTTCTCACTATCGGTGAGCGGAGTGATCGGCTTCTATGGCGCGGTCTACTCAACGCTCGGCGTGACAGCCATGTATCTGATGGCGCGCCGCGCGTGGAAATGGGGCCAGCACTTCAATCTGACGACACAACCCGATCTGCTCGGCATGCGTTTCAACAGCCCGGCGGTGAAGCGAGTGGCGTCGATTATCGGCATCATCTGCGTCTTCCCGTGGGTGGTGATGGGGATACAGGCACTGGCGTTGTTGGTGGAATTTGCCAGTTTTGGCCGTTGGGGTGTCACCACCTGCCTGATTGCTGGCGTGTTGCTGATTCTGGTGCGTCAGTACTGGACCGTCAGCATGGGCATGCGTGGGTTGATCATGACGGATATGTATCAAGGCATCATCGCCTATGGGTTGGGTGCGCTGGTGTGCGTGGTGCTGTTGTTTGGTGGCGATCATGGCTTCGGCCAACTGGCAACGTTACCACCCGCAATGCTGCAGATTCCGGGCGCGGAGGGTTCGCACTATGGTCCCTGGTATATGTTCAGCCTGATTTTCACCGGTGTGATTGGGTCAATGTGCTGGCCGATGAGCTTCCAGCGCATTTATACCGCCAGCGGCATCCGTGCCGTCAAGAAAGGCACTTTGCTGACGATTCTGCTGGTGGGCGGTTTTTACGCCATCCTGATGCTGTTCGCCACGGCGGTCAGTCAGGATCCTAACGTGCAGGCCAATCCACAAAATGGCTTCTTCACGGCGCTGTTTGATCAGGGCGGTCCGTGGTTACTGGCACTGGCGCTGGTGATTGTTCTTGCTGCCAGTATTGGTCACGTTGATGGATGCGTGCAGGTATGTGGTACGCAGTTTGCCAACGATCTGGCGACCTGGAATAAACCGCGTAGCGATCGTCAACTGACGGTGCTGGCGAAGTCGGGCATGGTGGTATTTATTGTCGCTGCCGCGCTGTTGGCCTACTTCACCTTCAACTATTCCCGTTTGCAGCTGCTGGCGCAGATCTCCTATCAGGGGATTATTCAGCTGGCGGTGCCGTTGTTCTTTGGTATCTTTAGCCGCTTTGGTAACAAACAGGGTGCGCTACTGGGCATGATGACCGGGATTATTATCGCTATCGTGCTCACCGTGTTCTTCCCGGATGACATCCCGGCGCTTGGCTCGCTGACCAGCGGCATCGTTGGCCTGGCGGGTAACGTGGCGGTGTTTGTGGTGTGTGGTTTGCTGATCCCGGTTGACGACAAAGAGAAAGCCCGTGTCGAAGCTTTGTTCGCGCTGGCTGATGGCGTGAAAGCACCGATGGCAAAACCGCTGATGAATTAACCCGTTGCAATCCTTTTCGTATCAAGGCCATGATAACGCTCTGACCCCTTATCGGAGCCTATCATGGCCGCCTCTTCGCCGTTCAATATTGGTCTGCTGCTGTTCCCGCATCTCACTCAACTCGATCTCACTGGCCCGTGGGAAGTCTTTGCTCGCATGCCCGGCGTGAGTAACTTCCTTATCTGGAAAGACCGACAACCGGTGATGTCCGACCGAGGTTTAGCCATCGTACCGACGACAACGTTTTCTGAGTGTCCGCCCCTCGATCTAATCTGCATTCCTGGCGGTCCGGGACAAATTGCGCTGATGGAGGATGAAGAGACGCTGGATTTTGTGCGGCAAAAGGCCGAACAAGCCCAATGGGTGACATCGGTATGTACCGGTTCACTGGTGCTGGGGGCCGCCGGTTTGTTGCAGGGATATCGTGCCACTTCGCATTGGGGGTCATTGGATCAGCTCAGCCTGCTGGGTGCCACGCCGGTAGCCGAACGTGTGGTGCGCGATGGTAATCGGATTACCGGCGCGGGTGTTACGTCAGGTATCGATTTTGCACTCACTGTGGCAGAAGAACTGTTTGGCCGCGACGTGGCGGAAAACATTCAACTGCAGATGGAGTACGATCCCGCGCCACCGTTTCATGCAGGTTCACCACGCAGCGCCTCGCCGGAACGACTGGCGCAGGCGCAAAACCAGATGCATGACTTTATTGCTCGCCGCCGCGAGGCCACAGAAGCTGCCGCCGCCAGGCTCAAGCGCTAACTAACTGGCCCAGCTCCAGCTTCAAACAGCGATCGGCGAGGTGGAAATAGCGATCGTCATGGGTGATCACCAGAACGGTTTTCCCTCGTGCTTTCAGCGCGGGGAGCAGTTGGTGGTAAAACACCTCGCGAAACGTCGGATCCTGATCGGCTGCCCATTCATCAAACAGATAGAACGGGCGGTCTTCCAGCCAGGCCACCAGCAGCGCCAGGCGCTTACGCTGTCCGGTGGAGAGCGCCAGCGTCGAGAAAGTGCCCTCCACCAGCGTGACTTTTCGGGTTAATTGCAGGGCATCCAGCAGGGCGTGCGCTTCGTCATTCCAGCGTGTGCTGTCGATGCCTTGCAAATCCTCAAACAGATGAAAATCATTAAACACGGCAGAAAACAGCTGACGATAACCGGCGCGGTTGCTCTCATTGATGACTTCACCGTCCAGCAGCAGTTGACCACTATCCGCCTGATATAAGCCGGTAAGCAGTCGAGCCAGCGTGGTTTTACCGCTACCGTTGCCGCCCGTCAGATACACCAACTCACCGGGACGAAACTGCAATGAGAGTGGGCCGAGCTGAAATGCCTCATGCTGATAGGTGATGTCGCGCAGTGCCAGCTGATGGAAACTGAGCGGCGGTGCACCAAAGGTTGTTTGCTCAGGTGGCAGCTGCTGCTGCATGGCTTGAATGCGTTTGAGTGCAACCTGCGTGAGTGTCAGGCCGGGCAGGGCGGCGAGCGCTGTCTCAATCGGCACGATCATATAAAGAAACACCATCGCGAAACCAGACATCACCGCGCCGTGTAAATCCAGCATGTTGGCGAGTAAAAACATCACCACGCCAATAAAAGCAAAAAAGAAGACGCTGGCCCAAATGTTGGCCAGAGCATACAGCACGTAACCGCGCGTACGTTCCACGCGCACCTGCTCGATGGTATTGAAAAGTTTGTTATGCAAAAACGCCTGTTTGCGCGGGGCGTGTAAGCGCAGTTCTTTCGCGCCGCTGAACAGCGCGCTCACCTCACCAGTCAGCGTCTCTTCACGCTGACGTGACTGGCGCATCAGTTGTAAGGCGCGCCGATGCACGCCACTGTAGCCGAGTGAGCCTATCAACACTGTGATAAGCGCAATCATCATCACGGTCAGCGACAGATAACCGAGATAGCCCATGCAGCCGATAATCACCGCCAGCGACATGACAAAACCCGGCAAGGCAATAAAGAACACCACCACCTGGTCGAGGTCCTGCGTCAAAACGCTGAGGGCACGCGGCATGCCGTGCTGTTCAAGATCGGCATAACCGGCATCCGCTACCTGCTGGACCAGCTTGCGGCGCAACTCGGCTTTGCAGCGCTGACCCATTGCCATAAACAGGGACTGACTCAGGGTGCGCGTGCCCAGCATCAGCAGCGCCAGCAGGGCGAACTGCCACGCCAGTTGCCAGCGCTGTGCCTCCGTGGCGCTCAATCCCTGATTGATGAGTGCCAGCAGCGCCGCGTTGCTCAAACCACCGATCACGCTGCAGGCCAGCGCGACAAAAAACAGCACACCGGTGGTGCGCAGTAACATCAAATAAATCGACACCTCATCTCCTATGAGTTTGTGCTATCCAACGGCCGCCACAGCAGCAATGCCAGCCATGGTCCGCCCATCAGGGTTGCCATCAGGCCCGCAGGAATTTGCCGTGGATACAGCAGGTTGCTGCCGGCCCAATCAGCCAGCATCATTAAAATGGCGGCGATCACGGCGGCAAACAGCATCTGTTCCATGGGTTTACGCGCGCCCAGCTGGCGGGCCAGTTGCGGGCCAAGTAAGCCGATAAATGACAGCGGCCCAACAATTAAGGTGGCAACGCCGGTCATCGCGGCAGCCAGCAGCATCAGCAATAACCGGGATTGAGTCACGTTCAGCCCAAGCGAGGAGGGAATTCCCTGCAGTGGCAAAAGCAACATCGCTCGCCGCAGCAGGGGAGTGAGTGCCAGCAGTAACAGGGCCAGGGTGAAAGCTATCATGGCGATGGGTGTGCTGACGTAATAGGTGGATCCGGTCATCAGCTGGCGCAGCATCGCAGCGGCCATACCGTTGTTGCTGATAACAATGGCGGCAACCGACTGGAACAGTGCAGTAATGGCCAGACCGCTCAGCAACATGCGTTGTGGATTTAGGGCATAGTGGCGCGCCTGCCACAACGTTATCCCCAGTGTGATCAGCGCACCTGCCGCACTACTGGCAATCATCACCGGCATCGCTGCCATCGGCCAAAGTAACAGTTGCACCGTAATACCCAATGAGGCACCGGCACCGATGCCGAGCAACTCTGGGCTGGCCATCGGATTGCGGCTGATGCGTTGCAAAATAACGCCCGCAGCTGCCAGCAGCACGCCGGCGGCGATGGCGGCCAGTAAGCGTGGCAGACGAAATGGCAACATCACCTGAATCTCAGCAAAGGAGTTCCAGCGCCAGCCGTTGACCCCATGAGCAAAGGCAAGCGCGACAACCAGCATTACCACAAAGAGAGCAAGTACCGGCAGGCGTGTAAAGCGTCGCGCCGGGCAGGGAGCAGGTTGAGGCTCGTTCACATCGGGCTGAAAAAGATGGCGCAGGCGCGGCAAAAACCACAGTAACAGCGGCGCACCTGCCAGCGCGGTCATCATGCCGGTGGGGAGCAGCAAGCCATCAATACCATTGAGGCGACTGACCCACTGATCGGTGAGCCACAGTAAACCGGCGGCCAGCAGCGGTGACCAGAGAAGCTTCTGGCGCAGGCTTTTCGCGCCCGCCAGTGCGGCCAGGTGTGGCGCAGCAAGCGCGATAAAACCGAT
The DNA here is from genome assembly GCF_018257655.1 of Pantoea sp. JGM49. Taxonomy (NCBI): domain Bacteria; kingdom Pseudomonadati; phylum Pseudomonadota; class Gammaproteobacteria; order Enterobacterales; family Erwiniaceae; genus Pantoea; species Pantoea sp. JGM49. The sequence goes on along the minus strand of NZ_JAERJM010000006.1, from coordinate 191,792 downwards.
GACGCCCACCACACTGATCACCAGGCTGCTTATCAGCAACGCGGAACTTATCGCAATCCCTCGCACCCATCCAGCAGGCAAACCGATTGAGTGAGCAACCCGTTCATCCAGCGCCAGCAGGCGTAAAGGACGCATGATCAGCAGCACGGGAATGGCAGCGATCAGTACGCGCGGCAATAGCCATCCCAATGCGTGTGCATTCTCTTGCGCGAGAGAGCCGCTACCCCAGATAAACACGGCGGACAGCGAACGATCGTAAATGATCGACAACAGCAGATTGGCGGCACCGCAATACAGGTTCACCAGCATACCCGCGAGCGTTAACGCCAGCGGGGTAAACCCCTGACGTACACTAAGCAGAAAGACCAGCGCAAAGGCGACGATCGCTCCACTGAGCGCAATCCATTCTCGCCCCAGCAGCAGCCATGCAGGTGCCATCAAGGTGGTGAGGGAAAGCGCTAAGGTGGCGCCGGAAGCAATGCCCAGCGTCATCGGTTCGGCTAACGGATTGCGCAGCGCCTGCTGCATTACCACGCCGGTAAAGCCCAACGCCAGACCACATAAAATCGCCATACCCTGACGAGGTAACCACATCAGCGTGAAGACCTGTTGTGCCAGCGTGGGCATTGCGGTGTGGTGCAGCGCTTGCCAGGCATCGTGCCACGGCAATTGGTGCGCCAGCTGCTCAAGACATAGCATCAGCGCAACTGCAAACAGTAAAAGCGTCAGTGAGGCGGGATGGCGATTCATGGATTTGCCTCGTTTAACGCCTTGACCAGCGCTTCGGCGAAACGCACGGCGGTGAGCACGCCTCCTTCCGTTGAAAGTCCATCCGGTAACTCCAGCAACCGATGCCCATCCGATCGCGTCAGGGTATGCCACAACGGAGATTCAAATACGGGGTTGAGATCAATTTCCGGCCAGGAAGGCAGCAGCGCCAGCCAGCCGGGCGGCAACTGCGTGAGTTGCTCCAGTTCCAGCGTGGCATAGCCCTGAGCGCCCACCGCAAACGGCGTGTGGTGGGGCAGGTCAAGTAAACCCAGCACGTCAGTAAACAGACTTCCCGCGCCCAAAGCCAGCACATGCAGGGTATCCAGTGGATGCAGTAAATAGATGGGTTTGTCTTTGAAGTGAACGGCTTGCTGTCGCGCTTTTTCCAGGCGTTGCAGCAAACCTGCCATGACTTGGTCAGCGCGTGTGCGGAGACCGGCCAGCTGTGCCAGCGCATGCAGATTCTGCTGCGCCTGTTGCCACGGATGGGGGCCACTTGTCGAAAAGTAGGATAACGGGGCAATGCGGGATAGTTGTGCTTCAGCCATACGGTGTGCTGGCGTGACTAGCAATGTGTCAGGTCGCAATTCAAACAAGGTTTCGTAATTGGGTTGAAATAACAAACCCACGTCGGCGACCTGCTCGGGAAGCGGAGGCTGGCTAAACAGGCGGCGATACCAGTCGGGGGCGGCAATGCCAACCGGCGTGATGCCCAACAGCAGAGCCATTTCGGTGATCCCCCAATCGAGGATCACCCAGCGCGGCGTCGTTTTTGCCTGCAGCGGAAACGAAAAAAGGGCCGCGCCTGCCAGCGCGCCCTTAATCAGTGTTCGACGTCGGATTACCACTGATAACTCACCGTGGCGATCAATTGACGGCGTAAGCCAAAGTGACAACCCAGATCGTTACAGTTGCTGAGGTACTGTTTATCGGTCAGGTTTTGCAGATTCAGACCAAGCTGCCAATCCTGCCAGCGATAGCGCATCATCGCGTCGTAGATCATCGCAGCCGGCACTTTCAGGCTGTTGTCGCTGGTGGCATAGCTGGTGCCCACGTATCGACCGCCGCCGCCAATCGTCAGGCCATCCAATACACCCGGCAGAGCATATTCGGTCCAGAGCGCAGCAGTCTGGCGGGCAATCGATACCGGTTGCTTACCTTGCGTATCATCATTGGCTGACAACACTTTCGGGTTGGTCAGTGCATAAGAGGCATTCACCAGCCAGCGAGATGTGATATTGGCTTTCGCTTCCAGTTCTAATCCCTGTGAACGAATTTCGCCGGTCTGTACCGAGTAGTTGGCGTGATCCGGATCGGCGGTCAACACGTTGGCTTGGCGCAGGTCATACAGGGCCGCACTGAACAGCGCATTAAAGCCGTTTGGCTGATACTTAATCCCGACTTCCGACTGTTTGCCTTTGGTCGGTTTAAACGGATCGCCGCCAAACGAGGTACCCGCCTGCGGCTGGAACGACGTACCGTAGCTGATGTAAGGCGCAATGCCGTTATTAAAGTGATACAGCAAACCGGCACGGCCGGTGGTGGCGTAATCATTCAGCTCAGTGCGCGTGCCACTGACCCAGTTCTGGCTTCGCGTTTGCGCTTTGTCATAACGGCCACCCAGATTTAGCACCCAGTTGTTCCACTTCATGCTGTCCTGCAGATAGATACCTTGCTGGGTCATGAAAGAGCGACTGTGATAATCGATCGATGGCGATTCTACTGGGGTACTGTAGTCCGGATTGAGATAGCTGATATCTGACGCGCTGCCGTAACCGCTGTTCTGCCGCAAATCGTCATGCACAAAATCGACACCCAACGTCAGCGCGTGATTGATGGCGCCGGTATCGAGATTGCCTTGCAGGTTGGTATCCACATCAAAGGCGTTAAATGACTCGATCACCCGCATGCTGTCGCGACTCACCGTGGCTGATCCATCGGTGATGGTCGCGGTGGGATAGACCATCTGATAATCGCTGCTGGTATGCAGATAGCGCAGGTTTTGATGTACGCTCCAGACGTCATCGAACTTGTGCATGAAGTCATAGCCGATGCTGGCCTGCTCACGACGGTAATAGTCGAAGCCGGGCTGACCGCCGTAGAATTTGTCAGAGAAATTGCCCTGCGCAAGTTTTACAAGGCTGCCTTCCAGTGGCAGCTGATTGTAAAAACCGGTGTAAGGATCTTTGCGGAATTGGCCAAGTAACGTCAGGCGCGTGTCGTCATTCGGCTGCCAGGTCAACGCTGGCGCGATATCGTAATGCTTGTATTTGGTGTAATCGACTTGCGTGTCATTACGCGTCCAGGTCCCGGTGATGCGGCCCAGCCAGTGTTCATCGTTATCCAGTGCGCCAGAGAGATCGAGTCCCGTTTCGAACAGATTATGACTGCCGGTGCTGACAAAAATCTGGTGAATGGGCTCCGCGGTCGGGCGCTTACTCATCAGATTAATCACGCCGCCGGGACTCGCCTGGCCGAATGTCACTGAACTCGGGCCTTTGACCACCTCAACGCGATCCAGCAGGAAAGTGTCGTAATTCGGACGCGACCAGTAAGTCACCGTTGGCAGGCGTAAGCCATCCAGGTATTCATCGGCGGCAAAACCACGGATATAGATGTCGTCAAAACGATAATCAGCACCGCCGCCTTCGGCACCAATTCCCGCGTTGTAACGCAGTGCTTGTGGCACATTCAATGCCGCCTGCGAAGCCATTTGCGCCTGGGTGATCACCGAGATGCTTTGTGGCGTTTCGATAATCGGCCGCGTGCTTTTTGTGACAGAATCTGCTTTCTTCGCCACCTGATTCCAGCTGTCGGCATCTGCGCTATCGCTATCGACACTGTTGGCTGTCACGGTGAGTGTGGCGTTCGAATTGTTATAATTATCAGCAGCCCAACCTGATGTGCTGCTGATCAGCATCAGCAGCAATACGCTCAGTGGCTTGCGCTTAAAGGTGCAATGACCCGGCATTTATTTTCCCCGATATGTTCCAATGGCCCCAAATAGTGATACAAATGATAATCATTACTATCTTATTTGATAGCGTCCTGCTGGCGGGTTTGCACCTTCTCAATTGCAAATAACGCAGAGCAGACATCAATCGGCAATTTAACGGGATTGGGTGAAAGGGTGTTGCAGAAACCACTTGCGGCGGAAATGACGCCAGCACTGCCATTACTCGCCACGCGCGAAATGCATTATCAGGCTGGTCGTGAAGAGCGCTGGCACGCGCATGAAGTGGCGCAACTGGTGCTCTGTTTGCAGGGTGTGATGCGCGTGCAGACGCAAACCGCTTCCTGGACATTGACACCCGGTCGTGCGCTTTGGCTGCCAGGCAGTGTACCGCACGCGTTGACCGCGCTGAGCGATATCCGCAGTGCGAGTTTGTATCTCGATCCCAAACTGGCGCGGGCGTTTTGGCCGCAGGCGCGTAGCATGTTGATCTCGCCGCTATTACAGGTGTTGATGCAAACGCTGGTGGAGATCGAGTTGCAACCGCAGCCCGACCTCGCGCGTGTAGATCTGATTTCACCGCTGTTACTGGATGAGATCCGCCGTGCTTCGAACGGTCCGGTGTGTAATCTGCCGTTGCCCAGCGACCGCCGTTTACTCAACATTTGCCAGCAGCTACTGGCGACCCCGGCCAGCGGCGATACGCTGGAAGAGTGGGGCCAGCGCGTCGGCGCCAGTTCGCGCACGCTGGCCCGCTTGTTCCGCGAGCAAACCGGTATCACCTTTACTCAATGGCGCCAGCAGTTACGTCTCTCAGAGGCACTGGTGCAATTGGCGCAAGGGCAGACGGTTTTGCGCACCGCCAACCAACTTGGCTACCAAAGCCCCAGCGCCTTTATCTCGATGTTCCGCCGTTTGATGGGTGAAACACCACAGCGATTTCTGCGAATTTCAGCCTGAAATCGCCAGGGATATTTTACCTCAATGCCCACTGGCAGTAGGGCGCACGGTGATTTCGTTAACGTCGACTTCGCCAGGCTGATCGATGGCCCAGCTTACCGCCCTGGCGATAGCCTCGGGCTTGAGTGCAATCTGTCGATAGCTTTTCATCGCCTCGCGCGCCATGCTATCGCTGATGCTGTCTGCCAGTTCAGATTCCACCACGCCGGGATTGATTACCGTGACGCGCAGCTCACGCGATTCCTGGCGCAAACCATCGGAAATGGCGCGAACCGCATATTTGGTGGCGCAGTAAACGGCGGCGGTGGGGGAAACCGTTAACGCTCCTACAGAAGCGATATTAATAATATGCCCCATGCGCTGTGCCTGCATGGTGGGCAGCACCGCAGCGATCCCGTACAACACGCCGCGAACGTTGACGTCCAGCATCAAATCCCACTCCTCAACTTTCATTGAACTCATCGGCGAGAGTGGCATAACGCCAGCGTTGTTGATCATCACATCAATGCGTCCGTATTTCTCCAGTGCGAAATCCGCCAGCTTTTGCGTATCACTGCGCTGTGTGACATCTGTTGCGAGATAATCCACGCTGGCACCTTCACGGTGTAATTCATCGCACAAGCTTGCCAGTCGATCGGTACGGCGCGCACCCAGCACCAGTTTATGCCCTTGCTCGGCCAGATGACGGGCAATGCCTTCACCGATCCCGCTGCTGGCACCGGTTAACAAAATAACTTTTTGGTTGAAGTTCATGGTGAGTTCCTCGTGTAATTGACGAGGCTATTGTTGAAAAAGTCAGCCGGGCGCAACAGACCGGATTGTGGCGAATATTTGCCTGATTCTCTCGCCGCCATTGTGCATCACTGAATGAAATGGATATGCTTTGCCTGAACCTCTCTCTGGAACGCTATCTATGTCGAACACGGTAATACAGCAAACCTGCCACCTGTTACGTCAGTTGGCACGTCAGGAAGGCTATACCGAATCCTTACTGGAGAGCGTGCGCTTTATGCGTGCGGACCAACAGTGGGCGCGCACGCCGGTGCTGTATGAGCCCAGCATCATCATTATTTGCCAGGGATCGAAACGCGCCTTTCTCGCCGATAAAATGTATCGCTATGACGCACGGCATTATCTGGTGCTGTCAGTGCCGTTGCCCTTTTCCGCCGAAACTGAAGCAACTTCTGAAGAGCCACTGCTAGGTATAGCAATCCGTCTGGATGCTACGATGGTCGCGCGGTTAGTGGCACAACTTGCCGAAGCTGAGACGGCGGTCACGGTACCACCAGCAGGGATTATCTCTACGCCGATTAATGATGTGCTGGCAGAAAGCACGTTGCGATTACTGGAGGCGCTCAGTGATCCTCTGGAGGCTAAAGTGCTGGGACCCGCGCGCGTAGAGGAGATATGCTTTCGTATATTAATGGGCGAACAAGGCGGGGCGGTGCGCGCGGCGCTGACCTATCAGGGCCATTTTGGCCGTATAGCCCGTGCACTGCAGCGTATCCATGCTGACTGGCAGCAGCCATTGGATGTACCTCACCTGGCGAACGAAGCGGGGATGAGCGTGCCGCGTTTCCATCTGCATTTTAAAACGGTGACGCAAACGTCCCCGATTCAATATCTTAAATCGCTGCGTTTGCATCAGGCTCGTTTGATGATGATTCGCGATAATTTGACCGCCGCCGGTGCGGCAGCGCGAGTGGGATATGAAAGTGATTCCCAGTTTAATCGCGAGTTTAAACGCCTGTTTGGTCGCAGCCCGGCAGAAGAAGCGAGGGTGATGAAAAGGGCATTTGAACTGCTGCCCCCTGAGCAATTAACCGGGAGACTACAGGCACATTAATTTAACGAATGCCCATCACGGCAATCACCGCCACAATCCAAAACATCGCACAGCCTGCCAGCATCCATTGCCAGATCTGATGGCGTTCAGGATTGAAAAGCACATGGATGCGTGCACGTAAAATCGTTTGCATAGAAACCTCGTGTCAGAATGTTTAATCGTATATGGAGTGGCTGCGTTCAGAAAGGTCTGGCAACGGATAGGAATATTCTGACTATTTCTTACACAACGATCGATGAGGCCAGTCTTGTTTGTGCGAGGGACGAAAGTGGGACAGGGGCCTCCAGCCGCGAAGATTGGGACATCACGCGGCTGGAGACAACGGTTTTACACGCTGTGGGTGACGCCTCCATCAACACGAATGTTCTGAGCGGTGATGTAGGCCGCGCCGGGTGAGGCGAGGAACGCGATGGTGGCGGCGACTTCTTCTGCCGTGCCATAGCGTTTAAGTGGCACACTCTCACGACGCTCATCACTTTTCGGCAGACTGTCGATCCAGCCCGGTAACACATTGTTGATGCGAATGTTTTCCGCTGCGTAAGCGTCAGCGAAAATTTTGGTGAATGAGGCGAGTCCGGCGCGGAAAACCGCTGAGGTTGGGAACATGTCTGTGGGTTCGAACGTCCAGGCCGAAGAGATATTGATAATGCTGCCGCCGCCCTGTTTCTGCATGATAGGCGTCACCAGACGTGCTGCGCGCACCACGTTCAGGAAATAAGTCTCCATGCCGCGCTGCCAGTCATCATCACTCAGTTCCAGTATCGGCGCACGCGGCCCATGTCCGGCGCTATTGACCAGCACATCAATGCGACCCCACCGCGCCATCGTCGCCTCAACCAGTTTTTGTAAGTCATCCACTGACTGGTTGGATCCGGTGATACCTAATCCGCCTAAACGTTCAGCCAGCGCTTCCCCTTTGCCAGAAGAGGAAAGGATCGCAACCTTACAGCCATCCGCTGCCAGTTTTTCTGCTGCTGCGGCACCCATGCCGCTACCGCCTGCCACAATCACTGCGACTTTTTCTACTGTCATAATTCGTATCCTTTTTAAGATTAGAAGTCGATTTATTGCAGTATAGGGGCTAAATTCGGTTGCAGAGAGTCAGTCTGATTCGCAATTGACGATAGGAAAACTACAGGATGGGTCAGGGGTTTCCCACGCTACCGCCGCTTAATGCGTTGAAAGTATTCGAAGCGGTGACACGTCATCTCAATTTTCGCCTCGCTGCTGAAGAGCTTGGCGTCACTCAGGGCGCGGTGGCACAGCAAATTCGTGGGCTGGAGAGCAGCCTGGGGCTGAAACTGTTCGAACGGCTGCCACGGACTTTGGCGTTAACCGCAGCGGGTGCAGGTTATGCGGTGAGTGTCCGTCAGGCGTTTGAGTTGATCGATGAGGCCACACGTGCTTTGCGACCCGAACCGGATCATCTGACCTTGAGTGTCACGCCGACTTTTGCCAGCCGCTGGATGCTGCCTCGCTTACCGGCCTTTACCACCGCGTGGCCGGATATTGACCTTCGTGTACTGGCCTCAGAAAGATTGGTGCAGTTTCATCACGAAGGGGTTGATCTGGCGGTGCGTTATGGTCGTCCTCCGTTTGGGGCAGGGCTGGATGCCACGCTGCTGTTCAGTCAAAGCGTATTGGCAGTGGTGAGTCCGGATTTATTGGCTAGGTTGGGCGATCCGCAGGTTCGGGATAGCTTTGAGCGCTATGCTTTGCTGCATGACGGGCACCATCTTTGGCCAGTGTTTCTCTCTTATCTTTTCCCGCACAACAGGCTACACCATCAGCATCATTTGCGTTTTAACCAGACTGCACTGGCCTTAGAGGCGGCGGTCAGCGGGCAGGGCATTGCCCTTACCAGTCCGCACTTTGTCGAAAACGATCTTGCTCGCGGTCGTCTGGTGCCCGCGTTTCCTCAGCAAATGAACGTTGACGCGGGCTGGTATCTGGTCTCTCCCCATCGTCCACGTGAACACACGAGCGTACAGGCCGTGCGTGCGTGGTTGCTTGAGCAAATAAAATAGCTGTATGTGGCCGAAAAATTGCTCCGTTTTTGTTCAATCACAAAATCAGTAATTCTGATGATCTCATGTGGATTATGAATGTTATAACTGACTGAAGATGCAAATCCGGGCTTTTATCCTGCAAACGCAGTGGATTAGCAAAATATCACGATATTTCAGCAAGTAACCATTAGCAATGCGCGTTGCAATCCTGCTATGGCTGTGAATAAATACAAGGTCAATCATCATAAAAATGCCATAAAGGCCAGGCATCAGCCTGAAAAGATCAATGCAATTATGACCGACCTTAAAGATGTTTTAGCCAGGGACATCAGCGCCAAAAGCGAAAGCATGGAAGCGCACCTGATTGCCATCCGCCGTGATATTCACGCGCATCCCGAACTGGGGTTCGACACGATTCGTACTGCGCATATCGTCGAGCATGAACTGCTGCGCCTGGGGCTTTCGCCACAAACAGGCGTCGGAAAAACCGGCGTGGTGGTGGATATTGTGGGCGAACAGCCCGGCAAAACCATCCTCATCCGCGCCGATATGGACGCGCTGCCGATTCAGGAACAGACCGGTTTACCGTTTAGCAGCACCTACCCCGGTAAAATGCATGCCTGCGGCCACGATATCCACACGGCGACGCTGCTGGGTGTGGCGGCGATTGTTGCGCAATACCGCAGCCAGTTAAAAGGCACGGCGCGGCTGATTTTCCAGCCAGCCGAAGAGACGCCTGAGAGTGGCGCCGAGGCGATGATTGCTGATGGCGTGGCTGAGGGTGTGGATCTGGCGATCACTCTGCATAATAAGCCCGAGCTGGCGGCAGGTGAAATTGCGCTGACGCGCGGTGCCAGTACGGCTTCCAGCGACGAATTTGATGTCGTCGTCCACGGCAAATCCACTCATGCTGCGCGCCCACATATGGGAACCGACCCGATTATTGCGGCGGCGAACCTCATCAGCCAACTGCAAACCATCATTTCACGTGAACTCGATCCGGCGCATTCTGCGGTGTTAACCATTGGCCATATTCATGGTGGCTCGACGCACAACATCATTTCCGATAGCTGCCTGATTCAGGGCACTGTGCGGGCGAAATCACCTGAGTCACGCGCGCACATTGAGCACGCTTTTAAGCGTATCTGTGCCGGTGTGGCGCTTTCGCTGAATACACGCATTGATGTCAACTATCAGCGCGGCGTGCCCCCGTTAATGAATGATGATGCGCTGATCGATGTGCTCGAACCCATTTTGTCGCACCAGTTTGGTAAGCCGATTGTGGCGAAACCAAGTGCCAGTTTTGGCGCGGAGGACTTCTCCCTGTTTACCGAGCGGGCGCCAGGTTGCCAGATTCATATTGGATCCGGTGCGCCGGGACGCGACGATCATCTGCATAATTCGGATTATCAACCCGACGAACGCAGCATTCATGCAGGCACTCAGGCATTAGCCCGTTTAGCCATCGATTTACTCTCCTAAAATAATGAACTCAGAGGTTTTATGATGATGCGTAAAGGGCTGTTTACCGCTTCCGCTGGCCTGTTGCTGCTGGCAACTTCTGCACTGGTGCAGGCAAAAGATTTTGGCACACTGAAATTCGCAACCGAAGCGGCTTATCCTCCGTTCAACCAGTCTACGCCGAGCGGCAAGATTGTTGGCTATGAGCCCGATATGGTGGCGGAACTGGCGAAACGTGCCGGTTTTAAATATGAAATCGTGGCGCAGAAATGGTCCGGCATGATCCCGGGCCTGGTCGATGGCAAATATGATGCTGTCATTGATGCGGTTACCGTGACACCTAAACGTGAAGAAGTGGTGGATTTCACCCATCAGTACACCGTGAGCGTGTCTGGTTTTGTGACCCTGAAAGGTAGCGCTGTAGATACTTTGCCGGGTAACGGTGAAGTCGTTCAGGCGGGTGATGAGGCGGGCATGACGAAAGCCATCGATGCGCTGAAAGCGAAATTCAAAGGTAAAACCATCGCGGTGCAGGTCGCGACTATTCAGGCTGATTTCCTCAACAAATATCTGGCTGACGTTGCCACCATCCGCACTTATCAGGCTGGTCCGGAAACCTTTGCTGATCTGCTGAACGGCCGCGTTGATGCAGTGATGGCGTCACGTACCAACCTGAATGCCTATGTGAAAAAACACACCGATACCGTGAACAGCACCGGTTACGGCTTCTCCGGCGGCGTGTTAGGGCAGGGTTCAGCGATTGCCATTCAGAAGAACAACCCGGAGCTCAAAGCGGCGCTGGATACGGCTTTAGTTTCAATGATCAAAGATGGCACGCTGAAACAGCTATCAGAAAAATGGTTCGGCGAGAACGTCGCGCCTGCGGAGTAATGCTGAGCGCTTATGACTATTGACTGGCAATTGTTAGGTTTTGGTGACGAAGGCTGGGGCGGCGTGTTGCTTGACGCCGCCACGGTGACCGTCACCGTTTCTTTGTGTGCATGGCTGCTGGGCGCAGTGCTTGGCAGCCTACTCTGTTGGATGCAAATTGGTGGTGCGCGTTGGCAACAGCGTCTCGCCAATGGCTACATCACGCTGTTTCGTGGCGTACCCGAACTGCTGGTGATCTACCTGTTTTACTTCGGCGGACGCCAGGTGGTTTCCTTCGTTGGGGAAGCGTTGGGCATGCAGGGGCCGTTTGATGTTAACGGTTTTGTCGCCGGGGCTATCGCCATCGGATTGATCTCTGGTGCTTACCAGAGTGGTGTGTTTCGTGGCGCATTTTACGCCATCCCGAAAGGCACGCTGGAAGCGGCTACGGTGACAGGTATGGGACGACTGATGTTGTTTCGCCGCATGATTGTGCCGCAGGCGTTGCGCACGGCTCTTCCGGGAATGGGCAATCAGTGGCAGTCGGTGATTAAAGAATCGGCTTTGGTTTCCGTGACGGGCTTGGTGGAAACCATGAACCAGATTTCCACCGCATCCAACTCCACGCAAATGCCATTTTTCTTTTACAGCGTCGGCGCGGTGATCTACCTGATCATCACCACCTGTTCCGATTTTGTTTTCCGCTATGTGGAAAAAGTGGCCATGCGCGGGCAACAACGCGCGCGGTTGTAAGGAGCCACGATGGATTTCACGTTCTTACAGCATACGCTTACCGCGTTGCTACGCGGTTTACCACTGACCCTTAATCTGGCCGTTTTATCACTGCTGGGTGGGGGGATTTTAGCGTTATTGCTCAACCTGTTGCGCCAGAATCGCTATGGTAGCGTCTTTGCCCGCTTTTACGTTTGGCTGTTCCGCGGCACACCCTTGTTAATCCAGATTTTTATGATCTATTACGGATTGGGGAGTTTACCGGCAGTGCGCGAGAGTGTGCTGTGGCCGCTGTTGCGCGATCCCTACTGGTGCGGGTTGATTGCGCTGGTGCTCAACGATGCGGCTTACACCTCGGAGATTCTTCGTGGTGGTCTTAATGCCGTTAGCGTGCAGTCGCTTGAGGCAGCCAAAGTCAGCGGTATGTCGCGCTTCACGACGTTGCGCCGCATCACCTTGCCGCTCGCCGTGCGTCAGGCGTTGCCTGCTTACAGCAATGAAATTATCTCGATGATCAAATCCACTTCACTGGTCAGCACTATCAGCCTGATGGAAATGACCGGTATCGCGGACTCGATTGTGTCAGAGACATTCCGCGCGCTGGAGGTGTTTATCAGTGCGGCGATCATTTATCTGCTGCTGACTGTGCTGGTCAGTAAAGCGGTGGCGCTGCTGGAGCGCCGTTTGTCACCTTATCATGTTGGAGCACGTCAATGAGTAAACCCACTATCGCCCTGAGTCATCTCAGAAAAAGTTATAGCGGGCATGAGGTGCTTCATGACATCAGCCTGACGGCGCAGGATGGCGACGTGATATCACTGATTGGCGCCAGTGGTTCCGGAAAAAGTACGCTATTACGCTGTATTCCGTTTCTTGAAGTGCCGCAAGGCGGGGAAATCGCGGTCGGGGATGAGGTGGTCACCATTGACAATCCCCACGAGAAACTCAGCCGTGAGCAGCAGCGTCGTATCAAACTGATGCGCATGCAATTGGGTTTTGTCTTCCAGAGTTTCAATCTGTGGCCGCACAAAACGGTGCTGCAGAACATTATTGAAGCGCCGGTACATGTGCAGAAACGCAGTCAAAAAGAGGTGATTGAAGAAGCCGAAGCTCTGTTGCATAAAGTCGGGCTGTATGAAAAGCGCAACGCGTGGCCATCGCAGCTGTCAGGTGGGCAGCAGCAGCGTGTGGCGATAGCGCGTGCGTTGGCACAGCAGCCCAAAGCGCTTCTTTTCGATGAGCCCACCTCCGCTCTCGACCCTGAACTGGTGGGCGAAGTGTTACGGGTGATCCGCAGCCTGGCTGAAGAGGGACGCACGATGATCATCGTCACCCACGAAATGGGCTTCGCGCGTGATGTCTCCAACAAAGCGGTGTTTCTGCATCAGGGCAAAATCGAAGAGTCGGGGCCGCCACAGCAAGTGTTTAGCGATCCGCTCTCTGATCGCTGCCGGGCTTTTGTCAGTAGTCACTTGCAGCGTAATAGTTAACCTCCTTTCAAACCCGCTTCGGCGGGTTTTTTCATATCCAAACCCGCCAATAAGTAATTTTTTTGGTTAACAATCACACTCTGAAATACATTAATTTTTAGGATATTTCTTGCGATTTATCTTAACGATTTCAGTTAATAAAACAGTGTATACACCATAAATTTTCAGACCCTTCCTTGGCCTTAACCACGCTCAACTTCAACGACTTACAATAAAAAGCAAGAAATTTCCTATATAAATCAGATCACAAAGATCATCTTACCCTGTTGCTATCCGCATTGAGCCTAAGATATATTCGCGCAGAATCACACAAGGAAAGTGTGCTTAAAGCGTGCTTTCCGCGCTTCACTTACAGGAGTAAATATGAGTAATTCTTATCAAAATGAAATACCCAAAGCGCGCGTTAACATCAAACTCGACGTTCATACAGGCGGCGCTGCACGCAAAATGGAGCTGCCGCTCAAACTGCTGGTGACCGGTGATTTCAGTAATGGTCAGGAAGATCGCGTGCTGAGCGAACGCGAAAAGGTCAACGTCAATAAAAACAACTTCGACAGCGTGCTCGCTGACTTCTCGCCATCAGTAAGGCTCACCGTACCGGATACCTTGTCAGCGGATGGCAGTGAACAGGCCATCAATCTGACCTTCAGCAACATCAAAGACTTCGAACCTGAACAGGTCGCTCGTCAGATCCCGCAACTCAAAGCGATGCTCGCGATGCGTAATCTGCTGCGCGATCTCAAATCCAATCTGCTTGATAACGTCACTTTCCGCAAAGAGCTGGAGATCATCCTGAAAGACCCGGCACTGAGTGACGAACTGCGTGCGGAACTTTCTGCGCTTGCCAGCGATAACGGCTGAACCCCTTTTAACGGACTAAATGAGAGACGATGCTGATGTCAGTTCAGAATGAAACCCTGTCTTCCGGTGGCACCACCGTGCTTGAAAACTCTGCAGCGGAAGGTGTGTACGCCTCGCTGTTCGACAAAATTAATCTCCATCCGGTTAGCTCACTGAGTGACCTGAATGTTTGGCAAGACAATCAGGCGATGTCAGATGCCACTGCTGACGAGCGCGTCACGGCGGCGATGCAGGTGTTTCTTCATCGCTTAAAAATCAGCGGTGAGAAAGTCGAAAAACTGGATAAAAACCTGCTGGATCACCACATTGCCGAGCTGGATTATCAGATCAGCCGCCAGTTAGATGCGGTGATGCACCATGACGAATTCCAGAAGGTGGAATCGGTGTGGCGTGGATTGAAATCACTGGTGGATAAAACTGATTTCCGTCAGAACGTGAAGTTGGAAGTGCTTGATGTGTCGAAAGAGGATCTGCGTCAGGACTTCGAAGACGCACCGGAAATTATCCAGAGCGGCCTGTACCTGCAGACTTACGTTGCCGAGTACGACACGCCGGGCGGCGAACCGATTGGCGCGGTGATCTCTGCCTATGAATTCGATGCCTCTGCGCAGGATATCGCGCTGCTGCGTAATATCTCGAAAGTTGCTGCATCGGCCCATATGCCGTTTATCGGTTCTGCAGGGCCGGCATTCTTCCTCAAAGAAACCATGGAAGAAGTGGCTGCCATCAAGGACATCGGCAACTACTTCGATCGTGCGGAATACATCAAGTGGAAATCCTTCCGCGACACCGATGATTCTCGCTATATCGGCCTGACCATGCCGCGTGTGCTGGGCCGTTTGCCGTACGGACCAGATACTGTGCCGGTGCGCAGTTTTAACTATGTTGAAGAGGTGAAAGGGCCGGACCACGATAAGTATCTCTGGACCAATTCGTCTTTCGCTTTCGCCGCCAACATGGTGAAAAGCTTTATCAACAACGGCTGGTGCGTGCAGATTCGTGGCCCACAGGCGGGTGGTGCGGTGCAGGATCTGCCGATTCACCTCTATGACCTCGGCACCGGCAATCAGGTAAAAATCCCTTCTGAAGTGATGATCCCTGAAACCCGCGAGTTTGAATTTGCGAACCTCGGTTTTATCCCGCTTTCGTACTACAAGAACCGTGATTACGCCTGCTTCTTCTCCGCAAACTCCGCGCAAAAACCGGCGCTGTATGACACCGCAGATGCCACCGCCAACAGTCGCATCAATGCGCGCCTGCCTTACATCTTCCTGCTATCACGCATCGCGCATTATCTGAAGCTGATTCAGCGCGAAAACATCGGCACCACCAAAGATCGCCGCTTGCTGGAACTGGAGCTGAATACCTGGGTGCGTGGATTGGTGACTGAAATGACCGATCCGGGTGATGAGTTGCAGGCTTCACATCCGCTGCGCGATGCCAAAGTGATTGTGGAAGATATCGAAGATAACCCGGGCTTCTTCCGCGTGAAACTCTTCGCAGTGCCGCATTTCCAGGTGGAAGGCATGGACGTCAATCTGTCGCTGGTATCTCAGATGCCAAAAGCGAAAGCGTAAGGCGGCTATCCGGAATGAAAATTTACCGTCCGTTATGGGAAGACGGCGCGTTTCTGACGCCGCAACAGTTCCAGCAGCAGGCTATGTGGGACGCGCATGTGGCAGGTACTGTCGCTGGCATGACGCTGGCACACCCCTGGGGCGTTCTATGTGCGGAGTTCGATGATAGCGCGCTGGCGCTGTCAAAACTGAATGCAACGCACATTGCCGTCCGCTTTGCGGATGGCTCACTGGTCGATACCCATCTGGCTGACACACTGCCACCGGTGTGTGAGCTGACTGATGTGATGGATCGGGACAGCGTAGAGGTGGTACTGGCGCTGCCGGTGATCAATGCCAACGGCGGTAATCTGGAGAACGGGGCGGACAGCGAACGTCCGCGCCGCTGGGTCGCCACCCGGGAGCGCGTGCAGGAGCTGGCCGGTCACGAGCGTACCGAGATTGCGGTACAGCGTTATGCGCTGCGCCTGCGGCTGGCGCATCAGGAAAACGTGGCGTACCTGACTTGTCCGGTTGCCCGTCTGGTGCGCAACGCTCAGGGGCAGTGGATGCGCGACACCACGTTTATTCCCCCCATGTTGTCACTGGCTGCGAGCCCGGCGCTGGTCGCGGCGCTGGGTGACCTGCTTCATCGCCTGCAGGCACGCCGTCAACGTCTGATGCAACTGCGCCGCGAAAGTAACGAACGCATGGCGGATTTTGCCGTGTCCGACGTTTCCCTGTTCTGGCTGCTCAATGCGCTGAACAGCGCGGAGCCGGTGCTGACTGAGCTGTACCAGTCACCGTCGCGCCATCCTGAACTGCTTTATCGTGAGCTGGTGCGCCTTGCGGGGAGTCTGCTGACGTTTTCCCTCGAGAACGCGCCGGACGATATCCCAGCCTACCGACACAACGCGCCAGAGCAGGTTTTCCCGCCGCTGTTCACGCTGCTGGATACGCTGCTGGAGGCAAGCCTGCCTTCCCGCGTGATCGCCATCGACCTGGAAAAACAGGGGGTGCTGTGGAAGGGCAGGCTGCACGATGCGCGCCTGCGCGAAGGGGCGGATTTCTATCTGTCCGTGCGCTCTTCGCTGCCAAATCATGAACTTCAGGCGCGTTTCCCGCTGCTGTGCAAGGCAGGCAGCCAGGACGATGTGTCAGAGGTAGTGAATATCGCGCTGAGCGGTATGGTCATCCGCCCGCTGCCGCATGTCCCGGCGGCCATCCCGTTACGCCTGGAAAATCAGTATTTCGCGCTGGATCTCTCAACGGACGCGGCCCGGGCAATGCTGTCCTCCGGTGGCTGTACCTTCTACACGCCGGAATCGCTCGGTGAGCTGAAACTGGAACTCTACGCGGTGCTGCGCTCATGAATAATCCCAACACACTGACAGAGCGTCTGTTTTTTCAGGGCTGGCTGATGGTCAGCCAGCTGCGTTGCGGACAGCAAATTGAAAACGGCGACGCGCTATACCGACGTGCGGCGGGCTGGGTGAAGACAGCCCGCGAGGCGTTGACAGAGGCCGGGTTCAGCGAGGCTAGCCGTGACCACATGCTGTATGCCTTCTGCGTGCTGCTGGATGAGGCAGTGCTAAACAGAGGGAGTCAGGACGATGGCTGGCTGCGCTGGACCCGTGACCCGTTGCAGGTGCGCTTCTTTGGTTCACTGAACGGCGGTGAAGCACTCTGGGATCGCATCCGCACCGTGCTGAACGAACCTGCAGCAGACATTACGGTGCTGACCTGCTTTTACCGCACCCTGCAGCTGGGGTTCGTCGGGCATTACCGCGCGCAGGATGACGAGCGTCGTGAAGACGTGGTGAGTGCGCTGGCTGTTCGCGTGCCGCCTTTTGCGCTGCCGGAAGATGCGCCGCTGGTGGTACGCCCTTCAGGTCTGCGCAGCGGACGCCGCTTTTACTGGCTGAGCTGGGTGGCAGCAGTGGTGCTGCTTGGCGGGCTCTGGTTCGTGCTGGAGTCAAGGCTGGCAGAGATGGTGTCGCGCATGGCAGGTGCACAGTAATGGTCCGCCCCGATTCACGTCAGGGCCTGACGCTGCTGGCAGCCGTGCTCGCTATCCTGCTGGTAGTGGGCTTTTCGGGACTGAAGCCGTTGAACACGGTGGCGCTCTGTGTGCTGGTGCTGCTAGTGGCCGGTTTTCTTCTGTGGCATTTGCAGCGTAATGCCACTGATCACCAACCGGACATTGATGCCAGCCTGCCGCCGGAAACCTATTGCGGGCCGGTAATTCTGGTTATCGGGGATACGGCACCGTTGTTTGGTGATCTGACACACCGGGAGACCCGGCTGGGGTGGTATCTGAACGTGCGCCAGCCTGGTGAACTGCCCGCGCTGGCGGAACGGCTGGCACAGCAGTATTCGGCGCTGCTACCTCAGCTTTCAGTGATGCTGGCGATCATCCCCGGGCAGCACACCTCCGCTGACATATTGACACAGCAGCAGAGTGGATGGCTGCGGGCCTATTCACAGTGCCGGGTTGTGCTGAAAGGGTTGCCGCCATTGTGGGCCGTGATATGGGGCTCGTCAGTGGATGAGCGCACGCATTGGTTCAGCTATACGCCAGAACAATTACAGTTTCATCCTGAAAATGACGCCCGCCTTTCGCTGGCGGAGTGGATCACCCGGGATCCCCTGCATTTTCATCACGCACTCAGACTGCAAAGCCTGATGCAATGGTATGCGGGGCAGTTCGCGGCTTCGCACACCGCAAGCTCGTGCCAGATCGGCGTTTGCCTGACACCAGTACAGTCGCTGCCGGGCAACCTGTGGCAGCAGCATACCGTCGGGCTGACCACACTGTCGCCTGAAAACTATGCGTCTCCGCCTTCACTGCCGCTGCCGGATGTGCTGCTGTCCGGTATGCGGCAGCGGCAGGGTATCAGCCGCTGGCTGCTCACGGCGCGTAGGGTCGGGATGATGCTGGGCCTGTTTCTGGCGCTGGCCATGCTTGCTTCCTTTATTCATAACCAGCGCCTTGTGCGCAGCGTGGCCGATCACCTTGCCTTGTGGCGCAGCCTGCCGGAGGACGCAATCGCGGCAAAAATGCTTGCACGCGATGCGCTTATCCATGATCGCTCGCTGCTGGATGCCTGGCAGCGCAGCGGTGAGCCACTGCGGTTCGGAATGGGACTTTATCAGGGCATGCGGCTTAGTGCGCCGGTAAACACAGCCATCCACCGCTGGTCACCCCCGCCTGCGCCTGCTCCCGTGGTTCAGCAGGTAGTGCAGGGCCCACAGACGGTGCGGCTTGACAGCCTGTCGCTGTTTGAATCGGGCAAAGCGGCGCTGAGGGCGGGATCCGACAAAGTGCTCATCAATGCACTGTTGGGCATCAAGGCCCGACCCGGCTGGCTGATTGTCGTCGCCGGCCATACCGACAGCACCGGCAATCAGCAGAACAATCAGCTGCTCTCGCTAAAGCGCGCCGGAGCGGTGCGCGACTGGATGCGCGACACCGGCGATGTACCGGAGAGCTGCTTCGCGGTACAGGGCTACGGTCAGGATCGTCCGGTTGCAACAAACGAGTCGGCGGAGGGGCGTGCGCTCAACCGCCGGGTCGAAATCAGTCTGGTGCCACAGGCGGACGCCTGCCGCGTGCCGGACGCACAAACCCGGTCATCACAGGATGATGGCCATTCTCAGTCTGAAAAGGAGTAACAACATGGCAATTCCAGTTTATCTGTGGCTGAAGGACGACGGCGGCGCGGACATCAAGGGTTCAGTAGACGTGCAGGACCGCGAGGGCAGCATTGAGGTGGTGGCACAGGAGCATAACCTGTACATCCCGACCGACAACAACACCGGCAAGCTGACCGGCACCCGCATTCACACGCCGTTCCTGTTCACCAAGGAAATCGACTCGTCGAGCCCGTACCTCTACAAGGCCGTAACTACCGGTCAGACCCTGAAGTCGGCGGAGTTCAAGTGGTATCGCATCAGCGATGCAGGACAGGAAGTCGAGTACTTCAACACCAGGCTTGAGAACGTGAAGGTGGTGAAGGTGAATCCTGTCATGCACGACATTAAAGATCCTTCCAAAGAGAAGCACAACCATCTGGAGATGATTGAGCTGCGCTACGAAAAAATCACCTGGACCTACAAGGACGGCAACATCATTCATTCCGATTCCTGGAACGAACGCGCCACCGCGTAAGCCCGTGCGGACGGTTCGCCGTCCGCTTTTTCAGGCGTGCGCCTGCGCGCGGGTGCACGCCTGAAAAACACACTGATGTGCAGATACTACAGACCTTATGGGCCTCGGTTTACGGCCAGGGGCGGTAGCGTGCCAGCAACGGAGAGAATACCAATGGAACACCAGTCTGCAGCGCTGCTGCGCCGTCTTAACCCCTTCTGCGCCCGCGCGCTGGAGGCCGCCGCCTCACTGTGCCAGACCCGCGCGCACGCGGAAATATTCCCCGAGCACTGGCTGCTGAAGCTGCTGGAGCAGGGTGAGGGCGATATCACAGTCATGGCGCGCCGCTATGAGTGGGACATGGACAGCGTCTGGCAGGGGCTGCTGAGATTTCTGGATGGTCAGCCTCGCCTGGTGCGCAGCCGCCCGGATCTTTCGGCTCGCCTGCACCACCTGCTGAAGGAGGCCTGGCTGGCGGCCTCGGTGGACGGTGAGGAGCGCATCCGTAGCGTACACCTGCTGACAGCCATCATTGGCAACCACTCGCTGACTCGCTGTGACGCACTCTGGCCAATCCTCACGCTGAGCCCGCGCCAGATGACGGCGCTGCGCCCGCTGCTGGACGAGCAGTCGGACGAACGCCCGGACGCGCTGCAGCCGAACGAACCTCTGGGGAGCCTGAACGCAGAGGAGGGCGAGCCACCTGCGCTGGCGGGCGCTGCGCCTGCTACCACCGCTGAGGCGCTGTCCCGCTTCACCCGCGACGTTACCGCCGACGCGCGGGGCGGGAAGATTGACCCGGTGTATGGGCGCGATAATGAAATCCGCCAGATGGTGGACATCCTCTCGCGTCGCCGCAAGAACAACCCGATTCTGGTGGGCGAACCAGGCGTGGGCAAAACCGCGCTGGTCGAGGGGCTGGCGCTGCGCATTGCGGAAGGCAACGTGCCAGCCAGCCTGAGCACGGTCAGCGTGCGCACCCTGGACCTTGGCATGTTGCAGGCGGGCGCGGGCGTGAAGGGTGAGTTTGAGCAGCGCCTGAAGAACATCATTACTGAGGTGCAGCAGGCTGAGCAACCGGTGCTGCTGTTCATCGACGAAGCCCACACCATCATCGGCGCGGGCAATCAGGCAGGCGGCGCGGATGCAGCTAACCTGCTGAAGCCCGCACTGGCGCGCGGCGAACTGCGCACCATCGCCGCCACGACCTGGAGCGAGTACAAGCAGTACTTCGAGAAGGATGCCGCACTTGAGCGCCGTTTCCAGATGGTGAAAGTCGATGAGCCGGACGACGAGACCGCCTGCCTGATGCTGCGTGGTCTGAAGTCTCGCTACGCGCAGCACCACGGTGTGCACATCACCGACGAAGCCGTGCGCGCCGCCGTGACGCTGTCCCGTCGCTACCTGACCGGACGCCAGCTGCCGGACAAGGCGGTAGACCTGCTCGACACCGCGAGCGCGCGCGTGCGCATGAGCCAGGACACGGTGCCGGAAGCTATCACGCAACTGCGTGCCCGCACGGATGCCCTGAATATTGTGAAGCGCGCTATCCTGGATGATCAAGCGCTGGGCGGCACCGTTCAGGAGGCGCGCATGCATGACATTCTGAAAGAACTGGCCAGCGCTGACGAACGTCTCGAACAGCTGGAGCTGAGCTGGGTGGCCGAGCGCGAGCTGACGCAGACGCTGCTGGCCAGCCGGCAGGATGCCACTCAGCAGGCGCGCCGCGCAGAACTTCAGTCCGCCCTGCACGCGCTGCAGCAGGGCGAGCCGCTGATGACGCTGGACGTGGACGCACGCACGGTGGCGGGCGTGATTGCCGACTGGACCGGCGTGCCGCTCTCTTCTTTAATGAAGGACGAGCAGACGGAGCTGCTGACGCTGGAGAAGGCGCTCGGAGCGCGCGTGGTCGGCCAGCCGATGGCGTTGAACGCCATTGCACAGCGCCTGCGCGCATCGAAAACCGGCCTGACCGCCGAGAACGGGCCGCAGGGCGTGTTCCTGCTAGTCGGCACCAGCGGTACGGGTAAAACGGAAACCGCGCTGGCGCTGGCTGATACCCTTTACGGCGGCGAGAAATCGCTGATTACCATCAATCTCTCCGAGTATCAGGAGGCACACACCGTGAGCCAGCTCAAGGGCTCGCCGCCGGGCTACGTGGGCTACGGTCAGGGCGGCGTGCTGACCGAGGCGGTGCGCAAACGTCCATACAGCGTGGTACTGCTTGACGAGGTGGAGAAGGCGCACCGCGACGTGATTAACCTGTTCTACCAGGTGTTCGATCGGGGCTTTATGCGCGACGGCGAGGGGCGGGAGATTGACTTCCGCAACACCGTTATCCTGATGACCTCTAACCTCGGCAGCGACGCGTTGATGCAGAAACTGGACGAACAGCCGGACGCCAGTGAAGCTGACCTGCAGGAACTGCTGCGCCCGATAATCCGCGACCATTTCCAGCCCGCACTCCTGGCGCGCTTCCAGACGGTGATTTACCGCCCACTGGCTGCTGAGGCGATGCGCACCATCGTCGAAATGAAGCTCGGCCAGGTCAGCCAGCGGCTACAACGCCACTACGGCCTGCGCACGGAGATTTCGGACGCGCTGTACGATGCTCTGACCGTCGCATGCCTGCTGCCAGACACTGGCGCACGCAACGTCGATAACCTGCTCAACCAGCAGATTCTACCGGTGCTGAGTCAGCAGCTTTTGCAGTCTCAGGCCAGCGGGCAGTTGCCTGGCACTCTCAGCCTGGACTGGAACGATGAGAACGGTGTGCTGATGACATTTGAGAATCTCATTCATGAACAAAACTGAAAGAGATGCGGCAGCCAAAGAAGGTAGCCTGCGGCTGATGAGTAAAGGGGAAATCGTGCTTGCCAGGACGGTGTTCCGGGACAAAATTGATTATCACAAGGTATGGATCCATAAAGACAGCTATCTCCCGTTTGGTTTGCAAAATGAAGCTGTTGCCATGACGCCAACGGGAGAAATATATTACCGTCCGCCACTTTACCGGAACGATTTTGCTGACCTGGCTCAGAGCGACCTTGCGGACAGACATACTTTTATACACGAGCTCAGCCATATATGGCAGCGCCAAAAGGGAATGTGCGTAATATGCAGGGGGCTCATAAGCTGGCTGGCGAGCTATCGCTATGAACTGGATGGACGGCTACTGAGTGAGTATCAGATGGAGCAACAGGCACAAATTATTGCAGATAATTTTCTACTGGCGAGTGAGGGGTATAATACATTTCTGGAGTATCGGCGTCGAAGTTATGTCACGCTGGACGGCAACCTGGATGAGTCTCTTATTTCGCAGAAATATAAACATGCGTTGAGAGGATTCCCTTGGTGAATATACCTCAGAGAAGAATTAGTTGCAGGTTGGATTTGTTAGTAATCGTATTTCTCCTGGCAGGATGTCTAGGAGACAGGTTCACGCTTTCAGATACTGCTCCTCTCAGCATAGATGCTGACCGCATCTGCTTCACTGTATTAAAACCTGATGACTATTCACTTTCATATTTTGACCTCTTTGAAAGAGGAAATCGGAACTCTGTTAAGCAGCCAGAAATAGTAGAATATAGAACAGATAACAGCCTGCTTCTCTGCTTGGCTGAGGACACAGCAAGCGATTCAGAAATTGTTTATGTTGCGCAGTTTGGTCTGACGACACAGACCAAACATAAACCGATTAGGAAATTCTCTGTGGCTTTCAAAGCTGACAAAACGGGATTTGTCAGTGTTCAGCTGCTGCAAAACGAAATCAGTTATTACATGGGGCGGGGATATTAGCGGTTCAGTTTATCAACGGACTGACCAGCACTAATTTCATACATAGGGCGTTTCTTCGTCTTATGAGTAATCAGGCTATGTGCGTTATCTATCGCGGTATGCTCAGTTGTATGGCTACTTATGCTTATGATCTTGACGGCCGACTATTGAGTGAATACTCGCTGGAGCAACAGGCTCAAATAATTGCTGATAACTATATTCTTACTGAGTGGGGATTTGGTCGATGGAATGAGTTAAGGTTGTATGACCATGTCAAATCTGTTAGAGCATTGAGTGAGCCTGAAGCCTGTTTAGCTTATATGAAAGCATTAAGAAGTTTTCCATGGTGAAATCTATGAAATTATATTTCATTGTCATATTCACATGCTTCGCTATAGTCGGGTGTACTTTGGGAGAAGATCCTGTCGGGTTTGAACGCGATGCCGATATGAGCGTTATTGATGATATGCTATGTATGAATATAGCCCAGAACAAAGCGTATTATTTCAGTGTTTTTTCAATAAAAAATAAAGATGGCTCAGGGCTTAGGAAAACAATCGATGGCAGCGAGTTAATAGCATTAAATAATAAACGTTGCATGCCATTATCCTGGTTGCCTGCATCAGAAAAAAAAGAGTATATTATTCATTATGGTCTATTGTCCAGACTGGAAACACTTCCATCCTTTAGAAAAGTAGCGGCCATAAGGTTGAAGAATAGTCGGGTCTATAATTTCCCATTAAAAAGAGAAGATTATTTCCCAAGCTTCATCTCTGAGTGAGATTATGTTGACGAAAAAACGGAATTTTAAATATCGTTAGCAAACGAACGTACCCAGCCTGTTCTCGATGAAAGGTATAGATGTGTTCTCTAAGGTTTTCCATGTTGAAGGATTATTTCATCCCAAAAGTAAATTGGTTGCCTGTGATTGTTGCATTTATCACAACTGGTTGTGTTGGAGACAAGGTTACGTTTTCTGAAGTCGCTGAAGTTGAAGGTAAAGGAAATAAAGTATGTTTTAAAGTCAGGCGCGCCGATGATGTTACTGTAGGAAATGTAACAATTTTTAAGCGGGGGCAAAGCGAAAATAGAGAGTTTGTGGGGAGGGATGCTGTGGAGGTGGTCAATAATGAGTGTATATGCTTAAGCGATTTTACTTCCATGAATTTAATTAAGGGGAAATATATTGTAAGGTTTGTTCTAAAACCGAGTAAAAATCGTCAGAATCTAAGGTTTTTCTCCACTGTGATGGAATTTAAAGATGGAGCTTTTGTGAATATTCCATTGCAATAGGATGAGGTTGTACATTATCTTGGTAGAAGAATTTGATTTATTGTAAATACTTAATCCCATCAAGTTTCTATAATGCATTAAGAGAAAGGCAATTATTTTCAGGTGTGTCATCGATATTAAAAAACGCCCCTTTACTCATGGTGTTTGTATTGTCAGGTTGTATTGGCGATAAATTTACACCTTCTCAGCAAACGTTGGTCAGCAAAGTTGATGGCCGCATATGCTTCACTGTATTAAAACCTGATAATTATTCATTTTCATATTTTTACCTCTTTGAAAGAGAAAATCGGAACTCTGTTAAGCAGCCAGGAATAGCAGAATATAGAACCGATAACAGTCTGCTTCTCTGCCTGACTGAGGACATTATCAACAGTTCAGAAATTGTTTATGTTGCTCAGTTTGGTCTGACAACTCAGACCAAGCGTAAACCGATCAGGAACTTTTCCGTGGCTTTTAAAGTTTACAACACGGGCGTTGTCAGCGTTCCCCTTCAGCGGAACGAAATCACCTATTACATAGGCCGCGGATATTAGCGTTTAATTTTATTAAATGCCTGACCGTTTCAACTCAATACACTGAATTCTTATCTAACCCGCATTCCTGAAAGGGATTGAACCATCCGTCATCACGGAGCGAATGACAATGACCCCAAGTGAAATGTTACTTAGCGCAGCATCGGTTTTATCGTCTACCCAGAATCGCTACTCTCTTCACATTCCCGCCTGCAATGCTGTTATTGATGTTGAGAGTCTGAACGGTACGGAAGTGCTGAGCGCGAATTACCAATATGACGTGCTTTTCACCAGCCCCGATAAAGACATCTCGCCAGAGAAGATGCTGCGCAAAGCGGTAACGCTGACCATGAGAACCGGCTCTTTGCTGGAACCCGATTCGCAGAAAATTGTTCACGGTTATATCACTGACTTCCGCCGTCTGACGGGTTCCGCAGACCAGGTTAGTTATCTCATTATTATTGAACCCCGCTTTGCGCTTCTGGATAAACAATTCCGCTCACACCGTTTCTTTGTGAATAAATCCGTTCCGGAAGTCGTCAGTCAGATCCTGGATGAGCATGGTTTTCAGGGGTGGGAATATGAATTCAGCCTGAAGCATGACTACCCCAAAAGAGAGCAGATTAACCAGTATCAGGAAAGTGACCTGAAGTTTGTACAGCGTCTGTTGTCCGAACTCGGAATTTTCTATTACTTCACACTTCAGCACGACACTCAGACTGAAGTCATCCGTTTTGGTGACGCGCAGAGCGCTTATGCCGATCAGAGGTCGCTTCCGCTGAACAGCCCGTCAGGTCTGGAAGACAAAGCTCAGGAATCCATCTGGAACCTGGATCTGACCCACAACGTGGTTGAAGCGGGTGTGATAGCAAAGGATTACAACCACCGTGAGGCACAGCGCTTGCTGCGGTCGGTGAAGGCCGATATGACACGGGGTGATGGTGAGAATATCTCTTACGGGGAGGTTTATCACTATCGTCCCCGCCATCCTTACAGCGGCGATAAGTTTACTCCGGAGACCGAGACCGCAAACTTTTATGCCCGTCTCGATCATGAACGTTTTCTTGCCCGGCAGACGCTGATATCCGGTATTTGCAACGATGCTTTTATCAGCCCCGGACATGTTTTATCTGTTACCGAAACAGGCATACCCACGCTGCCTGCACAGTTGCAGAGTCCCGTTTTAATCACCCAAATCAATGTCAGTGCGAGCCGACGTTCAGCCTTCCAGGCCACGCTGAATGCGGTGCCTTACAGCGAAACGCTATGCTGGCGCCCCGCACTGCTTGCTCGTCCTAAAGTCAGCGGCACCATGACGGCTCGCGTGACAAGTGCGAAAGACAACGACATCTATGCCTGGCAGGATGCATCCGGGCTATATCGTGTGGCATTTGATGCGGACGAGGAGGGTAGAGAGCGCGGCCTCGAAAGCATGCCAGTTCGCCTCGCAAAACCTTACGGCGGAGATATGTACGGCTTCCACTTCCCGCTGATACAGGGGACGGAGGTGGCAATAGCGTTTCGTGAGGGTGACCCGGACCAGCCTTATATCGCTCATGCGCTGCATGATTCACGCCACGTTGATCACGTCACCGAAAAAAACAGCACGCGCAATGTTATCCGTACAGCTGGTCTGAACAAGATTCGCATGGAGGACAAGCGTGGCGAGGAGCATATTAAGCTCAGCACGGAGTATGGGGGTAAGACGCAGCTTAATCTTGGTCATAACGTAGATGCTTCAGGAACACTAAGAGGAGAGGGTGCTGAACTTCGCACGGACAAGCACATAGCGGTGCGGGGTGGGGCCGGATTGTTTATTTCTGCAGATAAACAACCTAAGGCACTAGGGCCAATACTGGAAATGCAGGCGGCAATGGAGAGGCTTAAACAGTCTGCTGAACAGATGGATTCCCTCTCTAAAGATGCACAGTCTGCGAAAGCGGAACCAGCACAAATAGAGGCGCAGCTTTCTTTCATGCGCGAACAAATTAAAGAATTGAAAGAGGCCGTTGCGGTGTTGAGTGCACCAGAGGGGATTGCTTTAACAAGCGGTAAGCATTTGCAGCTGGCAGCGCGGCAAAATCTCACGTTCAGCGCTGGTGCTGATACTGATATTGGCATTGTGAAACGATTGTTCGTGGGGGTTGGCCATGGGGTGAGTCTGTTTGTCCGAAAATTAGGTATTAAGCTTATCGCTAACCAAGGCCCCGTAACTATTCAGGCGCAAAATGATCAACTCCAATTGCTGGCACGGCAGGGGCTGGAAATAACCAGCACAGAAGATGAAATTCATATTGTTGCTAAGAAGAAAATTGTTCTGAATGCAGGGGGAACCTACATTACCCTTGACCCGTACAAGATTGAATTAGGTACCAACGGTGATTGCAATATTAGAGCAGCCGACTTTGCTTACAGTGAACCAGCCAATATGGATGCCAGTCATCCAGAATATCCGGCGCTGCAAGAAAATGTAAAACAATCGCTGCGTTTACATATTCCACAGGCACCTAACGCTCCTGAAATAAGCTGGGCTGGCATGCCATATTCCCTTTTTGCAGATGGATCGTTGGTTAAATCAGGTGTACTGGACAAGAGCGGCCAACTCCCAATTGACCATCAAGTGGTGACCAGAGAGTACACACTGGAAATGGCTAATGGTGTGCGTTATCAGATCCCTGTCGTTGATGCATACACTAACCCGGAGCAGGGCAAACTGGCTAATCTTGGGTTCCATCATCATCCATCGATGGCCAGTTCTGACATTAATACGCCCTACACCCATACTGCCCACCGTATGACCTATGCCCGCCTCTTGGGTAATGTAAACGACAAGGATGAAGTTTAATGAAAAAGGACCCTTTTGTTGTCCCTATTGCCCCTCATGAAGCGGATCACGGGGTGATTACCTCTCCCTGGTTTGTTCAGAATACGGAATACCCGCCAACCCTGGCGACCTACAAGCCGCTGGTCAATGGTGAAGAGGCTTTTGCTGCGGTTCATCACGCCATTGCGAATGCGAAGAAATCAGTGGATATCATCTGCTGGGGTTTCCAGCCTTCAATGTATTTTATCCGCGATGGGCAGGCCCCCTCGATTGGAGAGTTACTCGTTGACGTTGCGAGAAAAAACAACGTGGAAGTGCGAGTACTGGGTTGGAAAATGCCACTCAATTCAGCAGGGGGAGCAGGTGAAGCCAATCTGCCCGGCAAAGGCATTGTGCGTATAAAAGATCGGGCAGGACAAAGCGCGACGGATGAGCAATATGCGAATGACAGGAAATGGTTTGCAGAGTATGCCCTGTTTAATACGGTTAAAGAGATTTCAGTCGGTATCGGAACAACGCCAAAAAGATTAAAGCAATTCCCGCAGTTTGTAAGCAGGGGCTTCAATGTTGATGAACGTGCGGAGATACGATATCAGGCAGCACTGCATGCACTTGATAAAGACATCAGTAAAATGACCGTGGCACTTCTGGCGGCGACAGCCACTCATCACCAGAAAACAGTCCTGGTGGATTATGAATTACCGGAGCATGCAGTGGGTTTTGTGATGGGCCACAACATGCTCGATGAGTACTGGGATACAGATGAGCACTCATCCAGGCGTCGGGCAGGCAGCGTGGATGCGTATGCATCCAATATGGGAGCCAGCGGGTTTCTCCCGCGCCAGGATATCTCAAGCCAGGTAACGGGCCCGATACTGGAACACCTGCACGAGAATTTTGCTAAGGCGTGGTGTAAGGAAACGCATCAGGATCTGCTGGCTTCGCGTAATGCAAAGAAAGTGGCCAAAGAACTGAAGCCCCGCCCTGAATACGGCACGCCGATTATGGCTCAACTGCTTCGTACTCAGGCACAGGAACAAAAACGGGATATCGAGACGCTTTATTTGCAGGCAGTTAACAATGCCACTCAGTTTATTTATATTGAAAATCAGTATTTCCGATGGCCGCCGCTGGCCAAATTAATTACTGAAACTGTAGCAAAACAGATAAAAAATGGTCGCGACTCTAAAAAAGATGGTGTTCTGCATTTGTTTGTAGTGACAAATGTTACAGATGAGGGGATAGGGTCGGGTACCGTTAATACCCAGCGCATGCTGGATTTACTTGGACGGGCCGATACCATGCCGGGTATCACCAAGCTTAAACTGAAAGAAGAGTTTCGAAACAGCCTGCCCAGCGACCCCTCAATCAACGCTCCCTATGGAGAGAAGCTGAAATACATTTATGAACGGGATGCTGCAATAAAAGAAAAAGAGAAAGAAATAGATGAGAGCGTTATTCCCCTTGTAGATATACCAGGTCTGAAAGTGCATGTGTGCTCGCTGGTCGCAATGGATTCTCCGCCAGATAAATGGATGCCTGTTTATATTCACTCCAAGTTGATGATTATCAATGACGTGTTTACCACGCATGGTTCTGCCAATATTAACACCCGCAGTATGCAGGTGGACAGTGAGATGAATATTGCTCATGAGTGGGGAAGTGTGACGCGGGATTTAAGAAGAAGATTATGGAATTTACATACTAACGGCAAGGGAGGGAATGATAATCCGAAAGATGCATTTGAAGCTTGGGAAGACTTGCTCCTCAATAATAAAAATTTAATGGAAAATAAAGAAAGTCCGGAAGCATCGATTATTAATTTCCTCTACTTGAGTGCAAACCTTAAGAACTTAGATTAATGAAAAAACTCATATTACTAATAAGCCTTTTACTGACGGCTTGTGATCAAAATAATTTTTCAAATTTGGCAAGAAAGGATACTGCTGTGGACCCCCTGAATAATATCAATGATCGCCTGGCTTTTACATGCCTGCATGAGGTCATTCCGCAGATACATTCTGATGCTGATATACTGTTCAGATATGCGCGCTGGCTGCAGGTGAACAACCAGCTTAAGCAGGACAAGGCCACAGACCTGGAAATTGCCCGTCTCTATCGCATAGCGGCTGAAAACGGACATGCCAAAGCCACCATTAATCTGCAGAACGGGTCGCTGCGCGGGCGTTTTGGGCTGACTGCATCAGAAAGACGCCGTTTCAGCCAGCAGCTTATCGATGCCGGAGTCGCCAGCGGCTACTACTTTATCGCCATCTATCTGCAGCATGGAACTGCGGGGCTGAAGCAGGATGAGGACATGGCGCTGCGTTACTATCGTAAGGCGGCTGATGAAGGGAGTGCTCTGGCACAGGCCTATGTGGGCGATAAACTTGAACCGGTTGACATTGCCCCCGACGTTGCAAAACAGATGTTGCTATGCGCAGCTGAGCAAGGTAATGGCGAGGCAGCAGTATCGCTGGGGGTTGGCCTCAAAATAAATAAAAAGTATTCAGAGGCTTTGCATGCATTCCAGCTCGGAGTGGCGGCAGGTAATGCAAGCTCAGCAAGATTTTTGGGGAATGGATTTAATGGCCCTGAGGCTGATGATAGGCTTTACTATCTTAATCAACATATAGACCCTGAGCGTGCTCATCGTTACATGCTCATCAACGATATACTGTCAGGTTACTCCTACGCCCATCCCACCGTACCCGAAATCAACGACATCGTTCCGCTACCGCCCGCGCCTTTGCCGGAATGGGACGGCAAGCTGAAGTGGCTGGAGGCCCGCGAAGCCAACATCCCGCCGGAAAAACCGGACGAGGCGCTGATTGTCCGGCTGGCGAAGGAGAAGCACCTGAACCCGGCGACCGGCAGGCCGCTGCCGGCATCACCGGACTTTGATAAACAGAGCGCGTCGCTGCTGCTGTGCCACAGCGGAGAACCCTGCCCGAGAAGCGGCTACTGGCAGACGGCCTGGATACCGGACAGCGGAACAGGCCCGGAAGAGGTGCGTCACTTCAGGGAGGGGGATACGATGCCGGCCGACCGCATAACGCGCATTCATTCCCGCCCCTGGCCCCTGCGTGACAGGCACACGGAGGAAGAGCAGCCCGTGACGTGGCGTTATCTGGGCGAGGCCTAGGACAGCGCAAGCCGTTAACACAAGGAAGAGCAGGCCATGACAAACAACTACAGCCAGCGGCACGCCGCTATCGGGATGCTCTGCCTGCTGCTGGCAGGGTGCGATAACAGCGCTTCCCCGTTTCAGACAAACATGAGTGGCATCCCATCGCCCGGTGGTGCCAGCACCGGGCAGGCCTTCACCTGCAGACACGAGATTATTCCGGGGCCGGAAGCTGAAGCTGATGTGCTGTTCAGATACGCCCGCTGGCTGCAGGTGAACAACCAGCTCAGGCAGGACAAGGTCATAGACCTGGAAATTGCCCGTCTCTATCGGATTGCGGCAGAAAACGGACATGTCAAAGCCACCATCAATCTGCAGAACGGGTCGCTGCGCGGGCGTTTTGGTCTGACTGCATCGGAACGACGCCGCTTCAGCCAGCAGCTTATCGATGCCGGAGTCGCCAGCGGCTACTACTTTATCGCCATCTATCTGCAGTACGGTGCTGCAGGGCTGAAGCAGGATGAGGACATGGCGCTGCGTTACTACCGTAAGGCGGCTGATGAAGGCAACGCCCAGGCACAGGCTTACGTGGGCGAAAAGTTATCCTGGCTTGAGAATACCGGGGACATAGTCCGGCTGATGCGGCGTTGCGCAGCAGAACAGGGGGACGGGGAAGCCGCATCTTCGCTGGGAATTAACCTGAAGGCAAAAAAGAAATATAAAGAGGCAGCCGAAGCATTTCAATTGGGGGTGGCTGCCGGTGACGAAAATTCTGCAAGCTTTTTAGAAGAGGGATTTTCCGGTCCCGAGCCTACTGACAGGCTCGATTATCTAGGCCAGCAAAACGACCCCGAACGCGCACGGCGCTATAAGGCTATCTGGAAGATACTGTCAGGTTACTCCTACGCTCATCCCACCGTACCCGAAATCAACGACATCGTTCCGCTACCGCCCGCGCCTTTACCGGAATGGGACGGCAAACTGAAGTGGGTGGAGGCCCGCGAAGCCAATATTCCGCCGGAAAAACCAAGTGAGGCGTTGATTGCCCTGCTGGCGAAGAAGAAGCACCTGGATCAGGTGACGGGCAGACCGCTGACGTATTAAATGATTTCATCAGAAAGAATATGTCATTCATGTTGTGCTATGGCGGTAATACAACATCATTCAGTCGGTAATTTTTATATCAGACAATCCTCATAATCGTTTTATTTAGTGACAAGTTTCTTATTTAACTAATTTATCAAGGGTATATTTAATAATGAAAAATATTATTCGGCTGGGTGATAAACATACCGGCGGCGGCTCTGTATTAAGTGCTTCAATGAAGATGATGTTTCACGGTGTAGGTGCTGCGCGAGTGGGAGATCCTGTTGACTGCCCTAAGCACGGTAAAAATGTTATCGCAGAGGGCCATGCAACCTATAAAGACTACGGGCGACCGGTGGCATTTCATGGGCATCGTTGTGCATGTGGGTGCAGCTTGATATCAAGCCTACCATCAGCAACGGCGATGTAAATATGCCAGTCAATCTCAAATTAATACCATCACCTGCAATTAAGCCGGTGGCGCCAAAATGGTGGGTGTGGCTTTTAATATTGCTCATCATGATAATCGTTGGCATAAATTACGCCATAATGATGAAGATCTCTAAACCGGACATGAGCAACATAATATTTTGGGAGAACGCGCTTGAATTGCCTTTTTTAGGTTGGGCTTTCCTATTGTTTTTCCGTCTGGCCTGGTTTAAAGGACAATTCAATGCAGCTATAAACAGTGATCGGTTACGTGAAAAACAACTCAATCGAGAACTAAAGCGCGGGCAGCGTTATTTAAATGTCTATGGATTAAGTCTTCATACTGCGTTCCGCACTGACGCTGATACTCAAGGTAACTTACAGTGGGAAGCTTTGAGCCAAAAAAAAGCGGCATTGAAAACACAGCCATCATGGTTGGGATACCGGGGCGTCCGGCACAGTCGCTTAAACAGAAATGACGAAGAAACCGTAGAGCAATTATTGAAACGAGGGTTCGCTAATGTGCTGGGAGAACTCAGCCCAATCCTTGCCATGATGCCAGAAGCAACATCTATTGCTGTATTACTCGAGTGCGAGAGTCACCTGAATAGTCAACAGATAGAGAGTACTTTTAAGCAATGCTGGGATGACAGTAGCATAGCTCAACCCGCTACGCGCATTTCTGGTGCCGGGCTTGCCGTCATTGACCAATGGTTAGATCAAAGCAGTAATGAAAAAACAATGCTCTTAGTCTTAGCCGCACAGATTGAACCCGAACATCCTGAGGGAACTTCAGAAGCAATTGTCGGCTTACTGCTCGGTCATTCACTACCTGTCCCGAATCTACCGATTCTTGCGCGGTTGCATCGTCCGGAACAGTCATATTATACAGACGTTAAAGATTTGGAATATGCTATTGCGCACTCCCTGAAATGGGTTCCCATAACGGGTGAAAGTATAGAGTCTGGCTGGCTGGTTGGTATCCATTCGGAACATAATATTGCTGTTGCCACGGCATTAAAATCTGTAAAAAGTCCAATCAATATCGGGCAGGACTTAAATAATCTTGATGCAATATTGGGATATCCTGGTTGTTCTGCTCCATGGGTTGCCATCGCCTGCGCCGCACAATTCTGCAGAAATGGAAAAGCGCAATTGATCTTGAGTGGTAATCGTACCAGCGCACCGTTGTGGGCCACAATAGTTTCGCCTGAGGGGCTATCAACTCAGTCGTGATACACGAATTAGTAAAGAAAATGGAATGATGAAAACTAATGATTGTGCAACAGGGAATAAATGATGAACACATCGAATAAAGGAAGTGATAGGCACTGGATAGGTCGTTATGGCGTTATTTTTCTTGTGCTCACTGCGATTGCCTGGGGTATTTATCGTTTTGGTGAAAGAATTGGCCTGTTAACGTTTCAAAGCAAGCTTTACGCCTTCATTGGATTATGTTTTATTTTTTTATGCATGAGTTACGGAGTGATTTTAATTAGAAGCATCTTGCAAGAGCGTAATGATAATGATGCCTCTGTTAAAAACAATAAAACCCAGCAAGTGAATGGAAACTCCGCCTCTGGTGTCGCCATATCTGAACTCAAGTTGGCACTAGGCCATCAGTTCGGTCGTTTCTGGCGAAAGAAAGTGACAATTATTATGCTCACCGGGCGTAAGCTGGATGTGGAGCAACTCGCCCCTGGCATTAGCAGTCAGTTCTGGCTAGAGCATCAAGGTACGGTGCTGTTGTGGGGGGGAGATACAGATCAGCCTTTGGATAATGACTGGTTCAGCAAGATTAAGGCATTATGCCATCAACCGATTGATGCTTTGATTTGGGTCACATCATCTCTGAGTCGATCTCCTGCTTTGGATTACGCGTCATCCGACGACATGTTATCACCACAGGAAATAGATACACTCTCCCGAAGAATTACCTCTCGTTATGAATTATTAGGATGGAGACTGCCGTTTATTGTGTGGTCGTTACATCCGGCTGGTGACTGTTCAGGAAGAATTACACAGTCTGTCGGTTGCTTATTGCCATTCCGAGCAACATCGAAGGCTATTGAAGCGCAACTACTTACATTGGCCTATAAATTGACAGAGCAAGGAATTCAGCAAATCTGTATTGATCCTCAGTACACATTCTTGCTTGCTTTGAAATCTGAGCTCTCCCTGTCAGCGAGGCGTATTAGCCAGTCTCTGACTGAGTTGCTGAATCCGCATCGTCCGTTACCCGTTGCAGGGATTATGTTTAGCCCTTCAGCAATGGAGTCTGCCCGAGAGGTTAAACATCATTGGGGAAAAGACAAGTGTTGGGATTCGTTACTTGCTTCACTTTCAACATTACCTGTGGGATTACGCCCGGTAAAACATCGTCTGGGATGGCCTCAGGTATTATGCATTATTAGTTCAGCATTTATGGTGCTCTGGGCTGCTGGGATAATTATCTCGTTTATTTACAACCGTAATATTATTGCTACGACACAGGATCAGATTACTCGCGCGTCTCAAAGTGTTGGGATTGAGCAGCGGCTGAGTGCACTCGCTGAATTGCAAGCGGGAATCGAACGCCTGCAAAATCGGTCTGCTCACGGTGTGCCGTGGTATGACTTCACCGGGCTAAATCAAAATGATGCGCTACTCCACGCACTTTGGGAGCGATACAGTAATGTCGCACTGCCGTTGCTGCGTGATGCGGCGGCAATTCACCTTAAGGCCAAGCTGAAAACCATAGCCGCATTGCCGCCAGATAGTCCACTTCGCGAGCAGCTTGCAAGACCCGCTTACACCCAGCTCAAACTATTACTGATGCTGGCGCGACCGGAACGAATGAATGAGGAGTGGTTTAGTCATGCACTGATACGGGATTGGGCGCAGCGTGAAGGCGTGACTGACAGTTATTGGCAGGGAGAAGGTGCACCGCTGCTGGCCTTCTACAGCAAGAGTTTGCGTACACATCCGCAGTGGGCGCTAAAGATCGATGATGAACTTGTCAGTCAGGTACGCGCCCTGCTGGTGCGGCAGATGGGGGTAACCAACAGCGAAACCCGCCAGTACCAGCGGATGCTCTCACAGGTAGCCCGACAGTATGCTGACATGCGCCTGTCAGACATGACCGGCGATACAGATACGGCGCGTTTGTTCACGACCGATGAAGTAGTCCCGGGGATGTTTACCCGGCAGGCCTGGGAAGACGGCGTGAAACCTGCCATTGAAAAAGTGGCTCGCGAGCGCAAGGAAGAGATGGACTGGGTGCTGGGTGACAATTCGCAGGCCGACCAGGCAGCATCACCGGACGCACTGCAAGCCAGGCTGACCAGCCGTTACTTCTCTGACTACAGCGCCGCCTGGCTGAATTTCCTCAACAGCCTGCGCCTGCAACCTACTCCGACATTGTCAGACGCTATTGACCAGCTCACACTGATGGCAGATGTGCGCCAGTCACCGCTGGTGGCGCTAATGAATACGCTCAACGTGCAGGGACGGACCGGGCAGAGTGGGGATGCTATTGCTGACTCGCTGGTGAAGTCTGCGCAGAACCTGCTCAGTCGGGAAAAGCGCCCTGCCATTGACCAGAACAGCGGACCGATCGGCCCACTCGATGCGACTTTCGGCCCGCTGCTGGCGCTGACTGACAGTCAGGGCAGCAGCAGTATGAGCCTGCGTACCTTCCTGACGCGCGTGACTCAGGTGCGTCTGCGCCTGCAGCAGGTCACCAACACGGCAGACCCGCAGGCCATGACGCAGACGCTGGCGCAGACGGTGTTTCAGGGGAAAACGGTTGACCTGACTGACACGCGTGATTACGGCAGCCTGGTCGCCGCCGGGCTGGGACAGGAGTGGAGCGCCTTCGGGCAGACGGTGTTTGTGCGCCCGATGGAGCAGGCCTGGCAGCAGGTGCTGATGCCCGCTGCGGGCAGCCTGAACGCCCAGTGGCAGCAGGCGGTGGTGAACGAGTGGAACAGCGCGTTTGGCGGCCGCTATCCGTTTAAAAATGTCAGCAGTGAAGTGTCACTGCCGCTGCTGGCGAAATATCTGAATGCGGACAACGGTCGCATCACTCGCTTCCTGCAGTCGCGTCTGAGCGGCGTGCTGCACCGCGAAGGCTCCCGCTGGGTACCGGACAGTATCAACGCCCAGGGGCTGACGTTTAACCCGGCCTTTCTGCAGGCGCTTAATCAGCTCAGCCGGATTTCCGACGTGGTGTTCACCAATGGTGAGGCCGGGCTGCACTTTGAGCTGCGTCCTGGTACGGCTGCAGACGTAATGCAGACTGACCTGATTATTGACAGTCAGAAGCTCACCTACATGAATCAGCAACCGGTGTGGAAACGCTTCACCTGGCCGGCTGACACTGAAGCGCCCGGCGCATCACTGAGCTGGATAAGCACGAAGGCCGGCACCCGCCAGTACGGCGACATGCCGGGCAGCTGGGGTCTGATTCGCCTGCTGGATAAGGCTCAGGTCAGCGCCAATCCGGGCATCAGCAGCAGCTGGCGGCTCACCTGGCAGGCTCCCGACGGCCGTCCGCTGAACTACATTCTGCGAACAGAAGCGGGTGAGGGGCCGCTGGCGCTGCTGAAGCTGCGCAACTTCACGCTCCCGGCGGACATATTCATTATCAGTAACGCCCCGGACGTGCCGGATGAAAATTTTGTCAGCGAGGAAGACTAATGCCACTGCAATCTCTGATTAATGCCTGCGGTGCGGATGCGGACCATCTTCGCGTGCTGGCCACGGAGTCTGTTTCGCTGTGGGAGCCGTGGCTGAAACCCCTGGCGGGCACCCACGCAGCAGGCGAAGACCCGACCTACAACGATGCGTTCCAGCAGATGCAGGAAGAGATGAACCGTTTGTCTGGCGCGGACACGGCGCTTATCTGTGCGCTGGCGGAGCAGGTACTGACGACGGAAGCCAAAGATATCCGCGTGGCAGTCTGGCACTGCTGGGCGCGACTGCAACAGGACGGAGAAGAAGGGTTCGCCGACGGTCTGGCCCTGCTTGCCGGCCTGCTGCAGCGCTTCGGTGATGCTCTGCATCCGCAACGGGCGCGCAGTCGTGAGGCGGCGCTGGGCTTTCCCGCCAGCGCGCGCATGCTGGATACGCTGACGCTTTATCCTGAAGTGACGACCGCAACGGCGCAGCGTACCGTGGCGGCGTTGCTGATGATTGATGACGTATGCAGAGCGCAGGGCGGGGCCGGCCTTGGCGGCCTTTATGGCGCGCTGGAGGCAAGGTTGCTGAGGGCAGGCGGCCCGGATGCGGTTGTGCCCCAGACGGCGGCAGACGGTCCCGCATCCCAGTCGTCTTCAGCCTCCGCCGCCCCCGCTCTGGCGGCTATCAGTTCCGGGCGTGATCTGCTGGACCAGGCACGAACGCTGGCCGCTTATCTGCGCGATCAGCCAGGCGGATGGCTGGCCGCGCATAGGCTGATGAAAACCATTCGTCATGACACGCTCAGCCAGCTGCCACCGTTGTCCGGCGACGGCAAAAGCCGTATCGAGCCACCCAAGCCGGACCAGCGCGCACAGCTCAAGCGCCTGTGGCTGCAGCAGAGCTGGGCCGAACTGGCCGAGCAGGCCGACAGCCTGTTCAGCCGGGGCGGCAATCACTTCTGGCTTGACCTGCAGTGGTACCAGCACCAGGCGCAGCTGCGCTCGGGCAATGCGACGCTGGCGGCGATTGTTCAGGACGACCTTAAGGGCCTGCTGTCGCGCCTCAACGGGCTGGAGACGCTGGCCTTCAGTGACGGAATGCCGTTTGCGGATGAGGTCACCATGGGCTGGATCCAGCAGCATGTGCTGATGTCTGCGGGAGTGTTTGGATTGGAGGCTGTCTCTGTGACTGCTGGCGCAGAGGATGATGTGTTGCAGCTGGAGAGCGAGGCCACTGACCTGGCAGACAGGGAGGGCATTGAAGCAGCGCTGGCCTGGCTGCAGCAACGGCCCGGCATAACGTCACCCAGGCAGCAGTGGTTGTTGCGTTTGCTGATGGCCAGACTTGCTGAGCAATTTGGCCGTCAGGAAATGGCGCTTCATCTGCTATGTGCGCTCGATACGCAAGCAGAGAGTATGACGCTGGACGAGTGGGAGCCATCTCTGTTGTTTGAGGTGCAGTCCCGCAGGCTGAAGCTGTTGCGCAGCCGTGCAGGCCGAAGCGAAGCGGATAAAACCAGGACGCACACAGAGATGGAAAGACTACTTTCATCGCTTATCCGGATTGATGCCGCTCGTGCTGCCATACTGACCACTTCGTAAAGGAAGACGAAACCCGTTTATGAAAGACTTAACTCTACGCTATTACGATAACGAAATGCGCTATCTGCGCGACGCCGCCAGAGAATTTGCCGAAACTCACCCTGACCGCGCCGCCATGCTCAATCTGGACCGCGCAGGCACGCCAGATCCTTTTGTGGAGCGCCTGCTTGAAGGATTTGCTTTTTCCGTCGGTCGGCTGCGTCAGAAGATTGATGATGACCTGCCGGAGCTGACCGAAGGTCTGGTCAGCATGCTCTGGCCGCATTATCTGCGCACGATCCCTTCACTCAGCGTGGTGGCTCTCTCGCCTGATCTGCCCAAAATGAAAATGGCGGAGACCGCTCCCGCCGGGCTGGAGGTGTATTCTCGCCCGGTAGGCCCCAAAAATACTGTCTGCCACTACCGCACCACAAAGCCGGTTACGCTTAATCCGCTGTCAATCTCAGGCGTGGTCATGGGCACCGAGCCGGACGGACGCTCCGTGCTGCGCCTGCGCATAGCCAGCAGCGGGCAGGCGGACTGGAGCCAGTGTGACCTGCGTCATCTCAGCCTGTGGCTGGGAGAAGACGTGCCCGTGGCGACCGCGCTGCATCAGAGGCTGACCCGCCGTCAGGCCGCGATATACGTCCGCCTGGCCGGGCAGCAGGAGCGGATCGCCCTCAACGCCTGGTTCAGCCCGGGTGGATTTGGTGAGGACGACAGGCTGTGGCCAAAGGGTGACAGCGCCTTCAGCGGCTATCAGTTGCTGCTGGAGTACTTCACCTTCCCGGAGAAGTTTCGCTTTGTGACCCTGAACGGACTGGAAGCTATCCCTCTTCCACCCGGACTCACGGGGTTCGATATTGAGGTGGTATTCAGTGAGGCGTGGCAGAGTGATTTGCCGGTGACCGATGCTTCGCTGAAACTGCACTGCGTACCGGTGATTAACCTGTTCACGCTGGAAGCTGACCCGCTGACGGTTAACGGACTGGAGAGCGAGTACCTGCTGCGCGCGAAGCGCCTGCAGGACGGACATACCGAAATTTACTCGGTGGATGCGGTCAGCGGTTCAGGGCTGACCGGTGCGGCTGAATACGTTCCGTTCACCAGTTTCCGGCACCGGGGCGGCATGATGCGACGCCTCGCACCTGAGCGCTATTTTCATACGCGCGTTCGAAAAGGCGTGACCGGGATGCACGACACCTGGCTGATACTCGGCGGTCAGCAGTGGGAGGAGGGGGAAGAGCTTTCCCGCGATACGCTCTCGCTGCGTATCACCGGCACCAACGGGCAGCTTCCCCGTCGTGCGCTGCAAAGCACCCTGCTGGACCGCTGCGAACAGGTGTTGCAGACCCCTGTCACGGTGCGCAATCTGACTCGTCCGACACTTCCTGCTTATCCACCCGCTGAGGACCGCTTTCACTGGCGGGTTCTGAGCCACCTCGGTTCCGGCTTCATCAATATGATGAATAGCGCAGAAGTGCTGCGCGGCACGCTGGCGTTGTACAACTGGCAGGATGACGAACTCTGCAACCGCAGGCTGGATGCGATTCTTGACGTACAGCATCACCGTCTGCAGCGGTTTAAGTCTGGTTACCTGCTGCGTGGTCTTGACATTGAGGTGACGCTCGACAGCAGCGGTTTTACCGGTGATGGCGACATACACCTGTTTGGCGAGATGCTTAACCGTTTTATGTCGCTTTACGCGGACATGAACCAGTTCATTCAGCTCTCCTTGATTATCCGGCCTGAAGGAAAATGCATCCGGTGGAAAGAGAATCACAGTCAGCGCCTGCCCGGCTAATCGCGCGGCTGGGTGACCGGCTGCCTTACATGAATTTTTACCGCTTCTGTCAGCTTCTGGAAAGGAGCGATCCCGAGGCACCCGTGCCGGGCTGCAGCTGGCAGGTGCGGCACGAACCGGTGCGCTTCCGGCCTCATCCCGGCATGGGCTTCCCGGCAGGGGAAATGCGTGGCGCGGAGGAACCCGCTTATCCGCATCTGCCGCCCACGGTACGCATTAATTTCATGGGGCTCTATGGCACGGCGTCTCCGCTGCCGTCGCATTACATTGATGATGTGACGCGGCAGCGCGAAGGGTACGAGGCCACACAGGATTTTCTGGACATCTTCAGCCACCGCCTGACCACGCAGTTTTATCGCATCTGGCGCAAATACACCTACCCGGCAACTTTCGCTCCTGGTGGCACCGATGACACCTCTCAGTACCTGCTGGGGCTGGCGGGTCTGGGGATAAGCGGCTGTGCGCAGAATATCGCGACGCCGGTCTCGCGTTTCCTTGCGTTGCTGCCGGTGATGCTGCTGCCCGGACGAACTGCGGAAGGCGTTACCTCACTGGTGAAGCTGCTGGCACCGGACACGCGCGCGCAGGTCGTGCCCTGGGATTCACGTCGTATTCCCCAATCCTCAATACTGAATATGAGCACGCGCCACCCTGTCAGTCTGACGCATCGACCGGTGGTGGGGACGCATGCCACAGACGTCAACGGTCAGGTATTGCTGAGGCTGTTCACCGGCAACCCTGAGGAAGTCCGGGGATGGCTCCCCGGCGGGCAACTGCACGGCGACTTGATGGCGCTGTTGCACGTCTACCTGGGATCAAAGCTAGATGCGCGACTGGAGCTGTGCGTTTACCGCGCAATGATGCCTGTTGCACAGCTAAGCTGCCGGAAGGAGGGGGCGCAGCAACTCGGGCGCACGGCGGTGCTGCCTCTGACACAAATCACGGGCTCCCGCGAGTCTAACCAGATAACCATACAGCTCGGTCGCTATCAGCGCGTCCGGGTGCAACCTTCAAGGATCGAAACCGATGAACAGGGCGACTATCGCTGGTAAAACGCTTATCCCTCTTATGCTGGCACTGAGCGTCAGCAGCTGCGGTCTGACGCAGAAAGTATCAGAGGGCACCGTCTCCGTAACAAAATCCATTTTTTACAAGCAAATACGCACACTGCATCTCGATTTTCGCGCCCGTGAAGGGGCAAACCGCAACGCACAGGGTGCTGCGCTCTCAACCGTGGTACGCATCTGGCAACTGAAGGACAGTAGCGCTTTTGACGCCTCAGACTACCCCTCGCTATTCACTGCTGACAGTCAGGTTCTGAAGGCGGACCTGCTGGCACAAAAGGACATCCGCATCCGCCCGGGTGAGTCAGTCAGTATTGATATGCCGATGGACGATAAGGCGGAATTCGTGGCAGTGGCTGGGCTATTCCTGTCGCCAGACACGCAGGATGATAAGTGGCGAATCTTACTGACCCGCAATGACCTCGATCCGGACAACGCGCGCGTGATTGAACTGGGTGACGGTACACTGACTTTGGTCGCGGAAAAGGCTAAAAGACCCTGATGATGCCTTCACTTTATGAGATCCTTTACGGCAATTTTAGTGGCGGGCTGGCGCTCGATGCCGTGAGCGAACGGGACCAGGTCATTCTTTCGGTGCTGGATAACCTGCAGCGCATCCTCAACACCCGCGCTGGTTCAATTGCACACATCCCCGACTACGGTTTGCCGGATATGACCCGCATCCTGCAGGGGATGCCGGGCACTGCGCACCAGCTGCTTCACACCTTTTCAAGCGTGTTGCTGAAGTACGAACCGCGCCTCAAGCGTATTGAGGTGGCATTGCTGGAACAAACGTTGCCAGGCGAATTGCGCTACGCCATTGAAGCCGAACTCACCGGTATTGGCTGGTGCGCTACGGCACGGAATTCAAACCAGAGGGCAGAGTGTTGCTGCGTCACTTAAAGCAACAGCAGTTAATGGGCAGTGGTTTGACGGGATAAACAAGGAAGGTTGCTGAATATGAATCAGGTGATTAAAACCGGTGCAGATCCGCGCACCTTACCAGGCTATTCCCAGTTGCGGGAAGAGATGAGTAAGCTGACGCATCCCGCCCGGCCCGATGTTGATTGGGGGAAAGTGGAGAGACTCACGCTGGGGTTGTTTGAACAAAATGGACTGGAGTTGCAGAGTGCGGCCTGGTTCACTTTGGCGCGTGCCAACAACGCGGGTTTGAGGGGGCTCAATGAAGGCTTGAATCTGATTGACGCGCTGGTGGTACATCAGTGGTCGATTTTCTGGCCGCTGGCGATTGATGCGCGCGCCGATATCCTCAGCGTGATGTTTCGACGTCTGCAAAGTCTCTACCGTGGCTGGCAGGTGGTGGGCAGCGAGATGGCGGCGCAGCTATTAGAAACGGAGCGGTTGCTGATATCCCTGCGTGAAGCGTTGTTACGTTTTGGTATCAGGGAATTCGCGCAGGCCAATACGTTATTGCATCAGGTCAAACACTCCATAACGCAGCTTCAAGAAAGACTGCCCTCTCCGGTACAGCTTATTCCGGCAGCACTCAACAGTGAACACCACAGCCATCCGGCTCGCGTTTATGTGGTCTATCCTGATGCGGATGAGCAGCAAGACGCGCCCACAACGGCTTCATCATTAAAATCATTTGTGAGTGGGGCCTGCTGTGCCTTACTGGCTGGCGTTTTAGTCTTTGTCTGTGGCAGTTGGTATCGATACGAACAGCATCAGCACTTGATGGCCTCTCAAGCCCTGCTCGAACAACAGCGCAGAGAGAAACAAGCGATATCGTTGGAAAAATTACAGAGCTGGCATCGTGGTATGGCGCAGTTGGAAAATATGGCTGAACAACTCAATGGACTGGATAAAACTAAAGGAAAATATCTCACGGTGAGTGAGCTTAAAACGGGGATTTTTTCCGCGATGCAGGCCTTTAACCAGCAGATTCCGGTTGAAGAGCAACTTCGACGTTACGCTGAAGGTAACGGTGATCAGCTGAGTGAACAAACACAGACGGGATTACTGTTAAAACAGCTGATGTTTCGTTATCAACTCATACAACAGGATAACGCAGAGTCGCTTACCGATCGGGAAAAAGCCAATCTAAATCAAAGTCGTACCTGGTAGACTTCTGAAATCAGCGCTAAACCAGTAAAACTGATTGAATCCAATGGGTGGGCAGGTTACAACGTTGCAAAACTATGAATGGATGCTGGTGCAGTATCGACAACCCTCCTGACCCGGAGGGCTTTTTTATCGCTTTAACAACGGAAAACTATGCCTCACACTTACCGCCCATGGATGAAAAGGTATTGGCTGGTCTGGCTACTTCTCACGCTGGTGACTTTGTTCGCATTACTTGCCGAACAAATCCTGGATCAACAGCGCACGCGTGAAGCGGAATTCCATCAGCAGTTCAGTCGTATTGCGGCCTATTTAACGCAGAATGAAACTCTGTTGCCATTATTGACGGGTGATGAAAACCTCACTGAATTGCAGAAGAAATTTCCGCAAATCGTGCAGCTTGAGCACACACAGAACAGGCCGCTAACCGGCCCGCGGTTTGAAGATGCCAGCGAAGGACGGTACTGGCTGTATAACCCCTATCGACAATTCCGCATGCTGGTGGATTTGCATTTTGCCGTGCAAGCCCCAGAGGTCGGGCTGGCACTTGCATTTCATATTCATGCTCAGCCCGCAATACTAACTTCGGCCTATTCTGAAACGGCGCGCTGGCAATGGCAGCGTCCGTTTATCAACCTCTACCAACCTTTTCTAATTAAAGGCAGCGCGAATCCTGATTGGCGTGCGCTGCATGTCGCTCCGCCCCTGCTGGCTTTGACGTTGT
The DNA here is from genome assembly GCF_018257655.1 of Pantoea sp. JGM49. NCBI lineage: Bacteria > Pseudomonadati > Pseudomonadota > Gammaproteobacteria > Enterobacterales > Erwiniaceae > Pantoea > Pantoea sp. JGM49. The sequence continues at coordinate 147,166 of NZ_JAERJM010000006.1, read as the reverse complement.
GGCTCATCACCGGTTTTCTCGGTTGGGGATTATTGCGTCACTGGCGACAAAACGTCGAAATGCGTCTGCGGGCTGACTATTTCCAGCGCACGCGGCGTGAATCTTTGGGTGAATTCACGGCGGGTATCATCCATGAAATTAACCAGCCGCTCACCGCGATAAACACGTGGTTACACACCAGTCAGCTGCTGCTTAAGCAAGGCAAACACGATAGCCTGCCGCAGACACTCGGTGCCATCAGTTTACAAACTGAACGATTGGCCGGATTGCTGCAACGTTTTCGCGACATTGTCAGCGAACGCCCGGTGGCGATGACTGCGATCGGTGTTGAATCAACATGGCGGCGAGTCACGGTGCTATTACAACAAGAACTGGATGCGGGCGCTGTGGTGCTTCATCAGCAGTTTCAGCATGACCACGCGCGTGTTATCGGCGACGAACAATGGCTCGAACAGGTCTTTCACAATCTGCTACAAAATGCGATCCACATGCAGCAAGGGCAGGCGGATGCGTGGGTGGCTATCAATTCAGAACGCCTGGCGCACGAGATTAAAATCATCATCAGTGATAACGGACCAGGCTTTTCTGTCGAAGGATTAGCGCAGGCCTGTATGCCGTTTTACAGCTCGCGACCAGAAAGCATGGGGCTTGGCATGACGCTGGTTGAGAGCTTGATGTTACGCATGAATGGCCAGCTGCGGCTGGCAAACCGCGCCGAAGGCGGCGCGGAAATCACCCTAATTTTCCCACTGGCGGAGTAACGGAATGAGCGCAAAAGTTTGGTTAGTGGATGATGATTTGTCGGTGCGTGAATCATTGGGTTTTCTCTTGAGAACGCTGGAATATGACGTTGCCGACTTTGCTGATTTGGCCTCATTTGAGGCGGCTACGTCAGCGCAGGAACCGCTGCGCGGCTGTTTGTTGCTGGACGTCCGCATGCCGGGCATCAGTGGCCTTAGCTGGTTGGCAGAGAAGGGCGAAAGGCATCCGCTGCTGCCGGTGATCATCATGACCGGTCATGGCACGATTGAAGCCTGTCGCCGTGCGTTCCGTCAGGGGGCTTTCGAGTTCTACACCAAACCGTTAGAGATTGAACCGTTGCTGGAAAGCGTGCACCAGGCAATGCATGAAAGTGAACAGCGCGCGCAGCGCTGGCAGGCGCAACAGATTTTGCAGTCGCGTTTTGCATTGTTGTCGGTGCGTGAAAACGAAGTGATGCAACTGATGATTGCCGGGCAGACCAGCAAAGAGATAGCGCGTGATTTATCGCTGTCACCACGAACGGTTGAAGCCCATCGCGCCGCAGTTCTGACTAAACTGGAAATGGACAATCTTGCGCAACTGATTCACGCCTGGCAGCAACTTAACCAGGTATAACTACCTGGCAGAACGCGTGATCACCCGAATATTTATTAACCTGCTCTCATTTTACAGTGTCACCTAACATAACTCAGGAGTGACACATGACTATTCGCCTTTCTTTGATTGCTGCTGCGGCGGCATTTGTTTCTTTTGGCAGCCAGGCCGCCGTGACTGAATCCAATCTGTCATTGGCTGAGGCGCAAAAACTGGCCAGCGTAGCTATTCAGTCCTGCGCAGCAAAAAATTACAATGTCACCGTGACAGTAGTAGATCGCGCAGGTTTAGTGACTGCGGTACAGCGTATGGACAATGCCGGTCCGCACACCGTAGAAGCGAGCCGTATGAAGGCCTACACCGCGTTGAGTACCAGGAATCTGAGTGGCAAAGTGATGGAAACGGCACAGAACAATCCAGGCGCGCAGAATATGCGTGACGTACCAGGCTTTCTGCTGTTAGCCGGTGGCGTGCCGGTAAAAAGTGGTAATCAGGTGATTGGTGCGATTGGTGTCGGTGGTGCGCCGGGCGGTAATCTTGATGAGGCTTGCGCGCTGGATGCATTGAAAGCGATTGATTAAGTCATGATGGGCGCAATATATTGCGCCCATTAAGCACATGGTCTGTCGTGTCATTTCAATTAGCCTGTCCAACATAGCCTGGGCACGTCCTGCAGGCCACCCGCTACGGAATATCGGTTTCCCTGCCGCGCTATGACTCCACTGATGAACTGCCATAACGTACGCGTCTTGACGCCACAAAACACAGCAGCGGCACCGGTAAGGTAAACAACAGCAGCAACCACAGCAGTACGTACACCGCATCGACGCCGTCATTTTGCAGATTGTTATAAAGCTGAACCGGCATGCCCTGAGGGAAATAGGCGAAAATCATGACAATGCCGAACTCACCCATGGCGCGCACCCACGCCAAAGCTGTTGCAGAGGCCAAACCCGGCGCGGCCAGCGGAACCGACAAACGCCAAAATCCTTGCCACGGTGAGGCACCTAAGGTACGACCGGCATCCAGAATATCCTGCGGAACGCCCGCAAAAGCGGAACGCGCAGTGGTAATGAAGTAGGGCAGTGCGCCGTACCATTGCGCCAGAATAAACGCGGCAGGATTGTTAACCAGCGTCCAGCCAAATTTCCCCAGTAACTCCCCCGGAACACTATAAGGTCCGTAAGCGCTCACCAGTAAAATCCCCATTGCCAGCGGAGGCGTCAGTAATGGAATCATCACCAACAGTTCCACAATGGCGCGTGCGCGACCCTTTGCCTGCGACAACCACCACGCCACCGGCAATCCGCTGATAAAGATCAACAGCAGCGCAATCGCGCCCAATCCCAAAGAGGTGGAGATGGCACTGCCATCGCCCCAGGCAAGGTGCATGTGCTGCCATTGCGTAACGCCAATCAGGGTGACGAATGGCACTGCCAGCAACATCAGTGCTGGCAGTGACAACCAAAGCGCGGTGGCGTGACCGGTCTTCATTACTGATAAACAGCTCCGCCTTTCGGTGCGGCGTAACCATTCTGTTTAAACAGCGCCTGACCTGGCTGGCTCAGCATGAAATCGACAAAGGCTTTACCCGCTGCCGTACCGTGCGGGGCGTTTTTCAGCACTGCTGCGTAGTAAACCAGCGGCTGGGTATGCAGTACTTTATCTTTGCCCGCGCTGTCTTTGACGCTGAAGCTGACAGTGTCATACCACTGTTTTGCCATGTCTGGGTTGCTCAGGTTGATCTCATCCGGCAGCGCCACATAAGGCAGATGCGCGGATATCACTTCACTCTCATAACCTGCCGCGGCATCGACCTGACCACTCTCCAGACGAGCCAGCAGGCCACCTTCAAGATGGGTCTGAGCAGGGTTTTGGTAGCCACCAAGAATTTTATCGGCGATGCCCGGCTGCTTGTAATACTTCTCAGCCAGCAGCAGGGTAAAGATAATGTTCTGGCCTTTTGGATCGTTAATCGGATCGGTGCGACCGAATTTAATTCCCGGCGTGGCCAGCACTTTCAGCCAACTGGCATCTGCGCCTTTAGCCTGTGCGAACTGCTGAGCAAATTTCCCTTTAGGGCTGTACGCCACCACCATGCTGGTGCTGGCAACCGGTACGGCACCATCAATCAATCCAGCATCTTTTAAGATCTGCATCGGGCCTGGCGTGATGGAGACGAACACGTCAGCAGTGATTTTTTTACTCGCCAGCAGACGTGCCATGCCGTATGCGCCCTGGCCTTGCCCTTCATATTTTCCGTCGTTCTGTTTGGCAAAGGCTGGACCTAAAGACTGGTCCATCACTTTCCCCATCGAACCAGCATAAGTTACGCGAATATCGGTACTGGCTTGTGCTTGCAGGCTGAGGCCCGCGGCGGCGGTTAACATCGATGCTGTGAGGTATCTGACTTGCATTCCCTTTCTCGCTATATAATTAGGTAGATAACGATTATCGGAAATTGTGCAATCAGTGCAAGCTGAAATCTGTTGCGAAATATGGGGATAGCCCGCCGGAGCGGGCTGACGACATCAGGCGAGAATGCGCTGTGCCCAGGACTCAATATCATCACCGCTACCCATATCCAACTGCACCAGACCGTTGGTGATAAAGGTGGGTGAGACGTGAATACCGTTCTGGCGCGAATATTTACAATGCCATTTAATTTCGTTCTGCAGCTCGGCGCGCAGGAACGGCGCGTGTGCATCGATGCCGCTGTACTGCTGCAAACGTGCAAGGATTTGGTTCGGCGTCGCGTCCATATTGGGCCCATGACTGTGATCGGTGAACTCAAACTCCTCACGATGATCGGCGACCGCCTGCAGCACACGTTTTGCAGCGGCTTTGCCCTCTGGCAAAGTGGATGCGGCGAGGATGTAACGAACGATCAGTCCGGAATACATATGCCATGGCTGGGATTGCAGCCGAATCTTCAGCGTCATCTTATCTTCCCCCACCAATGCCAGCAGCGCATCCAGCTTATTAAAAGCACGGACTGAGAACGGGCAGGTAGGTTCCAGAAACACTTCAAACACTTTGGGGCCGTGGCCCCAGATTAATGGATCGGCGTGTAAAGCAGTGGTTTGACTCATATTCATTCCCTGTTGCGAGGTTAAACGTTGCCCTACTTTGGCAAAGCGCGGCGACGACAGCCAGCTTAGGTTTATGCTTTTTTGTTACAAGGACATTTGCGGTCGTCAGCACGATGCAAAATAAAAATCATTTTATAGATCCGTTAACTACAAGAATGTCCGCTGTTCCGGCATTTGCTCAGAAAATAAGCGGCTATAGTTATGCCAGCTTTGTTCTCTTTTTGTGCGGTCAGCGCCGCACGGTTTATTCATTTGCCTGGAGCCAATAGATAAGCAACGAGGTTCAATGTGTTTGCCGAAATATCCTGGAAAATCATCCATCAGGTCATTAACCAGACCATCGCGGAGATGGTGGATGAGCAGCAAACGTTGGATGTGATAACCCTGCGTAGACGGTTGCGTGAAATGGCCGAAAACGAGACAGATGAAGAGATGGTGCTGTGTTACTGGCAAGCCAGCAAAGTGCTGATGCGCTTACCGCCGACAATCACCGCCAGCCAACTGATTGAAGCAGCGAGGCATGCGTTTCGCAGCCCACTGAATCACGATCCGCTTTAACCCTAAATGCTTTTCTGACGAATCGCGGATAATCGTTTGATTTATCGTCATAATCCTGGCGTACGCTCTGCTAGACTAGTGAGTCGAAAACGCTGAAACAGAGGACAGTAATGAAAATCAAAAGTTATGCCGCGATGAACGCAGGCGAAGCGCTGGTGCCTTTTGAGTATGAGGCCGGTCCGCTGGCAGCTGAAGAGGTACAGGTTGAGGTCGATTACTGTGGCGTTTGCCACTCTGACCTGTCGATGATTGATAACGAGTGGGGCATCTCCTCGTTTCCAGTGATCGCGGGCCATGAAGTGATTGGTCGCATCAGCGCGTTGGGTGATGCCGCGCAAAACAAAGGACTGAAAGTCGGTCAGCGTGTGGGCATTGGCTGGACAGCGAAAAGCTGCCAGCACTGTAATGCCTGTATCAACGGCGAGCAGGTCAACTGCGAAAACGGTTCAGTGCCAACCATCATGAACAAAGGTGGTTTCGCCAGCCATCTGCGTGCTGACTGGCAATGGGTGATCCCGCTGCCAGAGTCAATGGATATCACCACTGCCGGCCCACTGCTGTGCGGCGGTATCACCGTGTTCAAACCGCTGCTGATGCACAACATCAATGCCACCAGTCGTGTGGGCGTGATCGGCATCGGTGGCCTTGGCCACATGGCGATCAAACTGTTGCGTGCTATGGGTGCGGAAGTGACTGCGTTCAGCTCCAACGCCAGTAAAACGGAATCTATCCTGGCGATGGGTGCGGATCGCGTGGTGAACAGCCGTGATCCACAAGCATTGAACGCGCTGGCAGGCCAGTTTGATCTGATCATCAGCACCGTTGCGGTTGATTTGGACTGGCAACCGTACTTCCAGGCGCTGGCACCGCACGGTAAATTCCACACCGTGGGTGCCGTGATGAAGCCCTTTGAAGTTCCGGCTTTCAGCCTGATCATGGGTGACCGTGCCGTGACAGGATCATCCACCGGTTCTCCGGGCCAGTTGCGTTCGTTAATGAAACTGGCATCGCGTGCTGACGTTGCGCCAACGGTAGAAGCGTTCCCGATGTCGAAAATCAACGACGCGCTGGATCATGTCCGCGCCGGTAAAGCGAATTACCGCGTAGTGCTGAAAGCGGATTTCTAACATGGTGATAAAGTCGGCAGCCATGCCCTTGCAACTTCAATGTCAGATGAGGGTCCGACTATTGCGTTGCAGTGCAGCCATGCCGACCTGAAGTCTTACGGTGCGCAGCGTGCGCACCGATTCTTCGCCCCTCCATTCTTAAGCTGCATCGTCCTTCCAAACAGCATTCCCCTTACTAATAACCTGATTATTCAGCATTATATTGCTCATCACTTTGCTACTCTGATGCTCTATCGAGCAAAACTCCGAGGACAGCGATGAAGATTTCCAGCTATGCCGCTCTGCAAGCGGGTGAGGCGTTAGTGCCTTATGAATATGATGCCGGCCCGCTGGCAGCGGAAGACGTACAGGTTGAAGTCGATTACTGCGGCGTGTGCCATTCCGACTTGTCGATGATCGATAATGAGTGGGGCGGTTCACGTTATCCGTTGATTGCCGGACATGAAGTGATTGGTCGCGTGGCGGCGCTGGGAGAGGCGGCGCAAAACAAAGGGCTCAGCATCGGGCAACGCGTCGGTATCGGCTGGACGGCAAAAAGCTGCCATCACTGTGATGCCTGCATCGCAGGCGATCAGGTCAATTGCGAAAATGGCAAAGTCTCGACCATTAATAACCGTGGTGGTTTCGCCAGCCATCTTCGTGCCAATTGGCAATGGGTGATCCCGTTGCCCGAGTCGTTGGATTTGGCTTCTGCGGGTCCACTGCTGTGCGGTGGTATCACGGTATTTAAGCCGTTACTCATGCATAACATCAACGCCACCAGCCGCGTAGGGGTGATTGGTATCGGTGGGTTAGGACACATGGCGATTAAGCTGCTGCGTGCGATGGGCGCGGAAGTCACCGCCTTCAGCTCCAATGCCAGTAAAACCGACTCCATTCTGGCGATGGGCGCCAATCGGGTGGTAAACAGCCGCGATGCGGAAGCCCTGAATGCATTAACTGGTCAGTTTGATCTGATCATCAGCACCGTTGCCGTGGATTTAGACTGGAAGCCCTACTACCAGGCACTGGCGCGACAAGGCAAGTTCCACACGGTGGGCGCGGTGATGAAGCCGTTTGAGGTTCCGGCGTTCAGTTTGATTGTCGGCGATCGTGCGCTAACCGGATCTTCAACCGGTTCTCCCGCTCAGTTACGTACCTTGCTCAAGTTAGCCGCCCGCGTGGATATCGCTCCACAGGTGGAGGAATTTCCGATGTCGCAGGTCAATGCCGCGTTAGAACATGTGAGAGCGGGAAAAGCCCATTATCGCGTGGTACTCAAAGCGGATTTTTAAGTCTCGTTGATGAGATGAGGTGCGCATCCTTGCGCACCAACCCTTATTTACCTTGTGGATCGCTTTCGCCCAGGAAGAAATACCACAACGGAATCGACATCAGTGCGGTGAACACTGCGCTGTATAAGGCAATCATCAACCCCTGCGTGATGTACATCGTCAATGACCAGTGGCTAAACGGGATACCGTATTGATCGATCACTCCGCCAATAATCGCATTGCTCATCACCGAAACGACAATCACCGCCAGAATGCACACGCCGCGCAGGAAGTTACGCATCTCCTTGCGCTTCACCGTAAAGCGAGCGCGAATAATGCCAAGCGGTGACTGCTGCGACGCCAGAATCTCTGCTTCGGTCATCGGAACACGTTGCTGTTTACGCCAGCGCAGAATATCGATCAGTAAAAACGCCAGCAGGCTTACGCCCATCACCGGCAGCGCATAACCCAGCGCCAACGCCACTATCAAGCAGGTGCCTTTACTGTAGTGCGGTATGGCGAGCCAGGTTTCGGTTAATGTTTTCGCCGGGCTGGCTTCCGCTTGCTGCGGACGGCGAGCCCACCACATGCGATAACCCAGCACGATCATCGTGCATAAACCAAGTCCAAAGAACGCCAACAGCAGTTGGTTAGGCAAGCCAAACAGCACGCCCATATGCGCATCCACGCCCCAGCGCGTCAGTTTTGCCACCAGTGGGAACTGGGCGAAATAGACGTGATCAACAATCGTGAAGTCCTGCGGATTCACGGAAACCGCATCAACCCGTGTCGGCCAGCTTCGATCGATTTCGGTCACTGCCCATGCTTTGTCCGCGCTTTTCGGCTGACGTAACTCTAGCTTACTGGCGCTCAATCCATCCTGGCGGGCGGCGTTGAGTACGCGATCCCAGTCACTGTCCGGCAGATTGTCAGGCATTGGCTTCGCGGGCTGTGCAACCGGTTTTGTCATTGATGACATCGACATTTTGGACATGTCCATATCCGACATATCCATATCAGGCATCCCTGGCATGCTGTGATGGTCAGCATGAGGATCGGCGGGTGCCGTATCGCTACTAAGTGAAGTGTTGACCTGTGGTGTCAGCCAGTTCAACTCCGTACGCCAGCGGTCAATATTATTACCCGCCCACTGCGACCAGGTTAAACCGGTGGCGGAGAAGAATACCAATCCCAGCACCAGCGTCAGACCCAGCGTGATATGCCAGTGGCGGCTAAAGGCGAATCCCTTGCGCGCGGCTTTCAGCTTACGTTTCGGGCGCGTGCCCAGCCACAGCACCACGCCGCCCAGTGCAGCAACCCACAACCAGGACGCCGCGAGCTCGCTGTAGTTGCGGCCAAAATCACCCAACAGCAGACTGCTGTGCAGCAGATCAAGCGTGGTACGCAACGGCAGTACACCGCTGGTGCCGTACACCGTCATATCGCCTTTCACTTTCAGGCTATAAGGATCGATAAACACCGCGCGAGACTGCGAAGCACCCAGTGAGGCATCGCTGAACTGTACGCGAGTGGTATCCGTTGCGCCTGGCGCAGGCCGCACAGCGTAAATGTGCTGTTTCTCACCTGCGTAGGCGCGTGCCGCGCTGATTTGCGCAGACAGTGGCTGGGCAGGGCCATTGGGTTGTGCCGTTAACGCGTCGGAGTAGATGACGTTTTCCAGTTGTGGCGTCAGCACATAGAGCGTGCCGCTGAGTGCCGCGACAAAAATAAAGGGCGCGACAAACAGGCCAATATAAAAATGTAAGCGACGAAGTAGATTAAGCACCGCACCACGCGGTGCTGCAGAGTAAGCAGCAGACAAAGCCGTCTTCCTTCCGGTTAGAGAATGCCGTGACGCAAAAAGGTGCGTCGTTAATGATGTTATCAGCAGGAGAGAACAGCAGGCGGCGCACGCGGACGGTGTGTTGGGCTAAAGCGTCGGATCACCGGAGCCTGCAGAGGCGGCAGCGGTGGGGCGCGAGAAATCACCATCATCAGCCAAATGAACGGGATGAACACCCACATCATCAACGGCACATGCACCAGCAAGTCACAGTAGCCGCAGGCGAATTCACCGTCTTCCATCATGTGATGGTCCATGCCCGGCATCGCCATATCCATCATCATTTCGTGATGATGCATCGACATTTCAGACGTCATGCCGTGGGATGGCATATCCATCATGCGGCTTTGCCGTTCCATCAACGACTTCGATACGATCGGCGCGACAAACAGCAGCAGCACCGCCAGGATGGCGATACAGGCAGTCAGGCGCTGGCGAAGTTGATGTGAAAAGGTCATGGCGGCGACGAAATGATTCAACAAATGAGGCCGAAGTGTAACCCCATTGCCGCAGAAGGGTTACAGAAACTCAGGCTAATTTAGAAAAAATTCGCACCTTTTGAAAAAAGTCACTTTACGCGCTGTATTTGTTAACCTAAATGCAACCTGATGAGAACAGTGCGGAAACATGTAAACGGAGAAGCGATGAAAATAGTGATGCTGGATGGTGATACGCTGCCTACACCGCCGACACGCCCGGAGTGGTGTACGGAATGGGATTTTCGTGGAACAACGGCACAGCACGACATTATTTCTGCCTTAAAGGGCGCGCAGATTGCCATCACCAACAAAGTGCCGCTGCGCGCGGAAACACTGAAACAGTTGCCGGATCTGCGCTACATCTGTGTCGCGGCAACGGGTTACGACTGCATCGATTTGGATGCATGTCGTGAACGCGGCATTGTGGTCAGTAATGTGCCCGGCTACTCCACGCGAAGCGTCTCCGAAGGCGTGATTGCCGCCTTATTTGCCCTGCGTCGCCATCTGGTGGATTACGCCAACAGCACGCGCGCGGCCTGGCCTGCATCGTCGCATTTTTGTGTGCATCGCCAGCCGATTCAGGACATTTTCGGTGCGACCTTAGGGATTGTCGGCAAAGGCGACATCGGCAGCGCGGTGGGTGCGATGGCAGAAGCGCTCGGCATGACGGTACTCTACGCGGACCGCAAAGGCAGTTCAGCGCCGCGCGCTGGTTATGTTCCGTTTGAAGAGGTGCTGGCGCGTAGTGATGTGTTGAGCTTGCATTGCCCGCTGACGCCGCAAACTCAGCAGTTAATCGATTTGCAGGCGCTGGCGCAGATGAAGCCGTCAGCCTGGCTAATCAACACTGCACGCGGTGGACTGATCAATGAAACGGAACTGGCCCACGCGCTGCGTCAGGGGGCGATTGCCGGTGCAGCGCTGGATGTGCTCAGCAGTGAACCACCAGCAGCCGATCATCCGCTGTTGCAATCGGAAATTCCTAACCTGCTGCTGACACCACACATCGCCTGGGCCAGCCAGCAGGGAGTGAACAATCTGTTGCGCGGTATTGAAGCTAATCTCGAGGGATTTGCTCAGGGCAATCCAACGCATGTGGTGAGCTAAGCGCTTAAAAAATCGAGCGGCCCAGTCGCTCGGTGAGTTTCTCCAGCAGCGCGGTGCCCGCCAGAGAGTTACCGGAGTGATCCAGCGCCGGCGACCAGACCGCGATACACATCTCACCGGGGATGACCGCGACAATGCCGCCACCTACGCCCGACTTCGCGGGCATTCCCACACGCCAGGCGAACTCGCCAGCACCGTCATACATGCCGCTGGTCATCATCAGCGCATTGACCTGGCGTGCCTGACGCGGTGAGATCACGGCCCACTCATCATGCTGACTGCGTCCCAGGTTAGCGAGATAGAGAAAGGTGCGCGCCAGCTCTTCACAGCTCATGGAGAGTGAGCAGTAGTGGAAATAGATTTCCATCACTTTGCTGACATCATTGTGGAAATTGCCAAACGACTTCATCAGCCAGGCAATGGCGGCATTGCGAGCCGAATGCTCGTATTCAGAGCGCGCAACCACACGGTCATAATTGATGTCGCTTTGCTGGGCCAGACGGCGCACAATCTCCAGCATACGCTGGCGCGGGGCAGTTAAACGACTCTCCAGCAAGTCACACATCACCAGCGCACCGGCGTTAATGAAGGGATTGCGGGGTTTGCCCTGTTCCAGCTCCAACTGCACCAGCGAGTTAAACGCCTGACCGGAGGGTTCCTTACCCACACGCTGCCAGATCTCGGCATCGTCATACAGCGTCAACGCGACCGTGAGTGACAGCACTTTGGAGATCGACTGAATAGAAAAACGCGTGGAAGCATCGCCAGCCTGAAAGCGCTGGCCATCGGGTGTGACAATGGCGATGCCGAGCTGATCGGCATCGACACCGGCCAATGCGGGAATGTAGTCCGCCACCTTGCCCTGTCGCGTTAAAGGACGGACTTCAGCGACAATTTCTTCCAGCAATCCATTCGTGAGTTCTGACACCAGATGGCTCCAATTTTCTTGTTTTTCCGTTTCAAATACGTTTGCGGCTTGTTTCATAGCGCGTATCTGCAGTCATGAAGCCGCTATCAGCTGCGCAATCAAGAGAATGGCAATCGAAGTGCGGTAGTAGAGACAGCATGATCTTTAAGGCCAGGATCATGGTGATTTGCCCCTAACTCGTCAACGGGCGACGTAAAATTCTGTGAGCCTTCCGGGTGAAGCCTGCGTTACAGTGCATAAATCCAGCAAAAACATCGGGCTCACATTATGTTGACCAATCTGTTGCGTGATTTTCCGTCAGCGGTGCAAAGCGGCAGCGCTGAAACCTTCGAAGCGCTGTTGTCACAACCCAATCTCCTGATTGAACGTATCGTTTCAACCGGGCAAGCCAGTCCGCCCGATTTTTGGTACAGCCAGACGCAAGGTGAATGGGTGATGATTTTACAGGGTTCGGCTGGATTGCAGTTGGAAGGCGAAAGCGAAGCGCGCACACTGTTACCCGGCGATTTCATCGATATTCCTGCAGGCTGCCGCCATCGCGTTTGCTGGACGGATAGCCAGGGCCCTACGGTATGGCTGGCGGTGCATTACGGAGAGCTGCCCAGCCAACCGTAAAATTCTGTTGCCAATGATTGCGTTACGCGATCGCCTGAGTTAGCTATGCTGACGGTTTTTCGTCGCGGGAGATGCGGCGCTGATGTAATTGAGGATCTGCATGTCTGTTTCGCAAAATGCCACTCAGCCTGAGAATACGATGCGCGCCGGGCGCTTTATGCTGCTGCAAAAGCTGCTGCGCCGCGATAAAACACCCGTGGCTTTATTGCTACTCGCCGCACTGGTCGGTGTGCTTACCGGTTTGGTCGGTGTGGCCTTTGACCGCGCGGTGAATTTCATCCTGCATTCGCGCCTGAACTGGCTGGAAAACGCTGCCACTCATCCCCTTTTTAAGGTCCTGTGTGCTTTTCTGGTTTCCGCTGTATTGGGGGCCATTGGTTATTATCTGGTGCGGCGATTCGCGCCGGAAGCGGGTGGTTCAGGCATTCCCGAAATCGAAGGGGCGCTGGAAGAGCTGCGTCCGGTGCGCTGGTGGCGCGTGCTGCCTGTGAAGTTTCTTGGCGGTATGGGAGCGCTGGGCTCAGGCATGGTGTTGGGGCGCGAAGGCCCAACCGTGCAGATCGGCGGCAATATTGGCGGTATGTGTCTGGATCTGTTCCGCGTTAAGTCGTCTGAATCCCGGCATACCTTGATCGCCACCGGGGCAGCGGCGGGGTTATCGGCGGCTTTCAATGCGCCGCTGGCAGGCATCCTGTTTATTATCGAAGAGATGCGTCCGCAGTTTCGCTACAGCCTGATTTCAATCAAAGCGGTGTTTGTCGGCGTGATCGTTTCCAGCATCGTATTTCGTTTATGCAATGGTAATGAAGCCATTATCAACATCGGCCAGTTGCGCGATGCGCCTACCAACACGCTTTGGCTCTATTTGTTGCTTGGCATCCTGTTTGGCGGCTGCGGTGTGGCGTTTAACCGCCTGATATTTCTCGCGCAGGATCAGTTTCAACGATTACATCAAGGCCGCATTGCCGCCTGGGTAATGTGGGGCAGCCTGCTGGCGGGATTGTGTGGTGTGCTTGGCCTGTTTCTGCCTGCTGCCGTGAGTGGGGGGATCACGCTGATTCCCGATTTCTCAGCGGGAAGTTACAGCGCGCTGGCCTTGTTCGGTCTGTTCGCCCTGCGGACATTGGTGACAATTTGCTGCTTCTCTTCAGGCGCGCCGGGCGGGATCTTTGCGCCGATGCTGACGTTGGGCACCTTGCTGGGTACCTGTTTTGGTCAACTGTGCATTCACTGGTTCCCCGGTTATCAACTGGAGGCCGCGACCTTTGCCGTGGCCGGCATGGGCGCACTGTTTGCCGCTTCGGTTCGCGCGCCCTTAACCGGCATTGTGTTGGTGCTGGAAATGACCAACAACTATCAGCTGATTCTGCCGATGATCATCACGTGCCTGGGCGCAACCCTTGCTGCACAGTTCTTTGGCGGCAAACCGCTGTACTCTTCGATTCTGGCACGCACGCTGGCTAAGGCTCAGCTCAGCGGTCACGCCAGCGCAAAGATCCACTAAGGACGTTTACCCACGCTGTGTGTCAGCGTGGTCCAGCGGCGCGTCTGTTCGCTAAGACTGAAGCCGAGGCCGTGACGATCGGAGATCAACATACGGCCGTCACGCAGTTCTAACTGCTCATTGAACAGCGGGTTGAGCCATTCAAAATGCTCCAGCCAGGGTTCGATGGGATAGGCGGCGGCGAGATGAATGTGAATCTCCATCGCGAAGTGTGGTGCCAGTTTACGTCCGTGGCGCGCCGCTAAATCCATTATCTGCAGGAATGGCGTAATACCGCCCACGCGCGGCGCATCCGGCTGCACAAAGTCGCTGGCGTTGCCAAGGATGAGTTGCTCATGTTCACGGAAGCTGGTGAGCATCTCACCGGTGGCAATCGGCGTATCTAACGCGGCAGTCACTGCTGCGTGGCCTTCCACGTCATAGGCATCGAGCGGTTCTTCGATCCACACCAGATTGAATTGCTCCATCTTACGTCCCATGCGAATCGCTGTTTCACGATCCCACTGCTGGTTCGCGTCCACCATTAACGGGAAATCATCGCCCAGTGTCTGACGCACCGCAGTGAGGCGCCGCAAGTCTTCAGCGGTGTTGGGTTGGCCGACTTTGAGTTTGATGCCGCCAATGCCATTTTCACGCGAGATAGCCACATTTTTGATCACCTGATCAAGCGGCGTATGCAGGAAACCGCCCGAAGTGTTGTAGCACTGCACGGAATCACGATGCGCGCCGAGCAGCTTTGCCAGGGGTAATTGGGCACGCCGTGCTTTCATATCCCAAAGTGCAATATCAAACGGTGAAATCGCCTGCACCGCCATGCCGCTGCGGCCCACGGACGCGCCTGCCCACAGCAGTTTGGTGTAAATCTTGTCGATGTCGTTGGGATCTTCACCAATCAGCGCATCAGCAATTTCACAAGCATGGGCGTAAATGCCCTGGCCGCCCGCGCGTTTGGAATAGCTGAAGCCGATGCCCTGAAAGCCGTCACGCGTTTCAATCTCAGCCACGATGATCGCCACTTCTGTCAGCGGCTTTTGGCGTCCGGTCAGCACTTTGGCATCGCTCACCGGTGTCGCCAACGGCAAAAACGCCAACGATAAATTCACCCAAACGATGCGGTCACCGCTCTCAGCAGCGTTCCCGGCTCCAGCTGTTTTGGCATAGCTTACGGCACTGGAATTCACACTCGACATGATGTTCTCCTGTAAATGATTGCGCTAACATTTTTTGGCTAGGAGCAGACTATGCGCCAATAACGTTGAGCTTTAATGCAGAGCCGATCACAGAACGGACAATTCGGGGATTTAAATGATAGCCCTAACATTCTCAGCGTTTTGCGCTGGCTTTGATAGGGCGGCCTGCTATGCTAGCGCTATCTGCTTCTACCCTGAGCCGCCATGAAACTACGCAACCCCGAGCGCAATGCTGCCCCTACGCTGGAAGATGTCGCCCGCGTCGCGGGAATATCGCCGATGACGGTGAGTCGTGCGCTCAATTCCCCGCATCTGGTTCGACCGGCGACTGTCGCCAAAGTCAAAGCGGCAATCAGCGCCACCGGCTACATTCCCAACGCGCAAGCGGGCAGTCTGGCGAGCAATCGTAGTCGCCTGATTGCCGTTGTGGTGCCGCAAATCAATAACAACATGTTCGTGGACACCATTCAGAGCCTGAATGACAGCCTGAGTGCGCAGGGCTATCACATGTTGCTGTGCGTCACCGGTTATGAAGCGGAAACCGAAGCGGAAACCGTAGCCACGCTGTTGTCTCGCCGACCTGATGGCATCGTGCTCACCGGTATTCATCACAGCGCGCAGCTGAAAAAAGTGTTGTTACAAGCCAATGTTCCGGTGGTCGAAATCTGGGATATGACGCCCACCCCCATCGATATGCTGGTAGGTTTTTCCCATGAAAAAATCGGCGCGCGCGTTGCGACCTACCTTGCCGAGCGCGGTTATCAAAAGCCGGGTCTGATATGGACGGATGATCGCCGCGCATTGCAGCGTAAACAGGGTTTGCTGGATGCGTTAACGGCATTGGGCATTAATCCGCTGGTCGACACTCCAGTACAACTCCCGGCGCTAATGGCACGCGGTCGCGAAGCCTGTGCACAACTGCTGGAGCAACATCCAGATGTCGATGTGCTGGTGTGCAGTTCAGACACGCTGGCGCAGGGCGCATTGATGGCGGCGCAGGCGCGTGGTTTAAACATTCCGCAGCAGCTGGCGGTGATTGGTTTTGGCGACCTGGATTTCGCAGCGGCAAATTATCCGGCGATTTCGACGGTCCGCATTGACCGACACCGCATGGGCGAGCTTGCTGCAGAGCAATTGTTAAAGCGCCTGCAACATCAGACGGTGGATAATCCGATAATTGATATGGGATTTACCATGGTGTCGCGTGATTCAGGTTGACCCAAACTGAACTGCGATCTTCATCACATGCGAAAAATATCTTCCATGTTTTAAAAAGTGGAAAATAAATTTCATTTTGAGAGGATCCTATCAATGTCAGCACTGCCTTCATTAGAAACCCTGCTACAGCAGGAAGCTGAGCACCGTTTACCGCAGTTTGATTTCGATTTGGCCTGGCAAATTGGTCAGGGCATTCAACAGCGTGGCCGCGAAATGAATGCGCCAATTGCTATCGAAGTTTATGCTTTTGGGCAGGTGCTGTTTCTGGCGGCGTTACCCGGTTCCGCGCCCGAAAATCTGGAGTGGATGCGTCGTAAACGCAACACGGTGCTGTTGACCGGCCACTCTTCGATGTATGTAGGGTTCGCTAATGAGCAGAAGGGCGAACGTATGGCGCAGCAGCGTAACATTCGCCAGGAAGATTACACCGATCACGGTGGCTCCTTCCCGCTGCTCAGCCCGCAGGGCGCGATCATTGGTGCAGTTAGCATCAGTGGCTTACCTTCTGAAGACGATCATGCTTTAGCGCTGTGGGGAATCAACCAACTGCTGCGCTAATTCCGACGCAATGAGACGTCATCGAGCACAAAACTGGAAAGCCGGTTTAGCGAAAATGTTAATGATTGTTGGATGAGGGGAGTGATACAGAGCGGCCTGTTTTTTAAATTCCGGTGAATGCTTACGGCAGCTCATTGTTGAACCCCCTACTCGTTGGCATGGTGTCCAATTTTCGGAATTCACTTCAGAGCTTGCGCCGCTATTCTTTGCACAGAAAGGAATAGCGGCGCGTTGATGAAAAACGAGAAGCCGTTATTTCGCTGCCGGTACTTTCAGCTTATCTCCCGCATCCGTGGCTTTGCGCAGCGTGGCAACATCGCTGGCTTTCACCTCGGCAGCCTCGTTGCCCCATGAATTGCGCACGTAGTTGAGCACATCTGCCATCTCTTGATCGTTCAATTTCCATGAGAAGGCAGGCATGCCGGCAGACGTTGGGCGTCCTTCGGTGTGCGGTGCGCGCGCGCCATCTAACAGCGCATGGATCATGTTGGTGGGATCATTCTGCATCGCGGTGTTACCCGCAAAAGCCGGCACCATGCCGGTGATACCTTCTCCCGACAAGCCATGGCAGGCTGAACAGTCCACCTCATAGCGCAGTGCCGCCTGATCGTGTTTCGTCTTATCCATCACAAATGCAGTTGGCTTAGCCGTTGCAGAAGCGGGCAGGCTGCGCAAATAGGTGGCAATGGCTTTCAGGTCCTGGTCATTGAAATATTGTGTTGAGTGCTCAACCGCTTCTGCCATCGGACCGGCCGCAACACTCTCCCCGTTGGAGCCGGTTTTCAGGTAATCCGCGATCTGCTCATCGCTCCATTTTCCGATGCCAGCATGAGGATTCGGCGAGATATCAGGTGCATACCATGTCCCTAAGTTGCCACCTTGCAGAAACTGGCTGCTGATCTCTCCTCCTAACGCATTACGTGCGGTGTGACACACACTACAGTGCGCGGGGCCATCAACGATGTACTTACCGCGGTTCCAGGCATCATTCTGCGCACTCTGAGGCTTGAACGCTCTGTTATCAAAGAACAACAGGTTTCACCCTGCCATTGCCAGGCGAATGTTATACGGGAAGTTCATGCCAGCATTTTCATTGATGGCATTTTTCACCGGCTTCTGCGCGGAAAAATAGGCCCAGAGATCGTGCATGTCGGCATCGCTCATCTGCGTATAAGCGGTGTAAGGCATCGCAGGATAAAGGAAGCCGTGTTCGCCGCGTCCCTGACGGACCGCATTAAAGAAATCGTGTTCCGTCATGTTGCCGATGCCGGTTTCACGATCGGGTGAAATGTTGGAGGTTTGCAGTGCACCAAAGGGGGTGTCGATCTTGTAGCCGCCGGAAAAGTCCGCGTTGTGACACGCCGCGCAATCCGCCAGGCGCATCACATATTCGCCACGTTTAATGGCATCTGCGTCACTGCTGTGGAAATCGGCTAACCTGACCTTATCATCAGCCACATTTGAACGTGAGCTGTCCATCACAACCCACATTCTGCCGGTCACGCCAATGGCGGCGACCACGGCCAACGCCGCGAGGGTATAGGTAATTTTCTTTGCCTTCGCCATGATTATGCCCCCACCAGCGGTGCCGGATTATTAATGTACTTCTGGTGGATAGCTTGCGCCGCACGCACCGCCAACGCCCCCACGGTGACTGTTGGGTTGTGGCCGCCATTGTTGGGGAAGGCCGAGGCACCGACCACAAACAAATTATGCGCATCCCAACTTTGCAAGTATGGGTTGAGCGCGGAAGTACTTGGATCGGCACCCATGACTGCGCCGCCAATGGTGTGCGAGCTGTGCTGCATGTAAGGGTTCCAGCTTTTCTCGGCTTGGTTATCGACCACAATGTGCTATGAATCCAAAGAAGGCCTGGCTGTTTACGTCTGCGCCTAAATCAATTTTTCCGTCTTCCATTTTTGTCAGGAAGTCATCAACCTGTTCGGTATTCAGCGCATGGAAGGAGGATTGATATTTTTTTTGTGCCCAGTTTTCCAGCGCTTTTAAACCCGTTAAATAACGTTCCTTTGGTGCGGAGAGAAATTGAGGGCTGCCCATAATTTTTTCTTCGTTTTCAGGATGCAGTGGAGCTTGCAAATAAAGCGCGGCTCCTGAACCGTAATCCCCCGCTAACTGATTATCGAGGAACTCAATACAGCCCGCTTCAGTAGCTGAAGGCCCTAGCTTATCGGCCGGGATTAAACGATCAAAAATGGCTTGTAGATTCTGGCGATCCAGTGGGTTGGTGAGCACCTGGTAACCGTCTTGCCACGCTGGCTGTGGCAAATGGTCGGCACTGAGCTGGGTTTCCAGCGGCACATTGTGCAGCTCTTTGGCGCGCAGTTGCGGTGCCACGGCAAGTGAGGCGACAATACCGCTCAGCGAAAAGAGCGCTTCTCTTCGGTTCATACTTCTCTCCCTTGATCATTCCATCGTCTGATGGACACGGCAGATTAATATTGACAGAGCACGACGTTCCGGACATTCAGACATAGACCGGCCACACGTTAATTAGCGCGCAGCCGTCCACGACGAATCCATGTTCGTTATTATGATTTCTCAGAAAGTATTGAAAGACGTTATGCGCGTGTTGTTAATCAACACGCGATTCCGTAGGCTGGATTTTTCCCGCCATTGCCAAATGTCTTCACGGAAAACCCGTTATTCGGGTCTCCTTTATTTTTAATAAATATATTTTTTCATGTCGTCGATGCTGTGACGGGCAATATCCCAGAGATCATCTTCCCAGTTGCGCGGGCTCAATAATTCCGGTGACCATACGCCGTTGTATCCCGTGGCTTTCACTGCCGCCACCCAGGCTGGAATATCAACATCTCCCTCACCGGGCGCGTAATTGCGCTGGACCCATTCATCCCAGTCTTCGCCCGGATAGGCGGCGCGACCATCACAGAAATGCACACCGTAGATCAAATCCTTGTCCATGCGCGCCACTTCATCCGGTGTGGTGCCACCGCCGGCGTGCAGGTGCCAGAAATCGACCACCACGCCAAGGTTATCTTTGCCACTCTGTTTAATCAGATCCAGCGCGTGTCGCAGTGAATTGAAGGCAGTGAAGGCCACCACCTCTATCTGGAATTTAATGCCATGTGGCTTGCCGATATCGGCGATGGCGCAGAGGTTTTCCAGCAAGATGGCGTCACGTGCGGCGTCTGGCAGATGATCTAATTCGGTCAGCGCCATAATTTGTACCACCGGGCAGCGCAGTTCCACGGCCGCCTGCACCACTTTCTCCGCTTCACGCAGCAGGGCGGCACGTTCTTCTGGCTGGAAACGACCCATCCGCTTCAAAGCATTAATGCAGGTGATCTCAATCTGATACTTCGCCAGCACATCACGATATTTTGCGTAACTGCCGCCGTTATCCAGATAGCGATACAGATGTTCAGGCAGAATCTCCAGTCCGCTGTAGCCTGTTTCGTGGGCGATGCGTAACTGAGTGACGGCATTGCTGTACCAGACAGAAACACCATGCAGTGACAACTTCATCTCTCCTCCTTGTTACCTCAGGGTTTCAGGTGAGAGCGTCGTAAGCGCAATTCTCCCTGAGACCAAACACCACCTGGAGTGGCCTTTCCGTCAATCAAGCGGTTGAGGGCTTCATTGACAATTAAATCCAATCGCTGGCTAAACGTGGTCAGTTGCCAGCTGGACAAACTGGCTTCATCGATATCATCAAAACCCACCACCGCCATAAAACGGTTGCCTGCATGCTCTTTAAGCGCCGTCAATGCGCCGAGTGCCAAAATGTCATTCTCGCAAAACAGGGCGTCAACCCGCTGCTGAGGGGCGTGCGCGTTGAGATAATCACTCAGCACTTCATAACTCCGCTCACGAGAGTACTCGCCTGCAGTGAGCAGTAACTCCAGCGTCAATCCAGCCACCTGGAGTGCCATCTTTAGGCCATCCAGGCGCTGGGTATGATGGCTGCTGGTTTCCGGTCCCATCATATAGCCGATACGGGTGTAGCCCTGTGCCAGCAACAGTTCGCCCAGCTGTTTACCCGCGCGTAAACCGTCTACGTTCACCACATCGATATCGGGCTCGTCATTGTTTCGGCACACCTGCACCAGCGGAATCTGATGCATCTCGCGTGCCACGCTAATCAGTTCGTCGGTTAACACGGTGCCGAGAAATAGCAGGCCATCCACTTGCAACTGATCGGCGAGCGTCAGCACGGCGCTGTAATTTTTTCCGCTACCAATATTCAGCAACAACGCCATATAGCCGCGCTGTTGCAACTGACGCGTAACCATGTCGAGCATCAGCATCGAGTGAGGATTCTTCATCTCATCGATCACCACGCCGATAATGTGCGTTTTCTTCTGCGACAGGCTGCGCGCCAGCAGGTTAGGGCGATAGCCCAATTCTGCGGCGATTTTCAATATCTGTTCACGCGCCTTGTCAGAGATGGATGCACCCGGCGTGAAAGCGCGGGATACGGTCCATTTTGAGACGCCGGCAAGTCGTGCGACATCACTTGCTGTGGCTTTGTGGGACTTCTTTGTTGGTTTATTCATAGCACCTGCGTAGGGATAAAAGGCGGAGTCCCCTGCATTGAACGTGAAAGCCAACTGAAAATAAACACCTAAGCGCAGGCAAATGAGGCAAATGACATTGAATAACCCTGTTTTTATGATGTTACGATTATGTTTGATATTTGCACCCGATTGCAATGAGTTTTGCATTCGGGTGCAAATTTAACGGTTTTTGTGATCTTCTTCGCTGAATTGCATGTTGCCAGATTGACTAAAAAGTCGGCATCGCTGACATTCAGCGCTTGTAAGCACAAGAATCATCCTTTTTATGCCCGATTCTGATGCGATTTGCACTCGGTAGCATCTCTTGAAGTACGGCAGTACGTGCAGTGCAATGGATTCCAGTGCGTGAATAAATAACAAGAATCGGCAATAACAGATAAGAACATTTACCCTCAACCTAATTTGCACCCGGGTGCAAAAACAGGAGTGACTATGTTAAATGGTGAAAAACACATTCCACGCCCGCTCCGCTGGGCAATGATCGGTGGCGGCCGCCTGAGTCAGGTGGGTTATAAACATCGGTCCGGTGCCTTGCGTGACAATACCGCCTACCAGATGGTAGCCAGCGCCTTTGATATTGATGCTACACGTGGGCGCGAATTTGGCGTCAATCTTGGACTTGCGCCGGAACGTTGTTATGACAACTACCAGCAATTGCTTGAGGAAGAGGCAAAGCGTGACGATGGGGTGGAAGTGGTATCAATCGCCACCCCCAATGGCACCCATTATGAGATCACGAAAGCGGCGCTGAATGCCGGTATTCATGTGATTTGTGAAAAACCGCTGTTCTTCACCAGCGCGGAAGCGCAGGAGATTAAAGCGCTGGCAGAGGCAAAAAAGCTCATCGTCGGCGTGACATACGGCTTCTCCGGCCATCCATTGTTGATGCAGATGCGAGCCATGATCGCCAACGGCGAGATCGGCGAAGTGCGTATGGTTGAGCTGCAATATACCCACGGCTTCAGCGCCAATGACAGTGCCGATAAATTTAGCGAAGCACAGAAATGGCGTGTCGATCCAAAAATCGCCGGTCCCTCGTTTGTACTGGGCGATATCTCCACTCACACCTTCTACATCTCGCAGCTGGTGCTGCCGCAGCTGAAAGTCAAATCGCTGCTGTGCGATCGCCAAAGCTTTATTCCCTCACGCGCACCGCTGGAAGACAACGCGATGGTGCTAATGCATTACGACAACGGGGCGGTAGGGCGCATGTGGGCGTCATCGATCAACGCCGGTTCAATGGACAGCCAAAGCATCCGCATTATCGGTTCACGCGCCAGTCTGGAGTGGAGTGATTACAACCCGGGCGAATTGAAATACGAAGTCCAGGGCCAGCCAAATCAACTGATGCATCACGGTATGCCGTATTTGCATGAAAGTGCACTGGCGGATGAGCGTCTGGGTGCATTGCATACTGAAGGCCTGGCCGAGTCCTGGGCCAACATCTACCTCAAATTTGCCATCGCTATCAGTGCCACCCAGCGTGGCGATCAGCACACGCTTGATAACCTGATCTATCCCGACATCAATGCCGGGCTGGAAGGCGTGCGCTGGATTGAAAACTGTGTTCGTTCCGCCGACAACGGCGCGACCTGGGTCAACTACCAATAAGGACTGCCATGAAACTCTCTTTTTGTACCGACAGCCTGGGGCATTTGCCGTTTGAGCAAATGCTGGACAAACTGCTGGAACTGGGCGTTTACGGCGTTGAAATGACGACGGGTGGCTGGTCTTCTGCACCGCATTTGCCGACAGAAGCGTTACTGGGTAGTGCCACGCAGCGTCAAAACCTGCTGAAAGCACTGGAAACGCGTGGGATGTCGATTGCCGCCCTGAATGTATCGGGCAATCCGCTGGATCCTGGTGAACTGGGGCAGAAACATAAACGCGATACCGAGAATGCCCTGGCGTTGGCGGGTGAGTTAGGGGTGAAGAAAATCGTCATGATGAGTGGGTTACCGCCTGCCAGCCCGCATGACACCATTCCCAACTGGATCACCTATACCGTGAGCTGGCCGCCGACACTGAAAAACTGCCTCGACTATCAATGGAATTAAGTGGCGATCCCTTACTGGCAAGGGCTGGTGGCGCGTGCGAAGCAAAGTGGGGTCGAGAAATTTGCGCTGGAGAACTTCAGCTCCATGCTGGTGTGGAATCCAGAGACCCTGTTCCGGCTGCGCAATGCGGTGGGCGACATGGTAGGGCTGAACCTTGATCCCAGCCATTTACTGTGGATGGGCGCCGATCCGATTGCCGCAGCTCGGGCGCTGGGGCCGGCGATTCATCACTGCCATGGTAAAGATGTGCGGATGGAACGGGGTCTGGTCAATATCAACGGTCTGCTGGAAACCAAACCGGTGGAGGATGTGGCAAACCGCGCCTGGAACTACGTTGCTGTGGGCTGCGGCCAGGATTTGCAGTGGTGGAAGGAGTTCTTCTCGGTGGTCCGTATGATGGGCTACAACGACTGGGTCTCACTGGAAATGGAAGATCTCACCATGTCGGTGGAAGCGGGCATCACCTCATCGATTGCCGCGTTGAAACAGACCATCAGTCAGTAGGCGTTGAGCGCGGTGTGCTGCCGCGCTGTACATCCCGCATCCGCTGCCCGATACTTCGTGTTTATACGAACTATCATGAGGCAGCCTATGCTGGAAAATCACCCGCAGCGCGATGAAATCCGTCTGGAAAATGTATTGGCCGCGCTCGGCAATCCCCTGCGCATGAGTGTGGTCGCTATCCTGGCTGAGGGGGGTGAGCACACGTGCGGATCGCTGCTGAAGAGCGTGTCCAAATCCACTCTAACGCATCACTGGCGCGTACTGCGCGACAGTGGCGTCATCTGGCAGAAACCTTCAGGCCGTGAAAACCTCTTGTCACTGCGTCGTGACGACCTGGACGCACGCTTCCCCGGGCTGCTGGACGCATTTCTTACGGCGACCACGCAGGATGGTCTGACGCGTGGCACCGTCAACGACTTTCACAGCTCAGCGTCTTAATCCGTTTTTGGCCGCAACAGATAGCCGGAGCGCACATCACCCTCAATATAGCCAAATGCGGATGCGCCAAAGTGCATGCCTGCTACCCGCGTTTTGTCCCTTGAAACCTGTTCGATAATCGCTTTGCGCGTGGTTTCAGCCAGTGCCGGATCGTTATCAAAGGAAATGGAAACGTCTGGTCGGGCTAACTGGATATGCGGGTAATGCACAATATCGCCCCAGATCAGTAGACGTTCATTGTCGGAATCAATCAGATATCCGGTATGCCCCGGCGTATGGCCTGGCAGACTGATAGCCTGGATATCCGCAGTGATATTATCCTGCTCAATCAGGTGCAGGCTGGGCCGATAGGCCTCGAGCGTACGACGCACCAGCAAGGCATTTCTCTGAGTGCGTTCGTTGGCTGTTTCAAGCTTTTCATCATCCCGCCAAAATGCCGCTTCAGCCGTAGAGAGATAATGTTGCGCATTAACAAAGGCAGGTTGACCGTTGGCTGTTAGTAAGCCGCCAATATGATCGGGATGGCAATGCGTGAGCAACAGAGTATCAATGGCGTCGGGGTTAACACCCAGCGCTAACAGATTAGGCTGCAATTCCCCGCCAATATGATTGACGGCGCCCATGCCGCTATCAATCAAGATCGTGCGTCCTTCACCGCGAATCAGATAACAGTAAATATGAATATCACCCGGCACATCGATACCCGATTGCGCTTGAATTGACTCTGCGCTGGGGATATCAATGCCGGAGAGCAGCGTAAGGCTGGCTTTCATGGTGCCATCACTGATAGCCGTGACCAAATAGTGACCCACGCGTTGTGAGGAGAAATGTTTGACCATCATTACCGCCTTTGTTCTTCACCGAAAGAGAAAACGCTGTTTAATCATTAAGCTGCATCAGCAATGAAATATTGCAGGGAACCGGCGGGTGTGACTATCATCCTTTTCGACTGAGTTGAGACCGAAAAAGCTGTGGACATTAAATTATTGCGATCTTTTGCTACTGTGGCGCTGCTGGAACATGTCGGTCAGGCGGCGGAAAAGCTGCATATCTCGGCATCCCCGCTGAGCAGGCAAATTCAACAACTTGAGAGTGAACTCGACGTCACGCTGTTTCATCGTGAGAAAAAGCGTCTGCGATTGACGGAAGCAGGGCGAAAATTTCTGGATGAGGTCACGCCTTTTCTGCAACATCATGCGCGTCTCACCGATTATGGCCGCAGCCTGACGCAGACGGCCAGGGGGCGTCTGGATATTGGTTATGTTGAGGCGGCGATACATTCGCGCATACTGCCAGATGCCATTGCCCGGATTGATCAGCAAAGCGGCACCGCTATCCATCTGCACGCGATGCGATCCCAGCAACAACGCGAATTACTTGAGGAAAGGGCGCTGGATGTAGCGCTACTGCATACCCCTCCCGAAAAGGGCGACTGGTTTTTGCAGAAAAAAGTGCTGACGGAACCGATTCTGTTAGTCATGCCAAAAGCACAAACCATCGCTACACCCACACCGGCAGATTTACAAAAACAGCGCTGGATAGCCGATCATGCGCACCTCAATCCAGCTGCGCGCGCCCGCTTACTGGCTGCATGTGAGCAAGCGGGTTTCCAGCCGGATATTACCTTTGAGGTGAACGGGCCGCTGGCTGCCCTGGCCTGCGTGGAAGCGGGCCTGGGGTTTACCTTCATTCAACAAAGCCTGGCGAGTCGGGTCGCAGATACCGTTTCACTGGTGATGCTGCCGTGGTTACCGCTGGAGATAACCTTATATGCTGTGTGGCGGAAGGACGATAACAGGCCGCAGATTCGGGAGTTTATTGACGCGCTACCGAGGAGGGATGCGCTCACTTAGTCGCGGCAATGAGCTGTAGCCGATGCGTGCTGATATCCTGATCCGCTAAGCAATGAAAACCCAACCGTTCATAGAAGGAATACGCTGCGTGCGGTGCATGGGTATTGATCAGAGCAAAATGGATGACCGCATCCTGAATGATCTGTTGCAGTAACAACGTTCCCAGCCCCATGCCGCGATAACATTGACCTAAATAGAGATGACGAACCCTGCCAGCCCGACAATTTGTCATGAATGGGTCCTGATTCAGCCCGCCAACACCAATCAGTTGATGGCATGAAAACAGCCCCAATAGTTTTTCGCCAGGGAGATCGAAACAATTGGTGCCGTTGCGCCAATTATCATCGAGCCTGCGAAGCATATTGAAACCCAGGTCGATGCTCTCCGCTTTGAGTGACGAAAATCCGGGGACATACGGGGTGATGGTTTCAACGCGCAGATTCAATTTCTTCTCCTCTCACTGTTGCAATGGCGACGGGCGTTTTACAACGGCTGTTGTATTTGCAACTTCTCACCCGTTAAGTAACGCTCCCATCTCAATAAAATCAACTGCTTAAATTCATGAAAATCTGGCACAGCTGCTGCATTACCCTTTATATATCGAAAAGATAGAACTTGATTGAAATTCATATTTTTAAGCTATATATCGACAGGAGAAGCCGATGTCAGATAAGAAACCCCTGCAATTTGCGTACTGGGTGCCCAATGTGTCCGGTGGATTGGTGATCAGTCAGATTGAACAGCGCACCCGTTGGGACGCGGAGTATAATCGCGAACTGGCAAAAATCGCTGAAAAGGCAGGATTCGACTATGCCCTGACGCAGATCCGATTTACTGCCGGATACGGTGCAGATAACCAGCATGAATCGGTGACCTTCTCACAGGACTTGCTGAGCCATACCTCAACGCTCAAAGTGATTGCCGCGCTGCTGCCCGGCCCATGGAATCCCGTGCTGGCCGCCAAGCAGATCGCTACCATCAGCCATCTTTACGGTCCACGCATTGCCGTTAACATTGTCAGCGGCTGGTTCCGGGGCGAATTCAAAGCGATTGGCGAACCCTGGCTCGATCATGAAGAGCGTTACCTACGGTCTGAAGAATTTATCCACTGCCTTAAAGGTATCTGGCGTGAAGACAGCTTCACCTTTGCCGGAGACTTCTATCGCTTCCGCGATTACGCATTAAAACCCAAACCTCTTTTACCTTTACCTGAAATCTTCCAGGGCGGCAGTTCCCGTGCAGCGCGTGATATGGCGGCACGCGTGTCGGATTGGTACTTCACCAACGGCAATACGCCGGAGGGCGTTCAGCAGCAAATTGAAGACATTCAGGTGAAAGCCATCACGCAAGGACATCAGGTTAAAATTGGTTTAAACGGTTTTGTCATCGCCCGCGATACAGAGCAGGAAGCACAGTCCGTCCTGCAGGAAATCATCGCCAAAGCCAATCCGGATGCCGTTAAAGGTTTCCAGCATGAAGTAAAAAACGCGGGAAGTGCGTCACCGGAAGGTGAGGGCAACTGGGCAAAATCGTCGTTTGAAGATCTGGTGCAGTATAACGACGGCTTTAAGACCAATTTAATTGGCACCCCACAACAGATCGCTGAGCGCATCATGGCGTTGAAGCAGGCAGGCGTCGATTTATTGCTGCTGGCCTTTTTGCACTTCCATGAGGACGTTGAGTTCTTTGGCCGCGAGGTGATTCCGCGAGTGCGTGAACTGGAACGTCAGGAAAGCCGGGTCTCCGCCTGATATCAAATATGGCGGGCGCGGCCCGCCAGTAGCGCCATCATCATCTGAACCACGGTAACCGCCAGTAACATGATCAGCGGCACCAGCCAGTTACCGCTGGCATCATGTAGCATACCGAAACACAGCGGGCCAAGTGCCGCCAGCCCGTAACCGACGCACTGCGCCATGCCGGAGAGTTTTGATGCCTGGCGATGATCCTGGGTGCGCAGATTAAACAGTGAAAGACTGATCACCAGTGACGCGCCTGCGCCCAATCCTGCCAGAATCAGCCACAAAAGTGACCATGACGGCAGCAGCAGCAAGCCGACCACCGCAACAAAGATCAGGAATGAAGCGATAAAGCCAATAGCGCGCTGATCTTTCAGGCGTTTGAGGGCGCTCATGCAGGCGAGATTGGAGACGATAGCGACGATCTGATAGACGAACAGCATGCCGCCTGCCTCAATCTGGCTAATACCGTTGTCTTGCGCAAACGGGGTGAACCAGCCAATCAGGGTATAGAACAGCAGTGACTGACTGGCCATAAACAGCGAAACTTGCCAGCCCAATGCTGAGCGCCAGGGCGATCGCGTCACGCTGTGGGTTGCTGCGGCGTGCACCTGCGGCCCCGACTTTTTCAGATAAGGTAGCCAGGCGAGCAGTGCGATAAACGCGGGCACCAGCCACACCGCGAGCGACAGACGCCAACCTGCGGAGCTGATTTCAGCCAGCGGCACCGCAATCCCTGATGCAATACTGGCTGAAATCCCCATCACCATGGCATACAACCCGATGTAGCGTGCCGTGTGCTCAGTAAAGTCACGCTTGATCAGCGGGGGCAACAGCACGTTAGCGGCGGCAATACCGGAGCTCAGAATTAGCGTGCCCGCCCACATGGCATTTTCACTGCCGGTAATGCGCAGCAACGACCCCAGCGTGATCAGCAGCAGCGAGCCCCACAAACTGCGTTCCAGGCCAAAGCGATTACCAAACCAGGCGGCAGGCGGTGCCAGCGTGGCAAACATCAGCAGCGGTAAAAAGTTGATCACGCCTGCGGCACTGGCGCTCAGACCAAAACTGGCGCGGATATTCTCCAGTATGGGGCCGGTGGCGGTGATCGGCGTGCGCAGGTTGGCAGCAGTAAGCAGCAACAGAAACAAAAAAAAACCCGCGCGTCGCAGGGCTGGATTTTGGGCAATAGTGGTATGGGACATATTTGCGCACCATAGAGTTGAGGCAGAACGATTCTGCATATGGTGCGTTGATTGACGTTAACGCTTACGCAGCAGTTCATTTCCGCTGAGGAGGGGAATACTAACGAGGGACGTTTGACATGTAAAGTTTCAAAATCCATCAAAGATAAAATCAATAGAATCTTTGATTTGCTGGCGATAAGGGCGCGCATCCATCACTTGTTTTCCTAACAGAGATGCGGGCACACTTGCCATTTCATGGGTCATGACGAGATAGCCTTCTCCCTCAATTTCGATGACGGGGTTAAGCCGTTTTACCTGACCAGCCTTAAGTCGATTCATAGGGTACAAAGGAATGACAATACGCGTTGTGAGCTGATCAATGATATCGCTTTGAACATCGACCAGATAAGGGTAAGCACTGTTTTTACTGGTGTTGTTATAAATCATGTACTGCATATTTAGAACGTCCTGTGTTCATCCGACAATAAACCATGCTCTTCAGTTATGCGGTTCAGTTCCTGTAAACCGGCACTATTTTCTTGTTTCCATTTTTCTGCAGCGGCTACCCGTATTTCTTGTCGCAAAGCCTCAGCAAGAATCGCGGATAAGTTTAAACCGGCCTCTCTGGCTTGTTGCAATAGCATGGGTTCGACGGTGACGCTGACGGTTTTCTTCTGGTTTACACTGGTATTAGGCATAAATCCCCCGTGTGGACTACACGTGTAGCAATGTCGATGAGTATGGATGAAAACTCAACTGCCATCAATCCAACAAAAATAAACGTTATTGACTTGCCTCTCGACCTATCCGCGTCCACTTTTAAAGCCTCTGTTCAACACAAATGGATGCACGATGCTTTGGTTATGGAATACGCTGATCCTGCTGGCGTCAGTGGTGGTGATGGAAGTGGTGGCGGCACTGTCGCATAAGTACATCATGCACGGATGGGGCTGGGGCTGGCATTTATCACACCATGAAGCGCACGACGGCAAATTTGAACTCAACGATCTCTATGCCGTGGTGTTTATGTTCTTGGCGATTGCGCTGATCTACATCGGCGTAAACGGCTACTGGCCGCTGCAATGGATTGGTGCGGGCGTAACCTTGTACGGCGCACTCTATTTCATGGTACATGACGGGCTGGTGCATCAACGCTGGCCGTTCCGCTATATCCCGCGCAAAGGTTATCTCAAGCGTCTGTATATGGCGCACCGCATGCATCATGCGGTGCGGGGCCGCGAGGGGTGCGTCTCATTCGGCTTTCTTTATGCGCCGCCTTTGCATAAGTTGCAGGCGGCGCTGCGACAGCGGCATAAATCCGTTAACGCGGACGCTCCCACAACCCCTCAGGACGCGACTCCGGACGAGTCAAACGTGAAGTAAGCGCCAAGCCAGCACCTTTCACCAGCAGCGCCAGTTTTTCGCCGCTGCTGGTGCGTTGTCGCGCATCCCAGGCATGTGCGCCTGCATGTTGCACCTTCACCCCAATTTCACGATAGACGCCGCGTGCAGTGGCGATGGCCCATGCGGAGCGCAGCGGCAATCCGGGTAAGCCGGAACGAGCAGAGTGATAATAGGGTTCTGCTTCGCTCACCAGTCGCGCGGCCAGTGGTGCCAAGGCAGCGCGATGTTGCGGATCGGCCAGATTCTGGCCGGTTAAGCCCGCTTGGTCCAGCCAGCTTTGCGGCAGATAGCAGCGCCCGTTCTGCGCATCTTCAACGATGTCGCGGGCAATGTTGGTGAGCTGGAAGGCGAGCCCCAGATCGCAGGCGCGATCCAGCACCGCTTCGTCACGGACGCCCATCACACGGGCCATCATCAGGCCCACCACTCCCGCGACGTGATAGCAGTAGCGCAGAGTATCGTCGAACGTCACGTAGCGCGCCTCACGCGCATCCATCGCAAAGCCTTCCAGGTGATCAAACGCCAACTGTGGCGGCAACTGGTGAATTAACGCCACCTCCTGGAATGCTTTGAACGCGGGTTCATCCATGTGCGCACCGCTGTAAGCACGGCGGGTTTCAATTTGCAGATGCAGCATGCGCGCTTCGGCATCTTCTACCACATGTTGTGTGCCGCCTTCGCCCAGCGTTTGTCCATCAATCACGTCATCGCAGTGGCGACACCACGCGTACAGCATCAGCGTGCTGCGCCGCGTGGGCGCATCGAACAGTTTCGCGGCCGTGGCAAAACTCTTTGAGCCGATCGCCATGGTCTGAGTCACTTGCTCTAGCAGGGGTTGGCGATTCATCCAGCGAGATCCTCCTGCATCAGTTGCGCAGTGGCTTTCGCCGAGCCAATCACACCGGGTACCCCGGCGCCGGGATGTGTGCCAGCACCAACCAGATAGAGGTTGGCGATATCCGCATCGCGGTTATGTGGGCGGAACCATGCGCTCTGCGTCAAAATCGGTTCCAGCGAAAACGCTGAACCCTGATGGGCATGCAGCGTGTCGCGAAAATCAAACGGCGTAAACATGCGGTGCGTCACCAGTTGCTGACGTAGTCCCGGCATATAGTGCTCCTCCAGATAAGCAAAAATGCGATCGCGTAAACGCGGTCCTTCCTGTTGCCAGTCGATCGCCGCCGTGCCGAGATGCGGCACCGGTGCCAATACATAGAAACTGCCACAGCCTGCCGGAGCCAGTGATGGATCGCTGGAGCAGGGTGCATGCAGATAAAGCGAAAAATCGTCTGAAAGCTGGCTGCTGTTAAAAATCTCGTCGATCAGCTCACGATAGCGCGGGCCAAAGCACACGGTATGATGCGCCAGCTGTGAATGCGGGTGATTCAGACCGAAATAGAGTACAAACAGCGAATTGCTCATGCGTTTACGTTTCAGTGAGGCCGCACGTTTGCTGGCGGCAGGATGCCCACGCAGCAACCGATCATAGGTATGCACCACATCGGCATTCGACGCCACCGCATTAGCTGCAAACCGGCGACCATCTTTCAACTGTACGCCACTTATGCGATTGCCCTGGGTTTCAAGCTGACTCACTTCGGCGTTGAGCAACAATTCGCCACCCATGTCGGTAAACAGCTTAGCCAGGCCTTGCACCAGCGCTCCCGTGCCGCCACGTGGGAACCATACGCCCCATTCGCGTTCCAGCGCATGAATCAAGGTATAGATCGAGGACGTTGCAAAAGGATTACCGCCAACCAGCAGCGAGTGAAAAGAGAATGCCTGACGCAGGTGATCGTCCTGTATAAATTTTGCCACCATACTGTAAACGCTGCGCCAGGCCTGCAAGCGGCCTAACTGAGGGCCAGCATGCAGCATGTCACGGAAATGCAAAAAAGGCACAGTCCCCAACTTAAGATAACCCTCTTTGAACACCTCGCGTGAATAGGCGAGAAACTGCCGATAGCCTGCGACATCGGCCGGGTTGAAGCGGGCAATTTGCTGCTCCAGCAACGGTTGATTATTGTCATAGTCGAGCTGTTTGCCGTCTTCCCAGCATAAGCGATAGAAAGGCGTAACCGGCATCAATTCAACATAATCACTGAGCGATTTACCGGCCAGCGTAAACAGCGCTTCAATCGCTGTCGGGTCGGTGATCACTGTCGGTCCGGCATCAAAAGTAAAGCCCTGTTCCTGCCATGCGTAGGCGCGTCCGCCGGGTTTATCGCGCTGCTCAAGTAGCGTGGTAGGAATGCCAGCTGCCTGCAGCCGGATAGCCAGCGCCAGGCCGCCGAAACCGGCGCCAATCACATAAGTACGTGTCATTATTTCTTCCCTGGTTTAGAAGAGGTCGTCATCAGTGCGCGCACCGCTTCGCCAATCGGCACCGGCGGTTTGCCACATAAAATGCGCGCTTTATCGCCGAGCTGGAGTTGCCCGGCGTAAAAGCGGCTGATTAATCCGGCATTCAGCCGATAAAAGCGCTGCATGACACGCCAGCGCTGGTCCGGGTGCCCGGCCAAGAACAGCATTCGATTGAGCAGCCGGAAAAAACGCTGTGTTCGCCACTGCTCGCGTGCAAACTGTTCGATGGCGCGACTGAGCGTTGTCGCATCACAGGGCAACAGTTGGGCAATGCGGTCAGCCAGCGCCAGTGCTGTGGGCAACGAGTAGCCCGTGGTGGCGTGAAACAAACCGGCGCGCAATCCACTGCACGGTTGACCACGCTGTTGCAGCCAAAAGGCATCAATATCGCCACTCAATGTTATTGGCAGTGAACCTTGCTCCTCACGCAGCAGAAGGCTCAAGCTCCAGTGATGCGCTTTGGCGTAATCGGCGATATTCAGCCGCGCGGTGTGCTCTGTCAGCGTGGGCTGATTAATGTAGTGCGTATCTTCAATTAAAAGACGATCTGTACTCAGCGGTAAGGTGTAAACAAAGCGGTAGCCCTGTTGTTGATCCACTGTCGCATCCATCAAGATCGGTTGTGTTAAACCGTGAGGCCTAGCCAGATGCCACTCCTGACCGATAAAGGCTTGATAGCCGAGTTGCAGATGCGGCGTGTGTTGCAGGCCGCGACCATCAATCACCACCGCAGCATGCAGTACGCGATGGTCGGCCAGGGTGACCTGAGTGGGGCGCACCTCATTCACCGGGGTATTGATCCAGAGATCATCCGCCATGACCTCATAAAGCCGTTGGGCAAAATCTGCAGAGGTGATTGAGCAATATTCTCCGCTGAGATTGCGGCGCAGTGAAGGGAATCGCACCTGATAGCCGGGCCAGCGGTGGGCAATCAACGGTTGCAGCCACTGTAGCTGATTGGGGCTGAGATCGTCCTGATGAAAGGACCAGGTATGATTACCTGCCGGATGCGCGTGACTTTCCAGCATCAGAATGCGCAACTGGGGTTGGCGCTGACGCAGCTTCAGCGCAATCAAGCCATTAGCCAGGCCGGCCCCCACTAAAATCACGTCATAATTCTCGGGCATCAGGTCGCCTCCGCCAGCACAACACGGTGTTGCCCCAATGCCTGCTCAACGATATCAGCGGCGCGCTCGCAACCGCCTGAGCGCTGCAGCTGCGCCTGAATCGGCGAGATACGCAGCCGATAGCCGTCATCCGTCAACAGTTGCTGCAGGTGCTGCTCCAGCTGATGCACGCGGCTAAAGCGAGACGCGCGATGACCGACACCGTGCCAGGCAATACGTGACGCCACGCCGGGTTGGTCAAAGGCCAGCGGCAGCGCCAGCATCGGGGTGCCCCATTCCAGTGACTCTAACGTGCTGTTGAGTCCGGCATGGGTGATAAACAGCTGCGCATGTTGCAGCGCGGCTGGCTGATCGAGAAAATCCGTCACCCACGCCGCACCGGCGCGCTTAAGCTGCTGCACCTGATTGGCGTCCAAACCGCCACAATGGGCAATCACCAACGAGAGCTGCTGGTTGCGGCACGCTTTTGCCAGATGCAGGAACAAGCGAAAACGATGACCTTGCAAGGTGCCAAAAGAGGCATAAACCACCGGCTGTCGCAATTCTGGCCAGGGCGCGCTGGCACTGCGGGGAGGATTCGATGCCTGCAGCAGACCCACAGCGTGAAAATGGCTGGGCAGATGCTGGCGCGGAAAATCAAATGCCGGAACGAGTTGGCTAATCTGCGCCAGCGGTGACAAACATTGATGCAGGCTGTGGCGATCGGGTAAACCCCATCGTTGCGCATGGTGGCTGATCACCGCGCCATGGCGCTGCATCAGGCGATCATAAATATCCTGACTGGCCTGAAAACGTTGCAGTGATTTTTCATCCTGACCAAAGCGAAACGGCATCACCGCCAGCGGTATGCCAGGCTCGCGATTCACCGGCAGCGCGCAGGCCACTGAAACAAAGGGAAGGTGCAACGCTTCTGCCACTAAGCCACCCGCCGCTTCCATCTGATCGGCAATCACACCATCGACTTGCAACGAGGTTAAACGCGCAGGCAGTTCACGACACAACATATCGGTGCTGGCGGCGATATCACTGATTACCCGCCATAACGAAAGGGGCGAGGCCAGATGCTGTAACACCCGTGCCAGAGAACCGGCGGGATGGCTGCGCTCACCTACGGTGCTGAATCCTATACATTCATCCGTTAGCAGGAGACGTGCATCATCCTGTTGCACAAAGGTGATGCGATGACCGCGCGCAATCAGCGTATGTGACAACGCCTGCAGCGCGTGAAAATGGCTATACAGTGGCGGCGCAATCACGGCAAAGTGCCCCATCGGCAGTCCCGCGATCAGTGAAACATCGCCAGCTGTTGATTAAACAGGGCGTGCATATATTGGCGGGTCGCTATGCCACGATGGCAGGCGCAGGCGAGGTGCGCATCGGCACTGCGCAGATGTTCACGCAAGCGGCGCTCAGCACCTTCAGAACCGAGCATTTGTACCAGCGTCGATTTACCCTGATCCTGATTAATGTCCTTGCCGGTGTGTTTGCTGCCGTCGGCGAGATCATCGAGCAATTGGAAAGCCTGACCCAAATCCTGCGCGAAATAGCTGAGCTTCTGGCGCATAGCGGGGGTTGCTTCCGCGGCAATCGCCGCCATTTGCAAGGTGGCTCGGAACAGCACGCTGGTTTTGAGTTCATTGGTTAATGCGACGGCTTCCGGGCTACGCGATTGCGCGCCCTGATGCAGATCCTGGAATTGACCCTGCACCAAACCTTGTAAACCCACGGCAGAAGAGAGTTCGGCAATCGCCTCTGATTTCTGCAGGGCGGCTAAACCTGGCGCAACGGCGATCACTTCAAAGGCGCGGCTCAGCAGGGCAATCGCCGCCAGAATCGCCACGCTTTCGCCAAATTCGCGATGCACCGTTGGGCGCCCGCGTCGCATCTGAGCATTGTCCATGCATGGAATATCATCGAGGATCAACGACGCGGCATGCACCATTTCAACTGCGCAGGCGAGATCAAGAATGCCCTGTTGCGATGCTTTGCTGCCCATATCTCGCGCAGCCAACAGCAGCAGCAGTGGACGAATGCGTTTACCCGGTGCCAGTGCACCGGCGCGCATGGCGGCACGAACTTGATCGCTCGGCTGACCCGCAGGCAGCAGTTGCTCAAGATGCGTCTGCAATAATTGCTGCAAAGAGTGTAGTTCGTGTTCCGGGCTTGCGGTGATGTCGACATGGGCGGTCATAGCGGCTTTCCATGGTAAGTTGAATTGTTATGGTTTTTTTATTAACCGTAGACTGCGTAAGGTGAGTTCGCCAGCGCGCTCAACGCATTACGGTAAAAACAGATCCGAAATAAAACCTGATTCTCCACCAGGATTCATTGCACTTTCCCCGTGATAGTATTAGCGAAAAAAGTAACAAGGGTGCCGTAACATAAATTCATCCGGTAGTCTGAAACGACACGCTTATCCATCCAGGAAAATAATGATGTCTTCGCAACCTCATATTCTGATTATTCAGCCACTGATGCCGCAGCTGGACGAAAAACTCTCGCAACATTTTCATTGTCATCGTTTATATAATGAGCAGGACCCTGCGCTATTTCTTCAGCGCCAGGGCAAAGAGATTCAAGGCATAGTGACCCGCGGTGACGTGGGGGTAGAAACGTCGATTCTGGAACAGGTGCCGGCCTGTAAAGCGATTGCGGTGTTTGGGGTGGGAACCGATCGTATCGACCTGAATTACACCGCTGCACATGATATTCAGGTGAGCATCACCAGCGATATTCTTACCGATGATGTCGCCGATTTAGCCATGACGTTGACCTTAGCTTTTTCACGCAACCTGGTGGCCAATCATCAGTTCGCCCGCTCTGGCGCGTGGGAAAATACCGCTACTTCACTTTCCAGTAAAGCCAGCGGGAAACGCATGGGCATTGCGGGTTTGGGTGCGATTGGTCTTGCGATTGCCCGGCGTGCTGAGGCATTCGGTATGGAGATCGCTTACACCGCGCGCAGTCAAAAAGATGTGCCTTACCAACGCTGTGAGAACATAGAACAGCTGGCGGCGTTCAGTGATTTCCTGGTGCTGGCGCTGCCGGGTAGCCCGGAAAATATCCAGCTGGTGGACGCAAAAGTGCTGGCGGCGTTGGGGAAATCGGGTGTGCTGATCAACATTGCACGCGGTACGGTGGTGAATGAAAACGATCTTATCCAGGCATTGCAGCAGGGTGTGATAAAAGGCGCCGCGCTGGATGTTTTCCCACAAGAACCAATTATTCATCCTGCGCTGCGTGAATTAGATAATGTGTTATTAACCCCACATATTGCGAGTGCCACCCATGAAACCCGTGAAGGCATGGCGAATAATGTGCTGGAGAATTTGCTGGCCTATTTCTCAAATGGGAAAATGCTGACAACGATATAAATTTATTCTCTGGCATCAGAGGATTTTCTTATATCCTGCGCAGTAAGCGTTATATAGCAATTGCAATCTCTGCCGATGAACGTTGTTATGATAGGGCTATTCATTCAGGAGCCATTCATGACAACTCAAAAGATTGCGATAGTGGGCGGCGGCGTCATCGGTTTAGCGGTGGCGCGCGCATTAGCCTTGCAGGGCGTACAGGTTACGATTTTTGAGCAGCAGCATATTGGTGCCGGCACCAGCAGCACCACCTTCGCCTGGGTCAACTCCAATGGTAAACAACCCCTCAGTTATCACCAGCTCAATGCCCTCGCTATGGAAGAACATACTCGTTTGCAGCTTTCGCAAACCAATGGTCTGCGCTGGCTGGAAACCTGTGGTACCTGGGAGTGGGCGTCAGAAGGCGAGGCGCAGCAGAGGCTACTGCGGCGTGTTACCTCCCTGCAATCGCTGGGTTATCCCGCGCATGAGGTGACACCGGATGCGTTGCAGCGTGAAGTGCCGGATCTGCGTTCACAGGCGGTAAGTGGCAGCGTCTGGCATTTCCCAACGGAATCGGTATTGCATCCGACGCTGTATCTCTCGCGACTCTGGTCTGAAGCGCGTGCCAATGGGGCGGTATTGCATCAACAACATGCGATTGAACGTCTTAGCGAACAAGCTGATGGCGTCACGCTGCATCTGGTAAACGGTGAACAGTGGCAGGGTGATCACGTGGTGATTGCCACCGGGCGCTGGGCCAATCAACTGCTTAACACCCTTAATCTTGATTTGGCGCTGCTCGATACCAGCAAACCCAACGCGGTGGCCTGTAGTTTCCTGGCACGCACGGCGCCACAGCCGCTCTCGCTGGCAACCAATTTAATCTCTCCTCAGCTCAACGTGCGCCCGGATGGCGGCGGGCGGTTGTTATTACAAGCACTGGAACTGGACGATCTTGCCGATCCTGCCTCGCCACCTTCGCTCCATGGCGATATTGCCCAGCAGTTCCGCGATCGCTACCACGCGTTGTTTGCAGATGCAGGCGAATTGCAGATTGAGAACATTGTGATTGGTCAACGCGCCAGACCGGCGGATGGATTACCTGCCATTGGCTACGTCACGCCTCATCAGCGTGTATATGTTGCAGTGACACACAGTGGAATCACATTGTCACCGTTGATTGGCAAGCTGGTGGCGCAGGAACTGGTGCAGGATCAGGCCAGTGAGTTACTGGCAGATTTCCGCCCTCAGCGATTGTTAGGCAAAAACGCCAGTGACTTTGCGCCGATTAAGCGCAACTTCCCTGCGGCACAGTAAAGCCATTTTTCCTAAAAATGATATTTTTGTGCCATTTTTGCGTGAGCGAGCAGTTTTAGTTGTTGCGATTATGTTATTACTGATTGCCTTACCACTCTCCTCTATCACAAGGAGGCAGCATGAAAATCGGTATCGTGGGCTATGGAACGGGCGGCAAACACTTTCACGCGCCATTCATTAATGCGGCTGAGGGCGTGGAGTTAGCGGGCATCGTGGCGCGTGCGCCAGCCACTATTGCACGCGTGAGAGCGGATTTTCCCGACATTCCGATCTATGCCAGCCTGACCGACATGCTGGTGGCAGGTGTCGATGACGTCACGATCACGACACCACCGCAAACGCGCCGCGAACTGGTGCTGGAAGCGATTGCTGCGGGTGTGGCGGTGATTGCCGACAAACCCTTTGCACCCGACGCGAAAACGGGGCGTGAGTTGGCCAATGCCGCGAAAGCGAAAGGCGTCGTACTGAGCGTGTATCACAACCGTCGTTTTGACCATGATGTGCGCACGCTGAAAAAACTGATTGAGCAAAATCGCGTGGGAAAAGTGTGGCGTTTGCATAATCGTATGGATTTTGACGATGCCAATACCCTCGAAGGCGGCGAAACTGGCGGCCTGCTGCGTGATTTAGGCAGTCATATTGTTGATCAGGCGCTGTTCCTGTTGGGTCCGGTAAAATCAGTTTATGCTCAGCTGGATATTATCGACCTGCCGGAAGGGCCGACCGACGCCAGTTTTGTGCTGACGCTCACTCATCAAAACGGGACTAAATCCTATCTTTCCGCCACCAAACTGAATCGCTTTGTTTGCCGTGAGTTTCGTCTGTATGGCGATGCCGGTAGCTTTGTTTCACAAGGGACGGATGTGCAGGCGCAGGCCATTTTTGCGGGCCAGCGTCCGGCGGACGATCGGGATGCATGGGGCTATGAGCAGCCTGAGTGCTGGGGCACACTTAATACGCCGCAAGGCTCAGAACGGGTGCCTTCTGAACAAGGTGCCTATCACGCCTATTACGAAGCTTTTGCTCAAGCGGTACGCGATGGCAGTGAGCCTCCGGTGACGCCAGAGCAGGCGATTGAAGTCCTGGCGGTACTGGATGCTGCTTTTGTTAGCGCACGTGAAAATCGGGTTGTGGAAGTGATTTAAACGGTAGCGCTGCAGCAATGCAGCGCTCTATTCTCTTAACCTTTCCCCATGACACCCTGCTAATATGGCGCTCACGAGATGTTATGTTTAGAGGTCTGTTGTGTCGAATCTAAAGTTTCGAAGTGCCACCTTAGCCGATGTTGATCGCTGCTATGCCATTGAAATTAATGCCTACGAAGGCGATGAGGCTGCCACGCGCGAAAAAATCGCAACCCGTATCGCACAGTATTCTCAAGGGTTTATGTGCCTTGAAAACGAGGGTCAAGTCATTGGCTTTATCAATGCAGGTTGCGCCTGGGATGTGGTGATGTCAGATGAGGAATTTAAGGAGTTAATCGGGCACGATCCTGCAGCACCTAACGTGGTGATTATGTCAGTGGTGCTCGATCCGGCCTATCAGGGCAAAGGGTACAGCACACTGATGATGCAACAGTTCATCAAGCTTATGAAGCAGATGGATAAACAGACCATCCATTTGATGTGCAAAACCCATCACGTTGATCTGTATAAGAAGTTCGGCTATCAGTACATCAAACCTTCGGCGTCCGATCACGGCGGCATGGCGTGGCACGAGATGCTGATGACGCTGTGATTATTTTTTAACCAAAAAGAATTCATCACCTGATCGCGATCATAAAATTACGCTGAAAACTGCTCAACCATGTCAGTTAAATCACATGCAACGAGGAGGTTATGATGCGTACTACACTGATGACCTTGCCGGAGGTGGCGCGCTATCTTGGCGTGCCCTCCGCCACTTTAGCCTGTGCGATTTGCAATCGTGGCACGCTAGAGAAAGTCCCGCTACCCGCCGCGGTTGACGATACCGCGCCGTTGTCCTGCCGCTGCTGGACGCCACAAGATGTCCGCCAGTTCAGGCTGGCGATGATGCGGGCGCGGCGTGGGCACTGAAGAACAACTGGCGGCTTCAGGCTGCAAGTTTTCGTGCTTATCCAATCAGCGCTTTCGCCTTGGCGCGAATCTCAGCCAGTTCATTCGATGTGACATGGCTTTTTTTCACCACTTTTCGGGCGTGCCAGTCAATGCTGGTCACCTGATCAGCCAGCGCGACACTCTCACGTGCGCCTGACAAGTTGACTTCAAAGGGATAACCCTTGGCCTGAGTGGTGCAGGGAACGCAAAGCAGCATGCCCACTTTGTTGTTATAGGCAAAAGGACTGAGGACGACAGCAGGGCGATGTCCACCCTGCTCGTGCCCCAGTGTAGGGTCAAAATCCAGCCAGATCAGGTCTCCGGCATCGGGTACAAAACGTGAAACCATTAGAGCAATTCCTTGCCAACTGAAGGTCCAAAATCAATTTTTTCATGGACGTTATCTTCAGTGATGCCGTCCAGCAGAGCATCAAGGGAATACTCCTTTTCTCTCACCGGGACAAGTATCAATTTGCCATCTTCCACGCTGAGTTCCAGTTTGTCGTCAACACTGAGCGCAGCAGATTGCATTACGCTGGCAGGGATGCGGATTGAAGGACTATTGCCCCATTTTTTTAACGTCACCGTGGTCATAACCAACCTCCTGCGAAATGTCGATACACTGTATATCATCGTTAAGGTTGATACAACGTAGATACGTCATTACCGCTTGAGCTGCCACCTTTAAACGCAGGAAAGCGTATCATCTAAGATAACGTTTTCGTGCTATTAGATACTCCAGTCTCGGTCAACGTCGCCCGCACATGAGGAAGACTCTGCGGGTAATTCTGTTGAATAAACTCAATCATCTTCTCACGCACATAGCAGCGTAAATCCCAGGCGGTTGGGGAGTTTTGTGCGGTCATTAATAAACGAATCGTCATGGTTTTGTCCGTAGTATCAGTCACCTGAAGCACCTGCGTTTGTTGATCCCAAAGTTTGGTTTCACTCAAGACTTTTTCAAAATGCTGACGCAGCGGTTCGAGTGGCATCGAGTAATCAAGATATAGAAATACTGAACCCAATATTTGGGCATTATTGCGCGTCCAGTTCTGGAAGGCGTTCTCGGTAAAGTAGGTAATTGGCAGCACCAGTCGGCGCAGGTCCCAGATACGCACTACAACATAGGTCAGGTTGATCTCCTCAATCCAACCCCATTCATTTTCAACCACAACCGCATCATCAATTTTGATCGGTTGTGTGAAAGCGATCTGAATGCCAGCAAACAAATTAACCAGTGATTTCTGCAATGCAAAACCGATAATGATGCCGGCCACCCCAGCTCCGGCGAGGATAGTGGTGCCGAATTTTCTCACGCCGGGAATGCTGATAAGAATTAGAGAAAGGCAGAATGATACAAGGAGGACAATCGCGACCTTTTTGACATAAATGATCTGGGTGCGAATCTTCCTGGCGCGCAGGTTGTTTGACAGATTAATATCATAGCGAATAAATAGCATGTCCTGCGCGACGTTGGTCAATCTTATTAAAATCGAGCACAATGACAATATTATGAAAACATTCAGCGTGGGGGTAATGAACGAAAGCGAATCGGGGTGAATATTTACATACTCGGCTCCGACGTTGATTAACATCAGTGGAACAAATAGAAACATTGAACCACGAAGATGCTTCTCAAGTGATTTGAATAATTTCCTGTCGCGATCCTGCCAGTAACGTATAAACCTAAGAAGTAAAAATCGAGCCAGAAATCCCGCGACAAGCGAAAGGGTGACAAGTAACACAGCAGGCACCCATGAAGGGGCGTCAGATAACTCATCAAATATCGATGGCATTATTTTCCCTCATTCTCAGCTGACAATATATCATTGTCAGGTAAATTACATATTCAGTAACCGTTGTCTATCCGGTTATCTGCTAACTATCTATTCGCTAATAATGAAATTAATTTAATACCCATCATTGATTCTGATGAAAACAATTTCATCATTATCGAGTTTTAATTAAAAATAGTGAATAAACCAACTCACTGGAAGTATAGACGATAATAAGTCTTTTGTGTCAGGAAGAGCGATTGAGGGGGGAATCCGCTGCCCTGAGGCAGCGGCTGTTATTTATTGCGTGATTTCGGGGTGCTGAGCAACTAAATTGCGGCGTTTATTTTTCAACTCCTCAATTTGTTCATCAATATCCTCGATGCGCTGCTCAATGCCATCATGATGCTCCTGCAGCAACTCTTTGGCTTCTTCAAGCGAGGAGGCAGCTGGGGTGTCACCATAGAGCGGTTTGTTAGCGGTTTCCCTCACGGTAAAACCGGTCACCACACCGATCGCACCCACTACCATCAGATACCATGCCGGCATATAAAGGTTGCCTGTCACTTCCACTAACCAGGCGGTAAGGGTAGGGGTAATACCCGCAACCAAAATGGAGATGTTATAGGTGCTGGCCAACGCGCTGTAACGCACTTCTGTCGGGAATAACGCGGGCAGGGTCGAGGCCATCACGCCAATCAGACAGTTGAGTATGACCGCCTGAATCAACAATCCGAAAAAGAGTGCGACTAAACTGTGATGAGTAATCAGCATAAAGGAGGGAATGGATAACAGCACCATTGCCACGCTACCAATAATGATAAACGGACGACGTCCAAATTTATCACTGAGTAATCCCATCACCGGTTGCACAAACAGCATCGCCAGCATGATAACGACAATGATTAAAACGCCACGGTCTTCTGAATAGTGCAGATTGTGGGTCAGGTAACTCGGCACATAAGTCAGCAGCATGTAATAAGCCACGTTGGTGGTGATAACGATGCCGATGCAGGAGATCAGATTTCGCCAGTGTTTGCGTGCAATCTCTTTGAAAGGAACAGAGGGGCCTTCACTCAAACCTTGCTTGGAACCTTCTTCCAGTGAATCCACATGTTTCTGGAATGCTGGGGTCTCTTCGAGCGCATGACGCAGGTAAAGGCCGACTAAACCTAATGGCAACGCCATAAAGAAGGGGATGCGCCAGCCCCAGTCATTGAAGGTTTCCTGGCCCAGGATCGTGGTGAGCAGCACAACCACACCGGCGCCACAGACGAAGCCAACCAGCGAACCAAAATCAAGCCAACTGCCTAAAAATCCGCGTTTACGATCGGGTGAGTATTCCGCCACAAAGATTGAAGCACCGGTATATTCGCCTCCCACCGAGAATCCCTGAACCATTTTTGCAATCAGCAGCAAGACCGGCGCCCAGAAGCCGATGGTGGCATAGGAAGGAATAAGTCCGATACTGAAGGTGCTGAAGGTCATCAATATGATGGTGATGGCCAGAATCTTCTGACGGCCGTATTTATCACCCAATACGCCAAAGAACATTCCCCCTAGCGGACGAATGATGAACGGAACCGAGAATGTGCCCAAAGCGGCGATGATCTGAATGCCAGGCGAGGCACCCGGGAAAAAAACTTTGCCTAAAACGGCTGCGACATAGCCGTATACCCCAAAATCGAACCACTCCATGGCATTACCCAGAGCGGCGGCGGTAATCGCCTTCTTGAGACGAGCATCATCAATGATTGTCACGTCCTTCAACCGCATCGGTTTAACCTTTTTACGTCTTAAACTAAGCATTCCCATTCCCTTAAAAATCAATTACTTTTGATTGATATCTAGTTATAAACAAACAGTAAAACGTCATAGTGAACCCAGCAAAAGCTCATGATCCTGATACAGCATAGACATAAATTTACAATTTGCCGGGAGAAACCCCGATTTAGCGGCTTTTTTAGGCTGACGTATATAAGTAATCGCGAAGATTTGAGACGTAAGGACGGGCGTTCTCAGTGGGCAAGACGGACTCACTGATGCTGGTTAAGCTCACAGGCCCCTAGGCATCGTCACTGCGCCTTCATTCCGTGACAGGAGTGAAGGCAACACGATGGGGTGAATAGTATTTGGTCGACCATGCCAGACAATCGACCTTGTGCTGATGACTAGCGGTATTGCCATAATATGTTGTTTACTGGCAGTCCGTATTCATTCACTCAAGCAATGTGATAAATTTAAAATGAGTGGTTAACATGCAGCTTATTAATTAACAACCGAGATGCCAAGATGCTGCAATATTAATGAGGCCTGGTAGTTGTCCAGCTTCACGCCCTGC
This sequence comes from Pantoea sp. JGM49, assembly GCF_018257655.1. Taxonomy (NCBI): domain Bacteria; kingdom Pseudomonadati; phylum Pseudomonadota; class Gammaproteobacteria; order Enterobacterales; family Erwiniaceae; genus Pantoea; species Pantoea sp. JGM49. The sequence continues at coordinate 102,239 of NZ_JAERJM010000006.1, read as the reverse complement.
ATATCAACTTCACGCACATCGATTTCACCTAGCTCCGAGTTAGTCAGATCGCAATAAGTGAAATTGGCGGAAGGCCAGTCAAATGAAGAAAACTCACCGCCTGAGAGATCTGAACCACTGAATGTTGCGCCCAGAATATGAGTACCAATCCAGCGGTTATCCCATAGCTCGCACTTCTCTAATACCACCTTGGATAAATTGGCGTAGCTGAGGTTTGTTTTGGTGATGTATGCACTGCAGAACCAGGTACGGGTTGTAATCATGTTCATGAAACTGGCACCGCGAAAATCGGCACCTTGTGCCATACAGCTACGAATCTCAATACCCAGCGCACTAACGTTTCTAAAGTCCGCCATGGAAAGATCGCAACTATTAAAGATGGCATCTTTCAGCGCGAATGACGCTCAGGAATGATTAGATTCAAGTGCAGCTATAATCGCAGATTCCATTTTCTCTGGCGTGGTGAACGGTGCAAAACGCTTAATCGGTTTGCCGTCGCGTCCGATGAGGAATTTAGTGAAGTTCCACTTGATCCTACCGCCCAGCACGCCGGGTAATTCGTTTTTCAGATAACTAAACACCGGATGCGTAGCCGCTCCGTTGACCTCCACCTTCTCGAACATCGGGAAGCTTACACCGTAGTTAATGTGGCAGGTTTGCGAGATCGCGTCGGCATCACCGGGCTCCTGCTTACCGAACTGATTGCAAGGGAACCCCAGCACCATCAGCCCCTGGGCGGCATACTTCCTATAAAGCGTTTCAAGGCCTGCGTACTGTGGCGTGAAGCCGCAATGGCTGGCGGTGTTCACCACCAAAACCAGTTTGCCAGCGTAATCCGCCATTGAGATAAGCTGGCCGCTCAGGCTGGTGGCGGTAAGTTGATGGAAGGTGGTCATGTTGGCTTCCTTAAAGCAGAAAACAGTTCGACGTCGACATTACCACGTTGCTTGAAGGCACTGCGTGTCGACTGTCGCGATAGATTTATGCCTGGCGGTAAAGCTTTTCACTGCTTATAAGTTTGATACCCGTAGGGCTACTCTCAAGAATACGTTTTTCCTGATCCGAAACCCATCTGACAGTAGACCATCCCTCTTCGGCAGATAGTGCGCTCTGAATTTTTGTGATAAGTGCATCGGCCTGATGACTTTCACAGTCAAGATTACCGACCAGGTTGTTATTGAGGTACACGCTGAGGCGGTGTGTCGTGATCATTGCCTTAGTTTCCTGTTGGCCAGAAGTGATCATCTGGGAGCGATCGGGTACCAAAAATGGCCTGACCTACGCGCACAACATCGGCGCCTTCTTCGATAGCGATTTCGAAATCACCCGACATCCCCATCGACAGCTGCAAATGGCCATACACATCAGCAAGTCCATCGCGCAGTTTCCTCAAACGGATAAAGCAGGCCCGCACACGATCGGCATCTGAGCTGAATTCTGCCAATGTCATCAGCCCCTTAATATGCAGATTCTTGAGCGGACTTAGGTGCGCCATGAAGTTCGCCACCTGTTCAGGAACCAAACCATATTTGCTCGGTTCAGCAGAGGTATTCACCTGCACAAACACCTCCAGCGTGCGGCCTTCAAGCTGTAAACGCCGATCCAGTATCACTGCCGTGTTGAGTGAGTCCAGAGCTTGAAATTCACTGGCAAATCTGGCAACCAGTTTGGCTTTGTTGGACTGAAGATGACCAATCACAGACCATTTCAAGTCAGTGAGATCTGACATGGCCTGCGATTTCCCCCATGCTTCCTGCACTTTGTTTTCACCCAGCAACTTACATCCGGCTTGATGCGCCAGACGGATATGGTTTTCATCCATGGTTTTACTGACGGGTAGCAGGCGAACGTCGGATACATCACGCCCCGCGCGCAGGCAAGCTGCATCGATTCGGGATTGCACGGCGGCCAAATTGTCGATGAAATCCTGCACACTCTCTGCGCGCGGCCAACGATTATGCATGTCGTGACGGGGCTGAGTGTCAGGATTTAAGGTTTTGATTTCGGTGTTTTTCATGGCGTATAGACAAGCGCTCAGCAGTCAATTAACATTGACCTAGGCTAAACTTTCATTTGTACCAGATCAATGAAGATAAACGGAAAAACAGCGGGTGATATTTTCGATCAGATTCGCGCAAAGATTCAGTCCGGTGAACTCGCGCCCGGCACGATGCTTCCTACACTACGTGATTTAGCCGGTGAGTTGGGCATTAATCGCAACACGGTTGCTCTGGCCTATAAGCGCCTCACGGATGCAGGTTTTGTGCTGTCCAGAGGCAGAAACGGCACCATTGTGCGTGAACCGATCGCGACGATTGATATTGAAGGCAGCGCACCGGGCCTGGCGATACGCGATCTCGCCAGTGGCAATCCTGCATCTTCGGTTCTTCCCTCTGTTAACCAACTTGTTACGCATATTCAAAATACACCGGGTTTGTACGGCGAACCGGAAATCCGCCCTGAACTTGAGGCGGCGGGTCTCGAATGGCTACAACCCGATCTCGATGTTCCCTTTGAATTAAATTTGACCAACGGTGCGGTTGATGCGGTTGAGAGGGTGCTTGCCAGTTACCTGATTGCAGGCGATCGCGTGGCGGTTGAAGACCCCTGCTTCCTGAGTAGCATCAGCACCTTGCGGCACAATCGTCTGCAGGCTGCGCCTGTAGCAATGGATACGGAAGGAATGCAGATTGAGGCACTATCACGTCAGCTTTCTGCGGGCGTCCAGGCGGTGATCATTACCCCTCGCGCCCACAATCCAACCGGCTTTGGCCTGAGCGCTGGCAGGGCAGAGGGCATACGTACTTTGCTGGCAAGTTATCCGCAGGTACTGGTGATTGTGGATGACCACTTTTCTCTGCTCTCAACACAGGATTATCACCACATTGTTCCGGCAAATACCCGTAACTGGGTGCTCATCCGCTCCCTGTCCAAGTTTCTTGGTCCTGATATGCGCATGGCCTTTGTTGCCAGTGATGAAGAAACTTCACAGCGTCTGCGTCAACGCCTGAATGCCGGGACAAACTGGGTCAGCCATATTTTGCAAGATATGGCTGCGGGCCATATGCGTTCGCCTGACTTTCAGCAATCCATTCTGGCCGCACGCAGGCGCTATTTGGGCCAACGAGAATTGCTGGTCAGCGCGTTGAAACAGCACGGCGTCACCGTTTCAAAACATCACGACGGCTTAAACGTGTGGGTTCCTTTAGCGCACAACAGTGCGGCAACGGTAATGCAAATGGCGCAACGGGGTTGGCTGGTTCGCGGCGGAGAAGGATTCATGCTGAACAGCACGCGTTCAGGGTTACGGATCACCGTCTCTGAGCTTGATGCACCCGAAACTGAATTAATCGCAAAATCCCTGGCCGGGATTCTGTCACAGCAGCGTCAGATTCAGGCTACCAATAAGGTCTGAACAGGCCAGTACATTACTCATGGAGTTCTCTGCAATGCGCGTACATTTCATCGTACATGAAGATTTTGAGGCACCCGGCGCCTACGAAACATGGGCCATTAATCACGGCCATGATGTGTCTTACTCGCGGGTTTACGCCGGTGATAAGTTGCCAGGAGACGCGGAAGGTATCGATTTTCTGATTGTGATGGGAGGGCCACAAGATCCCTCCACCACATTAGCTGAATGCCCGCACTTTAATGCGAAAGGTGAACAGGCGTTGATTGCTTCGGCGGTTCAAACCGGTAAAGCCGTTATCGGTATTTGCCTGGGATCACAACTGATTGGTGAAGCGCTTGGCGCACCGTTCGCACATAGCCCTGAAAAAGAGATTGGTAAATTCCCAATCACACTGACGGAAGAGGGTAGCAAGGATGAGATGTTCTCTCACTTTGCCAGCACGCTGGAAGTAGGGCACTGGCACAACGACATGCCGGGATTAACGGCAGAGGCAAAAATCATTGCTTATAGCCAAGGTTGCCCGCGCCAGATCGTTGCCTATTCCGATCGCGTTTATGGTTTCCAGTGCCATATGGAACTGACGCTAGAGGTAGTGGAAATGCTGATCGCGCATACTGAGAATGACCTGAGCCGTGCAGCTGAATACCGCTTTGTTAACACGCCAGAAGAACTTCGTGCACATGACTACAGCGAGATGAATGAAGTGCTATTTGGCTTTTTAGACAAGTTAGAAGCTCGTTATAAATCAGCATAAGCACTGAATACGTCAGGCTAACTGTGCCTGGATTCTTTCTGCTCTATTAATCAATAACGCTGCCCGGCGATTTTACGCGGGGCAGCGTCAGTTCAGTCAGCTTTTAGCGCCTCACTGGCGGCGACAGAGTGCCACTGTATGACATCCATCTTATATGCCATCAATTACAATTGCGGACCCGCCTGCGCAATACGCGCACCAGCCTCGTTATTACTGTACTGCTTGAAATTATTGATAAAAAGCTGCGCCAGTTTCTCGGCCGCTTCCTGCCATTCTGCCGGTGATGCCCAACCGTTGCGCGGATCGAGAGTGTTTACATCGACGCCAGCAATCTCCTGCGGAATGGCGAGGCCAAAGATCGGCAGTGTTTCTTCACGCATTGCGCCAGTTTCCCCTTCGAGGATGGCGTTGACGATCTGGCGCGTATCTTTCAGCGACAAACGTTGGCCTGCACCGTTCCAGCCGGTATTCACCAGCCACACTTCAGCACCGCTTTGTGCGACCTTTTCCTGCAGCACATCAGCATACTGCGTTGGATGCAGCATCAGGAAAGCCGCTCCGTAGCAAGCTGAGAACGTTGGCGTCGGAGCGGTAATGCCGCGCTCGGTGCCCGCCAGCTTGGAGGTGAAGCCAGAAAGGAAGTGATACTGCATCTGCTCTGGCGTCAAACGTGAAACCGGAGGGAGCACGCCAAATCCGTCCGCAGCAAGGAAGATAATGCGTGAAGGGTGACCCGCGCGAGACACCGGCTGCACGATATTCTCGATGTGCGACAGTGGATAAGAGACGCGTGTGTTCTCGGTTTTGCTGCCATCGGCATAATCCACGCTGCCATCTTCACGAACGACAACGTTTTCCAGCAGCGCATTACGGCGGATAGCACCATAAATTTCCGGTTCAGATTCCGCTTTCAGATTGATGGTCTTGGCATAGCAGCCGCCTTCAAAATTGAATACGCCGTCAGCATCCCAGCCGTGCTCATCATCACCAATCAGCTGGCGACGCGGATCGGTCGACAGTGTGGTTTTACCGGTGCCGGAAAGGCCAAAGAACAGCGCCACGTCGTCTTTTTCGCCACGGTTCGCTGAGCAGTGCATTGACGCAATACCCTTCAGCGGCAGCAGGTAGTTCATCACTGAGAACATCCCTTTTTTCATTTCGCCGCCGTACCAGGTCCCGCCAATCAGCTGGATATTCTCTGTCAGGTTGAAGGCAACAAAGTTCTCCGAGTTTAACCCTTGCTCCTGCCACTGCGGATTGACGCAACCGGCGCCATTAATCACCGTGAAGTCCGGGTTAAAGCTTGCCAGTTCTTCGGCGGTCGGGGCGATAAACATGTTTTTGACAAAGTGCGCCTGCCAGGCCACCTCAGTGACAAAACGCACGGCCAGACGGGTATCCGCGCTGGCACCACACCAGGCATCCACGATATACAGCGCTTTCTCAGATAAGTGATCGGCTACCAGCGATTTCAGGTGTGCCCATACTTCAGTGGACATCGGTTTATTATCGTTGCGCCCCAGGCCAGCATCGGACCACCAAAGGGTATCTCGCGTCACATCGTCACGAACGATGTACTTATCGCGTGGAGAACGGCCAGTGAATTCGCCGGTATCAACGGTAACCGCACCAGACGTCGTCAATATTCCGCGCGCCGGGCCTTTAAGCTCGGCTGACGTTTCATGCTCGAACAGCAATTCGTAACTCGGGTTGTAAACAATCTCGCTGACATCGTTGATGCCAAGGCTTGAGAGATGTTGCATGACAGATTTAATTGCGCTCATAAAATACCCTGACTCATTGGATGATTGGCGAGGCGGCAAGGGCCGACCCGAGTAAGGGATGGATAGTAGCACTGGCTTTTTGATGCAGAAATTGCATATAAATCATTTGTCATGTAAAAAATGCATAGAATTGGGGGCTGCAATTGGAGAAAAGACGTGCTAAGTAACCTCGAAGTGAAGTGGTTCTATGATGTGATTGCATTAGAAGAATGCCGCAGCTTTACGCTTGCGGCAGAAAGACGAAATATTTCGCAATCCTCGTTTAGCAGAAGGATTCAGGCACTCGAATCGAACCTGGGTTTCAGCGTCTTTAATCGTGAAGTGAACCCGCCACAGTTGACGCCGCAGGGCAGGATATTTGTCGGCTATGCCAGGAACATGCTCGACGATATGGACTTCCAGATCAGCCGAATTAAGGGTGAAGATAAGCTTAAGCAGAGTATCCGTATCGATGCGGCGCCTTCGCTTTCCGTCCTGCTGCTGCCCGATATACTGGCGGATTACCGTGACAGCCCTGATAAAGTTTTCTTTGTTGAATCGATTAACGTCAACGATGCCGTATTTAACCTGAAAGAGGGGAAAAGTGATTTCATCCTGTCCTTTTATAATGAAGAGCTGATGAATTATCCGTTTATCAATCACAAAATTTTCGATTCCGCGCTGCACCTGGTTTCACCCTGTGACCAGCACGGTAAGCCGATTTTCTCCATCAATGGCGACACACTGCCGCTGGTCAAGTATGCCAATGACAGTTATATGGGGCGTCAGGTCAATCAGGTGATTGATCGCATACCTAACACCACCTTTATCCTGACCTTTGTCTCTTCGATGAGTGAGTTGTTAAAGAGAATGATCCTCAAAGGCGATGCCGTTGGCTGGCTGCCAGATTACTCGATTCAGCGCGAGTTGGAGGAGAGAAGGCTGGCGATCATGGATCACAGCCTTTCGCTGAAGATATCGGCTTATGTTTATCGATCTGGCGCGCGTTTAAACCTGACGGCGGAACGTTTCTGGCGCTACGTTAAGGGGCGAAACATTGATGGCTAAAGTAAAATTTTATGCCTGAAAAGGATATTCAGGATGAAAATGAGCGCCAGGGATGTTTTTTGGGATTTTTATCAGCGTGAGTAATACGTGTGATTCATGCGCTATGTCAATCAATCGCCATCATATTATTCCCAACAACGTTTTTTGTTCAGGCTAAAGTGATTTAAACACATGCTTGCTGAATATTATCCATATGAAAACGGCGCAAAGCGCAATGCCTGCCAAAACAAGATAGGCAAAGCTCCATGAGGTGTGGCTGACTATGGCACCAGCCAATGCCGGGCTGAGTGAGGCTCCCAATCCCTGTAGCAACATAACGAGCCCAAGCGCGGCGTTGATATGTCCTGAACCATTGAATAATGAGGCGATAAGTCCGGGAACGGCAACGCCTAAAATACCCGCAGCGACACCGTCCAGTGCCTGTACGGGAAACAACACGAACTCATTGCTCCAGAACGACGCAATCGCCGCACGAAATGGCAGTACAATCAGCGCAATAACGACAAGTCTGGCATAACCATACCGTGATGCATACCTTGCGGTAAGCAATGCGACGGGGATCATCACCGCTTGAGAAATAGCGACCGTGAGGGCAGCATAGGTGCCAGGCGAAAACAGAGACTCCGTGGAAGAGGAGGCGACCTGCATGCTTAACATTGGCAGTTGCGCTGCATTGGCCAGATGGAAAAGAAGCAAGGTCATCCCTGTTACTGCCAGTTCAGGTCGCTTGAGTAATGCCAACACAGAGACAGACACGGTAGGACCTTCATGCTTTTCTATTCCTCTGGCCACATCGTGATCTATGTCGTTTTTGTTGATCGCTAAAGTGCATAAAACCGCGCACACCGCCATTGTGGTCATCAGCAAGAATACCGAACCGGTGCCCCAGATCCAGCAGGTGATGGCCGCCAGCACCGCCACCGTCATATTGCCGCTATGGTTAAAAGCTTCGTTTCGTCCCATCTGTGACAAAAAACCTTTTTGACCGGTGATACCTAAGGTGATACCCGCAATCGCTGGCGCGACGACAGCTGCCGCAATACCAGTAATAATTTGCGATAAAATAACCACAGCAGATGTGGGGAAATACCAGAGGGCGAGGGCGCTTAAGGTAATCAGCAGAGATGCAGTAACAATCAACAGTCGTTTAAAACGGGTGGCATCGACAATCATCCCTGCGGGGAAGGTAGCCAATAGTCCAGCTAATCCGCCCAATGTCATCACCAGACCAATTTCTTCCGCTCGCCAGTGGTGGGATACCAGAAAAATGCCCAGAAACGGCCCCAGCCCATCCCGCACATCAGCGATAAAGAAGTTGAGCAGACAGAGAACCTGCAGTGAACGTAATCTCATCAACACCCGCCCCGAAAAGTTTTATCGTCCTAAAATACCCTGCGCCTGGTCAGGGTTGATTGGCCAATCTTTTGATAATTTTGTGGCTGAGGAACCTTGTTGCTAATCGTCTTGAACCTCGCTCAAAAAATAGTGCTCATCTCACGCCTCGTCAACGTCCGCACCGCCTCGCTTTGCGGAACTCATGATTGAATTGAGGGCGTTTAAGTTCAAGGGGTAGGTATCAGAATAGGGCGTTTACCTGGGTTCGATGCCCTAACCTGCGGTTTCAAATGAGTGATAAGCATTGGTTCGCAATAGAATCGGTAGGGAGGTAATCAGTCATAATCTGTCTCCTTATGAGATGTGTGCTGCTCCTGTTGATAACGTGTGTAATCAGGGAAATCATGCAGTAAACATTAGCGCAAAATTGTCACTCACGCATATTTACTTAAGTCAGGCTTAATATAGACCATAGGGACGTGGCGATATTTACTGCTTAAGAACGCTTGTGGCGGGACGAGAGAAAATGTCGAACAAGCGAAGGTTTCTAAGTCAGGAAAGCTCTATGATGATTGGCACGGGACTTCAGCGAATTTTTTTCAGCAACTCAGTTTAAAGTATTCGGAGTTTACGTATCACTATGTTTAGAAGAGATTTTCTGCCATTAATTTTGATTCGTAGAACCAGATTTTATTGTCCTGCCAATGATCCTCAGTCACAGTACAAACCAATTAGCGTCTTTCATCTCAATCTAACGCCAGGCCAAATGGCATTTGCGCTGAGTTCCCAGTTTAGTGAGCTTATCATCCAGAATGACAATAACGTTGAGTTCAACACTGCAGTGTGACGCTCCAATAGGATGGTAATTAATCATAAAATATTAATGCTAAGCATTTCATTCTCCCTGCCGATAACCTGATCAATTGAATCAGTTCACGTTTTTCCTTCTCTCAAATCAGGCGAATAAGCATGAATATTTCCCAGCGGTTAACCCTAATTTGCTCATTGTTATCTGCAGCAATTATTGCTGTTGTTATTACTTCTCTTGTGGTTATTTCAGGTTTTCAAACGCGCTTTCATTACATTCAGTCCAACGCTACTGCCTCTGTTATTGATCTGGGTAAATTGGTCAGTGGGTCTAACGAACTCACTATCTGGATGTACCGACACCTGACTTCACCAGACGCAGCGAGAATGTCTGACGTTGAGAAAGAGATTAATGCGCGGATAGATGAGATGAATGCCCTTAATCAATTTTATCTTGAGAATGAGATCTCTAGTGATGAGGACCGACGAATGACTGAGAGCGCAATAGCCACTATGAAAGAGCTCAGTAATAAACTCCCTGCCTTTCTGGAGAGTTCACGTGCCCTAAATAGTAATCTTTCGCTCGCGCTCTTGCAGGGCAATAATGGAGTCGGCCAGCTTGCTCGTGACCTGATTGTTGGATATAAGAAACAACTCCAACTTAATCTGGAAATTGGTAACGGACTGCGCAAAAAAAATGATCGCACCTACTTCCTCACCTTTTGGGGCATGCTGATAAGCTCAACGCTGGTCGTCGTTCTTCTGGGTGCGCTGGCCATGTTAACCATACGAAACATTCGCACCAGCCTTAGTGGCATGCGTACCGTTATGGAAAACGTCAGTAATAATCTGGATTTAACGCTGAGTGCAGATGAATCCCGTAGGGATGAAATTGGCCTGACATCCAAGGCTTTTAATCATCTTATTGCTGCTTTTTCAAAAGCCCTGTTATCTGTGAGCGCCTCTTCTGGCTCTGTCAGTACCGCATCGGCTCAGATTTCTGCCGGTAACGAGGATCTATCGTCCAGGACGGAAGAGCAGGCGGCCTCGCTGGAACAGACCGCTGCCAGCATGTCAGAATTGAGTGAAACTGTCCGCCAGACAGCGGAAAATACCCAGTTGGCCAGCCAGCTTTCACATAATACCCGCCTGATATCAGATGATAGCACGGATAAAGTTCAGGGCATGTTGCAGACCATGTCTGATATCAACAGCAGTGCGGTGAAAATTACCGACATTATTTCCATTATTGAAGGTATCGCGTTTCAGACTAATATTCTGGCGCTTAATGCCGCGGTGGAAGCTGCAAGAGCTGGTGAGCAGGGGCGTGGATTTGCCGTGGTTGCCGGAGAGGTGCGAAATCTTGCCCAGCGCTCATCCACCTCTGCCCGGGAGATTAAAGAGCTGATTGAATCTTCGATGCAGTTTGTTCGCACCGGTTCAGCGCAGGCTGAAGAGGTCGGCAACAATATGAACCGCATGAATGACGCCATCCGGCAGGTCAACGATCTGGTGAATGAAATCGCGGCTGCCGCTCAGGAGCAGACCTTGGGGATAGGGCAGGTGCACCAGGCGGTCAGCCAGATGGACGACGTGACACAACAAAATGCGGCACTGGTAGAGGAAGCCTCCGCAGCGTCCCACTCACTCATGGAGCAGGCCTCTACCCTAAATAATCTGGTGTCAGCTTTTACCCTGAACGCTCCGAAGGAGTTGAATTCCATCAACGCGGAAACATCCCGTACTTCAGTATCACGTCCATCGTTAAATCGGGCAGCACCTCAGGCAGATTTGGAAGGTAGCTGGCAAAGTTTTTGAGAAAATGACGGCCCGGTGAGCAAAACCGTCGGGCCCACTAAAATTTAAAATAAAACCGATATGAAAAATAATAATGGATAAAACGTCGTACCATCAAAAACATCAGGAACTTATTCTTATCAGCGAGCATGCAAACGTGCTGCTATGGCAGATGAGGAATAAGAAATATGCCGACGTGACAACATTTATTAATAATTTAAATCACCTTGAGCGATATCAGAAGGTTATCCTCATGCTGTCAAAAGATTCAGTATTCTGGCAGTGGTTTAAAGAAAATGACACTGATCTTTTTATTCACACTGAAGCCATTCAACTCTCTTTCGGTATTCTGGATAATCTGATTGAAAATCTGCGTAACGCCTTTTTGATGTTCAAAAAAGAGTCGGAGTCAAGCAGCGCAGGATAGTTTCAGATTCATCTCTCTGTAGAAAAATAAAAAAATTACGGTAATTTCGGGCGCTTTACTGACGCATAATTTTATGAAAAAGTGAGGTGCCTTTCATGGTCATCTGCACATGTGTCCGAATTCGCCATCGCGTGCCTCATTTTTGAGGCATACTGAATCCAACATTTTATTTCCTGGCGTTCTGGATGACGGTATAAAAGGGATGTCGTCCGGCGAGGAGCAAAAGTAATTCGTATTCTCCCTGACTCAGCAGACCGGGATTTTTTGTGGCCTCCTTCATTTGCCATACGCGCAGGCTAAGATTGAACCTCTCCGCTGCTGCCTCTTGCGACAAACCCGCAGCCATTCGAAGCTCTCTGACATTGGAACTGACAATGACGGGGCGATTCATAATCTGATTTCCCAAAGGACACTCCTTACCTGTATGAGGTTTAAACATAATGATAAACATTAATTTTTTATGAATTTTTTATTACAATCAATTGTTGCGATGGTTCTCCGTCATGATGCCAAAACCATTCGGCATAAGGTTTAAATCTTAAACTCATCATTGATTTTCTTTATTTTAACGCCCGAATCAAAAATTTATAATTCCTTTCGCAGGTAATTCTTTATTTTTACTCAATCCTTACAAAAAGCACGTCAGCTGATTTGAGGTGTTGACGAATGAGCATTTATTCCACTCTTATACAGAAATAAGTCTGTGGCATGGAGCAATAAAAGCCATTTGAAAAAGCCACACTTGGAAGGTTATCGTGAAGACTTCGGTGGATTCCACGGTATGGCGCTAACGACTTAAGGTGAAAATTTTTGTAAATTTGTTTAGTCACTGTCATTCTTGCTTTATTTTCAGAAACCTCAGCTTATTTTGCTATATCTATCAATGGATAAAAATTGATGGGGCGGGAAATAAAACCTATTAAATTAGGGTTAAACCAAAATTTTTATCTGGTTTAATCGTTTCACTATGGTCATTAACTGGCACTAAAACCAATCACGCCTATAGTGAATTTTGATGAGGGAAGTCACCTGATTTTTTTCTGGTCGCATCTCTGAAAATGGCTTTTTACCGCTTTCAAATTTTTATTTCGCACCGGATCTAGGCCGGGGCGGAGGAACTCATGCTAATAAATCTTAACAGCGACATCGATCGCCGTGTGCGGGCGCTGAATGTGCTGCGCCACCCAGACGAAAGCCGCGACGAGGTGTTGTCCAAATTCGTGCAGCTAGCGAGCCAGGCCCTTGGCATTCCCGGTAGCTTTATCTCCGTACTCGATGACGACTACCAGCACGTACAGGCCGCACATAACTTTGCCCTTACACAATCGACACGCGAGAATGCCCTCTGCCGATATGTGGTGGACAGCGACAGCCCTGTCATTGTGCCGGATACAAGGCTGGACGCCCGCTTCGTTATGCATCCACTCATCGCTGGAGCCCCCTTCATAAGGTTTTATGCCGGCGTACCGCTGAAAAATCGTGAGGGTATCGTGCTTGGCACGCTGTGTGTCACCGATACCGCTCCTCACTCGTTCAGCGCGGAGCAGCTTGAAACCCTTACACAGTTGGCCTCGCTGGTGATGTCCTTTTTGGAGGGGTGGCACTCCGCCGGTTTTGTGGATCCGGTCACCGGACTTCCCAATCGCCAGCGTCTCATTCGCGACCTGCAGTATCTCGCTGCATCGCCAGACCCTGCGCCTCGCCGTCTCATACTCATAGACTGCATTGACATGCCGCGTGCCTATGAGCTCGCCCGATCAATTGGCATTGAGGCGTTGGAAACCCTGCTCAAGGATGTGGCTACACTGCTGCCGCTGCGCCTGCGGCCAGCCAAAAGTGAATCACTTTATACCATTGCCACCGGGCGATTTGCCCTGCTGACGCGAGCTGGCAGTCCCCTGAGCGCCGAGTGGATCGCAGAACGTATGGAGGGAATCAACGCCGAACTTGGGGACGGCATCTATTTAGCTCTCAGTACCCGCACAGGAGAGACAACTTTTGTCTGCGGAGAAACCCCAGCGCATGAAACACTTCGCCGTGCCATCAGCGCGTTGCATGAGGCCATTGCATTGGGTATGCCATCTATGCGCTTCAGCCAGACGTCCGATGTCCAGTCCAGGGATGACGGAGTTTTGATGAACGATCTGGTCGCCGCGATCAGAGAAGATAATGGTCTGTGGCTGGCTTATCAGCCGAAAATATGCCTGCGGACCGGGCAGCCCTTGGGGCTGGAGGCACTGGTGCGCTGGCGCCATCCGCTTCGTGGCGAGCTCTCACCCGCGCTGTTTGTACCCCTGGCAGAGCAGACAGAGCTGCTCAGCAAACTGACGGGCTGGGTCACAGACCGTGCAATCGGCCGCCTAAAGAGGCTGCGCAACAGCGCCATCCAGCTTCCCATTACGATCAATGTTGGGAGCCACGATATTGCGCGCGAGGGTTTTGCCAGTATGCTGGAGGATAAGATGATCAGGTCAAAACTGCCCACCTCAATGCTGGGCATCGAGTGCATGGAGACCGAACGTATTATCGAAAATCCAACAGCTATGCGCGGGCTGGAAAGGCTGAAGCTGAAGGGATTTAATATCTCGCTGGACGACTTTGGCACGGGCTCCAGCAACATTGGTTATTTGAGGCGTATGCCTCTTGACATTATTAAGCTGGATCAGTCACTTATCAGTGAAATTTCATCGGATACCGCATCCCGTATCATTGCGCGCAGCATTATTAACATGCTGAAGGACCTTGACTATACGGTGGTGGCTGAAGGAGTTGAAGATGCAAATGTTGTATCCGCGCTGAAGGATTATGGTTGCGATCAAGCGCAAGGCTTTTTTTATTCTCGACCCCTGCCTGATGAGGAGATCGACAAGTGGCTTTCCTGGAAACTTCGCGACCAGTGCAGGAGTAATCTTCAACCCGGTTATACAGGTACCTGACCTGAAACCTGCGGGCTGGAAAGTATATACCGCGGTTCATGACCCTTAATTTTGCGCTGACAGCGCGCAGTAGGAGATTAACAATGCGCAGCCATGTCGATAGATCCAGTCATTACCATTGTGCAAGTGATATTGTATTGATGACTATAACAGGTGTGTAGGGCCGTAATTTACTGCGTTAAGCGTAGGCAGCCTTTCAAACCGACGCGCTTTAAACATGTATCGACCGTTTTTCTTCGGCAACTCAGCTGCAAAGCATCGGAAATAAATGGCTCCCTGATGGGAGCCGAATTATTACCAAGGATTTAGTCGTCATGTGCCCGTTTGGGTACAGAAGGATTATCGCCATCTGCTATCGGGTCATCAGCGCAGCCTTGGAGAATGTTTTTCGTTACAGAGATGCGTCACACTTTTCACATTACAGTGAGGCATTGTTTCTTCAGGAAGTAAGGCTGCGGTATCACCGTCATACTTACAGAATCATTGTTTGTGAGCGATAAGCAAAAGACGGTCATTAGTCGTGCTTTTTAACGATGACTTCATTACCATCATTGAACAAACATGACCGATGGGAACGAGCCACAGTCAGTACATCCCTACCAATAGCGCATCAGAGGGGTATCGAATGGGATCATTATGATGAGTTTTATTGACGGTTTCTTATGAGAACTTAGCTTTCAAAGGAGGGGGATTATCTTAAAAGCCCCGACCATTGCAGCCATGGCTTTTAAGGTACGTCGGACTTCAGAATTGACATTAATAGACTTAATAGAATAATACTGCTATTTGTACTGCGTTTAAATGAACCCGTTTACTTCAGACAATATTGGGTATGAATACTAAAAGCCTCCCTCTATTTATCTCGTCAAACACTTGCCTTTGCTTTTAGAAACCGAGCGTGGCAACTTTAAACAAGCACATCCTCCATAGCGATATAGACTCTTTGATGCGTTGCCCGTTGCTGAGCCACTTACCGTACACAAAACACACCGTCAGCAGATAAAAAACAAGGCTTTACATCGTCGCGTTTTACTACCATTTTGCTAACCAGCACATTTATAACCAGGCCTGAAAGCAACTACATCCCAAACAATAAACTTCGTGGCCTTTAAAGCTAAACGGTGTTATTACAACTTAGTACTATTCAGAAACTTAATATCGATTTTTATTGTGCTGCTGGGTATTAATTTACTCATATAAAATTAGAGGTCAATACTGTTTTTTAAAAAATGTTTTAATTTACAGCGGTAGAAAGGGTGCTGGATCCCGCTAATCATCTCTCGGTGATTGCAGTCAGCCTCCACGCCGGACCATTAAATTCTGATGTGCGGGATACCGATCTTTTGATACGACCTTTTTCTGACAAATTTTTTCATTTTCATCGGTTTTCCTGATTCATTTAGCATTGAATTTCGTTATATTAATGATGCATGTGAACAACATGCCTTTCTGTACAGCAAATGATCATCCCTTTTTTGACGATGTGAAAAGTCGCTGATGACCTGACCGTAGCCATGAGTATTGAAGGCGTAAGACCTGATTATATTTGATCTCAACACCTCTTTACTCATGAATGACGCTGACAATGTCTCATTAAACTCATGACGCCATTGTTACAAGATTATCTCACCAAGCAATAACCCAAATTCCGCCACTGCTTTTCTGAATGCAGACACCAGCGGAACGGTTACCTTTACGGGACTTATAGTCGAATCTACCTGTACCACGCAAACCTCTAATTCAATGGCGGAAATTACATGCATCCGTGACAGCCAGGCCACAACGGATAATGTAGAGTTCGATAAAGTTAATACTAAGATGTCGGTAGGGAACGTCATTTCAACGGCCCTGCTCAGACATATTAATGATAATAAAAAAGTTGCAATACTGGATGTGGATTACCAATAAACGATTTTTATTATAGAGCTTATTAACAGCCTTGAATGATAATTCATTTCCGTATTGCAATGGGGGCCTAAAATCAGGTGGGTTATAAACTCCTGCCTGTTTTCAAAGTTCAGTCAGTGTGTCGCGAAAACAGGCGCTATAATCAATGCTAAAACCAAATGAGTATTGCACAGGGAGCAATAATGCAGGATGACGATTTTCGCCAACGCGAAGCGTTTTTAGCGGTGGTGCGTGCGGGCAGCTTTAGCGCTGGCGCGCGTAAGTTAGGACGTGATATCTCCGTGGTCTCGCGCCGCATCGCTGCGTTAGAAAAACGGCTGGGCATTCGCCTGATTGAGCGCACCACGCGGCGGATACGTCCCACGGAAGAAGGGCAGCGCTATCGTCAGAAGATCGAACTTGCTGATGAGCTATTGCGGGAAGCGGAAGAAGAAGCGCGGGCCCTGGCCGCGCGTCCAGCGGGCACCATCCGATTAACCGTGCCAGCCTCATTTGGTCGCAGCTGGGTGGCGCAGGCGTTGCCGGGCTTTTTGCAGGCCTATCCCGATATTCGCATCGTGCTGAATTGCAGCGACCGCTACGTCGATTTGCTGGGGGATAATTTTGATATGGCGATCCGCATCGGCGTGCTCACCGATAGCCGACTGATAGCGCGTAAGCTGGCGGATACCAGCCGAATGCTGTGCGTGGCGCCAGATTATCTGGATCGTCATCCCGCGTTAAGCCAGCCCCAGGACCTCCGCCAACACGACTGTCTGGGATTTACCCCAATGCACAGCTGGCCGGAATGGCGGCTGGAGAAAGGCGGCCATCAAATCGCGGTACCGGTGCAAACGCGTTTTGAAAGCGATGAAATGGATGCACTGGTGCTGGCCGCGCAGGCAGGCATGGGCGTATTACTGGCGGCCAACTGGCTGGTGCAAAAGGAGCTGGCCGAAGGATCGCTGGTGCCGGTGCTATCTGACTGGCAGGCGGTTGGGGAAGATGGCGTCTGGCTGATGAAACCTTCCAGCCAACTTCAGTCGGCGAAAATCAGTGCCCTGACCGAATGGCTGGTAGCCTGGTTTGCGGAAAAGCGCTGGTAATTCGAAGCCCTGACCTCACTCTGAGGTTGTGCGGCTGCAGCGGCCTGAAGACCGCTCCAGCCGTTTGCATCACTGGATGTTGAGCATAGTGTTGAGGAGGCCGATTTCTACCGTTTCATCAATTTCTGCAGTGACGCCGCACTCTGCTCATCATCCGGTACATACACCAGCAGGCGGTCGCCGTTGCGTGAAGCAGACCACCAGTTATTCTGGCGCAGCGTCATTTCACCGACTTCCTCGCGGTAAAAACGCTTCAGCCGATTTTCCACCTTGCCCAGTTCGTAGCGTTGCCAGGTTTGGGCAAATTCATCCGAGCTATTCAGCAAACGAGCGAGAAAACTTTCCCAGTGCGGATCGCCAAGGTGTTCGCCCATTTGCCCTCGAAACATCGCCACCATTTGTGGCATCACGTCGTCCCAGTCGCTCATCGCTTTGCGCCAGGCAGGATGATTGAACGCCAGCCAGATGCAGTTACGATCTTCCACAGCTATCCCGGCCAGATCCACATCCATCAGCGCACACCATGCGGCGTTGTAGCCAAGAATATCGAAACGCGGTGTTTCGATAATCGCCGGTAACTGGATCGCGTCCAGCATCTGCTGATTATGCGCCGCGATTTTGCAGCAGGCAGCGGCCACCCGTACCGATGGCAACGAGTGTCCGGCAAGGGAAAACAGATGCTGCGTCTCGACATCGTTGCACTGCAATGCCGTGGCAATGGCCGTCAGGGTTTTTGGCGAGGCTTTGATATCGCGACCCTGTTCCAGCCACGTATACCAGGTCACGCCGACATCCGCTAACTGCGCCACTTCTTCACGGCGTAATCCGGGTGTACGGCGGTGACGCATATGCGGCAAGCCCAGACGGTTAGGATCGAGACTTTCACGACGCGTGCGTAAAAAAGTGCCAAGTAGTTTTCGATTGTTGTGTTCAGCCGTGACGGGGGCAGTAGCCGTGCTCATGAGCAGATCTCCAAACGAGACGGGTAGTATTTATACCATGATAAACAAGCACTGGTACCCGTTTAATAGTTAGGTGATGCTATGCCGTACTGCACTTAAAAACAAGGTTAAAACCGATGCAAACATCGCAACTTCAACGCGCGGGACTGGTGGTCCTGCTGGCAGGGCAACTGCTGCCCATGATCGATTTTTCCATTGTCAACGTGGCGCTGGATGCCATGGCGCATACGTTGCGCGCCACATCGATTGAGCTGGCGCTGATTGTCGCCGTGTACGGCATTGCTTTCGCCATCTGTCTGGCGATGGGCGGACGCCTGGGGGATAACTATGGACGTCGCCGCGTATTCCTGGCAGGAGTATGGATCTTTGGTATTGCATCTTTATTATGCGGCATCGCCAACAGTGTCGGTCTGTTGATGTTTGCTCGCGCATTGCAGGGTGTCGGCGCGGCTTTCATCGTGCCGCAAATCCTCGCCACCATGCATGTCACCATGAAGGGCAGGGAGCACGCGCGCGCCATTGGCCTTTACGGCGGCATTGGTGGGCTGGCCTTTATCATCGGCCAGGTGTTAGGTGGATTCCTGATCAAAGCGGATATCGGCGGCTACGGCTGGCGCAGCGTGTTCCTGATCAACCTGCCGATTTGCCTGTTTGTGCTGATCACCGCGCGACGTTTTGTGCCTGAAACCCACAATCATCAGCGCGTGCCGGTGGATGTCAGCGGCACCTTGCTGCTTGCAGGCGCGATTGGCTGTTTAATGCTGGCGCTGGCGCTCGGTCCGCTGCTGCACTGGTCATGGCCGTGCATTCTGCTGCTGGTGCTGTTCCCGGTGTTATTGCATCGCCTGCGTCAGAGTTCGCTGCGTCTGGAAGCAGAAGGCGGTTCGCCGTTGCTGCCCCCTTCGCTGCTGCGTCTGCCAAGCGTTCGTTTTGGTTTAACCCTGGCGGTGCTGTTCTTCTCCTGCTGGAGCGGCTTTATGTTTGCAGTGGCGCTGACGCTGCAGTCGGGCATCGGTTTAACCGCCTTTGAGTCTGGCAACGCATTCATCGCTCTGGGCGCTGCCTACTTTATCGGTGCGATGCGTTCAACGCGCATGGTGGAACGCTTTGGTAAACGCACCACGTTACTGACCGGTTGCGGCATCCAGATGGTCGGTTTGATTGCACTGATCGGGACTTTCCAGTTTGCCTGGCCTGATGTTGGCGTCTTTACCCTGATGCCGGCCACCATCCTGATTGGCTTTGGTCAGTCATTTATCGTCAGCACCTTCTACCGTATCGGCATGAGCGGTGTACCGCATCACCAGGCGGGCGCGGGCAGCGCAGTGTTATCCACCGTACAGCAATCGGCACTTGGCCTGGGCCCGATGCTGCTCGGAGGCGTGTTCACCCAGATAAATGTGCATGGCAATCATTTGGCGGCCATCTCCGGCACCCTTGGCGTCGAGCTGTTAATGATGGTGACGCTGGTGATTCTGACCAGTCTGAACCGTCGCACTTTCCAGCCGGTGACGGCGGAAGGGTAATCCTTATGCTGTGATTTCTGCAGCGGCTTTTCAGCTTACTGTAAGGTAAGCGAAAATCCGTTGATTGCGCTGAATTTACCTTTGGCGCAGTGGTCTTTTTTCCGGAACATATCGCCGCAACTAACGGGCTGAACCGCGTGTTCAGCCCGTTTTTTTGTGGTGCGGCAGAAATGCGTTGAATGGAAAACGGCAGGCTCATAGCAGATGAAAAAGATGTTAACCGGGTTACTTTTCATGGTAACCACCACAGCCTTTGGTGCAGACGATTTCACCCTCAGGGATATTCACTTTGACGGCTTGCAACGCGTCGCACCGGGTGCAGCAATGCTGAGTATGCCCGTACGCGTGGGCGATCGCGTCACACATGACGATATTCGTAACACCATTCGTGCGCTATTTGCCACTGGCAACTTTGAAGATGTGCAAGTGCTGCGCGATGGCGATGCGCTGCTCATTCGTGTGAAAGAACGGCCGGCCATTGCGAGCATTTCCTTCTCCGGCAACAAGGCAATCAAAGAAGATCAGCTGAAGCAAAATCTCGACGCCACCGGTGTGCGGGTCGGCGAAGCGCTGGATCGCACCACATTATCGGATATTGAAAAAGGGCTGGAAGATTTCTACTACAGCGCGGGTAAATACACTGCCAGCGTCAAAGCTGTGGTCACGCCGTTGCCACGCAATCGTGTCGACCTGAAGTTCGTGTTTACCGAAGGTGTATCCGCGAAGATTCAGCAGATCAATATTGTCGGCAATCATGCCTTCTCATCAGATGAACTCATCTCGCACTTCCAATTGCGTGATGATGTGCCTTGGTGGAATTTTATTGCCGATCAGAAATATCAGAAACAAAAACTGTCCGGCGATTTAGAAACACTGCGTAGCTATTATCTCGATCGCGGTTTTGCACGTTTTAATATTGATTCAACGCAAGTGAGTTTAACACCCGATAAGAAAAGTATTTATCTGACAGTCAATATTCATGAAGGCGATGTTTACCATATTTCCGATGTTATCCTGAACGGCGATATGGCGGGACACTCCGCCGAAATTGAGAAACTGGCCCATATACCGCCAGGGGCTTTATACAGCGGTGCCAAAATTACTGAGAACGAAGGCGCGATCAAAGCGCTGCTCGGTCGCTACGGCTATGCTTTCCCGCAAGTCAGTTCTCAGCCTGAAATTAACGATGCAGACAAAACCGTTAAACTGCATGTGAATGTTGAAGCAGGGCATCGTTTCTACGTGCGTCAGGTGAAGTTCAGCGGCAATGACACCTCGAAGGATTCGGTGTTACGTCGCGAAATGCGCCAGATGGAAGGGTCGTGGTTAGCCAGCGATGCGGTTGATCAAGGTAAGGCCCGTCTCAATCGTACCGGCTATTTCGAAAGCGTCGATGTTGATACCCAGCGTGTGCCCGGCAGCCCTGATCAGGTCGATGTGGTGTATAAGGTGAAAGAGCGTAACACCGGCACTTTCAACGTGGGTCTTGGGTACGGCACCGACAGCGGCATCAGTTACCAGCTTGGCGTCAGCCAGGATAACTGGATGGGTACCGGTAATACCGTGAGTTTTAGCGGCACTAAAAACAGTTATCAAACCTATGTTGAGATTGCTGCCACCAATCCTTACTTCACCGTGGATGGCGTGAGTCTTGGCGGTAAACTGTTCTACAACGACTACAGCGCCGAAGATAATGACCTGTCTGAATACACGCTGAAGAGTTTTGGTGCCAGCAGTACGTTAAGCTTCCCGATCAGCGAAAACAGTAATCTGAGTTCAGGGCTGGATTACACCTACAACCGCGTCAGTAATATGGCACCACAGGTCTCCATGTGGCGCTATCTGGGATCGCAGGGCATCCATCCGAAAGTGATCACCACCAATGAAGATGATGATGACGATTACGCCACCAGCGATGAGAAGTTTGTCGCCAATGACTTCTTCTGGAACATTGGCTGGAACTACAACTCATTAGACCGTGGTTTCTTCCCAACGTCGGGGGTTTCCGCTGGCTTTAATACCAAAGTGACGATCCCCGGATCGACCAACAGCTATTACAAAAGTACGCTGAGTGCCAACGCATACTTACCGCTTAGCAGTGATCATCGCTGGGTGCTGATGGGGCGTACCAAAGCCGGCTATGCTGATGGTTTGGGCGGCAAAGAAGTGCCGTTCTACGACAACTTCTACGCCGGCGGCTCCAGCTCCGTGCGCGGATTCTCATCCAATACCATCGGTCCAAAAGCGGCTTATTACAGTTGCACCGGCAGCGAAAGCAGCTATGGCAACTGTTCGGTGAATAAATCGGATGATGCGGTGGGTGGTAATGCGATGGCTGTGGCGAGCGCGGAGTTAATCGTCCCGACTCCATTTGTTAGCGATCGTTATGCGGATTCACTGCGCACCTCGTTCTTTGTCGATGCCGGTACCGTTTGGGATACCAAATGGGAAAATACCGCGGCAACGCGCGCGGCAGGCATTCCGGATTATGGTGATCCGAGTGAAATCCGTGTTTCCAGCGGTCTGGCATTACAATGGCAATCGCCGCTTGGTCCGCTGGTGTTCTCTTATGCCTTGCCGATCAAAAAATATGAAGGCGATAAGTCTGAGCAGTTCCAGTTTAATATCGGTAAAACCTGGTAGTGGTTATTTCTCTGTTAAAGAAAGAAGTAAGATTTACGTTATCTTTAAACAGAGAGAACAGAATAAAATAGCCGTTTGCGTAAAATAGTCAGGGTACGGTGCTTATGGAATGAGTGCCTGCCATCATCGTTGTTATGCATTTTCTATCAATATATTTCGCCACCCATTTGGGTGGCTTTTTTATATTATTTAACCTTCGCTCAGGCGTAATCCGCTTTCTGCATCAAACAGATGAATCTTCTCGGCGTTAAATCCAATACGAATCTGATCGCCACTCACCGCGCTATGACGCCCGGCGATTTGCATATGCATGGCGTGACCGTGCCATTCAAGGTGCAACAACGTTGATTCACCGGTGATTTCGACCACTTTTACTTTAGCTTGTGCGCGAGTTTCGGCTTCCAGTAAATCATGAGGACGCACGCCCAGCGTCACCTTAGCCCCTTCGCGATCGCGTGCCGCCGCATGCCAGCGCAGAGGTAGCGGTTGCCATAAATCCTGGCACTGCACACCCGGAATGCCATCGCGGGTAATCAATTTCGCCGGTAACAGGTTCATCGGCGGTGATCCGATAAAACGCGCCACGAAGGTATCTGCCGGACGATCGTAGATCGCCAGCGGTGCACCCTGCTGCACAATGCGTCCCTCTTTCATCACCACAATCTGATCGGCCAGCGTCATGGCTTCCACCTGGTCGTGCGTGACATACACCATGGTGGTTTTGAAGCGTTGATGCAGGGATTTGATCTCCGCACGCAACTCCATCCTCAGCTGTGCATCGAGGTTGGACAACGGCTCATCAAACAAGAACACCTGCGGATTGCGCACCATCGCGCGTCCCATCGCCACACGCTGGCGCTGCCCACCGGATAACGCACGCGGATAGCGCCCGAGCAGTTTATCAATGCCGAGAATCCCGGCGATGCGTTCGATTTTGCTCTGCTGCTCTTCGCGCTTCACTTTCTTCACCTGCATATGAAACGCGAGGTTCTCTGCCACCGTCAGATGCGGATAAAGCGCATAGCTTTGAAACACCATAGCGATATCACGATCGGCGGGATCGCGATCGTTGATTGCCACTTTATCCATCATGATTGCGCCATCCGACAGGCTCTCCAGCCCCGCCAGCAGGCGCAATAAGGTGGATTTACCACAGCCGGACGGACCGACCAGTACGGTAAAACTGCCGTCGGGAATGGTAAGGTCGAGCGGATGCAGAACCGATTGTTTGCCGTAGCGCTTGGCCACTTTTACGAGTTCAACACTGGCCATGATTTAGCGCTCCTGTGCGGAAAGTTGCAGTTGATGCCAGTCGGGATAGCGACGTGGCTGGGTACTGATTGCCAGTGACGCCACCGCGATGCCCCATTGCAACGCGGTGGTGATATTCTGCTGATGCAGCAGCGCAGTGAGAAAACCGGCATTAAAGCTGTCGCCTGCGCCAATGGTATCTACCACGGTGACGGGCTTAGCGGGTTGATTGATGTGCTGATGTGATTGCCAGCAACCTGCGCCTTGCGCACCGCATTTGACCACGCAACCGCCGCGGCCGCTGAGTCGTTGTGCGAGTTGGGTGGCGGCCACGTTAAGATTCTCCGCGTCCATTAGGCCCAGCGTTTCGACCTCATTGAGCAGCAGCCAGTCACACAGCGGTAACCACTGCGTCATCTGCTGGCGAACCTCTTCGGTCCACCCCTGCGGCGGCCATCCGGTATCCACGGCGGTGGTAAATCCGCGTTGCTGCAACTCACTCAGTAACAGCGGGTATTCGTTGTAAAGTTGCAGGCACAGGAAGGTGCCACACAGCAGCACGATATCGCCTTCACTGGCACGCAGCGGCAGTTGATTCAGCACATCTTCGGCGGTGAGCCGCACGATATGGCCAAGATTACTGAGGAAGGATCGCTCGTGATCGGAGTGCGTCACACCCACGGTCAGTGAGGTTTCACAGTGATAGCGCGTCCAGTGGGCGACGCTGTGCGGGAAGTAACTGCCCAGCCAGGCGCTTAAGCCGTCATCGCCCTGATTTGCCACCGCACGATGACGCACCTGCATCGCTTCTAACGCTAACGCACAGTTGCCCGCCGATCCGCCCGGTCGCAATTCGCTGTGATTCATCATCACTTCGGTGCCACGCTGCGGCCAGTGGTCGAGGGTGCCCATAATCAAATCGACGTTAATATTGCCGACCACATACAGCGTGGCGGTAGTGTCCATGTTCATCTTCATCCTTTGCTCCCGCCACTGGCCAGGCCGCTCACCAGCGTTTTCTGCAGCCAGATAGCAATAAACAGCGGTGGCACGGATGCCAGAATGCCGACCGCTGCGATCAAACCATCATCGGTGGCGCGTCCGGCGGTAAAGCCCGCAATCGTCACTGGCAAGGTTTGTGCCGCAATGTTGCTGGTGAACAATAGCGCATAGAAAAACTCATCCCACGCCAGCAGCCAGCCAAACAGCGCCGCTGCACCCAGCACTGGTTTTGCCAGTGGCAGGGTAATGCGCAGCAGCACCTGCCAGACGCGCAAGCCATCCAGCCGCGCCGCTTGCTCAATATCCTGCGGTAAGGCATCGAACTGGTTTTTCAGCATCCACGTCAGAAACGGCAGGATCAGCGAGCAGTAAACGATGATCAAACCGGGGCGCGTGTTAAGCAGATCAAACTGTTGCAGCAGGAAGTAGAGTGGCAGCACAAACGCCACTGGCGGCACCATATATATAGCGAGCGAGGCAAACAGCCAGCCATCGCGACCACGGTAGCGGGAGAAGCTGAACGCCGCCGGAATGGCCAGCAGCAGACAGATAATCGTCGCCCCGGTTGCCACTAACAGGCTGTTACCCAACGCATGCAGGAACAGTGTGCCGGGTTGGCCGGGTTCCAGTGACATCAATCGGCCGTAGCGACTGAAGTCCCACTGGCGCGGCAACCATTCCAGCGGAACCCGCGTGAGATCGCTGGTGGCGCTGACGCTCATCAGAAACAGCCAGCCCATTGGTGCGAGTACCGAAATTGCCACCAACAGCGCGGCGGCATATTTGGCTGTGTTGCGTAATTTAGCCTTCATACGCGCTCCCTTTACGGCGCTGACGCCACATCAACAACATATAGAGGGTGATCAGCACGGCGCACAGCAGCGTCATCAGCATGGCGTAAGCCGCGCCGCTGCCCGCGCGCAAATAGCTGAATGACTCCTGATAAACGTAGAAGCTCAGGGTTTTAGTGCTATCGACCGGGCCGCCGCGTGTCATCACATAGATGATGTCGAAAATCTTGAAGGCATCGATGGTGCGCAGTACCAGCGCCACACTCAGCGGGCCGACAATCGCCGGGAAGGTAATGGCACGGAAGCGCCGCCAGGCAGATGCACCATCCAGACGAGCCGCTTCAAACAGATCGTCAGGGATGGATTGCAATGCAGCCAGCACCAGCAGGGTCACCAGCGGATAGTTTTTCCAGATATCGGCAAACATCACCGCGTTGAGCGCCGAATCCGGCGATCCCAGCCAGCTACGATAGCCATCAATAATGCCCAATTGAGTCAGCAGGGCGTTAATGCTGCCGTAATCGGGGTTAAAGTTGAGACGCCACATCATGGCGTTGACGATGGTCGGCAGCGCCCACGGCAGAATCACCAGCACGCGCAAAATGTTGCGTCCGGCAAATTTCTGATTCAGCAGCAGCGCCACCAACACGCCAATCGCCCCTTCAAACGCTACCGAGACAACGGTGAAGTAGAGTGTGCGCCACAGTGAAGATTGAAAATCAGGATCGGTGATGGCGAACAAATAGTTCTCCACACCCACCCAGGCTGGCACTTCGCCGCTGCCAATGAGGGCAGCATCGGTGAAACTCAGCCAGATGGTGCGCAGCAGCGGCCAGGCGGTGAGCAACAGCATCACCAGCAACATGGGTGCTAACAGCACCCATGCCTGCCGTTGTTCGCGTTCACGCAAACTCAGCATGCTGACCCCTTAACGTAAACGCGCAGCACTTTTATCAACCGTCTGCATGGCCGCGTCTGGCGTGGCGCTGCCCACCAGCACTTGCTGCAGTTGCTGCTGCAAGGTGTTGGAGAGACGGGAATAATCAGCGGTTTCCGGGCGTGAAAGCATCACGTTCAATGATTTGTCCGCCGCCGCGATCAGGCTCTCCTGATTCTTCAGTACCGCAGGATCCTGATATGAGCTTTTCCAGATGGGCAGGCTCAGGGTAGCGTATTTGTTTTGAACCGGTTGCGAAGTCATGTAGCTAATGTATTGCCACGCCTGGTCACCGTGGGTGCTGCCTTTGGCGATGCCGAGCCCCATCGAACCGTTCACCGCACCAAATTTACCCGGCGCATCGCCTGGTGCCGGAACGATACCCACCTGACCGGCCACTTTGCTCTGCTTCGGATCGTTAGCCATGTTGTACATATAGGTCCAGTTCAGCGCGAACGCGGCATCGCCGTTGGAGAAGGCTTTGCGCACATCCTCTTCCAGATATTCGCGTGATGCTGGGTTACTCAGCCCTTCATCCAGCGAACTCTTCATCAGCTTGACCGCCTGCAATGAGGCCGGGCTAGAGAAATCGAGCTTGCCGTTGTTATAGAATTTGCCGCCAAAGCCAGATACCAATGTGGTGTAATCACACACCAGCGCTTCCGCCTGCGACCAGCTCCACACCAGTGGATATTTTACGATGTTCTTTTGTTTGATGATGCGTGAGTCATCAATCACCTGTTGCCAGGTTTGCGGCGGGGTGGTGATCCCGGCTTTCTCCAGCATCGCTTTGTTGTAATAGAGATATTTGGTATCCAGGATCCACGGCATGCCAAGGGTTTTGCCGTTATAGACCACGGTGTTCATTGCGCCGGGGAAGATCTTCTCTTTTTCGTCTGCGGCGATACGGCTGCTGACGTCCTGCAGCAGATCAAATTTGGTGAATTCCGCCGGCCAGATGGCATCAAACAGCACCACGTCATAACCGTTACCGCCTGCGCCACGCGCCGCGACAATTTTGTCGTGCAGCGCTTCGTACGGCACAAACTCCAGATTCACCTGCACATCCGGATGCGCTTTCTGGAACTCCTGCGTCATGGCGCGAATATCATTTTCGCTGTAAGCCGCCTGAGTCATAAACAGCGCATTGAGGGTGGTTGCGGCTGCCGCGCTGCCGGCGCTGGCTAACATGACCGCGATGGCACAGCCTTTCAATGTGGTCGAAAACCGGATTTTCATAACATTTTCCGCCTTGATGCAAGAAGAGGGTGTTTAATTAAATCAATTTGATTGATTTAATAACGCGCACAGGTTGTCAGGTTGCTGCAGCTGACATCAATGAACTAAAGCAAGTGACGTGCCAGGGCATAAATCTCGTTTGCCGCTGCTCACTACTCTGCACAGATTTTTGCGGCTGTCAGGTAAACAGGTTGTAAATTGTGTCGCCGATCATAGATATTGATGCGCTGGCAGTCGCGGGCGTGAGAAGAGGGAAGCAGGATGAAAACATCAGGAACCAATCTGGAGCATGCGCGCGCGCACAATCGCCGTGTGATCATCGAAGCGATCCGCCTGCACGGTGAATTGACGCGGGCTGAGCTGGCGCGACTGACCGCCTTAACCCCGCAAACCGTCTCCAATATCGTGGCTGAACTGGAAGCCGCCGAACTGCTTACCAGCCGCCAACCGCGCAAGCAGGGGCGTGGGCAACCGGCGATTCCGGTAATCCTCAATCCAGCCAGTGCCTTCTCCATCGGCATTCATCTCGACCACCAAACCCTACTGATCGTACTGGTGGATCTCACCGGTGAAGTTCATTTCCGCCGCCTTATTCTGGTGCAAAAACCCCAGCCCGATGCCACTTTAGCGCGCATTGCGGAGGTGCTGGCAGAGATCAAAACGCAGCTCGGTGACCGCTGGCAGAAAGTCCTGGGGATCGGCGTAGTGATGCCGGGACCCTTTGGCGTTGAGGGGATTTCCTCGGTGGGTCCCACTACCTTGCACGGCTGGGAGTCGGTCGATATCGAAGCAAGGCTGGCCGAAATGAGCGGCGTGCCGGTCACGCTGGAGAACGATGCCACGGTAGCGGCGATTGGGGAGCGTTTCCACGGCGTTGCGCGCCATCTCAACTCGTTTATTTATCTCTATATCGGCACCGGATTGGGCGCGGGTATTATCATGGATGGTCACGTTTACAGCGGCCATGCGCACAATGCTGGTGAAATTGGGCATGTGGTGGTGGAACCGGGTGGGCGCGAATGCTATTGCGGCAATCACGGCTGTCTGGAACGTTATGTGTCACTGCAGGCCGCCTATGAATTCTGTGGGCTGGACCCGATGACCGCGTTGCCGGACGACCTGCTGGAAGTCGATCCCGCAGTATTTGATCGCTGGATTGATACCGTGCTGACGCCATTGCGTCAGGGCATCAATATGCTGGAATGCATTTTCGATGCGGAGAGCGTGATCATCGGCGGCATGATGCCCGCCGCACTGCTGGATAAAATCATTCAGCGCCTGCCGCCGCTCTATCAGTCGGTGCGCGGGCGTTATCTTACCGGCTCACGTTTGAAAACGGGCATGACCGGCAGTGATACCGCGGCATTGGGTGCGGCGGCGTTGCCGATTTTTGACGAGTTTAATCCGCAGTTTCAGGTGTTGATGAAATGAGGACAAGAAGGAGCTGGCAAGGCCGGTTCCTGCCCTTAAATGACGTTGAAACAACGGAAATCCTGACTTGCCATCTGCCAGAATACTGTGCCTGACGCCTGCGCTGAGGCAGGTGACTTGATAGGATTTAACCTGCGAAAAATACGCTCAACTTTTGCTGCTCCCGGCCGTGCTCATCCATATTATCCGCCGCCAGCCAGGCCGATATCGCATGCTTCACCTGCGGCCATTCACCATCAATTATCGACAGCCAGTCGGTATCGCGATTGCGTTGTTTGCGTGTCATTGCCTGGCGGAAACGCCCTTCATAAGTGAAGCCAAGACGTTCCGCTGCCCGACGTGAGGCGAGGTTAGTGGAATCACAGCGCCAGGCGACCCGGCGGTAGCCCAGCTCAAATGCCTGTTTCAGTAACAAGTAGATCGCTTCACTGCCCAGCACGTTACGCTGCATCAGCGGCGACCAGGTGACATGACCAATCTCAATCGCACCGTTCTGGCCGTCAATATTGGCGAAACATACCGCACCAACCGCTTGCTGAGTGCGTTGGCCGATCACCGCGTAACTCACCAATCCGCTGTCCTGGCATTTTCCACTGATCCAACTTTCCATCTCTGCCAACGAGGCGGGCTGTGTCGCGCCCAGCCAGGTCCAGTCCCGATCGTCTGGTGCGCTTGAGAAGGCGGCAAACAAAGCGTGACTGTGCGCAATATCTAACGGTTCAAGCGTACAAAAGCGGCCGTGAAGCGGAATAGCAGGAGGCGCGGCCAGCGGCTGCCAATCTGGCAGAGCAAAACCCACTGGCTGACCATATTGGTTTAGTTGCGTCATCGTCTTTCCCTGGCTGAGTTGCAAATTATGTGCAAAGGCACTGTGTTGCCTTAATACACTCAGTTTATAACAAGAAAATTATCGGGCGATTTAAAATCTTTTTTACGCATTACCGTAATGACATTTTGTACCACCCATAACTTGCCAACTTATCTGTCATGGGTGACTGCACACGGAAAATGTAAATGTGTTGTATTGCACTTTAAAACAAACCGCGTACCTTCATCATAATCAATTATCGTAGAAAGGTGTGTTTGAATGAATATCTGAAATACGTTATCCAGTTCATGTAATGTAATGGATGGTTTATTACGCGGATCGTTTAGTCGTTCAAATGCGGCATGGAAAGTAAAATGAATTCTGGCGCAGTCTTCAGCGAGGATGTCATTGATATCAGCTTCCAAATCCAGGAGTTGTTGTTCCGTTATGGTCATAATGCTGCGCAGCAACCTCGCTCAGTTTGCGATTGAGCTCTTCATTTGAGAGTGCATGAACGGTCGCAACATGGGCGCTGTAGCTTAGCGTTCCCATCCAGACATCAAACTCTTCATTATCAAATGAATCGACAAAGACAGCGTTGCCGCTCTCAGTATCAAAGAATGAGGCATAATTCTGCTCTATTTGCATGTCAAATTTAAACATACAGACTCCCAATCAAGAAATTCTCTTCGATTATAGATGACAGAAATTACACCTTTTATGCAGTTTTAGCGACAAGCCTATAAACAATTCGCGATGATTTTATCACTCGATGAGCAATGTGTAATATTTAAATGGTCGAAGTGGTGAAATAATTTCTATTTAAATCATATTGTTAATGGTTTTGGTAACGAGAGTTAATACTGTTTTAAGGCCACATATGTCTCGATTTTTAATTTTTAACTTGTTAGTTTTACAGTTTCCAAAACCGAGAATATCTGTTGTTAAAACGTGTAAGTAGATTCAGTCACATTATTAAAAATATATCTCGGACGAGAATCTTCAGAACAAAACAAATGGAGCTAAAATGCAGCCAAATCTACGCGAAGTCGCAGTCAAAAACGTTGAAATCGGTAGTAACGTTACGATTTACCAGCCTGCGAACGTTTATGGCTGCACCCTGCAAGACGATGTCTTCATCGGTCCGTTTGTCGAAATCCAGGCACATACGGTGATTGGAAGAGGCACAAAAGTGCAGTCGCACACCTTTATCTGCGAATACGTTAGCGTGGGCGAAAACTGCTTTATTGGTCACGGCGTGATGTTCGCCAACGATATGTTCCGTGATGGCAAACCCAATGCCGATCGAGAAAGCTGGGCGCGCATCACGCTGGGTAACAACGTCTCAATCGGCAGTGGCGCGAGTATTTTGGCGGTCAGCATCTGCGATGGCGCGGTCATCGGCGCGGGCAGTGTGGTGACGAAAGACATCACGCAGAAGGGCGTTTACGCCGGAAACCCGGCGCGTTTACTGCGGTTGCTATAGTACAAGGAACAGACTGGTTGTTTCGTTTATTTCGGATGTTGTTTGTTTCGTTTGTTTCGATTAGTATTAGAGCGCTGTAATTCACGAACTAAGAAACTGGAAAACTCATGACAAACTCAATTCTGGACAATGTCAGCCTTCCGGCTCAGAAGGAAATTGAGGCCGCTCTACGTGGACAAAGAGAACTGGCGACTTTTCTCTCCACAAAGCTGGAGACACAAGTCATATCCATTCAGGATGCAAACGACGAAACTCACCAAATCGAGTTGCCAACCTCAGCTTTAACGTTGCTAATGAAGGTGTTGGGAGAACTGGCCGTTGGAAATGCGGTGCAGGTCGTTCCGGTTCATGCTGAATTAACCACACAGGAAGCAGCCAATATCCTCAATGTCTCACGGCCTCATATGGTGAAACTATTGGAAGAGGGGAAGCTGCCATATCATAAAACTGGCCGCCATCGCCGCGTGCTTTTTGCAGACCTGATGCGCTATAAAGCTCAGCGCGAAAGTGAAAGTAATAATGCTATGCAGGAGTTGGCTGACTTAAGCCAAGGACTCGGTCTTTACTAATGACTCACTCGCCTTATCCGGTTGTACTTGATGCCTGTGTTATTTATCCAAACATGCTTCGTGACTTGCTTATGCGACTTGGACTAAGTGGTTTATACATGCCTAAGTGGACCGCGACTATCCATGATGAATGGCAACGAAACTTGGTTAAAAATATGCCTGAAGTCACGCCGGACAAGGTTAAGCGTATAGAAGTGCTAATGGACAAAGCGCTTCCTGATGCTCTTGTGACTGGTTTTGAGCCGCTGATTTCTGGGTTATCACTGCCTGATGAAGATGACAGGCATGTGGTTGCTGCGGCAATAAAATGTAATGCAGAAGTCATAGTCATGTTCAATTTAAAAGATTTCCCGGGCGAGAATTTGGATGCGCTGGAGATTGAAGCGATGCATCCGGATGAATTTATTTTAGATTTAATCGATCTGAATCGAGCGCTGGTTTTAAAGGCGGTGCGAGAGCAGCGTACAAGCCTTAAAAATCCAGCAATCGGTTCAGAGGAGTATCTTACCTCATTGTTAAAGCTTGGATTGCCAATGACGGTAAGAGCTTTGGAAGCTTATAGCTTCATGATTTAGCTCGCATAATGCGGGCAGCATTATTGATTTATCTGTTGCGTCTGCTTTAACTCTCCATCACCCAATGCCCGGCGCTCACCTCGCGATAGCGCCGTGTTTCCGGCACAAACCCCAGTGCGCGCACCGGGCTTTTCAGCTCGCTAACGTCCATATGGCGCTTGAGATGACGTCGAGCTGGAACTGGAACCGGCACCGATGACAATAACTTGCGCGTGTAGTCATGCTGCGGATTCTCAAAGATCGCAGCGCGCGGGCCGATCTCGACAATCTCGCCCAACAGCATCACCGCCACGCGATGGCTGATGCGTTCCACCACCGCCATATCGTGCGAAATAAACAGATAAGACAGCCCTAGGCTGCTCTGCAGATCCAACAGCAGATTAATAATCTGCGCTTTGACAGTCACATCCAGCGCAGAGACGGATTCATCGGCAATAATCATTTTGGGGTCGAGCATCAATGCACGGGCAATACAGATGCGCTGGCGCTGACCGCCGGAAAACTCATGTGGATAACGTTTCATCATCGCCGAAGACAAACCCACACGTTCCATCAACTCCGCCGCCTTTTCCCGAGCAGCCTGTTTACTGCCGAGCTGATGTTGCAGATAAGGCTCGGTCAGGGCTTCGAGAATCGACATCCTTGGATTGAGGCTGGCGAACGGGTCCTGAAATATCATCTGCATCGCCCGACGTAACTGGCGCAGTTCGCTGGAGGAGAGATTTAGCACGTCATAACCGTCGAAAGCGATCTCGCCGGCATCGGCTTTCACCAGCCGGGTGAGGGAGCGACCGGTGGTGGATTTTCCACAGCCGGATTCACCGACCAGCGACAAGGTTTCGCCGGGCATCAGATCGAAAGAGATATTCTCCACCGCATGCACCGCACCGGTTTTGCGGCTTAACAGCCCTTCGTGGATGCTGAACCGGGTGCTGAGGTTTTTCACCGACAGCAGCGGCTGTTGCGAAGCGGGGCGCTCAGGTAGCAGTGCCACCGCATCACCTTTCAGCGCAAACTTCTGCGGCCCCGAAATGCCACGCATCGCGCCGAGCTGCGGCACGGTAGCGATCAGCGTGCGCGTATAATCCGCGGCTGGCGCCGAGAAAATGTCCGCCGTGGTGCCAGTTTCCATCACATCACCCTGATACATCACTAACGTGCGATCTGAAACTTCCGCCACCACGCCCATATCGTGGGTGATAAACAGTACCGCGGTGCCTTCCTCTTCCTGCAATGTCTTAATCAGGTCGAGAATTTGCCCCTGGATGGTGACATCCAGTGCGGTCGTCGGCTCATCGGCAATCAGCAGTTTTGGTCGCAACGCCAGCGCCATGGCAATCATCACTCGCTGGCGCATGCCGCCGGAAAAGTGATGTGGATAATCATCGAAGCGTTTAGCGGCATTAGGAATGCGCACTTTCTCCAGCAGCTTCACCGTCTCTTCCCGCGCCGCCCGCTTACTGATGTTGCGATGGTTGATCAGGACTTCAGCGATCTGGTGACCAATGGTGAAAGAGGGGTTGAGGCTGGTCATCGGCTCCTGAAAAATCATCGCCACGGCGTTGCCACGAATATCGCGCATCGCTTTTTCGCTCAGATTCAGCAGGTCCACGCCGTTCAGCAGCACTTTGCCGGTCACGCGCGCGTGGCGCATATTCAGCAAGCGCATAATCGCCATCGACGTCACGCTTTTGCCCGAACCCGACTCCCCGACAATCGCCAGCGTCTCACTGGCGTT
Organism: Pantoea sp. JGM49; assembly: GCF_018257655.1. Classification (NCBI taxonomy): domain Bacteria; kingdom Pseudomonadati; phylum Pseudomonadota; class Gammaproteobacteria; order Enterobacterales; family Erwiniaceae; genus Pantoea; species Pantoea sp. JGM49. Next base: position 67,986 of record NZ_JAERJM010000006.1, on the reverse strand, counting down.
GATGGTCATCGATACGTTCTTCACTACCTCACGCCACTGATCGTCATGGCGAAACGCAACGGTGAGGTTTTCTACCTGCAAGACCGGCTCGCGACTCATTTGGCCGCCACAAAGCGAGCCGAACGGGTGCTGACCGGCAGAAATTCAAAGTCAGTGTCGAAAGGATAGGCAGGCTGCAGTTTACGTTTACGCTCCAGACGTTCGACGTACTGATCCACCACGCCTTCAGACAGCGCCATCAGGTTAGGATTAGCAAGTGGTGCCAGTTCCGGTGACAGATAACCCGATTTCACCACCACAATTTTTGCCTGCGCAGGATGAAGCCCCAGCAATTCAAAATCAGCGATATTGTGATAAGGGCGACGACGATCGGCGACCACCACCGTAATGCCGCCGGTTTTCAGCAGCGCCTGTTTAGCCAGCGAACGCGCATCATCACTCACCAGCAGGACTTCAAATTCTGCAGTAACTTTCCCCCCTGCGGGATCGAGCGTGGCACCGATCGTCAGAGTGAGTTTCGCCCCAACGCCTGCCGCAAAAGCAGCATCGGTGGCCGGTTTATCGGTGATTCCGGCGACGATCACATCCTGCGCGCCCTGGCGAATCAACTCTGCCAGCAGATTGGCACGATCGCCCACGCCACCACCGGTCGGGTTATCGCCCGAGTCGGCCAAAATCACCGGTGCAGTTTCACTGGCGATGGCCATTTTCACGCACTCTTCGGTGCTGCCTGTGACGCAGCCGAAGACAAACTCGTCGCGCGCCTGCCAGTATGCCAGCGCCAGTTTTGCTGCCTGTTCGGAAAGCACATCGGCGTCGGTACCGGTCATGATCGCCGCCGCAGTGGCGCGCGGTTCATCGGCCCAGACATAGCCGACCATCAGCGACGCATCCCAAATGTGGTCGATTTCATTGATACCCGGCAAACGCGCATACAAACTTTTTGCCGGTTCATCTTCGGTACTGGTGCGCTCACCGGGCAGCACCACCGGAATCGGTGCCCAAATCACACCGGGTTTCACGCCGGTTTGCAGGCTTTTCACCAGCATCGACACGGATCGACGCATGGTTTCTTCCACATCGATGTGCGGCGCCGTGCGATAGGTTGAGAACATATCAATGGCATCGATGATGCGCTGCGTCACGTTGCCATGCAGATCGTAACTGACGGTGATCGGACAATCCGGGCCGACCAGTTCGCGCGTGGCAGTAATCCAGTCACCTTCGGCATCTTCCATCCCTTCCACATACACCGCGCCGTGCATGGCGAGGTAGACGCCGTCCACCGGCAGCTGGGCTTGCAGACGGGTGAGAAAATCCTGCCTGAAGTCATCATAAGTGACCCGCGCCACCGGGCCACCGGCGATGGCGCGCGCATGGAAGGTCGGCAGAAATTCGGCATCGTAATCCTGCAGGAAAGCAAAGTAGGGGTTGGTCAGCAGATCGTCACCGCGCACGATGCGGAAGTCGTCGGCATAGTTCAGTACCGGGTTATACGTACTGCACTCCGTATGAATGCCACCAAAAGCAATGCGCATACAGCCTCCGCTAGTCGGGTAATTGAATGATAAATCGATATGCTGCCACGCTTGCCGCGGCGCGCGCCCAGCTCTGTTCGCTGATCACGATGCTGGAAATCGGGGTTTTGCCCATGATCGACGGCAACACGTGGCTATCAATGGATTGCATCACCACGGTTTTCAGTAAGCCGTCAAAAGCATCGGGTTGATGTGCGATGACGATCAATTCGGGATCGTTCATCTGAATAATGTTGGCGATCGAGAGGCCCAGCGCGTGACCAGCCTGATGCAGAATGGCGATGGCGGCACTGTTGCCTTTCACCGCCAGCGCTTCCAGTTCGGCGATGGTTTGGCTCTCGAGTGCTTTATCGCGCATGCTCTCGCGAATCGCGGTCAGCGAGGCGAGAGTATCCAGGCAGCCGCGTTTGCCGCATCGGCAAGGGCGTCCGCCGGGTTCGATGGTGCAGTGGGCGATTTCACCGGCCCCGCCGTGTGCGCCGCGATGCAGTTGACCCTGGAAGAAGTGTGCGGAACCGATGCCGTCACCATGGGAAATCAGGGTGAAGTTGCGCGCTTTTTTCGCCACGCCGAAGATCTTCTCGCTGACGGCCAGCGCTTTGGCATCGTTCTCCAGCGAGACGTCCAGCCCGGTTTGCCGTTTGAGCATGTCGGCCAGCGGGACATTCTTCCAGCCCAGAAGCGCTGATTGCACGCAAATTGCCTGATTTTCATCCACAAACCCGGAGAGCGTAACGCCCAGGCCAATTAATTGATCGGCTGAAATGCCTTTCTGCGCAATCAAATCGGGAATCGCTGCTGCTAGCGTCACAGTCAGCTGTTGGGGATCAGGATCGAGTGGCATGTGCGTGCTCGCCAGCACCAGTCCATGCATATCAATCAGCACTAAAACGACGTACTCGCCGAGTAGCGAGGCGCCGAGAAAATAGGCGCTGTCAGCACGCATTTTTAATAACACCGACGGACGACCCTGGCCGCTGGATTCTGGAATGCTCTCTTCAAGCAATCCGGCATTCAACATCTCTTTCACCAGTGGGCTAATCGCGGCTTTGCTCAACTTCATATTTTCCGCAATAGCGGTACGGCTCATGCCGTGCGAGGCAATAAGCAGACGCAAAATTTGCTGCTGGTGGGCATTGAGCATGTTGGTTCTCACTGCATTAGCGATATGACCTGACAATAATGAGGCTGGAAAACAAATTCAACGATATTTAGTTAATTTTCTGAACGCAGATCTAACTATAAGTAAAATATATGAACTTAAGTATTGGCTTTTGTTCAGAGAGTGTGCCTTATATAACGTTGTTAATTCACCTAACATTTCAATGATTCATTGAGGGCCTTCATGCAAAGCACATTCAAGCATTTAAAGGTACTGACGCTGGCCGGTTGTATCATGGCGTCACTGGCAAGCTCGGCGGCAATGGCCAGCCAGCTGGTGATTATGCAAAACGAACCGCCACGCAGCATGGATCCGGGCAACCAGACCGCTACCTTTACCGGCACGGTGCTCGATCCCATGTATGAAGGCCTGACGCGTCTGGGTGATGACGGCAAGATTATCCCTGCGCTGGCGCTCTCCTGGAGTGCGGATAGCAGCGGATTACACTGGACATTCAAGCTTCGCCCCAATGTGAAATTCCACGACGGCACGCCGTTTAATGCCGATGCGGTAGTGGAAAACTTCCAGCGCCATTTGGATACCAAACGCGGTCTGGCGGGCAGCGGTAAAGTTCGCACCTTTATTCAGGATGTGAAAAAAACCGATGATTTAACGGTTGAGTTTGAGCTGAAAAAAATCAATCCCGCCTTTTTAACCGTGCTGGCATCGGGACCAGGATTAATGGTCAGCCCTACCGCAGATAAAGCAGGCAGCATCAATAATAAAGCGGACGGCACCGGGCCTTATAAGCTGGAACAATATAAATCTGGCGAATATGTGCTGGAGAAAAAGAACAGCGATTATTGGGGTAAATCAAACGGCCCTGATGAAATTAAATGGACGTGGAGCAGTGAGCCTTCCGTGATGAATATGGCGCTGCAATCCGGACAGGTCGATATTATTAACCCGGTGCCACCGCAATTCGCCGGCATGTTGAAAAACAATGCCAACGTTAATTTAAAACAGTCGCCGGGTGCGGCCGTGTTCTGGGTGGATCTGAATACGCAAAGCAAAGCGTTGAGCGACGTGCGCGTGCGTCAGGCGCTGAACTTTGCTACCGATCAGCAGGCGCTGGTGAAAGCCATCATGTTTGGTTATGCACAGCCGGCTAACTCTTCACTGGCACCGGTCGATGCCAACTACGATAAGAATCTGAAGGATTATCCTTACGATGTGCAGAAAGCCAAAGACTTGCTGAAAGCGGCGGGTTACCCGGATGGCTTTAGCATGTCAATTGCTGTTCAGGCACCCGATGCGCGCACCGCGCAGGTGTTGCAGGGGCTGTGGGCTAAAATCGGCGTGAAGTTGAATGTGCGCCAGATGGAAAGCGGCGTCTGGACCAAAGCCGCCTTCGCCGATGCCAAAGAGAAAGCCCAGCAGGGCACTGATGCAGTATTGGCGTCGTGGTCATCCGGTTTATACGGTTCCGACTTGCAGCTGCGCCCGCTATATCACAGCGCCAGCTTTGCACCGGGCGGCGCGAACCTCGGCTTCTTTAGTGATAAGCAAACCGATGACCTGATCGATACCGCCGCCTCCACGCTCGACGATGCGAAACGCAAAGATCTCTATTTCCAGGCACAGAAACAGATCAGCGGGCTGGCTCCGCAGGTGCTGCTGTTCTATCAGGATGATCTCTACGCCTCGCGCAAAAACATCAGCGGCGTCACCATGCAGCCTGGCGGACAGATTGTGGTTCGTGACGCAGTGAAGAACTGATTGATGAAAGCGTACGTTGCGAAAAAGGTGCTCTCGCTGCCGCTGATTATTTTCGGCGTGTCGATCATCGTATTTATCGCCATCCGCGCGTTGCCGGGCGATCCGGCACGCCTGATGGCGGGCCCGGAAGCGCCGCAGGAAGCGGTGGATAACATGCGCATCCGGCTGGGTTTGGATCAGCCGCTGCCGCTGCAGTACATCAAATTTGCTACTGAAGCACTGCACGGCAATCTGGGGGAATCGTTGCAGTCACAGCGCCCGGTAATCACCGAAATCAGCGAGCGTTTGCCCTACACCTTGTCGCTGGCGGCGCTGGCCTATCTGCTGGCGATTGCTATCGGCGTGCCTGCGGGCATGACCGGGGCGATCTATCGCCAGCGTATTCCCGATCAAATCGTGATGGTGCTGACCATTGCGGGCGCATCGATAGCCAACTTCTGGCTCGCGCTGCTGGCGATGAACTACTTTGCGGTGGAACTCGGCTGGTTGCCGCTGTTGGGCGCGGACTCCTGGAAGAACTACGTGATGCCGACCGTCACGCTGGCGATTTTGCCGATGGCGATGATTGCCCGCATGACACGCTCCAGCATGCTGGATGTGCTGAGTCAGGACTATATTCGTACCGCCAAAGCCAAAGGCTTATCGTCGGCGAATATTCACTGGAAACATGCGCTGCGCAACGCCTTGATCCCGATTGTCACCATCGTCGCACTTAACTTCGGTAGCCTGATTGGTGGCGCCGTGGTGACGGAGTCGGTGTTTAACTGGCCAGGCATTGGCCGCCTGCTGGTGGATTCGGTGAAGTACCGCGACTACCCGGTGATTCAGGGCGTGACGCTGGTGGCGGTCACCGGCGTGGTGCTGATGAACCTGGTGGGTGAAATATTGATTGGCCTGCTCAATCCAAAAATAAGGTTCGACTGATGAACAGCCTCGATACCTCTTTGCTGCCGACACGATCGCGCCGTCGCCAGTTCCTGTGCATGCTACAGAACAATCCGTCGATAGCGATTGGCGGCGGATTGGTGCTGCTGGTGGTGCTGGCCGCGGTGTTAGCACCGCTGTTAACCCATTGGGATCCGATCGAACAGGATCTGCTGAACACCTTGCAGGCTCCCTCTGCTGCGCACTGGTTTGGCACGGACGACTATGGCCGCGACATCTTCGCCCGCGTGATTTATGGCGCGCGCATCACGCTGTTCGAGGTCTGCCTGAGTGTGGCGATCTCGATGGTGATTGGTATTCCGCTTGGCATCATCTCCGGTCTGGCAGGACGCAAAATCGATGCGCTGATTATGTGGGTGATGGATATTATTTTCGCCTTTCCCGGTATCGTACTGGCGATTTTGATTGTTAGCGTGCTGGGTGAAGGGCTGGCCAATATGCTGATCGCGATTTCGCTGTTCTCCATTCCGGTGTATGCGCGCCTTAGTCGTAACCTGACGCTCGGCCTTAAGAACATGGAGTACATTGAAGCCGCGCATATGCTGGGCGTGCGCTATCCGCGTATCATTACCCATTACATTCTGCGCAACTCAATCGGACCGCTGATTGTGCAATCGACTCTAACGGCGGGCGCAGTGGTGCTGTCGGCGGCCAGCTTGTCGTTTCTGGGGTTAGGCGTGCAACCGCCGATGCCGGAGTGGGGCACCATGATGAGTGATGGGCGCAACTTCCTTGGGCTGAATATTTACGTGTCGCTGTTTCCCGGACTGGCGATTTTGATTACTGTGCTCGGCTTTAATGTGCTGGGCGACGGCCTGCGTGATGTGATGGATAAACGTTTATGAGTACAACACCGGCAGTGATCTGCCTCGATCTGGGCGGTTCGTTCGTGAAGTTGGGTGTGATGGATGCGCAGCAGCAGCTGACGATCCTCGATCAGCAAAAAATCCCGGCAGACAGCTGGCCGGATTTTACCGCGCTGGTGAGCCGCATGATCCAACAACATCAGCATTTCAGCACGGATTCACCGCTGGCGATCTCCACTGCGGGCATCGTGGCACCGGATAGCGGTGAGATGTTTGCCAGTAACATCCCAGCCTTTCATCAACGCAACCTCAGCCAGGCGCTGGGAGAGTTACTGCAACGTAAAGTGATCGTGCATAACGATGCCGACTGCTTCACTTTCGCGGAAGCGCAGGCAGGTGTGGGCAAAGGGCACAAAGTGGTGTTTGGCGCCATTCTCGGTTCCGGCGTCGGCGGCGGTTTGGTGGCAGATGGGCGAATCATCACCGGACAGAATGGCCTGACGGGTGAATGGGGCCATGGTCCGATTACGCTGACCGAAGTGGACATTGAAGGCGAGACAATACGCTTGCCGCGCCAGCCTTGTCCCTGCGGTCAAAAAGGTTGTCTCGATAGTTACGGCGGCGCGCGCGGGCTTGAGAATCTCCATCGCACTTTGCATGACGTTAATGCGAGCAGCCTCGACATTATCGCCGGCTGGCAACAGCAGGAAGTGCAGGCTAATCGCACGATTCAGGTGTGGTTACAACTGGTAAGTCAGCCGCTGGCTTACACTATCAATATCACTGGCGCTTCGCTGGTGGCGGTGGGCGGAGGATTGGCTTCGGTGACAGCGTTGATGGAAGCATTGAATGAGGAAGTGCAGCGTTATGTGTTGCGCAGCACTCAGCATCCTTTAGTGGTGCCCGGCGTGTTTGCCCATAACGGCGGAATGATCGGCGCGGCGCTGCTAGCACGGCAGGTTGCTTAACGAAAATGCACACACTGCAGCGGTGCCGGTCAACATACCCTTGCTTTGCGCCGTGATGGGCGCAAGGCGGCTAATCAACGATTAATTAGCAGCCACATAATTCTCTGCCATCGAATTTTCATTTAAATCAGTTATCATGTTCCGCTAAATCCTTTCAGTCTCAACGATGGTGGCCTTCAATGCCGCCACGATTGTGATTGGATTCTTCACCTGCGTTACTGGAAAACCATGTCATCTGCACAACCTCAACTTAATCAGCTGCCGGAGCAGGCATCGCTGCCACGCGCCAGTGTGCTCAAAGCGCTGTTTGCGCTCGGCACCGGTGGCTTTGCCATTGGTACCGGCGAATTCGTCATCATGGGCCTGCTGCCCGATGCCGCCACCGGCCTCAATGTTTCTATCCCTACGGCGGGCCACCTGATCAGTATCTACGCGCTGGGCGTGGTGATCGGCGCACCGCTGTTGGCTGTGCTCGGTGCTCGCGCTTCACGCCGTAACTTCCTGATGACGCTGATGGGCCTGTTTGCCGCGGGTAACCTCTTTAGCTCGGTAGCACCGGGTTACTACTCAATGCTGCTGGCGCGTTTCCTCGCCGGTTTTCCGCACGGCACGTTCTTTGGTGTCGCCGCATTGGTCGCTGCTGGATTGGTAGAGCGCAGAAAACGTGCTCAGGCCGTTTCGATGGTGCTATTTGGCCTGACGATCGCCAACCTGCTTGGCGTGCCTGCGGTTACCGCGATTGGACAGGTGTTTGGCTGGCGTGAAGCGTTCGCCATTGTTGGCGTATTAGCGCTGTTGACCATAGTGCTGGTGGGCATGTGGGTGCCGAACGTGGCGGGTGACAAAACCGCCAGTCCGTTGCGTGAACTCTCGGCGCTGACGCGCAAGCAGGTGTTGCTGACGCTGGCGATTGGTGCGATCGGCAGCGGCGGCTTGTTCTCGGTGTTCAGCTACGTGAAACCTACGCTGACCGAACTGGCACAAATGCCAGTGAGTTGGATTCCGGTGGTGCTGGCGCTGTTTGGACTCGGCATGATTCTCGGCAACGTGGTGGGGGGGCGTCTGGCGGATCGTGGACTGGAGAAAACCATTCGCATGGTGCTGATCTGGTCGGTACTGGTGCTGAGTGCCTTTGTGTTCACCGCGCACTATGCGTTTGCCGGTTCACTCAACGTGATGCTGGTCGGTACCATGGTGGCGCTGGCGAGCGTGCTGCAAATCCGTTTAATGGATGTGGCGGGCGATGCGCAAACCATGGCGGCGGCGTTGAATCACTCGGCATTTAACCTGGCGAATGCGCTCGGCGCATGGCTGGGTGGCGTGACCATTTCTGCGGGCCTTGGCTGGCAGTCTACGGGTTGGGTCGGTGCGATTCTGGCGGTGTTGGGCTTGTTGATTCATGGTATCGCGGTGCGCGATGCACGGAGAAAGTCGATTACGTTTGCGCATGAAAGCGCCTAGTTGATTCTTATCGGGCGGCCATCAGGTCGCCCGTTTCATTATCCTGCCAACTTTTCCTGCAAAAACGCCATAAATACTCGATTCACTTCGCTGCGCTGACGATGCTGTGGATAGAGCGCGTTCAGGTTGAGTGAGGAAGGCTGCCACTCATCCAGCACGGTCATCAAATCACCGCTGGCTAAGGCCGGTGCCACGATAAACTCCGGCAGTAGAATCAGCCCCAATCCAGCCACTGCCGCATCACGCAGCATCTCGCCATTATTGCTCACCATCGGGCCTTGCACCGCCATCACCTTGCGTTGTTCACCGTTAAACAGTTCCCAGCCGGTCTGGCTTTCTCGCCCGTAACGCAAACAAGCATGATTGAGCAGATCCTCCGGTTCACGTGGTGCGCCCGCGCTCTGAATGTATGACGGACTGCCGCAGATCACGCGGCGAAATACGCCCAGACGTTTGGCGATCAAGCTTGAGTCGGGCAGGGTGCCAATACGGATCGCCATATCAAAGCCTTCACCGACCATATCGACGTAGCGGTCCGCCAACTCCACCTGGAACTGCAATCCGGGGTGCTGACTGAGGAACTCGGCGATATACGGTGACAAATGGCTGATGCCAAACGACATCGGAACACTAAGACGAAAGCTGCCTTGCAACACCTGTTGCCGGCCAGATACCGCCTGCTGGGCTTCCTGCACATCATCGAGAATACGTTGCGCATGTTGGGCAAAGAGTTGGCCGTTATCCGTCACCGACAGTTTACGCGTGTTGCGATTCAGCAGACGCGCACCGAGTGATTCCTCCAGCGCGGCAATACGGCGGCTAACGTATTGCTTCGACAGCATCAACTGTTCGGCGGCGGCGGTGAAGTTACCGGCTTTAATTACTGCGACATAAATACGAAGATCTTCTATCTGCATATTGTCCACTTTTCGGTGACAGTCATTGTCAGGTTAGCGCATTGTTGGGCAAATTAGTTTACGTATACTTATCCTCATTCGGAAGGGCAAGCGTCTTTCCACCGCACATTTGAGGAGCAAACCATGATTGAACAACGTCTGTCAGAACAACGCGGAGTGGGTGACCACGGTTGGCTGAATTCACATCACACTTTTTCCTTCGCGAATTACTGGGATCCTAAACAGACCGGCTTCTCCGATCTGCTGGTAATCAATGACGACCGTGTCGCACCGGGTCGTGGCTTTGGTGCGCATCCACACAACAATATGGAGATCATCTCCTATGTGCTGGACGGCGCGCTGGAGCATAAAGATTCAATGGGCACCGGTTCGGTGATCGTCCCCGGTGATGTGCAGTTGATGAGCGCGGGTAGCGGTGTGACGCACAGCGAGTTCAACCACTCGAAAAGCGACAACGTGCACTTCCTGCAAATCTGGATTGTACCGGGCGAGCGCAACACCCAGCCGGGCTATCAGCAGATCTCCGTGCCAGAGAGCGAGAAACGCGGGCAACTGCGTTTGATTATTTCGCCGGAAGGGCAAGAGGGCAGCCTGAGCGTACGTCAGGATATCCGCATCTATGCCGGTTTCTTTGATGGTGCCGAGCAGCAGACCTTCGCACTGGATGCCGATCGTTACGCCTATATTCATGTGGCGCGCGGCAGCATCGAAGTGAACGGTGTGAAATTCAAAGAAGGTGACGGTGCGCGAGTGCGTAATGAGAGCGCATTGCACTTCGCCCATGGCGATAACGCAGAGGTGCTGCTATTCGACCTGCGTCCGCTGGAAGTGAATCATCCACAGCGTTAAAACAGGTCAGGGCGTCTTAACGGACGCCCTGAAGCCTATGCGTTTTGCTTGCTTAACGTCGGCATGAATGAGCAACACAATGCTGCCTATGTCGCGCTGACCGGTTTGCTTAAGCTTCAGTGAGCTTTCAATCAAGCTTCCATCTTTATGGCGAGTTGAAGAAGGGACGTACCAGGGTTCGCCCCTTATCAGCACCGCCTTACAACAGCGACTGCGGTGCGACCGGTTTGCCGGTTTTCAATGACTCCAGCGCTGCATCCGCCAGTAATAGCGCCTGCAACCCATCATTCCCGCCGGGGTACTGGCCTTCGCCTTTTGCCAGCGCCTCAATGAGGGTCGCCAGTTCATTGCGGTAAGCATCGGCATAACGCTGCAGGAAGAAGTGCTGCGGCTTCTGCGCCACCACCCCGTTTGCCACGGATTTCACCAGCTGTGATTCCAGCTGATTCGTTACCTGCAACATCCCTTCGCTGCCGTGTACTTCAATACGCTGATCGTAGCCGTAGCTGGCACGACGGCTGTTGGTGATCACCGCCATCTTGCCGCTGGCGCAAGTGAGGGTGACAACGGCGGTATCGACATCGCCCAGCGCTTTAATCTCGGGATCAACCAGCGCCGCCGCGCTGGCATATACCGATACCGGCTCTTCATTTAACAACCAGCGCGCCATGTCGAAATCATGAATCGTCATATCACGGAACAGGCCGCCAGAGACTTTAACGTACTCGGCAGGCGGTGCGCCTGGATCACGCGAGCTAATGGTCACCAGCTCGGTTTCACCAATCTCGCCATCACGCAGACACGCCTGCAAATGCGCCATGCTCGGGTCAAAGCGACGGTTAAAGCCAACCATCAATGGCACGCCTGCTTCACGCACCGTGGCTAAACAGCTCTGCACGCGCTGCAAACTTAAATCCACCGGCTTCTCACAGAAGATGGCTTTTTTGGCGCGCGCGGCGGCTTCAATCAAATCTGCATGGGTGTTAGTGGCGCTGCAAATCGCCACCAGATCAACCGAACTGTCCGCCAGAATGGTGTCGAGATCTGCCACTTTGGCACCGTATTTCTCTGCCAGCACATTAGCAGCAGGGGCGTAGACATCCATCACATACGTCAGACGACATTGCGGATGCGCGGCGATATTCCCAGCGTGGATCTGTCCAATACGGCCAGCACCTAAGAGAGCAACATTGAGCATTTTTTTAATTCCTATAAGGGCGACAGGTGATGGCGCTATTAAGCGTATTGGTGAAGTTTTAAGTCAAAGCAAAGCCTGAAACGGATGCTAAAAGGATGAGGCCGATCACATGAAAATTTGAAGTTAATGACCTCAAATATATGATTGTTCGCTGGATTCATGGAGTTATAACAATTTGATTATCAGTGTCTTATCAAGCTACTGTTTCATCCATGAGGTGAAGGACATCAGGAAATATCATGACGCTGCAAAACTGGAAATCGCCATCCATTAAAGCCATCGCGCAGGAAGCGAGCGTGAGTCCTGCCACCGTTGACCGCGTGCTCAATGGACGGGAAGGCGTGCGCGAGGTGACGCGCAAGAAAGTTGAAAATGCCATGGTGCGGTTAGGACTGAGTGGCACAGAAGACCCTCGCGGAGCGGCAAAGCGTATCGCGATTGTGTGTGAATCCGGCACCAGCTTTGTCGCGCAGCTTGAGTTTCATGCACGCGCGGTAATGCGCGAGCGTCCGCAACTTCACATCACACTGGATACGTTGCCGAGTGCGCAATTCCACGCTGACCGCTTTAGCAAGCTGATTGAACGCCGCGCTACTGAAGCCAGCGGCATTATTCTGGTGTGTCGCGATGACGTGAAGATCAACCGTGCGGTTAAAGCCGCCATTGATGATGGTGTGCAGGTGATTTGCCTCACCAGCGATCTGCCCAATTCGCGGCGTACTGCTTATGTGGGTATCGATCAGACCGCTTCAGGCGCGACTGCCGGTTGGTTTATGGGCCGCATGCTGCCGCCGCAGCAACCAGGCAATATTCTGCTGATTTGCAGTTCGACCTATCGCACCCAGGAGGAGCGCGAGATCGGCTTTCGTCGCGTGCTGCGAGAGGCTTTCCCGTGGCTGACGATTCGCGACCGCGTCAACATTAACGACGAAGCCGCAACCGCCTGGCACAGCGTGAAAAAGTGGCTGGAAGAGGGCAAACCGCTGGCCGGAATTTACAACACGGCGGGCGGCAACGAAGGCGTAGCTAAAGCGTTAGAGGCATTTGGTGTACAGGATCAGGTGATCTTCGCCGGGCATGAGTTGAGTGAATCGAGTCGCTTGCTGCTGGAGAAAGGGACCATGGATATGGTGCTGGGGCATGACATGCGGCGCGAGATCGAGCAGTGCCTGGAGATATTTGAAAAGCCGCTGAGTGAGCGCTTGCCGGAGGATGTGAAAACGCCGCTGCTAATTTATCACCGCTATTCTTATTTTTCTTGAACTTCAATCAGCTAGATTTCCAGTACCCTTGAAACATGCTTATTTTCAGCATGGTGTTGAAATATTGTGCAGCTGACGTATCATGTAGTTATGTTTCTACATTCTCAGGAGGCTGTTATGGGTATCTCAACAATTTCGAGCCGTTCGTTCAATCAGCAGGTATCAGCTGCGAAAAAACTGGCGGAGGAAGGCCCTGTATACATCACTGATCGCGGAGAACCAGCCCACGTATTGATGACGTTTGAGGAATATAAAAAGCTAACGGGTACACGACGCAATATCCAGGATGCACTTGCTATGCCCGGTGTCGCTGATATCGATTTTGATCCTCAACGAGTGGACATAGACTTCAGGGATGTGGATTTTTCATGAGATATTTGCTTGATACCAATGTCATTTCGGAAATGCGTAAGGCAAGGACGCCCAAAATTGATCCACAAGTATCCAACTGGACGGATACGGTAGATGCGGGTGATATGTTCATATCAGCGATTACGATTATGGAGATCGAAAAAGGCATCCTTCAGGTGTTGCGAAAGGATGTGCGTCAGGGAGAAATGCTACGCGAATGGTTTGCATCAGTGGTATTACGTGAGTTTTCAGGCCGTGTACTGCCTTTTGATGCCGAAACTGCCATTTATTGTGCGAGCCTCCATGTACCCGACCAACGTTCCGCGAATGATGCAATGATCGCGGCCGCTGCCTTTCGTCATGATATGACTGTAGTTACGCGAAATACCAGGGACTTTGAAGGACTAGGCGTTATGTTGCTCAATCCATGGGAGTGGCAATAACATCATCAGAACACATTTAAGAATCAGAATAAAATAATAAGACTAATAAGACTAATAAGACTAATAAGACTAATAAGACTAATAAGCGATATGTAGCTATTTTAATTGCAGGGTTATTTAATTGAACGAAATCCGGCGCTGTTATTGACCGGTATCTATCAGCCTCGTATTTCTTATATCCAGGTCAATAACTGTATTATCGAACTAAATGTCATTTACCAACGTCAATGAATTATTAATGCAGAGGGGCTGAGCCTTCATTTGCTCTGGCCGTTTATCCATGTCCAACCCCTTCGATTTCGTCCCTTGCGGCTTCAATCACCCGCTCTGAGAGTTTAGCCAACATATCCTGTGGGCGTTGACCACCAAGAAAGCTGTTCACTGACAAGAACCAGAACGCTATTCCCCAACCATCTTTATGATCTGCGAATATCTTCAGCACATCAGAGAGCGCTTTCAATAATAGCGTTCAACTGTCTGTGTGATTAATTTTTACCCACATTCAATCCCTCCTCGCAACTATCCCAAACCCAACAATTTTTGAGCTAAATTATCATTTAGAGCTATGGACGTGAATTTGCTGCGTCAGGGTGAACAGGTTGCCACCGCGTCTGACTGCCAGGCATGCCACACTGCACCGGGCAGTAAAACCGCTTACCGCGGTGGATACGGTATTGCTTCGCCGATGGGCACCATTTACGCCACCAACATTACGCCGGATAGCAGCGGCATCGGCAATTATAGCGAGGCCCAGTTCTCCGAGGCAGTGCGGCACGGTGTTCGCGCGGACGGCGCGCAACTCTATCCGGCGATGCCATATACCTCTTACAGCATGATGACCGATGAAGATCTGCACACGCTTTACTACTACATGATGCATGGCGTCAAAGCGCAGGCGTAGCACAACCCGCAGACCGATCTGCCGTTCCCGTTTAATCTGCGCTTCAGCATGCGCTTCTGGAACATGATGTTCGCCAACAACAAGATGTGGCAGAACGATGGCAGCAAAAGCGTGGAGTGGAATCGCGGTAACTATCTGGTGAACGGGCTGGCACACTGCAACACCTGCCATACTCCGCGCGGATTTATGATGCAGGAGCAGCAGGATCGTCCACTGGCTGGCGGACCGCTGGGTAGCTGGTATGCGCCAAACATCACGTCGGATGAGGTGAGCGGAATTGGCGGCTGGAGCGATGACGAGTTGGTGCAGTATCTGAAAACCGGACGCGCACCGGGCAAAAACCAGGCGGCGGGCGGTATGGCGGAAGCGGTTGAGCACAGCCTGCAGTATCTGCCGGACAGCGATTTACATGCTATCGCCACTTACCTGAAAGGCACCGCACCGATTCGTGATGAAGGCGACACTATTCCAGCCTTCAGCTACGGCGCGCCTTATGATGTGGAAAACAGCGTGCGTGGGCGCAATCCGAACAACGCCAATCACTCGCTGGACAACGGCGCGGCGCTGTTCAGCGGCAACTGCGCCAGCTGTCACCAGCCGGATGGCGCGGGCAGTGCTAATCAGGCCTATCCATCATTGTTCCACAACACGGCAACCGGGCTGCGTAATCCGAACAACCTGATCTCTGCCATTTTGTTTGGTGTGCAACGTGACACCGCCGATTATCAGGTGCTGATGCCGGGCTTCAGTTCGCCGTCCTATGTCGACAAACTGAATGACCAGCAGGTCGCCGATATCAGTAACTTCGTGTTAGCGCATTACGGCAATGCCGAGGTTACCATGACGGCGGGTGATGTGGCGTGGGTGAGAAAGGGCGGTCATCCACCGCTGCTGGCGCGTCTGCAACCGATGATGTTGCCGGGTATGATCGGCGCGATCATTGTGTTGCTGGTGGTGATTGTCGCGTGGCGCTTGATGCGTCGCAGGCGTGTAGATTGATTCCAGGTGCGCAAGAATGCGCACACTACAAACTGCATTAACCTTCGCAAGGTCGCCTATTATGGCGACCTTGTTGCGTGTCATGTTACGGCATCAGGTTACACCTGCTATTTCAGCCACCAATCCTAATCAATCATCCCGCCAAAAATCGTATGGCTGCGCTTGATGGCTCTAAAACCAGAGAATTTTGCCCCTGCGATCACGCCGTAAGTAACACAGTTTCTTAACATTCATCTCAGTGATTAGGATCGCAATAATTATTACCAAACTCTCTTTAATAAGAAGCCATAGAGTTTACGCATGGTTGCGCAAAGAGAGAGGGCGTTATGCACAAGAAAATCCCCGGAACACGTTGGTATCGCGTTATTGCCCCGATTTTAATTACCTGCATCATCTCGTTTATGGACCGTGTGAACATCAGTTTCGCGCTGCCGGGCGGCATGGATCAGGACCTGGCGATCACCAGCCAGATGGCCGGTATGGTCAGCGGCATCTTCTTTATTGGTTACCTGTTCTTACAGGTACCAGGCGGATGGATCGCGGTGAATGGTAGCGGTAAACGCTTTATCGCCTGGTCACTGATGGCGTGGATGGTGGTCTCTATCGCCACTGGCTTCGTCACCAACCACTACCAACTGCTGGCGCTGCGCTTTGTGCTGGGTATCTCCGAAGGCGGTATGCTGCCAGTGGTACTCACCATGGTCAGCAACTGGTTCCCGGAAAAGGAACTCGGGCGCGCCAATGCCTTCGTGATGATGTTCGCGCCACTGGGTGGCATGTTTACCGCCACGATTTCTGGCTACATCATCAACGTACTCGACTGGCGCTGGCTGTTTATTATTGAAGGTTTGCTGTCTGCAGCGGTGTTGCTGGTGTGGTGGCTGGTGATCGCCGATCGCCCGGAAGAGGCGCGCTGGCTCCCTGCCCGTGAGAAAGCGTATCTGTTACGGGAACTGGCCCGCGAGCGCGCCGCGCATCGCAGTGCTGCGCCAGTGAACAAAGCGCCATTAAAAGCGGTTTTCCGTAATTCTGGCTTGATGAAACTGGTGGCACTGAACTTCTTCTATCAGACCGGCGATTACGGCTACACGCTGTGGCTGCCGAGCATTCTGAAAAATCTCACCGGCACGAATATGGCGGGGGTGGGGTTGTTAGCGGCGATCCCGTTTGTTGCCACTATTCTGGGGATATATGCGATTTCGTGGCTCAGCGACCGTACAGGAAAACGCCGTTTGTGGGTGATGGTTTCCCTGTTCTGCTTCGCCGCTGCGCTGCTGGCATCGGTGGTGCTGCACAGCAATATCGTCGCGTCTTATATCGCGCTGGTGGTGTGCGGTTTCTTCCTGAAAGCGGCGACCAGCCCATTTTGGTCAATTCCCGGACGTATTGCCTCGCCAGAGGTGGCGGGAGGTGCGCGTGGCGTAATCAACGGGCTGGGTAATCTGGGCGGATTCTGCGGGCCGTACCTGGTCGGCATAATGACGATGCTATATGGGCAGAGTGTGGCGGTGTGCTGGCTGGCGGGATCGCTGGTAGTGGCCGGCATTATTACGGCACTGCTGCCGCATAATTGCGATATCAATCCATCAGCTCCACGTAAAATCGGGGCGGATGAGCGGTTGATGAGCGTTAAGTAAATGGGTGCGCTGCCGTTAGCAGCGCAACGCTTGCCACGCAGACACCATTTTAGAGTGGCACTTAAAGTTCATTAGTAACAGCGTGCCAAATTCTTCATATTCAAATTTATCGAAGATTTTTTCCTTTCCAGACCCCAATTATTTGAATAAATCTCCCTTACTCGGTTTGTCTCAATGCTGGTACGTAAGTATTTCGCAAATAACTCGCAAGCGAAATGAAATAACCCTGCGCGGCATGATATGAAAGGTGTATGATTTTTTTTGAGACTTAAGTCCAATGTAAATCAGAAAAAGCCTAATTAATTGCAACATTGCGTGGGTATTCGCATGCCACTGACTAACGCCAGGGTACTTAATCTGGGAACGACTTCGCTCGTGCTGTATTCAGATTGCCAATACACCGTAGCGGGTATTTCAGCCATGATGCGTGAGAGATTTCCACAGCAACAAACCGACAGTGCTATCATTATCGTCAATGCTTGCTCGGTGTCTTTAGAGGCAAGAATGAATGATGTTTTTGTCTTACGAAAAAGATACGGCGAGCGCGTATTTATTTTCGTGCTGACGCAGGATAAGGACAATTACGAGGTCTATTCCCGGATTCATTTTGTTTCGCTGAGATCCTCAGCCAATGCGCTGCTGTGCTATATCATGAGTGCGGTGCTATTGCATGAGAATAGAGGCGTAATGTTGTCGCTGCAAAGTATGCAAATCATCTACATGAAATCACTGGGCGTTGAGATTGCCGATATTGCGGCGCTGATGAACAAAAGTTACTCAACCATCAAAAATAATTTGTCATATTGCAAAAGACGTTTGCATATCAGGAGTTCATTCTCTGAGCGAGCGCTGATCTCTATTGCGAAAGGCATTGTCTCTAAACATTAAGAAGGCTGGTTATGTCACAACTGGTTTTGGTCTTTATATTATGTATCGTGTTGGCATTTTCAATTTACGCCATTTTTCATGGTAAAAAGAAAAAGCGTTTTTACAGCAAAAAAAATTCAAGTCGTCGTTAGGATCCCAACATGTCAGCGCCCAGCCGCCGCAATCCGGTTGCTTGGTTTCCTACAAGATATAAGCGGCAGGGTGGAGAACGGCGGTAGACATCAAGTCGAAAGCAGGGCGCGCTTAAACGAGAAAATATGAGCACGGGCCGCATCGGCCGCGCGTTGCTTATCGCCAGACTTCAGCGCCTCAATAATCTCATTATGCTCCGCAATGACTTCATCCATATGGACAACATTGGACAACGTTGTCGCCCAAAAGCGCTGTGCCTGCGCATGAATCACACTCAGAATATCTGACAGCCGACTGTTTCCGGCGATATCGGCCAGCACCTGATGAAATTCGCGATCCAGCAACATCATTTCCTCGCGACTACGTGATTCGCTCGCTCTGGCGATTTGCTGGTTCAGTTCGCGCAGCTGTTGAATGTGTGAATCAATAACTTTCTGACTGGCTAGCTCAACACACAGGGTTTCATTGACCAATCTCACCTCAATTAACTCCAGTGCATCATCTATCGACAAAGGTGCCACCATCACGCCTTTGCGCGGGATGATCTGCAACAGCCCCTCGGTGGCCAGCCGATGAATCGCTTGATTGATCGGCGTCCGACCCATTGCCAAATCATCCATCACCTGAGCGGTATTTAAATACTCCCCTGGTTTGTAGCGAAGCGTGATGAGCTTGTGCCTGAACGCCAGATAAGCCTGTTCATTCAAAGAGAGGCTCTTTTCCCGGCTGGCTGGGTTCACATTTTCAGTAACTGACTCACTCATCACGACGTTCCTTTTTTTGCCAATGAGACATATTACACAAAAATCTGGCATGAAAATCGCTAGTTTGAAAACACAGTGAAATTTCACAGTGATTTTTCAAATGGAGATCATCACATGCACCTTCAGTTCACAACCGGCGATAAAGCCGCTAGCACGCTCGATGTCGAGGTTTCCCATTTCATTATTGCGGGTTGGGCCGGACGCGATAGTGATGCGGTGTTGCACCATATCAGGGAGCTTGAGGCACTGGGTGTGCCCGCTCCCGGTGCAGTACCGTTGTTTTACCGCGTTGCGACCAATCAACTGAGCCAACAGCCACTGCTGGAAGTGGTCGGCGATGAAACCTCCGGGGAAGCTGAGCCCTTTGTGTTTTTCCATCGGGGCGAATGGTGGGTCTCCCTCACTTCAGATCACACCGATCGTTATCTGGAAACCTTCAGCGTTGCCCTTTCCAAACAGGCCTGTATTAAACCGGTTGCCAGCAAAGCCTGGCGCATGAGCGAGGTGGTTGAGCACTGGGATACGCTGGAGCTGACCTCGTGGATAAAAGAGCAGGGCGAATGGGTGGTTTATCAGCAGGGCACGCTGGCCTCATTACTCACGCCGCAAGATCTACTGGCCCGCTATCTGAACGGCAACACCGCACAAGAAGGATTGGCAATGTCCTGCGGCACGCTGGGTGCGATTGGCGGTATTCGACCTTCCAGCGAATTTCGCATGGCGTTGCACGACCCGCGCCTGAATCGCACGCTTGAACACGCTTACTGCACTGGCGCGCTGCCAGTGGTCGCTTAAGGAGCATGCTAATGACCACACTCTGGCAAGCATGTCAGCAGCTTCAGGCAGGTAATGCGTCTCCTGAAGCTTTTACTGAATCGGCATTGCGCGCAGCGCAGGATCCGTCAAAAGAGGGGGATCTTGTTTTCACCACCCGCTATGCCACCCAGGCCGCTCAACAGTCAACAGCAGCGAGTGCGCGCTGGCAAACACAGCAAGCCTTCAGTGCTATTGATGGGCTGCCTGTCAGCATCAAAGATCTCTTTGATGTGCAAGGCGAGCCAACCACGGCGGGTTCACATTTGCTCCTGAATGCAGAACCGGCAGCAGCTAATGCCCACGTGGTTGATCGCTTACATCAGGCTGGGGCGGCGATTATCGGTAAAACCAACATGACCGAATTTGCCTTTTCCGGGCTGGGTATCAATCCGCATTACGGCACACCGGCTAATCCGTGGCGTCGCGAAGACAAACGCATTCCGGGCGGTTCTTCTTCTGGTGCGGCTGTCGCCGTGGCAGACGGCATGTGCCTGGGCGCTATCGGTACTGACACCGGTGGATCGGTGCGTATTCCTGCTGCGCTGTGCGGCTTGACCGGCTTTAAACCCACCGCGAATCGCATCAATCAGGCGGGTACGTTACCGCTCTCTGCCTCGCTCGACAGCATCGGCGTGATTGCCCATGACGTGCGCAGCTGCTGGCTGCTGGACAGCGTCATCGCGGAACAGCCGCTTGAACTCCAGCAGGTGGAGTTACGCAGTGCTCGTTTCGCTATCCCGCAGACCCGCGTGCTGGAGGGACTCGACGAAGACGTTGCGCAAGCCTGGAAAAATGCCATCGAAGCACTGGAACAGGCCGGTGCCACCCTGGTTGCACTGCCGCTTGAAGAGCTTGATGAGTTGAACAGTATGAATGCGCGTGGCGGCATTACCGCTTACGAGGCATGGCAATGGCATCAACAATCCGCACTGGCGCAACCCGAAGCTTACGATCCTCAAGTGTTAGCGCGTGTGCAGCGCGGCAGTTTGCTGACGGAGCAAGATGCCCGTGAACTTCATCAACAGCGCAAAGCGTGGCAGCACCGCATTAATAGCGCGCTGGCAGACTTTGACGCCTTACTCATGCCCACCGTTCCGCGTATCGCACCGACCCTCGCTTCTCTGGAGGATGCGCAGCAGTACATGGAGGTCAACGCGCTGATGCTGCGTAACACCAGCGTAATCAACATGCTGGACGGCTGTGCACTCTCTTTACCCTGCCATCAAACCGGTAGTGCGCCGGTTGGCCTAAGCCTTGCTTCTGTTCATGGTGATGACGCCCGCTTAATCAGCTGGTCGCTCGCCGTGGAAACTGCCCTCAACTGGAGATCCTGATGATGACTCAATCCCACGGCATGCTGTTTGTCGCCACTAACATTGGCGCTGAAGACGAAGCGGACTTCAACCAATGGTATGACCATGAACATGTAGAAGAGCGCGTCGCGATTCGTGGCTTCTTAAGCGGAACGCGCTATCAGGCTATCCATGCCGAGCGCAAATATCTTGGCCTGTATGAAACCGAGGCGCTGGAAGCCTTTACCAGTGCGGATTATCACGCAGCCTTCACTCGCCAGACCGAATGGTCAGTGAAAAATCTGCAAAAGATGGTTAATCCAATGCGTCGGGTCAGCGCGATCACCCATAAGCATGGCAAAGGGACCGGCAGCCATCTGGCGGTGGTGACGCTGAAAGCGCTGGATGCCAGCGTGTTGACTGCGTGGCAGCAGCAAATTAGCCATACCCCGGGCTATGTTGCCTCCAGTTTACTGACCCCGGATGTGGCGCTCAGTTCTCCGTTGCCGATGGAGAGTAAAGGACAGCGGCAGATGCTACCGATGCTACTGATTCACTGCAGTGACGCATCAAGCTGTGACCAGTTGGCCGCACACGCGGCGGAATTGATGACCGGCGATGTTCAACGCTATGCCTTTAGCTGGCAGTTAACTAAACAGGAGTTGGCACATGGCTAATACAGACTCTTCATTGCAGCAGACGGTGCGTGATAAGCGCACGGCTTCGAAAACCGGGCGCCTGGCCGCTGCCAGTTTCATCGGCACCGCGCTGGAATGGTACGACTTCACCGTCTACAACATTATGGCGGCACTGGTGTTTAACCATGTGTTCTTCCCCAGTTTTGATCCGCTGGTTGGCACCATTCTGGCGTTTTCGACCTATGCGGTAGGTTACATTTCACGTCCGCTGGGCGGTTTTGTGTTTGGTCATCTGGGGGATGTCGCAGGGCGCAAAGCCGTGTTGATCATCACGCTGGTGATCATGGGCGTCACCACCGCCTTAATGGGCTTGCTGCCAGGCTATGCGGTGTGGGGCATCTGGAGTCCGGTGCTGTTGGTCGCGCTGCGTTTTGTGCAGGGTATTGCACTGGGCGGTGAATGGGCGGGTGCCGTTTTACTGTCGATGGAGCACGGTGATGCTGATAAACGTGGGCGTAATGCATCTTTTGCACAGGTGGGGCCTTCCTGCGGAACCTTGATTGGCACCGGGTTTATCACCCTGGTGACGGTGATGGTGAGCGGCGATCAGTTCCAGGCATGGGGCTGGCGCATTCCGTTCCTGCTGAGTCTGCTGCTGGTGCTATTTGGATTGTGGCTGCGTCGTGGCGTGGAAGAGACACCGACCTTTGTCGCGATGCAGGTTGCGGAAAAAACGACGCATACGCCACTGAAAGAGGTGTTTGTCAACTATTCGAAACAGCTGCTGATTGCGGGGGGATCACGTATCGGTTCTGATGTGCTGTACGCGCTGGTGGTGGTGTTTACCCTGACCTATGTCACCACCGTGCTGCAACTGCCACGCCCTTTGGCTTTGATGGCTACGATGTTAGGTGCAATAGGGAATGCGATCACCGTCCCGATGTTTGGCGCGCTATCTGATAAATGGGGACGCCGCCCGGTGTACATCACTGGCGCAGTGTTGGCGATCATCTGGTCATTCGTGTTCTTCGTGCTCCTGGACAGCACGCAGCCGGTGCTGATTGTGCTGGCGGTGATAGGGGGTCTGCTGATCCACGCAATCATGTATGGCCCACAAGCCGCGTTCGTCACTGAACAGTTTCCCAGCCACGTTCGCTATGCCGGGTCATCACTGGCTTACACGCTGGCCGGTATTGTCGGTGGAGGGTTTGCGCCGTTGATTATTACTACGCTGTATAAAGAAATGGGCAGCACGCTGTGGGTGTCGCTGTACGTTACGCTGGCGCTGCTGATCACGCTGTTTGCCGTGTGGAAGGCAAAAGAGACGGCACATAAGCCGTTGTAACTAAGTGGATTACGGCAGTCATTGAGTGTGGGTGGCCTTAGGGCCGCCCACAGCTACCTGACATTATTCACATCTCCACCCCTTACTCCTCCCAAAGCAGCGGTACACAATTCTCCCCACCAATCGTTGACCAACCGCAAATTTCTGTCATCTCAATCATTACTCTCAGGCTAACGATCCCACCTTCAGGTTGATTGATGGCATCACCGCTTAAGACCACACTTTCCTGCGTTGACGTAATCAAGCGATTCGCTCATTCAGGAGGTTAGTCATGTCATCAGGACAACAAACGGCGCGGGTGTGGAATACGCGCCGTACCGAGAAACAACGGCGACAGGCGTCGTTGCCGGTGCAGGGCAAAGTATTACCCACCGATCAAATGGTTGAGATGCTGGAAAAATTAATCTCGCCTGGCGACCGCGTCGTACTGGAAGGCAATAACCAAAAACAGGCCGATTTCCTCTCACGTATGTTGGCCGAGGTTAACCCGAAAAAGGTGCACAATCTGCATATGATCATGCCGAGCGTGGGTCGCAGTGAACACCTCGACATCTTTGAAAAAGGCATCGCCCGCAAGCTCGATTTCTCCTTTTCCGGCACGCAAAGTCTGCGTATTTCGCAGCTACTGGAAGACGATCAGCTGGAAATCGGCGCGATTCATACCTACATCGAACTCTACTCTCGCCTCTACGTAGACCTCGCACCGAATGTCGCGCTGATCGCCGGATACAAAGCTGACCGTAAAGGCAATCTCTACACCGGGCCAAGTACCGAAGACACGCCAGCACTAGTCGAAGCGGCTGCTTTCCACGACGGGATTGTGATCGCGCAGGTTAACGAACTGGTGGACGACGAGTGTGATCTGCCGCGCGTGGATATTCCTGGTTCGTGGATCGACTACGTAGTAGTAGCTGACAACCCCTTCTTTATCGAACCGCTGTTTACCCGCGACCCGCGTCTGATCAAACAGGAACACATCCTGATGGCGATGATGGCGATCAAAGGCATCTACGCCGAACATCAGGTGCAATCGCTCAATCATGGCATTGGTTTCAATACCGCCGCTATCGAACTGCTGCTGCCGACCTACGGTGAACAGCTCGGCCTAAAAGGCAAAATTTGTAAACACTGGACGCTGAACCCGCACCCCACCTTAATTCCCGCCATCGAAAGCGGCTGGGTCGAGAGTGTGCACTGCTTCGGTGGTGAACTGGGGATGGAAGAGTACATCCGCGCGCGCCCGGATATCTTTTTCACCGGGGCCGATGGTTCGATGCGCTCTAACCGCGCCATGTGCCAGCTGGCAGGTCAGTATGCCGTCGATATGTTTATCGGCTCAACGCTGCAAATCGATGGCCTGGCGAATTCCTCAACGGTTACGCGCGGTCGCCTTTCTGGCTTCGGTGGTGCGCCAAATATGGGCCACGATCCGCACGGTCGTCGTCATGCCACTGCCGCCTGGCTGGCAATGAAAAATGGCGAAGATGCCATGGAACGTGGTCGCAAGCTGGTGGTGCAGATGGTGGAAACCTTCCAGGCAGGCGTGAAGCCGACCTTCGTAGAAAAACTCGATGCCATTGAAGTGGCGAAAAACTCTGGAATGCCGCTGGCGCCGGTAATGATCTATGGCGATGACGTCACGCATGTGCTGACCGAAGAAGGTATTGCCTATCTGTATCGCGCGCAGGATCTCGAAGAGCGTCGGGCGATGGTGGCGGCGGTGGCCGGAATTACCGATATCGGTCTGGGCGTGGATGCCAAACGCGTCGCTGAACTGCGTCGTAGCGGCAAAGTGGTGTTCCCGGAAGATCTTGGGATTCGCCGATCTGATGCCACGCGTTCGCTGCTGGCGGCCGGTAGCGTGGCCGACCTGGTCGAATGGTCTGATGGCCTTTACAACCCACCGGCAAAATTCCGGAGCTGGTAATGAAACGACTTGCGCCGCAATCGGTTGAAAGCCACCTGCATCAACTGGCACAGCACGCCACCGATTGCCTGATCGAAGAAGTGAACCTGACGCCCAAGCCGGGGCTGGTGGATCGTCGCGGCAGCGGCGCACATCAGGATCTCTCGCTGGCGCTGATGGAGCGTTCTGCCCGCAGCCTGACCCCGACCTTTTATGCGCTGGCGCAACAGTGCTGGCAGCGTCCAGCGGATATCGCACTGCGCGAAACCGTGGGCCGCCTTGGTCGCGAAGGGGAGCGTCAGATGATGGCTGCCACCGACGGGGTGAATACCCATCGTGGCGCGATCTGGGCATTGGGTTTGCTGGTCAGCGCGGCGGCGATGCGCGGCGGTGAGGCAAGCAGCGATCAACTCTGCACTTGTGCCGCTGAACTGGCTTGTTTACCGGATCGCCACGCACCCAAAACCTTCAGTAAAGGGTTACGTGCCGTGCATCGCTTTCAGGTGCCGGGCGCACGTGAAGAAGCGCAACAGGGCTTTCCGCATATCACGCAGCTGGCATTGCCGCAGTTGCAGCGCAGTCGAGAAGCCGGGGCCGATGAAACCGAGGCGCGGCTTGATGCGTTGATGGCGATTCTTACCTCGCTCAGTGACACCTGCGTGCTCAACCGCTCAGGCATGAACGGTTTGCTGACCTTACAACGTGGTGCGCACGCGGTGTTACAGGCGGGTGGTACTGCGCACATAGCGGGTCGTCAGGCTTTACAACAACTGGATAGCGCGATGCTGGCGCTGAATGCGTCTCCCGGCGGCGCGGCTGATTTACTCGCCGCCACGCTGTTTATCGATCGCGTCAGCATCGCCACTCATTGATTAAGAGGTTGCTATGGAAAAGATAACGTTGTCTTACCCGGCACGTCGCACGTTTAGCGGAAATGCGCTGGCGGGCGTAGTGGGATCGGGTGATATGGAAGTGCTGTACCGCGCGGATAACAGCGCCTTGCTCAGCGTGGCGATCACCACCTCGGTGGATAACAGCAAAGCGCGTTGGGATGCGTTGTTCAGCCGCCTGGCGGAACTGACTGAGCTACCGGCGGGCCAACTGGTGATCCACGATTTTGGTGCCACGCCGGGCGTTGCGCGTATTCGCATCGAACAGGTGTTTGAGGAGGTGAACCATGCGTGATGACAGCAGCTTTATCGAATTACGCGCCCGTCAGCGTGCGCTGGCATTGCTGGACAGCGGCAGTGCGCGCGAACTGCTCGATCCGTTCGAAGGCGTGATGTCTCCCTGGCTGGAGAAACAGGGCATTGTGCCACAAGCCGATGACGGCATGGTGGTGATGAAAGGCACGCTTAACGGCAATCCCACCGTGGTAATTGCCATTGAAGGCACCTTCCAGGGCGGCAGCATGGGGGAAGTCTCCGGCGCAAAAATGGCGGGTGCACTGGAGCTGGCGGCTGAAGACAACCGCAACGGCATTCCGACGCAAGCCATATTGTGTCTGGAAACCGGTGGTGTGCGGTTGCAGGAGGCCAATTTGGGGCTGGCGGCGATTGCGGATATTCACGCCGCCATCGTCGATCTGCGTCAATACACACCGGTGATTGGCATTGTTGCCGGGACCGTTGGCTGCTTTGGCGGAATGTCGATTGCCGCCGCGCTGTGCAGCCATTTGATTGTGACGCGTGAAGCACGTCTGGGATTGAATGGCCCGCAGGTGATTGAGCAGGAAGCGGGCATTGATGAGTATGACTCGCGTGACCGCCCATTTATCTGGAGCATGACCGGTGGCGAGATTCGCTATCAAAGCGGGCTGGTCGATGCGCTGGTGTCAGACGGTGTCCAGGCGATGAAAACGGCAGTGGATGCAGCGTTGGCGCAAGGGGTTCCGGCACAGCATCGCAGTGAAAACTATGCATTTTATCTTGAGCGTTTAAGCCATTTCGATACCGCTCAACAGGCCAGCACAGCCACCATTCATCAGGTCTTCCATCCGGAGGTGAAATCATGAGCGCACACAACAGTCGGGGTGAGCTGTGGCTCAGCCAGTTAACCGGCGGCGCTGCCAGCCACACAGGGCTTTGCCCGTCCGTGCAGGTCGCGGATGCCGAACTTAATGGCGAAACCGCTCGTTTCATTGCTGTCGTTCCGGATGCGCACAATCGCTATCCACGCGCTGTGCAAGGCGAAGTCGGTTTGCTGGAAGGCTGGACGCTGGCAAAAGTGGTGCAAGAGACCATTGCGGAAGACGCCGCAAACGCAGTGAAGCGACCCATCATTGCGGTGATTGATGTGCCAAGTCAGGCTTATGGCCGCCGTGAAGAGGGCTTTGGTATTCATCAGGCACTGGCGGGCGCTGCGGGCGCTTATGCACAAGCGCGTCTGGCCGGGCATCCGGTGATTGGGCTGATCGTGGGTAAGGCCATGTCCGGCGCGTTTCTGGCGCACGGTTATCAGGCCAATCGACTGATCGCGTTTAACGACCCGGCCGTGCAGGTGCACGCCATGGGTAAAGCCTCAGCGGCGCGTATCACCCTGCGCACCGTGGAAGCGCTGGAGAAACTTGCTGCCAGCGTACCGCCGATGGCCTATGACATCGGTAATTACGCCACGCTCGGCCTGTTGTCATCTCTGCTGGACATCACCCATCCGGATGCGCCGACGGCCGAAGAGATCACGCGTGTTAAAGCCACGCTGGCGGAAGCGATTGACGATACGCGCCGTGTGCCGGGTCGAGGTTCGCGCCTGGCGGCACCGAATCGTCAAAGCTCGGCACTGGTGCGCGAACGTCTGCGCGCCAGTTGGTAATACCCTAATAATAAAAAGCATTAAATCAACCTGCCGGCTGTCAGTATGCCGGACGCACGCGGCGTCCGGCCTCTGCGGCAACTGATAAATTCAACACCATCGCGTCAGTACTCACTCTTTTAATAACAAACAGGTGATTTATGACTTACGTGATTCTGCATGCTCTGGCTCCGATCTTCATTATCATGTTGCTCGGATTCTGGGCCGGCAAAGCCAAAATGGTTGATAACAAGAACGTCTCTTTGCTCAATATTTTTGTGATGGATTTTGCGCTGCCCGCCGCGTTGTTTAGCGCCACGGTACAAACGCCGTGGAGCGGGATTGTGGCGCAGATGCCGCTGATTGTGGTGCTGACGCTGGCGATGTGGGTGGCCTACGCGGTGCTCTATTTTGTTGCCACTAAAATCTTCAAAAAGTCGCCACAGGATGCGGCTGTATTGACGCTGACTGTGGCGTTGCCTAATTACGCAGCGCTAGGTTTACCCATCCTTGGCAGCGTGGTAGGAGAAGGTTCGGCGACATCGCTCTCTGTTGCCGTCTCCATTGCCTGCGGTTCAGTGCTGATGACCCCCTTCTGCCTGCTGATTCTCGAACGTGAAAAAGCGCGTACCGCCGGGGAAACACAGCGTTCAACGCTGGCGATGCTGCCGGTGTTGATGTGGCGTTCGGTGAAAAAACCGATTGTGCTGGGACCGCTATTGGGCGTGGTGCTGTCAGCCATAGGCATCAAAATGCCGGATTTGGTGCTGGCCGCGATTAAACCGCTCGGTCTGGCTGCCACCGCCGCCGCACTGTTCCTGACCGGGGTGATCCTCTCGGCACGTCAGTTGAAAATCAACAGCATGGTGATCAGCTCGACAGTGACCAAACTGCTGATCCAACCGTTACTGGCGTGGGGCATTGTGATGTTGTTTGGTTTGCACGGCACCGTGGCGATCACCGCGATTCTGATGATTGCGCTGTCAGCCGGTTTCTTTGGTGTGGTATTTGGTAATCGCTTTGGTGTGCAGTCACCGGATGCCGAAGCGGTACTGTTACTGAGTTCACTGCTGTCGATTGTGTCACTGCCGCTGTTTATTAGCCTAACTTCAGGAATGTAATCATGAATATCCGCCCACACGATCTGCTCTGGCTGCACGCTGATACCACGCTGCTCGACATTAAGGAAAGCTGGGTGGCGCAACAGTGGAACGCTCAGCAGCCGGTCGTGGTGCGGCGTGATGTGATGCGGCAGGATCGCATTCCGATTGGCGTGCGTGGCAGTGCACGCCATCAACGGGCGGCGGGATGGGTGCGGGAGCAGGATGTGCTGCGGATTGATACACCGGAGGGGCTACTGGCGCATGCAAGCGATTCTGTGTTTCGCGCATTACCCACGGTTGAGGCAGTGATACAACTGCATCAGCAGCGCTGGTCATGGTCGTGGGGCGTGACCGGCAGCACGGGATTCGCTCTGGCGACCGGGTTGCCGGTGCTGCATGCAACAAGCGATCTCGATCTGTTAATTCGTACACCGTTGCCGTTGCAGGCGGAGGAATTTAAGACCTGGCAGCAGCAACTTGCACGTTTACCCTGTCGTGCAGATACCCAGGTGGAAACGCCGGTGGGTGCCTTCGCGCTTAATGAGTGGCTGCGCGAGGGGCGCGTATTGCTGAAAACCGCACGCGGTCCACGCCTGACAACGCTTCCCTGGACGGAGGACATAAAATGAAAACGCTGTTCACTTTTCCGGGGCAGGGCACGCAACGGCCTGGCATGTTGCAGTCGCTGCCACGCGATAAGACCTGGCAGGTGGCGCATCAGGTGCTGGGTGATGAACTGATGCAGCTCGATTCGGCTACCGCACTGCAACATACGCGCGCAGTGCAGCTGGCGCTGCTGATTGCGGGCGTGTCGGCGGCGCGCCAGCTAATCGCCAGCGGCGTGCAGCCCGACATGGTGTGCGGTTTGTCGATTGGTGCCTATCCTGCGGCAGTTATCGCCGGTGCATTGGAGTTTGCCGATGCTCTGCAGCTGGTGGCCCTGCGCGGTGAACTGATGGAGCAGGCGTATCCGCAGGGCTATGGTTTGACGGCGATCAGTGGCTTGACGCTGGCACAAGTCGAAGCGCTAGTGGATGGGCAAACCAGCTTTATCGCCAACATCAATGCCGAAACGCAGATTGTGATAGCGGGTAGTGACAGTGCCATGGCGGCAGTGGCGCAGCAGGCGCTGGCGCAGGGGGCACAGCGAGCGCAGCGGCTGGCGATCAGCGTGCCTTCACACTGTGCACTACTAGATAGCCCCGCGCAGCAACTCAAAGCCGCTATCGATAAGGTCAGGTTGCAACGTCCACAATTCGCTTATCTCAGCGGCAGCAGCGCCCGCGTTCTCTGGCAGCCGGAACGGATTGCTGACGATCTGGCGATGAACATGGCGCGCAGCGTGCGCTGGCATGACGCGATGGTGGCGGCGAAAGAACGCGAAGTGCGTCTGGTGATTGAGATGCCGCCCGGTGAAGTGCTGACGGGCTTAACGCGCAGCGTGCAGTGTCAGGGCGAATGTATTGCCCTTGAGCGCAGCGGCGCTGAACTGGCGCTGCGTCTGTTTCAGCGGCTGGCGCGCTGAACCTTTTCCTGCAAACTCAGGGCGAACATACGCCCTTCAGCCACCAGTGCCAGCAGATTTGGATCATGTTCGCGGTTGCGCGGAAACACGATAGCGATCTGCTGTCGCATTTGATACGGCTCGGCTAAGCGGAGAAAACGCAGATCGTTTTCATACTGCTTACGCATCCTGCCCGGTACCAGCGAATAGCCCATGCCGGCCTGCACCAGACTGAGCATCGAGAAGATGTCATTCACGCGCGTGACGATGTTGGGTTCAAAACCGGCCACGTGGCAGGCTTCCTGAAAACCGGCAAAGGTGGCAAAACCTTCGGCTAGCGAGACAAAGGGTTTGTCACTGTAGCTGCGCAGATCGATATCTTCCTCGCTTTTATCATCGCCACCCGCTGGCACGGCGAGGAAGATGTCATCCTGGAACAGCGCGACCTGCTCAAAAATCTTTTCATCAATCTCGGCTTCGCTGACAGAAATGATAATCGCATCCAGCTGATTGTCTTTCAGCGCGCGCAGCAGCAAATCATTAGAACCCATGGTGAGGTTGAGTTCTAACTCGGGGCGGCGCAGTTTCATTTTCATGATCAGACGCGGCACGGTTTCCAGCGACAGAGAATATAAGGTGCCCACACGCAGATGCCCCAGACCGATACCTGCAGTGCGTCGTGTTTCATCAATGCCCTGACTCAGCGTGGCCAGCGCTTCCCGGCTGTATTCCAGAAGCGTCGTAGCGGCGGGCAGTGCCACCAGGTTGCGGCCTTTATGTTCAAACAGCGGACAACGCAAACTCTCTTCCAACGTGTGCAGCGCACGATGCACGCTCACGGTGCTGATCCCCAGCGTTTCTGCCGCTCTGGCGAGGTTTTCCGTTTCCATGTAACAGCTGAAAATCAGCAGCTTGCGGATGGTGAGATCATTGTCGAGGGTGAGTTTCATGCCGGTTTCATATCGTCATCAGAGAGGGCACTATAACGTTAAGCCGCGATGCGGGTTAGCCAAAAACGGGTATGTACGATGTATGTCGGCCTCACTACTAACATGGCCGCCCCTGACGGATCCACTGCTCCGTTAGCGATATTGATAGACGATACCGGGCACAATTTAACGTACTCAATATGCGTAGCTCGTTCTGTAAAAGCTGCATGAATCGCTCTTTGTCATCAGGATCAAGTTCAATCACCTGCATCGCAGACTCAATATTCTGACCCTCTGCAACGATTAAGCGAATAGTGGTGTTTAAATCTTCCCGGTGACGAAGTCTAAACGGGTCCGGAACGCCCATAGCTTCCAGTGTGACGGCATAGCGTTTGATTGAACGACGATATAAATGTTCGAACAACTCAACGGCTAAAGTCACGTCACGTTTTTCATAGATTCCCATCATCGCGTAGGCATAGCTTGTGACATCAGCATCAAGAAAGGAGAGTGGAGCACTATTGTAGATCATGAGTGGAATATTTGCGGCCAGCCTGCTGGTTCTTTTATTCCCGTCTTCAAAGGGTTGCAGATAAGCGATATTGACCCACAGGAAAAAGGCTGACTCCACAGGATTATTAATCAGCCGTGATTTTTTGATAATGATGTCGAACATTTCTTGTAACAGGAACGGTGCCTGTAGTGGAGTGTAGGTCGTTCCCGAAATATTCACGATTTTGCGTCTGATCGCTCCCAACTCGTCAGGATTTGACAATAAATCATGCATCAATAAAGCATGTAAGTTGCTGATTACCGGCCCAGTTAATCCAGATTCAGGGACTGCATCGACCAAAAACTCTATTGCCTGTTTATGATTAAGCAGCATGACGGCATCTAAATCATTTGATGCCGCGCCACTTTTGAATAGTTCTTCGGTGGCCAGCAATGAATATCGGTTTCCTTCAAGTTGAGAAGATGACCAGGACAAATCAATGAGCAATTGCTCCAGAACTTTTCGCGCGTAGGTACCTGCGGGTTGTTGCCCTGCCATTTTTCCTTCATTCATCAAGGCCAGGGCTAGCGTCTGAGGCAGTAGGAACGTTTCGTTCGGAATATAATTGTCCACGAAGCTTCGGTCATACCCGGAAATATCCCTGACTGACAGAGGTAAATTTAGATATTGATGCAATGATTGAGCTGTAGTGAGGGAAGAGGAATGATATTCAGGGGTTTTCTCCGTCACCGATGAACCGTATTGGGGTAGCTTGTTCAAGGGCGCCAGCGCGGTATACCGAGTCCCCCGTCCTACGCCGTGCCGGGTAATTTTGCTTTGACCAAGCAAAACCTCGATATGCCGTTTGATCGTAGAACGACCCACACCAAGACGGCCCGCGAGGTCACCGGAACTAAGCGAAGACTCGGCACTTGCGATAGTTGAGAGAATTTGGTGTTGAAGGTTTGAAAGATCATCTGGGGAGGTTGGCTGGATCAAAATCGTATGCCTCTGGGATTAGCTTAAAATCCATAAATCAGAAATCTACCTGGCCCGTGCTTTGCACTCGCTGAAAGCTTAAGACCAGGTAGATTTGTGGCCCATATTGAACGTTAATGGCCCACGGCATCATAATTTATGGCCCACCCCGAACATTTACGGCCCATTGTAAATATTTTACAGCCCATTTCACTCATTATCGGCCCAATAAATTAAATTTATGGCCCAATCTTGAAATTTGCGGCCCGGAATCACTTTATTTGATAGCCGCTAAGCCGCGACCATTCGCTCTCTCGCGCCAGCTCACACTCTCAAACGTCACCACAAATAACAGGCTATACAGCACCACGATGGTGGGGCCCGGCGCGCTATCGAGGAAGAAGGACGCGTACACTCCGCAAAATCCAGTCAGGATGGCAATCAGCGCCGCCAGCAGCATGACCTGTAAGAATCGCCGCGCCAATAGCAGTGCGATCGCTCCTGGCGCGATCAGCATGGCGATAGACAAAATCACTCCCACCGATTTCAGCGCGGCAACGATGGTCAGCGCAATCAAACACAGCAGCCCGTAATGCATCACATTAGTGTTGATGCCACAGGCGCGCGCCTGTTGTGGGTCAAAGGCATGCAGCAACAAATCGCGCCATTTCACACTTAGCACCAGCACCACCAGCAGCGCAATGGCGGCGGTTTGTGCGATATCCGCCCAGCCAATACCCAGCATATCGCCGAACAGAATGTGGTCGAGATGGACTTCCGGTTTCAGTTTTAGGTAGAGCACCAGTCCGGCACCAAACATCCCCGAAAACACAATGCCCATCACGGTATCAGGCTTGATGCGGCTATTCTGGCTGATAAAACCGGTGGCGAGTGCACACAGCATGCCTGCGATAAAAGCGCCAATCGCGAAAGGAAGGCCGATCCACCACGCCAGCACCACGCCGGGAAATACCGCGTGACTCATGGCATCGCCGAGCAGTGACCAGCCTTTTAACACTAAAAATGCGGACAGCATGGCGCACGGCAGCGACAAAATCAGCGTGATGATCAGCGCCATATTCATAAATTCGAATTCGAAAGGACTCAGCAGTATTTCAATCATTGAGGTTGATCTCCTGCGCCAGACGAGCGCGTCGCCGGGCCGCCAGCACGCCATGTTTAGGCGCAAAGACGAACGCCAACAGGAACACCAGAGTCTGTGCCACCACGATCACGCCGCCAGTGGCACCATCAAGGAAATAGCTGCTCCACGCGCCAAGGAAGCTAGTGATGCTGCCGATAGCCACGGCAATCATCAACAAACGCGGGAAGCGATCGGTGAGCAGATAAGCGGTGGCGCCGGGTGTCACCACCAGACAAATCACCATAAAGGCGCCAACGGTTTGCAATGCGGCGACGGTGGAGGCAGCGAGCAGGGTAAAGAACAGGATCTTTAAGCCGGTGGTATTCAGCCCAAGTGAGCGCGCGTGGCTTTCATCAAAGAACGTCACCATCAAATCTTTCCACTTAAGCAGCAATAACGTCAGCGTCACCACGCCGATGGTGCCGAGCTGCCAGATATCGGCGGGCGCCACCGCGAGGATGTTGCCCAGTACGATGGTTTGAATATTGACCGACGTCGGATTGAGCGACATCAGAAAGAGCCCGATGCCGAAGAAGGAGGAGAAGATCAGTCCGATGATCGCATCCTCTTTCAGGCGCGTGCGCTGGTTAAGGAATAGCATGCTGCCTGCCGCCAGTCCGCCGGAGAGAAAGGCACCGAGTGAGAAGGGCAACCCCAGCATGTACGCGCCAGCTACGCCCGGCACTATCGAATGTGACAGCGCATCACCAATCAGCGACCAGCCTTTCAGCATCAGAAAGCAGGAAAGAAACGCGCAAATCGCCCCGACCAGCGCGGCGATCCACATCGCATTCAGCATGTATTGATAGCCAAACGGCTCAATAATCCACGACATGATCCGCCCCCGGTTGCGCGGCTATCTTCTGCAACAGTGCGGCATTGCGCTGCTGTACCTCACCGTCAAAGGTGCGTGCCAGATTGGCGGCGGTAAAGGTGTCGCGCAGCTCGCCGCTGGCTAGTACGGTGTTTTTCACCAGCACGCAGCGGTCGCAGTAATCAGGAATGGTGTTGAGGTCGTGCGTGGAGACCAGCATGGTGCGGCCCTCATCGCGCAGCTCCTGCAACAGGGCGATGATCGCCGCTTCAGTTTTGACATCGACGCCGGTGAAAGGCTCATCCAGCAGGATGATTTGCCCACTCTGAGCCAGCGCACGTGCCAGGAAGACACGTTTTTTCTGCCCGCCGGAGAGTTCACCAATCTGACGATGGCGGTAATCACTTATCCCAACGCGTGCCAGCGCCTCATCCACGCGGCGTTTGTCCTCCGCACGCGGGATACGCAGCATGTTCATATAGCCGTAGCGGCCCATCATCACCACATCTTCCACCAGCACCGGGAAGCTCCAGTCCACTTCTTCCGACTGTGGCACATAGGAGACGATATTGTCTTTCAGCGCACGCTTCGCGGACATCTCTGCCAGCGTGACCTGACCCGTCGAAAGCGGCACGAAGCCCATAATCGCCTTAAACAGTGTGGATTTCCCGGAGCCGTTGACGCCCACCAGCGCGGCGATGCTGCCCGCTGGCACGGAGAAAGATGCCTGACGCAGCGCAGTGTGACCGTTGCGGTAGGTGACGCTAACATCCTGCACGTTTAGGGTCATTTTTGGCTCCCGGCGGTGATGCCTTTGGCTACGGTATCGGTGGTCACGCGCAGCAGATCAAGGTAGGTCGGAACCGGCCCGTCACTGTTGCTGAGAGAGTCAACATACAGCACGCCGCCGAAGTGAATACCCGCTTCACGCGCGACCTGTTGGGCCGGTTTGGCGGAGATGGTGCTTTCGCTGAAGATAGTCGGGATGTGGTTGGCTCTCACCGCATCAATCACTTTGCGCACCTGTTGCGGTGTGCCTTGCTGATCGGCATTGATCGGCCAGAGATAAAGTTCTTTCAGACCCAAATCACGTGCCAGATAGGAAAAAGCGCCCTCACTGGTCACCAGCCAGCGCTGGTTTTCCGGCAGTTTTTCAATCTCCGCGCGCATCGGCGCCAGGGTTTGCTGGATTTGCGTTTTATAGCGATCCGCATTGGCCTGATAAACGGCGGCATTGGCAGGATCGTATCTTTGCAGTGCGTTACGGATGTTATCGACGTAAATCAGCGCATTGTCTGGAGACATCCAGGCATGCGGGTTGGGTTTGCCGTTGTAGGGGCCTTCGGTGATGCCCAGGGGTTCAATGCCTTCTGTCACCGTAACTTCCGGCACGCTTTTCAGGCGCTGGTAGAAGCGGCTAAACCACAGTTCCAGATTAAAACCGTTTACCAGGATTAAATCGGCACCCTGCGCGCGACGAATATCGCCGGGGGTTGGTTGGTATTCATGGATCTCCGCACCGGGCTTGGTGATGGATGTCACTTCGGCGGCATCACCTGCGACGTTCTTTGCCATGTCTGCGATCACCGTGAAAGTAGTGACCACTTTGAGTTTGTCGGCAGCAAACGCCGAAGTGCTCATCGCGAGCGTAAGCATCACAACCGATACAACGTGCCTGATCAACATAATCATCCCCTGAGAATTATAGCCTGTGCTATACATTATAGTGAATGCTATGAATGTGAAGTGTTTTTGTACACCTTTTGCTGTTTACGACAAAAATTTACGTAAGTTGAAGTAGCCGAGGAGAATAAAGAAAGTGGCTTATGCGATTTTTGAAATAACGTAGAACATATTGTTCTTAAGGGCAGGGAGGTATTATTGAGAGCAAGAACACTTCACCACGAATAATGAAGTGTTCCTGAGAGGGAATTAATCGATCGACAAATTATGAATCGCCAGCGCAGCACGCGCGGCCTCTTTGCCTTTCTTAATAAAATGTTCGGTATAGAAGTTTTCCAGCACATCGACCGGCTGGAAATTGTGCGGCGTCAGTGAGACAGAGAATACTGGCACATTGGTGGTCAGCTGAACGTTCATCAGGCCATCAACCACGGCTGCAGCAACGAAATCGTGACGATAGATACCGCCATCCACCACCAGCGCAGCCGCTACAATCGCGTCGTATTTACCGGTTTCCGCTAAGCGTTTTGCCAGCAGCGGCATTTCAAATGCGCCCGGCACTTCCAGCACTTTTAATTCCGCTTCAACGTTCTGTGCTTTTAATTCTTGCTCAAAACCCACCAAAGCATTATGCACAATCTCTTTGTGCCAACCGGCTTTAATAAAGGCAATTCTAATATTTTTCATAATGAGTCCAACATCACCTGTAATTTCTTTGCGCTTGAAAAGTAGCAATAATGCCTTTGTATACCATATGTTACGTTTTCGATCCAGAACGTGCACGTAGCGATAAATGCCATGCGATGATGTGATGGCTGTCTGCGGCAATCCGTGCTTGACGGCGACCTGCACCTGCAATACAAATAGACGCGTCGGGGGAGTCTCGCCAGAGAGACTGAGAGGCTAAAAGCGCAATGCGCGGCTTAGCGACCCTTTGAACCTGACCCAGTTGATACTGGCGTAGGAAGACTGACAGCACCGCTCAGGTGTTGTCTGGCGCAGAGGATCGCTCGCGCCCTTTCCCTCCTCCTGTATCTGCGGGTCTCAGTCAACACTGAGAGGCCGATGTGAATTCCCTTTATATCCCGGATAACCTGCTGTGAGCCGCTGGACGGTATTAGGCTGCGGCGTGGCTGGTCTCTGCGTGGCGACGCTGCTGGCTGAACGCGGCGAAGAGGTCGACGTCATTGGCGACGACTCCCGCCAGCCTGCTTCCTGGTTTGCTGGCGGCATGCTTGCACCCTGGTGCGAATCCGAAAGTGCACCGCAGGAAGTGATCTCTCTCGGTCAACACGCTGCTGGCTGGTGGCAACAGCGTGTCAGCAGCGTGGCACATCAGGGAACGCTGGTGGTAGCGCCACCGCGCGATAGCCAGGAACTGACTCGCTTCGCACGCATGACCGAACAGCACCAATGGGTCGATCCCGGTGAGCTTGAACCTCTGCTGGCCGGGCGTTTTGCGCGTGGGCTGTTTTTTGCCAAGGAGGCGCATCTCGACCCGCGCCTGGCGCTCACCGAAATGCGCGAAAAGCTGTTACAGCGCGGCGTGCGTTTTGATGCACAACACCCTTCGGGTCGGGTGATTGATTGTCGTGGCATGCATGCCAAAGCCGACCTTCCGCGTCTGCGTGCGGTGCGTGGCGAGATGGTGATTCTGCACAGCGAAGAGGTGCAGTTCTCGCGTCCGATTCGTCTGTTGCATCCGCGCTTTCCGTGCTATCTGGTGCCGCGCAGTAACGGCCATTTCATGCTGGGTGCCACGATGGTGGAAAGTGACGATGACAGCGCGATCAGCGCACGCGCCTTGATGGAACTGCTCAGCGCGGCATACGCCATTCATCCTGCTCTTGCCGAAGCCCGCGTGGTGGAAAGCGGCAGCGGTTTACGTCCTGCTTATCCGGCCAATCTGCCGGAAATCCATTATCAAAACGACACTTACTATCTTAACGGCATGTATCGCCACGGTTTTCTGCTGGCGCCAATGATGGCAGAACAACTGATGCAGCGCCTTTTCGGGGAACAATCCTATGAATATTCAGCTTAACGGCCGGGCGATCCGCACTGAGGCCAGCACGCTCAGCGAATTGCTGATCGAGCAGCAAATTGATGCCGCCTGCGTTGCCAGCGCTTTCAACGGCAACTTTGTACCTAAAAGTCAGTACAGCAGCCAGCAGCTGGAAGAGGGCTGTCAGTTGGAAGTCTTGTCCCCGATGCAGGGAGGTTGAAACATGTTTTACGATTTCACTCCCCAGTCACGTTTTCTGCTTGGCACCGCGGGCTATCCATCACCGGCGATTCTGCAACAGGCCATTGCCGCCTCTGGCACGGAAATCATCACTGTGAGTTTGCGTCGTGAAGGCGCGGCGGGTGCGGCTTTTCGCGAGATGCTGACCGGGCTGGACATTCGCGTGCTACCGAATACCGCAGGCTGCCACACGGTGAAAGAGGCGGTAACCACCGCGCAGATGGCGCGCGAGCTGTTTAATACCTCGTGGATCAAACTGGAGGTAATTGGTCATGCCGACACGCTCCAACCCGATCCTTTTGCGCTGGTTGAAGCGGCACGCATCCTGTGTGCGGATGGTTTTCAGGTCTTCCCGTACACCACCGAAGATTTGATCGTCGGTGAGAAGCTGCTGGAAGCCGGTTGTGAACTGCTGATGCCGTGGGGTGCGCCGATCGGTTCCGGGCAGGGCCTGCGCAACATTGAAGGATTACGCGCGATGCGGGCATGGTTCAGCGACATCCCGTTGATAATTGATGCAGGCATCGGTGCGCCATCACAGGCCGCGCAGGCGATGGAGATGGGCTTCGATGGCATCCTGCTCAATACTGCCGTGGCGAAAGCCGGCGATCCGGTTGGCATGGCGAACGGGTTCCGTCTGGCGATTGAAGCGGGACAGGCCGCACGCAGTGCTGGTTTGATGGAGAAGCGCGATATGGCGGCAGCTTCAACACCGATCTTCGGTCTGGCGAGTTTGAGTTAAGGAGCCACCATGGATCGCTATCAACGGCAGATGATGCTGCCGGAAATCGGTGTCGAAGGTCAGCAAAAGCTGGCGGATGCGCGCGTCCTGGTGGTGGGGGCAGGCGGGTTGGGCGCTACATTACTGCCGCAGCTGGTTGGCGCAGGCGTCGGTTTTATCCGCCTGTGTGACGACGATGAAGTGGCCTTACACAATCTTCATCGCCAGACGCTGTTTACGATGCAGGACATCGGTCACAGCAAGGCAGCACGTGCGCAACAGGCGCTGTTGCAACGTAATCCCGAGGTGCAGATAGAGGTGGTGCCACGGGCTATCGGCGCCAGCGATCTGCCGCACCTCCTCACGGATATCGATCTGGTGATTGATGCCGCTGATAACTTCGCGGTGACCTATCAACTCTCCGACGCCTGTCTGGCAACGCAGATTCCTTTGATCAGTGCATCAGTATTAGGTCGTCAGGGCTACGTCGGTGGCTTCTGCGGCAGCGCGCCGAGCTATCGGGCACTGTTTCCACGCTTACCCACCTCCGCAGCCAACTGTAACACCGCAGGCGTGATGGGACCGGCAGTGGCGACTTTGGGTGCAATGCAGGCTCAGATGGCACTCAGCGTGCTGTTGGATCTGCAACCTTCACCCCTCGGCAGTGTGATCAACTGTGACTTCATCAACTGGCATATGCGCGCATTTCGTTTTGACGGCGCGGAAGAGCCAGAAAACAGCGTGCCCTTTATCGACGAGCAACTGCTGACGAAAGATGATTGCATTGTCGAGTTGCGCAGTGTGGAAGAAGCCCCCGTCAGCGTAGCGAACATCGTCGAACGCATTCTGCCGCAGGCGATAGCCGATTGGCAGCCGCCGCAGGATCGGCGCATCGTGCTGGTATGTGCCAGCGGCATTCGCGCGGCGCAGGCGGCCTCGGTGTTGGAAGCGCGAGGGTTTACCCGTCTGGCAATGTTGGCGGCAAAGCGACCATGAATCCGATCGGATTTAATGACATCACCTTTAGTTGGGGCGAACAGGCGCTGTGCCAGCAACTCAATCTGCAACTGCGCGGCGGTAAAACCACGGTGCTATTAGGGCGTAGCGGCATTGGGAAAAGCACCTTATTGCGGCTGGTGGCGGGTTTGCTGCAGCCGCAACAGGGCGAAATCAGTGGCTTACCGGGCAAAGTGGCGTGGATGGGGCAACAGGATCTGTTGTATCCGTGGCTGACGGTGCTGGAAAACGTGATGCTTTCCGCTCGGCTCAACGGTGAAAAACCGGACCGCGCGCGTGCGTTGGCGCTGCTTAAGCAGGTGAAGCTGAGTGAGGTGGCGCAAGCCTCACCGGATAAGCTTTCAGGCGGGATGCGGCAGCGTGTGGCACTGGCACGTACACTGTATGCCCAACGCGAAGTGGTGCTGATGGATGAGCCCTTCGCCACGCTGGATGTGATGACCAAACTCAGTCTGCAAACCCTGACTGCCATGCTGCTCAAGGGCAAAACGGTGCTGCTGGTTACGCACGATCCGCTTGAAGCCTGCCGTATGGCCGATGACATCGTGCTGTTGCATGGCCAGCCGTTAGCGGTTGAAAGCTGGCCGGTGCCTGCGGGTGATGCTCCCCGATCCCTTGATGATCCTCGCCTGCTACAGGCGCAGGGCGAACTCTTTTCCCGACTGAATCAAGATGAAAAAACTGTTTAGCGCGATCTATCTGATCGCGGTGCTGCTGTGTGGCTGGCTGATGGCGCGGCAGCATGGCGTGCCTGACTTTTTGCTGCCTTCGCCACTGGCGGTGTTGGAGGCATTATGGCTGCATCGCCAGCTGCTGGCGCATCACGCGCTGTTTACCCTGGCAGAGATTGTGCTGGCGCTGCTGCTGGGCGTTGGGACGGGCGTTACGCTGGCGGTCCTGATGGCAGGCAGCCAGACGCTGCGTCGCGTGCTGTTTCCGCTCGTGACCGCCAGCCAGGCGATTCCGGTGTTTGCGCTGGCGCCACTGCTGGTGTTGTGGCTGGGATTTGGCATCGCCTCCAAGGTGGTAGTCGCGGCGTTAATCGTTTTCTTCCCGCTGTGTCTGTCGCTATTTGATGGCCTGTGCCGTACGCCCTCCGGCTGGCTGGAACTGGCGGGCACGCTGAATCCTTCACGTGCGCGGATTTTCTGGCACGTGCGCTGGCCCGCAGCGCTCCCGCAGTTCTTTTCCGGTTTGCAGATGGCGGTGGTGCTGGCCCCGATTGGGGTGGTGATTGGCGAATGGGTCGGTGCCAGCAAAGGGCTGGGCTATATGATGATGCAATCCAACGCTCGGCTGGAAACGGCCACCAGCTTTGCTGCTTTGTTGCTGTTATTGATGCTGGCGCTGCTGCTCTCCGGCGGCGTCGCATTGCTGCGTAAAAAATTCCTCTGGCACTCAACATAAGGACGTCCCTTGAACACCCTACGTAACGCGATTACCGCTTTGCTGCTGCTGGCGACCACCAGCGCGCACGCCGAACAAAAAGTTCGCCTGCTGCTCGACTGGTTTGTGAACCCTAACCATGCAGCCATTTTTGCCGCGCAGTACAGCGGTGCTTTCAAGAAGGAAGGGCTTGATGTCGAGATGATCGCCCCGGCTGATTCGGCGTCGGTGCCGCTGCTGCTGGCGGCAGGCAAGGCCGATCTGGCAATCAGCTACCAGCCACAGCTTTACACGCTGGTAGAGAAGGATGTTCCGGTGATCCGCGTGGGCACGCTGATTGGTCAGCCGCTGAATACGCTGACCACCGTGTCCAGCGATATCCATTCGCTCAAAGATTTAGCGGGTAAAACGCTGGGTTACGCGGTGCCAGGATCGGAAGATGTGGCGATCCTCAATATGCTGAAATCGCAGGGCGTGGATGTCAATTCGGTGAAATTAATCAGCCTGAATATGGATTCCACTTCGGCGCTGCTGACGCACAAAATCGATGGCGCGATGACCATTTTCCGCAATTACGAGCTGATCGATTTGCAGGATAAGGGCGCGAAGCCGGTGGTGTTTAAACCCGAAGATTATGGTGTGCCCGCTTATGATGAGCTGATCATTCTGGCGAACAACAAGAGCGCGGCCCAGGACAAGCGTATTCCGGCATTCTTACGCGGTCTGGACGCGGGTGTGGTGTGGTTGCGTGCGCATCCGGAAGAAGCCTGGAAGGCGTTTATTAAGCAGTATCCTGAGCTGAACACCAAACTCAATCATCAGGCCTGGGAAGCGACATTGCCGCTGTTTGATGGGCACAGCGCCACCTTTGATAAAGCAAGGTATCAGGCGTTTGGTGAATATATGAAAGCCAACGGGCTGATCAAAGATGTGGCGCCGATGACGCGCTACTCGCTGGAGCAGTAATCGCCTTGCGGGCTGGTTAATTAGCTGGCCCGCAACACACTTTCATCCTTTATGCTCTAACCTGCAGAACGCAGAACGCAGAACGCAGAACGCAGAACGCAACCACTAGCCCATTCGGCACGACCACTCAATCTTCATCCGCACTTCAGCATCAAATTTCACCAATCACCAACCCTCAACCACTCCTCGGCAACCTTCCTCGGCCCTGGCCACCAAATCCTCTTGCACCCCATCTTTATTTTGATAATGATATCCATTCTCAATTATCAAGTAATGGATAACCTGATGCGTCTGCCCGTTCTGGCTTTACTCTTCTGCCTCATTTCCGTGTTTAACCAGGCTACCGCCGCTGAAAATTCAGCCAGCTGGCCTCGCACCATACCCACTCCGCAAGGCCCATTCACCTTACAGCAGCCACCGCAGCGCATTGTCTCTACCAGCGTGACGTTGAGCGGCACCTTACTGGCGATTAACGCGCCGCTGATTGGTTCTGGCGCCACCAGTCGTAACAGCAGCGTGTCCGATGCCCAGGGCTTCTTTACC
Organism: Pantoea sp. JGM49; assembly: GCF_018257655.1. Classification (NCBI taxonomy): domain Bacteria; kingdom Pseudomonadati; phylum Pseudomonadota; class Gammaproteobacteria; order Enterobacterales; family Erwiniaceae; genus Pantoea; species Pantoea sp. JGM49. Next base: position 24,733 of record NZ_JAERJM010000006.1, on the reverse strand, counting down.
CAGTGGGGGGAGGTCGCCAAAGCACGTCACGTCAAGCCGCTCTATGTTTCCCAGCCCAACGCGGAAGCGATAGCCGCGGAGGCACCAGACCTGATCGTTATCGCGGCGACCGGTGGGGACTCTGCGCTGAAACTCTACGATCAGCTGAAAACCATCGCGCCCGTGCTGGTGGTTGATTACGGCGATAAGAGCTGGCAGGCGCTGGCGTTGCAGTTGGGTCACATCACCGGTCACGAAGCGGAGGCGAAACAGGCAATCGCGCAGTTTGACCAACGCGTCGAGACACTGCGCAGCAGAATTACCCTGCCGCCGCAGCCGACCTCTGCGATTGTCTATTACGAAGATGGGCGCGGCATGAATGTGTGGACGCCGGCTTCGGCACAGGGAGAGTTGCTGAAAGCGTTGGGCTTCACGCTGGCGATGCCGCCTGCCAACTTGCAGGGCAGTACCAGCATGGGCAAACGCAACGACATCATCCAACTCAATGGCGAGACCATGGCGGATGGCGTCACCGGCAATACGCTGTTGCTGTTTGCCGCCGATGAAAAAACGGTGCCGCAGGTGGCGAAGAATCCCTTCCTCGCACATCTACCCGCCGTGCAGCATCACGATATTTTTTCCATGGGCAACGATACCTTCCGCCTCGATTACTACAGTGCCAGCAATATGCTCAGCAGCATTGAACGGCAGTTCGTACACTAATCGGCAGCAATATACTCAGCAGTTTAGAACGGCAGTTTGTGCACTAAGCAGCGGCTTGCTCAGTGGCCGGTGGTTCTTGCTGCAGCTGTGCCGAGCGCAAACCGCGTGCGGCCAGCGCGACCAGCAGCAGTAAACCTGCTGCCACGCCGCCGAACCACAGCACGCTGTTGAGTGCTGCCAGCATGCGTGCTAATGCACCCAGCCCCAGCGCACCCAGCGAATCGCCACTCACATCCTGCGCGGTGCCCAGGCTGTTGACCCGACCCAACAGGGCATCTGGCGTGTGGTGCTGAATCAAAATAAATTGCAGCAGGGAAGCGATAGCATTGCTGTAGCCATAAGCCACCAATGCCAGCAACGCCGGAATCAGTTGGCTATACAGCCCCAAAGAAGCGATGCAACCAAAGGCAGCCAGTGCACTCACCAGCAACACCAGGCCAGGTCGTGACAACTGTCGCACCCAGCCGCTGGTGAATGCGCCGATCATCGCACCCAGCGGCACGGCGGAATACATCAGCCCGAGCGCCGAAGCATCAACCTGCCACGTTTGCGCCAGTGCCGGGAACAGGATGCGCACCGCGCCCACCATACTGAGCAGCAAGCCGACCAGTACGGCCGCACCCACCACATTATGCCGGCAGACAAACTGAATGCCGCTGGCGAGCGCGCGCAAAGGGTGTTCAGGCTCCTGCTGCTCCGGTTTCATCGCGGGCAACCGCACCAGCGGGATCAGCGTCGCTAAGGTGCCGAGGGCGGCCACGGCAAAGGCCCAGCCGACGCCCGCCGCCACGATGATCATGCCACCCAGTGCCGGAGACAGTATCGCCCCCAGCCGTACGGTTAACATGCTCAGCGCACCGGCTTCCGCCAGATGCTCGCGTCCCACGATTAACGGAATTACCGCCATCAGCGCTGTCATGCCCAGCGCACCAAAAAATCCGTCCCAGAAGGCGAGCAAATAGAGCGCCCACAATGAAGGGGCAGGACTAAACGCGTTCAGGCTCAGCAACACAAAACCGATACCACAGGTGCCACGCGCAAAGAGGATCAGCTTGCGGCGATCATAACGATCCGCCAGCACGCCCCCGAGCAGCAGGCCAATAAACATGCCGATGCCATCCAGCATCACGGCGACGCCGACCTGCAAGGTCGAGCCGGTCATGGCCTGAATCTGGATCGGCACGCCCACTGCCAGCATGCCCAGCGCAAATACGGATAGCATGCGGGCGCAGAAGATAGCGCGAAACGCGGCGTTGTTTTTCAGCAGGCTGAAATCTAGAAGAATTGAAGGCTTAGCCATAAATATCCATTGTTAAAACGAGCAGGGGCGCACATCAGTGCGCCCACATTAAGTGGCCAAAGGCCGGGTGTTATGAGCGACTCTCAGATAACAAACGATTGATCAGCGGACCCAGCACTTTCAGCGAGGTGGCAGACAAAATGTCAGCGTGCTCGCAATCCAGCGGCCAGATTTCCAGGTCTGAAACAAACGGTTTCCAGGTCGCTGGCACATCCATGTCGGCAGGCAGGGTTTTCTCTGCCATAAACAGCGTGGCTTTACCGGCATAACGCGGCGTACGCGCTTCCGCCAGCCGTGCGACTGCGTCCTTGTAGTTGGAGACGATAGTGCTAAACATCGCGGCTTTCTCGGCACGTAACAGGGGATCGCGCTCATCTTCAGTAGCAGCCATAAACTCGGCCTGTTCCCGCGCCACTTCCTGCTCCGCCTCTTCAGCATCGGGCGTGCGCCAGTCCTGTCCTTCGGCCGGGTAAGTATCCAGCAGACCAAGGAAGGCCACGCTTTCGCCATTGGCCTGCAGACGCGCCGCAATGCCTTGTGCCAGCGTGCCGCCCAACGAGTAGCCCAGCAGGAAATAAGGCCCATGCGGCTGCTGCTCGCGAATCACAGCCAGATGGCGATCGCACATGGCTTCTACACTTGCACAGGCTGCGATAACACCCGCCGGGCGCGGTGATTGCAGCCCCACAATCGGGAAATCGCCGTCGAGATAGTGCAGCAGCGCGCTGTACTGCCAGGCGAACCCTGATGCCGGATGGATGCAGAACAGCGTCGGTCCCTGACCTGCACGCAGTGGCAGCAGTTCCCCGTTGCCGCTGCTGTCGCTGGCATCGCCTGACAACAGCGCTGCCAGTTTCTCCACGCTGCGTGCGGCGATGACCTGTCCGACACTCACCGGCTGCGCTACACGGCGGCGCATTTCTGCTGCCAGTCGCATCGCCAGCAGGGAATGACCGCCCAACGCAAAGAAATCATCGTCGGCATACACCTGCTCACATCCCAGTAGCTGCTGGAACAGTTCTGCCAGCATCTGCTCGTGAGGCGTTTCCGGCAGACGGCCAGCCTGCGTGCTGCGTTGCGGCAACGGCAACGCTTTACGATCCAGTTTGCCGTTAGCGCTGAGGGGCAAATCGTCCAGCAGCAAATAGCTCACCGGCTGCATGTGGGCGGGCAGGCGAGTGCTCAACTGCTGTTTTACCTGTTCGATGTCCAGTGCCACGCCAGGCTGAGCCACCAGCCAGCCGAGCAGCTGGCGGTTATCGATGCCCGCCGCCGCCTGTTGTGTCAAATTGCGCGCAGCCACGACCGCCTGCGCCACGCCCGGCAATGCCACCAGCGCCTGCTCAATTTCACCCGGTTCGATACGTTGTCCGCGCATCTTTAACTGATCGTCGCTGCGCCCCAGATATTCTACGGCGCCATCCTCACGCCAGCAGGCGATATCACCGGTTCGGTACATACGTTCGCCATCAGCAAACGGAGCGGCAATAAAGCGCTGCGCGGTAAGATCGGCGCGATGCAAATAGCCATCTGCCAGCTGGATGCCGCTGAGATAAAGATCGCCCGGCACGCCGACCGGCACCGGGCGCAGCAGGTTATCGAGGATATGCAGTTGGGTGTTCCACACCGGACGACCAATCGGCACGCCGGGGCCATTCAGGCCTTCGAGCGCGCTACCGCTGGCGGGTTGCCATGTGACATCCACGGCGGCTTCGGTCGGGCCGTACAGATTATGCAGCGGAGCGGCGATCACCTGCTGATAGCTGCGCGCCAGATCGCAGGCCAGCGCTTCTCCGCTGCAAAATACGCGGCGCAGTGAAGCGCAGGCGCGATCGGTGTGCGTACTGACATGCCCGACAAAGGCGGCCAGCATCGACGGAACGAAGTGCAGGGTGGTGACCTGATAATCGTCAATCAACTGCCACAGCGCCTGTGGATCGCGATGGGCATCCGGTGGCGCCATCATCAACTGCGCGCCGGTCATCAATGGCCAGAAGAACTCCCACACCGAAACATCAAAGCTGCACGGCGTTTTCTGCAACACCACATCGTCGCTGCGCAGTGGATAGCTGGCCTGCATCCAGCGCAAGCGGTTAACGATGGCGCGTTGATTGACTACCACGCCTTTCGGCTTGCCGGTGGAACCTGAGGTGTAAAGCACATAAGCCGGGCGCTGCGCGTCGGGTTTAGGCAATGGATGACGTGCTACCGTCTGTGCGCTGGCAAGGCGATCAAACATCATCAGCGTGCCAAAGTCAGCAAAACGATTTTCCAGCGCCGACTCGGTGATCACCACCCACGGTCGTGCATCGTCCACCATGTACGCCAGACGTTCATCGGGATAACCAATATCCAGTGGCAACCAGGCTGCGCCCGCCTGCAAGATGGCGGTAAGGGCAATACTCAGACGAACCGAACGCGGCAAGGCAACGGCAACGATATCGCCTGGCATCACGCCCGCTTCGATCAGTCGATCGGCCAGCAATGTGGCCTGACGCTGCATCTCGCGGTAGCAGAGCTGATGCTCAACATCACACAGCGCCAGCGCGTCCGGTGTGCGTGCGGCTTGCTGGGCGATGGCTTGTTGTAGGGTTTCATTTTCCAGCTGCACGCCGGTGTTATTGACCCACTCGAGCAGCGATTGCTCGGCGAGGGTTTGCAAACGCCACTGCGTTAACGGCAGATCTGGTGTGGTCACCAGCTGCTGTAACAGCAGCAACAGGCGTTCAGCCAGACGGTCGGCATCGGTGACGCAAGCGCGGTATTCCATTAATAGCGTCAACTGTTCACCCGGCAGCACCAGCAGCGTCAACGGATAATGGGTATAGCCGCGGTTGTGGATCGCGTCGCAGCGCACCTTCGCGTTGGCGTCGAGTAATGTCTGATTATCAGGATAGTTCTCCACCACCAGCAGGGTATCAAATAGCGTACCCGCACCCGCCAGCTGTTGGATTTCAGCCAGTCCAAGGCAATCCTGCTCAATCAGCTGGATCTGACGATTTTGGTGCGCGGCTAACTGCTCCAGCAACGGGCGTTGAGTATCAAACCGCACGCGCACCGGCAGCGTGTTACTGAACAGACCGACATGTTGATCGATCCCTTCAATCTGGCCGAAACGACCTGAAACCGGCGCGCCAAATATCACGTCCTGCTGACCACTGGCAATCGACAACATCATGCCCCACAGGCCCTGCATCACGGTGTTGAGGGTCAATCCGCGAGTGCGGCACAGCGCATAGAGTTCGCGCTCCAGCGAGGCGTCCAGCGTAATGCGTTTTTCCTGAACAGCACTCTCGGCGGCATTGGGATATAGCAATGTGGGCCGCACGTCGCGCAGGCACTCTTGCCACTGCTGGCGAGCCTGATGCTCATCACGCTGGCTAAGCTGGCGCACGATGTCGGCATAATGGGTGCGTTGGGCGGCCAGCGGCTGTTGACGCAATGCGCTAAGTAAATCGTTTAAAATCACCGGCGTTGACCAGCCATCCACCACCAGATGATGCGCATTGAGCAGCAGCGTCCAGCGTGCTTCATGGCGATGCGGGATTAGCGTCGCCTGCAACATCACCGGCTGCCGGAACAGATCCTGTGACAGCGCCTGATGTTCAGTGGCGTCAATATCCTCGACTTCCAGCACCTGTAGCGGCCAATGCAGATCGCCTTCCGGCAGCAACTGCAAGGGTTGCAGACTGAGTTCGCTATCAAACCTGGCGGCGAGCTGCGGATGGCGCTGCAACACCTGATTGAGCGCCTGCTGCACCGATGCTACCGACACATCACCGCTGAGGGTTAATCGCGTCAGTGAGTTATAGCTGCCTTGCGCGCCACTGGTCTGCGCGTGGAACAGTAATCCTTTCTGCAACGGCAGCAGCGGCAAGACGTGGCTAAAGGCCCCGTGACGTGCGCGCAAACGTTGCAGCAGCGCATCATCAACGCCTTCAAGATTGATTTCCGCAGCGACCAGCGTGTTGGCGGCCTGCTGTGGCTGTTGCTCTGCGAAGTGGTAAAGCTGTTGCGCACCCAGAGCGATGGCCTGATGCAGTTGCTCAATCTGATCGGCATGCAAGACGCCCTCCGCCCAGCTCCAGTTCAGCGCCAGCTGCTGGTCATCAACAAACACGTTGAGTTCCAGTGCGTGCTGTAACGGCATGGCATCGTCCTGAATCACCGCAAAAGTGTCGCGGAACTGCTGCGCGGTCCGCTGAGGCTGCCAGTGACCGGCGGATTGAGTGAAGCGGCCGAGATAATTGAACAGCACCTGTGGCGCATGGTCGGCGGCCAGTTTCGCCAATGTAATGCCACGGTGGGCATCCAGCCAGCGCAGTTGGCCATAACCGATGCCGCGATCCGGCACGGCACGCAGCGCGGATTTTACCGCGCGCACGCTGTCATTGAGGTCGGCCGAAGCAGGCAGGGCGAGCAGCAGAGGAAACTCCGCTGTCAGCCAGCCCACCGTGCGCGCCAGATCCTGATGATCGTGCAACTCGGCACGGCCGTGTGACTCCAGCGTCACGCGTTGTAACGCACTGCCGTTCATGCTGCGCAGCGCCAGTGAGAGCAGCGTCAGCAGTAACTCTTCGCTGGTGGCACGGAATTGCTGCGGCAGGGTATGTAGCAAGGCAGAGCTGGTGGCCAAATCAAGCAGGGTGCGCTGATGCAAGACACGCTCGTTACCCGTTAAGGCTCGCTCACCCAGCGCCGGCAGCGGTTGTTCCAGCATGCGTTGCCAGAACGGCATTTCGCTGGCGCGTGACGCCAGGTTGGCCAGTAGCGTAGCGGACCAGTCATGCAGCGAGGTTTCTTCAGCGGGCAAGGTGATCGGTGCACCGCTTAGCAGTGCATCACCGGCCTGTTGCAGTTCATCCAGCAATACTCGCCATGACACGCCATCCACCACCAGATGGTGCAGCGTTAACACCAATCCGCAGCTTGCACCTTGTGTCTGGAGCAGGGTTGCCTGTAGCAATGATCCTGTCGCCGGATCGAGGCGTGCTGCATCGTCACGGAAGGCCTGATCGGCGGCCTGGTCATATGCTGACACTTCGATAACACGACAACGCGCAGGGCGCGCAGAGAGCGATTCGCCCACCACTAACTGCTTATCACGCGTGAAGGCGTTGAGGGCTGGATGCGTGTTGGTAAGCTGTTCAATCAGCTGTTCCAGCTGCGCGAGTTGCAGCTCTGGCGGCACCGACAGCAGCACGCCGTGGGCGAAGCGCGCGTTAATGCCCGCCTGCGCATGGAACCAGTGCAGAATCGGCAGACCACCAATCGCGCCCTGTTGCGACACGCGGGCATGTTGAGTGTGTTGCGTTAGAGGGGCGAGATCTTGCGCCATACGTGCGGCGGTGCGTTCGGCAAAAATGTCACGTGGGCGAAGCATATAACCAGCGCGGCGAGCGGCGGTGCTGAGGCCCATTGCCGAAATACTGTCACCACCGAGTGAGAAGAAGTCATCTTCTGCGCCGACGCTCTCCAGCCCGAGCAGGCTGGCCATCGCCTGGCAAATTAACGCTTCCTGCGGGGTGCGCGCCGCGCGGCTTTGCTGTTGCTGAGCCTGATGGGGTTTCGGCAGTGCCTGGCGGTCGATTTTGCCATTCACATTCAGTGGTAGATCATCCAGCACCATCAGCACGGCTGGCAGCATATAGTCCGGCAACTGGCTACCCAACTGCGCCAGCAAGCGGTTGCTGATTTGCGGATCGGCGCGCAAGGCATCATCCTGCACCGAGCAGTAGCCAATCAGACGGTGCGTGGCGCCCATCACTTCGGCAATCACCACTGCGGTACTGACTTCGGGCAGCGCCACCAGCGCGTTTTCGATTTCACCGAGTTCGACGCGGAAACCGCGCACTTTGATCTGGTGATCCACGCGTCCGATAAACGCCAGTTGACCATCCTGACGCCAGCGCATCACATCGCCGCTGCGATACATCACCTCGCCTTCGCGGAAGGGGTTAGCCACAAAGCGCGCGGCTGTCAGATCCGGGCGGCGCAGATAGCCGCGCGCAATGCCGGTTCCGGAGATGTAGAGTTCGCCGGTGCAGCCAATCGGTACTGGACGCAGCTGGCTGTCGAGCAGATAAACCTGGCTGTTACCCACCGGGCGGCCAATTACCGGCTGCGGAGAAGCCAGCACGCTGGCACCGAGGGTATCAATGGTGTACTCAGACGGGCCGTAGTAATTGTGGATTTCCATCTGATGCTGTTGCTGCATCAGTTTCCACAACGTCGGCGTGGCCGCTTCACCGCCAATCATGACAAACGCAGGGCGGTGGTTTTCCGCTTCCAGTAATCCGCTGTCGATCATCTGAGAGAAGAATGACGGCGTGATGTCCAGCAGATCGACCGGCACCGCGTTCATCTGCTGAATCAAACCCCAGGCATCGCGACGTAGTTCTTCGTCGAAGATATTCAGCTCGCAGCCCATCAGCATGCAGAACAGCGGTTCCCACGAAGAGTCGAATGAGAACGACGCGGTATGACCGGCGCGCATGCGGCGCGGGTTGCTGGCGTGGAAGCGGTCAATCGCCGGTCCAAACAGATGTTCGCGATGTGACAGGAACAGATTCAGCAATCCCTGATGTGTGCTCATCACGCCTTTTGGCCGGCCGGTGGATCCGGAGGTGTAAATCATATAGGCAAGATCGTCGCCGCACAGCAGAGTGCTCGGTACGCTGGTCGGCTGTGCCGCCAGTTCGCTCTCCAGCTGATCGATGCACAGCGCGGGAAGGGCCGGCATCTGCGCCAGTGTCGTGGAGTGAGTCAGCAATAATGCGGGTTGCGCATCGTCACACATTAGTGCCAGACGTTCGCGTGGGTAGTCAAGATCCAGCGGCATGTAGGCCGCGCCGCTCGCCAGCACACCAAAGATGGCGACCAGCGAATCCACCGAGCGCGGAATACCCATCGCCACCACGTCGTCTGCTTGTAAGCCACGCGCCATCAAGGCATGTGCCAGTTGCATGGCGCGGTCGGTCAGCTGGCGATACGTCAGTGACTGTGTGCCACAGACGACTGCCGTCAGGTCAGCGCTTTGTGCCGTGCGTTGCAGCAGCATATCCACGATGGTGGTCGCCCCCGCAGGCGGGGTGATTTTCGGGCCAGTGGACCAGCGCTGTAAATCAGCCTGTTCGTCTGGAGCAATGATCGAAAGCGTATCCAGAGTGGCTTCGGGTTGTGCAGCGAACTGCGTGAGCAGATGACGAATACGGTCTGCGTGACGCTGTAACATTTGTGCGTCGTAGCGCGCAGGGTTAGCCACCAACGTTAACTGCAATGCGCCATCACGGAAGCCCACTTCAAACTCAATATCGTCAACCGGGCCCATGGCTAAGGTGTGGGTCGCCGCCGGAATGCCATCGAATTGCAGATCATCATGGTAGACCTTGACGTTAATCACCGGCCCGTAAAGCTGTTGGCTGCTGCCGACCAAACCCAGATCGCGACGCAGTTGCTCTGCTTCATAGCGCTGATGACGGCGTGCTTTGCGGATTTCCGCCTGTACCTGCTGCAGCAGCGCGGCTAAATCGGTGTGATGAGGGATGTCGAAGATCAGCGGCAGCACGTTGACCACCGGCCCCAACGTCGTCAGTGCCGCTGAGCCCATGCGGCGCATAAACGGAAAGCCAATCGCTAAGCGCGAGCTGCCGCTAATGCGCGCCAGATAAGCCACCAGCAGGGCACTGACAATATCGCCTTCGCTGCAATCCTGGAACGCCACGTGCTGGCGCAACGTTGTCAACTCCGGCAGCGCGACGTGGCAGCTGATCGGACGATCGCCAGCATCCGTTACGCTTTCACTGGAGAGCGTTAAAGTTTCGGGTAGTTCAGCCGCATAGGTCTGCCAGTGGCTGGCGGAACGGGCAAACGCCGGGGATACTCCCCACTGCTGATACTCATCAATCACCTCGCTAAACGGCGTGAAGGGTGAAAGTGAGGGTTCTTCGCCACGGCACAGTTCGGCATAGATGGCCGCCACGCGCTGCGTCAGCGCTTCGAAACTGAAGCCATCAACCAGCAGATGGTGATATCGCTGATACCACCACCAGCTGCCATCACCCACGCGCATTAACACGTGGCGATACAGCGGCTTATCACCGTCGGCCGCCAGTTCGGCGCGCAGATCGGCCTGCATCAGTTTATGCGCCTGACCGGTGGCGTCCGCGCGCTGGCTGAAGTCATGCCACTCCGGCAGCACCTGTGCCTGCTCGCCAAACCATTGCGCGGGATTCCCGTTTTCATCGAGGCCAAAGCGTGCCTGCACGGTATCGGCTTCAGCCATGGTCTGGCGGATGGCGCTGTCCAGGGCGGCGCGGTTGATGTCGCCGTGTAGCACGCTGTAGTGCGCCACGGTAAATTGATTGCGCTGCTGCGCAATAGCGTCAGCGATCCAGATGCCGGGCTGAGCCGCCACCAAAGGATACGCAGGTGAATGCGTGATTAACGATGCCAAAGGAATGTTCCCGTCTAAAAAAATCGAAAAAAGGAAAAGTTAAAAAGCGAAAAATTAATGTGCGCTGGACGACGTCTGTTGCGTCGCTGGTCGCATGTCCTGCCAGTGTGTTTCGATGTACTCAATCGCTGCGGCACGCGGCAGCGGTCCCGCCACGTTTTGCCAGCCCGCAGGCACCTGAGCAAATGCGGGCCACAGGCTGTACTGCTGACGCGCGTTGATCAGCACCAGAAAATTGAGCGCGTCGTTATCAAACGGATTTTGTTGTTCAGACATGGTGGTTACCTTTTGAGGTTGGGTCAGAGGGAAGATCGGCCAGCAGCCAGCGGCAGCCGTCGATCAAGCCGCCGCGCCAGCACAGCGCGTCGTGCCCTCCGGCGTAGCAGCGGAAAAACAGTTCGTGGCCGGCGGCTTCCAGCGCGGGACGTATTTGTTGATTCACGAACAACATGTCCTGCTCGCGATCGCCGACTTCCTGGAAAATCTTCAGCTTGCCAGCGGGCAGGGCGTTGTCCTGTAAGCGCTGCAACAGCAGACCCGGAGCGTGCCGTTCACGGTTAGCGTAATCGCGGATGTATTGCAGATGCGGCCACCAGAACGAGCCGGATTGCGTGAGGATGCGGCCAAAACGCTTTGGCCAATGCAGACCGGCGTACAGCGCCGCGAGGCCACCATAGCTTTGCCCCGCCACCAGCGTGCGGCAGCCATCGCTGCTGAACGCGGCATGCTGACGGGCCAGCGGCAACAGTTCCTGTTGCACCGCCTGCCAGAAGGTTTCGTTGCAGGGCAGCTCAACCTCGCGATGCTGGCTATCGATTACGTCGATAAACAACCAACAGGCAGGCGGCAGTTCGCCGGCATCGGTGACCTGATCGAGGGCGCTGAAAATCGGCTGTCCGTATACCCAATTCTGCCCATCCAGCAGAATCGCCAGCGGGCGCTGATCCGGTTGCGCAGTCTGTCCGGTGGTGTAAAGCCAGACGTGACGCGTGACATTGAGCAGATCGCTGTGCCACTGCAAAGTTTGCAGGCCATCCGGCCAGGTTTCGGCTAAACCGGCATCCAGCTGTTGCCAGGCGGATTGATCAGGCGCCTCGGGCATATGCGCATTACTCAGCGCAAAACGGCGGCTGCTCAGAAACGGGGGCGAAGGATTCAGCATGTCGGGGATCGCCAGTGGCATCAGCGAAATCCACCATTTGCGTTGCAGCACCCGGCAGGTTTCGTCACTGCCGCAGAACAGCGGGGGCAAATGCTCAGCGGTCACCGGGATCAGGCTATAGCTGCCGCGCCAGTCAGATTCGATCTGCGTCGACCAATGCCAGACATCACTGTTGCCGACGCGAACAAGGGATTCAGGCGCCTGGCTGTGATGATCGGTGACGCCGTTTATATCGATATAAACCTTTTTGGTAGACGATAACTCGGAACGGCCTTCTGGATCGCGCCAGAAGAAATGCATGCGCGTTTCGCCATCTGCCTCATGCTCAATCACCGGCGTACCCGCCTGATGAAGCTGTTCCCACCAGCGATGGCTGCCGAGATCGTCCTGCTGTAACCACTGGGTAACTGTTCCAGTGGGCAACCAGATTTGCGTCATTTGTTCTGGGTCACTGAGAAACATCCTGCAATCTCTCTCCACATTTTCTTCAAAGACTTTACATTAACAAACGTAATGCAAATGCTATTGATAACGATTTACATTTGCAATATTATTTTTGTGCCGAATAAATCCCCTATTTTTCAGATGATTATTCTGAAATAGGCTTTTAAGGGGGATTCAGGGCCGCGTTTGACCAGAGGAAGTTATATTTCAATCCGTTACAGCTTTCGCCATTGGGTGAAGGGGAATGGACGGATTATTTCATCGACAAGGCAGTTTGAAATAGAGATGGCAACTATGTCCGTTAAAGCAAAAAATTTAGCAATACCTGCTGTGGCACTTCCGTTCAGATTCTCCCGTCTTCACCTGTCACTGGCCTCAATTCTGCTGGTGGCGCCTGCCACTTTCAGCGTCGCGGCAGAAGAGACCATCACCGTGAATGCAGATGCGCGTGAAAGCGTGACGTCTCCACTGCAAGGCTATGTGGCGAAAGAGAGCGCTGCAGGTACCAAAACCTCAACGCCACTGCGTAAAACCCCGCAATCGATTTCGGTGATTACGCGTGAGCAGATGGACGATCAGGCAGCGCCGTCGGTGGCGGATGCACTGAGCTACACCAGCGGTGTGCTGACCAACTACCGTGGCAACTCGAACCGTAACGATGAAATCATCGCGCGTGGTTTCCGCTATGCACCGAAATTCCTCGATGGCTTGAGCTATGGCTTATCCGGCCAGGCTGGCGCGGCAGGACAGATCGACCCATGGTTGCTGGAGCGTGTGGAGATGATTCATGGCCCGGCATCGGTGTTGTACGGCCAGGTTAACCCCGGCGGTGTCATCGCGATGACCAGCAAGCGCCCAACCGCGCAGAGCATTCATAAAGTTCAGCTTAGCACCGGTAATCAGCATCTGGGCGAAGCGGCGTTTGATTTCGGCGGCAAACTGAATGACGACAACACGCTGTTTTATCGTCTCAACGGTATCGCCAGCACCAAACATGAGTTCGTGAAAGATAACAAACAGCAGCGTATGGCGATTGCCCCGGCGCTGACCTGGCTGCCCAACGCGGACACCAGTTTCACCTTACTGACCATGTATCAGAACGAGCCAAAGGCCGGATATCGTAACTTCCTGCCTGCCAACGGCACACTGTTTAATACCAGCGCGGGCTACATTCCTTACGATTTCAACGTCAGCGACCCGAGCTTTAACGAAGCGAAACGCGAGCAGACTTCTGTTGGCTACATCTTCGAGCATAACTTTAACGACAACATCAGCTTCACGCAGAATATGCGTTACAGCAACATGGATGAGTCGTACAAATACCTGGTGTACACCTTCGATGTTGATGGCAGTGACCATCAGATCAACCGTCGTCCGCAGCATGACAAAATCAAGTCCAAAGAACTGGGCATTGATAACCAGGTGAAAGCAACGTTCGATACTGGCAACGTTGCGCATACCGTGCTGGGCGGGCTGGATTACAAATGGAGCGATGTCGATAACAAACTGTGGCGCGACAGCGGTGATCAGTACATTCTCGACTGGGCGAATCCGACCAGCGTGACGATCAATGAGAGCGATCTGGCGTTGAACACCAGCACGCGCAAAAAGCTCGATCAGGTTGGCGTGTATTTGCAGGATCAGCTGGAATGGAATCAATGGAATCTGCTGCTGTCCGGTCGCCAGGACTGGTCAGAAGTGCGCACGCAGGATCGCATTGAGAACACCTCCACCCAGCAAAATGACAGCAAGTTCACCGGCCGTGCCGGTCTGTTGTACGCCTTCGATAATGGCCTGTCGCCGTATATCAGCTACAGCACCTCGTTCGAACCGAACCTGAGCACCGGGGCGCCGGGTAGCGATCCGTTCGCACCGACTACGGGTGAACAGACGGAGATCGGTATCAAATATCAGCCAGTGGGTTGGGATGCAGTGTTCACCGTTTCCGCGTTTGATATCACGCAGAAAAACATCACCTCTTACAACAGCGAACTGGGTTACAACGAGCAGATCGGTAAGGTGAAGTCCAAAGGTATCGAGACGGAAGCGCACGCGCAAATTACCCCCGAAATTAAGGTGATGGCGGCTTATACCTTTACCGATGCAGAAACCAAAGAGAGCAACACCGCGGCGCAGGTTGGCAAAACGCCTTCCAGCATTCCGCGCCATGCCGCATCTGCCTGGGGCAGCTACAGCTTCCTGAGTGGTGCGCTGAACGGTCTGACGCTCGGCAGCGGTGTGCGTTACACCGGCACCGCTTGGGCGGATTCCATCGGTCAGGACAAGGTTCCGCACTACACGTTGTATGACGTGATGGCGAAATATGAGCTGGGCGAAGCGGCGAATTCACTGCGTGGCACCACGCTTCAGCTGAACGTGAACAACGTGGCCGACAAGCACTATGTTGCCTCCTGCAGCAACACCAGTGCGTGCTTCTACGGCAGCGGTCGCTCGATTGTGGCATCTGTCAGCTACAGCTGGTAAGCGTGATAAGGCAGGGCGTCCTTGCGGGTGCCCTGGTTTTACCCATTTGCATTCCGTGCTGTGTTCCTGCAGATGAAACACCTGGAGACAGGTTTTCGGAAAATACTGGATTTGTGTGACTGTCATCACTCCGCGAGGCACGCTAAAATAATCGCTTCTCATTTAGCAAAAGGTTTTTCGTCACGATGTTTTCGCGTTTCACTCTGGCCGCTCTGACGGCCGCACTTATGCTTACCGGTTGTGCACGCCACGCCGCAGATAGCAACGCTACGGCGCAAGCTGACGCTCCAGCCGCTGCCCCCATCGAAAATGACAACATTCCTTCGCAGTTTGATAGTGGCCCTACGGTGATTAACGTATCGCATTTGGTCACCCGCACTGATGACGGCTCATCCGTTTACGTGACGGTAGATGGTCAGGATGCCGGGCTGTTGCAGAAAGGCGAGAATAAAGAGATTCGCGTTGCTGAAGGTAAACACCAGATCGGTGGTTACGTGCAGACGCTGTTTGGTTTTGGCAAGGTGACCATCGCGTCGGTGGATGTGACCACCGACACCAAAGGCCCGAAAAACGTGGTCTATTCGGTGACGCGCCAGAAGCCGACCTTTAGCGAAACCCAGGCCGCCGCGCCAAACAACTCCTGATGAGTTATGCGGTGCTGCTGTGTTGTCAGCACCGCTCACGTTTAACTCCGGCTGAACACCAGTTTTAATCCCGCAACGGCGAAGCAGCAGGCCAGCAGCGCATCCAGCCCACGGCGGATACGGCGATAAAAGGCCGCCATCACCGCAGTGGAGAATAACAGCGCATAGCCGCAAAACACCAGCACGCAGATCGTGGCACAACCGGCGATGATCATCGGTAAGGTTGAAGTCGCTGCATCCGGTTTCAGTGCCACCGACATGATCGCCACCCAGGTCAAAATCGCCTTGGGATTACCGACGTGCATCAAAATACCCTGACGAAACAGCCTGATAAAGGCGACTTTGTCGCCGCTGGCGCTGAATTCATTCGCATCAGGACGGCGTAAAGCCGATTTACCCGCCTTATAGGCCAGCCACAGCAGATATAAGCCACCGCCGATTTTCAGCACAATCAAGAGCTGAGCAAAGGTTGCCAGTACGGTTAACACGCCGCAGGCTGCCAGCTGCGCCCACATCATCGAACCGCTGATCACACCACTTGCCAGCGCCAGTGCGGCACCGCGTCCTTTCTTCATCGCCGTGCCCATGATCGCCATATTGCTCGGGCCAGGGCTGGCGGTGGCAACAAAATAGGTGGTGTAGATTAAAATCAATTCGTGTGAAAGCGCCATGTCGTCCTCTGCGATGAGATTGTCCTGCTTTTGTTATATCGCCAGCATCGCAGAATGACTACTGCTGATTCCGTCTTAAGAAGGAATCGCTTTGGCGTAACCGCGACGCTTCACTTTATAAAGCGTGCAAATGATCGAAAGCGTGGCAATTACCACCAGAATCAATCCGGGGCCAATCAGCGATCCGAAGCCTAACGCATTAAAGATCAGTAGACCGACAATTCCACCGGTCAGGAAGGAGAAAATGGTCACCAGATGGGTATTCAGCTGCTGTTTAAAGGCACGGATGTTTTTGGAGGGATCGCGGCGTAATAATGCAACAAATACCGAACCGATAGAGATACCTGCATCGGTTAGTGTGCCGGTAATATGGGTCGATCGTACGCGGCCGTTCGAAAGTTGCGTCGAGGTGGAATTGTGCACACCCATTAAAAATGCCAGTAGTAATAATATTTCTGCGTTATTATTCGATGAGAAATAATAGATCTCGAACAGCGACGTCAATATTAATAACACGCCTTCAACCAATAGAATGCAGCTAAATATGGTGCGTAGCCCATTAATTACGCCAAGCACCACCGAAATCCTTGCCACCACCGCACCGGTGACAAAGGCACCAATCATGGCAATGAAGACTTTAAGATTACGTATATCCATCTCATTCAAATCGCTGGATATTTGTGCGATGTTGCCGGACATATGCGAGGGGAAAAAGCCAAAAGCGGCTAACGCCATGGCGTTCAATAATCCCGCTGATGTGGCCAGGCAAAGGGCGAGATTACGATCTTCAACGTGTGTTCTGGTGCGCTTCAGTTTTATCAGCATAATTCACCCTTGCTCATTGAGAGTATTGTGCTAACGCAATGCGTCAAATCTGGTGTTCGCCAGTGAATAAGTGAAGCACAAAAATCTTAAGGGGATCTTAATAACTTTCAGATATAGATAAATCTTATTATGGGTGTAAAGATATCTAAGGAAGATTGCCAGTTGCGTTATCTCTGTTTACTTTGGCCTGATGCATTTAATTTCAGGGAAATATCGAAATGACCCATTCTGGTGCTCAACCTGAGCAGCGGCGCGCGCTACTGCTGGTCAATCGTCGGGCACGTCGCGGTGCGCAGTGGGCGGATCTGGCACATCAGCAATTATCGGCAGCAGGCTATTCCCTGATTACCCCGCACGAAGATGATGAACGCAGTTACAGTGAATTGATTCTGGCGCATCAGCATCAGGTGGATGTGGTGATTGTCGGCGGCGGCGATGGCACGCTGAATGCAGCGGCACCAGGGCTGATGCAATCCCGCTTGCCGCTGGGCATTTTACCGCTCGGCACGGCCAATGACTTTGCCCGTACATTAGGCATTCCTTTTAATGTGGATGCAGCAATCAACATCATCGTCACAGGGCACACGCGGCGTATCGATCTGGGTGAAGTCAACGGCCATCTGTTTTTGAACGTTTCCAGCGTAGGCTTCTCTGCCAGTCTGGCACGCAATCTCACCGCAGCAGCCAAGAAAAAGTGGGGCACAGCAGGTTATGCGCTGGCCGCATTACGTCTGCTGCGGCAAAGCCGCCCGTTCAGCGCCATGCTGCATTATGATGGCCAGCAGGAAGCAATTAAAACGGTGCAATTTTCGGTGGGCAACGGCCGCTTTTACGGCGGTGGGATGACGATAGACAAGGATGCTGCACCCGATGATGGTCGTCTGGATGCTTATAGCCTCGAAGTGCGCCACTGGTGGCAAATTCTGGCGCTTTTTCCTTCCTTGCGCCGTGGCACGCATGGTCGCTGGGGCAGCGTGCGTACGCTGAGCGGCACTCAATTTAGCCTGCACACCCGGCGTACGCATGACATTAATGCTGATGGGGAAATTATTGGCCGCACGCCTGCGCACTATCGTTTAATTGAGGGGGCGATTTCGGTATTAGCACCAGATAAACCTTAACAATTCACTATGCTGGAACGTTAATATCGGCTGATGAGAGTGTGCCACTATTCTGAATATCCAGAACTCATTTCATTTAAGTCAATAATCAGTTCGTTAAGGTGTTCCTCTTTTTACCTCTGACAACCTGATGATAATTCGAGGTGTCATTCGATCACCTTGAGATAAATCATCGGGTGCACAGTTCCATTTCTCGTATGATGGCGATGAAATGACAGACCTTTCATCGATTGCCGCGCCTTACCACAATCTTTACATTATCCTGAAAACCTCTTTCAGGGATCATCCCAATGAATTTCCGCTCTGACATAAACGGGCTGCGTGCCTATGCGGTTATGTTAGTCATCCTCTACCACTTTGGTTTTCCCCTGGTGAGCGGAGGATTCCTCGGTGTGGATGTGTTCTTTGTTATTTCTGGTTATTTAATGACGGGAATTATTCTCTCGCGACTTAATCATCAGAAATTTTCACTGATGGCTTTCTATGCCGCGCGCTGCAGACGAATTATCCCGCCATTAATGGTGCTGTGCGCAATATTAATGTTGATGGGTTATTTCCTGATGCCGCCAGACGAGTATCAACGCATGGCGGAGCATGCGGTCTCCAGCCTCAGCTTTATATCCAATGTGGTCTATTTCAAACAGGGCGGTTATTTTGATACCGGATCGGTATATAAATGGCTGCTGCATACCTGGTCGTTAAGCGTTGAGTGGCAGTTTTATTTGTTATTACCTTTGGCGTTGATGTTCACCGCGCGTTTCCTGCGCCAGCAATTTGCCTGGGTGATGAGCATAGCGGCGCTGTTGTCGTTTGGCCTGGTGCTGGCGATGGTTGCTGCTGATTTTCATCTCACCGCCACCTATTATTTGTTGCCCACCCGCGCGTGGGAAATGCTGGTTGGCGGATTAGTTTATCTGGCACCTAAAACACGACTGAGCGGGCAGGGCTGGGTTCCACCACTGAGTATTCTGGCGCTGATTTTGTGTGCGCTGATATTTGATGAGAATATCGCGTGGCCCGGCATCATGACGTTGATACCGGTGATGTTCACCGCGCTGATCCTTCATGCGGGGGTACAGAACAGTCGGTGGTTAAATCATCGCGTGATGCAGCACATCGGTAAAACGTCTTATTCGATCTATTTATGGCATTGGCCCTTGTGGGTGTTCTGGCATCTGGCGGACTGGCCGGTCACGTTCGTCAGCCAGGTATTACTGATCCTACTGTCACTGGCTGCCGGTTGGGCTTCTTACGTCTGGGTTGAGAACAGGCAAAGCTGGTTCAGCCGGAAAACCTTTATCGCGCTGGGACAGGCTGCTGTGGTGATGTTGTTCGGTGTGACGATCGTTGCGAGGGCGGGAATCCCTTCGCGCGCGCCCGCCGTGGTGGCCTCAATCGATCACTATTCACAGCAACGCTTTGCGCTGGCTAAAAATTGCTTTGTACTTAGCGGCATCACATCACCACAGTGCGTATTTGGCGATGCCAGAAGGGTGAATCTGGTGGTGCTGGGTGATAGCCACGCCGCCGCCATGTTGTCCTCGATTGTGGCCAGCGCGGGAACGCAGGATGGCGTGGTGTTCATCGCACAGTCTGGCTGTCCTTCAGTGCCGGATATTCAACGCAGCGCCAGCCCTGATTGCGGTGGCTTTGTAAAAGCGGCAATGGCTGATATTGAACGCAAATACCCCAACGCATCGGTATTGATCATCAATCGCATGTCGTTTTATCTGCACGGCGAATATGGCAGCGGCAGCAGCGCACCGACCTATAGCTTCAGGCAGGACGGCAGTTCTGTTGCCGCCTACCAACAGCATTTTGGCGCCGCAGTGAAACAGCTCGCCAGCCATCATCGCGTCTTTATCATGACGCCGGTGCCGGAATTCGGTTATGACGTGATTTATCGCATGTCACGCGATGCGATGCGCGGCAAAGTGCTGACCATTCAGCAATCTCGCGCTGAGTATCAATTACGTCATCAGGACGCGCTGGCAATGCTCAACAAGATCGTGGCGCTCTCACCTAACATCACCTTGCTGGATGCCACGCAGGGATTGTGTGACAGCCGTTACTGCTACGGAGCCAGGGAGAATGTGCCGCTGTATCGCGACGATAACCACCTTTCGGAAGTGGGAAACAAAAGTCTGAGCGGGGTGTTTGCAGGGATGTGGGGGATGATTGAGGGGCGGTGATGAGAATCGCTCAACCGTCGGTTGCTGCAATTGAAGCGCGCGGCGAAGATCTGAAAATTGCCACTTTAAAGCGTTATGTTGAGGCGCTGGGCGGGCAATTAACGATTGGCGTAAATATGCCTGGCGGCCAGCACGTCGATTTTGCGCTTTAAGCAGTTTTGTTTTTCTGAGCCAGCCACACCGTCCTGCCACCGCAGGTGGCATCTTCGGTGACCTGATTAACCACGCTGAAACTGTTATCCGACAGCAGTTGGCGGAATTCATCGTGATCCAGACTGGCATGATAGAGCGGGCGTTCAAGGAAAGTGCCCATTGCTTCGCCGTCGCCGTGCCCGCTGGTGAACATCAATGCCGCGCCGTTCTGGGCATGCTGAGCAAAACGTGGAAACATCGCGCGTTGATGATCGCGCGTCAGGTGGAAGAAGCTGTCCCATGCGATGATGCCGTTGAAAGCCTTCGCGAGTGCCAGCGTGCGCATGTCGGCAATATGCCATTGCGCCTGTGGGAACCTTTCCCGACAGCGGGC
Organism: Pantoea sp. JGM49; assembly: GCF_018257655.1. Lineage (NCBI taxonomy): Bacteria > Pseudomonadati > Pseudomonadota > Gammaproteobacteria > Enterobacterales > Erwiniaceae > Pantoea > Pantoea sp. JGM49. Next base: position 4,207 of record NZ_JAERJM010000006.1, on the reverse strand, counting down.
AATCATCGGCTCGGAAGCATCCACCCCAGTGACCTTGAATTGCTGCTGCAAAAAGTGCTGCGCAATAGGAATACCCGCGCCGCAGCCCACATCCAGGATCTCACCGCCAGCGGGAATCAGATCCAGAAAACGCGCCAACCAGTGCTGCTCGATAAAGTGCTTAATGCGATGGTTATCCCAGACTTCGGCACCTTCCCGATACAGGTCAATAATATGGTCAGCTTCTTTTTCGTGATTCATGGCCTGCCTTCATTGGGGTTGAGGGTTCATTATCGTTGAAACTCAGCATGCTGAAAGATCAGTACGGTCCCCTCGTGGCGTTGGATGGGAGATAACAAGAAATTCCACTGGAGATTCACTATCGTTCCTGGCCTGATGCTTTGCACCTGGGGCGATTTCCAGTCCCTGCTGGCCATGATGTCGTGTTTCTCACCTTCCAGTTCCATCGTCAGGACGCCCTGCAGAACGAAAAAGAATTGTCTGGATACGGAGTGAAAGTGACGTGTTTCACAGGTGCCAGGAGGCATTTTCTCATGAATAATCAACATGTCCTGACGATTGACTAAATACCAACCGTCGCAGTTATCACCCCAGACATAATGCTCAGCATTCTCTTGCGAAATCATCTCGTTTCCTTATCTGAATATTTTTCTAACTCCCGCTTAACGGCGCTCAACGTTCTGCGTCGAATCAACCCACTTCCCGCTCTGATCGCCAGCCAATAAGCTGCCATCTTAAAATGAGAGGCTTTGTCGGGGCAGTGGATGAACGTTTCCGTAATAAGTTCGGACTGGCTGCCATTAATGATATTAACTTGATAGCGCAGCAACAGCTTTGCAGCACCCGGCCGCGCGGGCTGCTGATACTCTTCAGCGTCTGAAATCTTTTCCAAGCCAAAGTCGGCACGCCAAAACTCGCCTCTTAACCCATAGCAAAGTTCTAAAGCAGAGGCGTGAAGAAGCGTGAAGGTTTGCAGACCGAATTGATCATCCTGGGATACAGGGGCCTTTCTTTGCAGTTTACGCGGCAACTGTCGTATCGACATCAATGCCCGGATCACCGCATCCTGCTCAAGATCGAAGGCCTTGATAAGCGGCATGATCTTTTCCGGGCTGGTGGTTTGGATTACCGCACTGTGTTTTTCGTGGAACTGGAAATCAGGCAGGTAGGGCGGAACGTCACCCCAACTAGTCAGCATTTTCTTTGACACAAAACCCAGTGAAATCATCCTTAACCTCGTTTTGGGGTGTTAATGCATAGCCCGTTGGATGCGGTATATGTTTATTAACATAATCAGGTCGTCTGCGAAATTAAAGAATGGAATGCTCACTCTCAGGGGAAGGGGGCTCTGTAGCGGGTCATCCTAAGGATGAAAATGCGCCCGGTGGCGCATTTTTTTGCGACTAAAGAACCAACCAGAGATATCCTGCATTGAACAAAAATCGCCCACTCAAACTTAGGAGAATAAAATCCATGAAAAGCGCAACTGCAAAGTCCTTTAAAAAAGCGAACGCGTTGTTGAAAAGTGGTGAATTCAGGGAGGTGGTGCTGGATTTTAATATCAGTGCCGATGAGTTTTTTGAACTTGCGGATCGCTGGGCAGAACGAGGAGCCAAAATCAAAAAAGAAGATGGTTCGTTTGTTATCAGGCTAGCCAAATGATGTCCAGCCAGGGCTAAAAATCGCGATGTACGCAACGTCGACGAGGCGAAGTCCACGGGGAACAAGTCATAAGGCCTCAATGACAACAGACAGGCGTTTCATCACGTGATGAGGAGCCCGGGACAGCTGTCTTGTAGAGTTAATGCATAGTCCTAGAATCAGCGGACGCAGCGGCCTGTTCTTTAGAGGAACAAAATGTAAACGTCCCGCTTTGACATCTTCCATGACGTCGAGCCAGCACAGCACACTCACTCCGGCTCCTCCCGCAATGAGCGCTTTAATCAGGCGAATATCATTGCAGGAGATTGCTGACTCGGGCACCTGACGTGCATGGGCATAAATTGATCGGACACGTTCGTGAACGACCAGTGATTTACCTGGAAGAATATGCTTTTCCTCATTCAGGTCAGATAGGGAAAGCGCCACATTATCTTTATACCTGTGCTGAGGCGGCAGAACGATGCCCATCTCAATCTCTGCAAAGGCGAACACTTCAAGTCCGACAACGCTTTCCGGGTCGAGTATCAGTCCAAAATCAATTTCGGAATCCCGTACCTGTTGTGTTACTACCGCGCTGCTTTCAACATTTAGTTGGAGATCCAGCCAGCTATGCTCTTGAGCAATGGCAGAAATCTCGTCACAGAGTTGCCCCTCCGTCAAAGCCTGAACCAGCCCGATACTGACCTTACCGCGCCTGAGCCCCTTAATGTCATCAAATCTTTGTTTTGTCACGTTAAAGTCACGTTGCCAGCGGAGTAGGTCGGTGTAGAGAAGTTCACCTGCCGTTGTCATACGCATGCCCCCCGGCAGTCGCTCAAACAAAGGTATACCCAGATTTTCTTCCGCCTGGAGGATCTGCCGATTAATGGCTGACGCGGAAACGTGCAGCTTTCCGCTGCTTTTCGAAGACTTCCATGGCGCGCAACTTCCATAAAGTAGGCTGCAAAACGGGAAAACGGACTCGTGGCGACCCTGTATAGTTTTATGCAACGGGTACGTGCATTTATGCTGATGGATTAGTACACCTTAAATTACACATACTGCCATGGCAATGCACAGGCTAATCATCCAGGCGATGAGATCGCGCTTTGGCACAGTATTAATAAGAGGTGAGTTTATGACACAAAAGAAGCTTCATTTAGCCTTGTTTCTCTTCCCGGGATATCACCTCGGAGCCTGGAGATTGCCGGACGCCATTCCAGAGATAGATCTGGACATCGACCATCTGGTGCACGCCGCACAGCTTGCAGAAGCCGCCAAATTGGATGCCATTTTTTTCGAAGACCAGGCCGCCGTGCGTCGCAGTAATGACATCCTGGCGGGTGATAAATACGGCGCGGCTAACCCCCGTTCAATTCACTTTGATCCTACGATGGTGCTGCCGCTTCTCGCAGCCCATACCTCAAGATTGGGCCTGGCTGCCACAGCCACGACGACATTTAACGAACCGTTCAACATTGCGCGTCGGTTCTCAACGCTCGATTTTATAAGCAAGGGGCGCGCGGGATGGAATTTAGTCACTTCCTTTAACGAAGATGAAGCGCAAAACTATGGCCTGGATGCCCATGTTGGCCACGCAGACCGTTATGGAAGGGCGGAAGAGTTCGTTGATGTTGTTAACGGCCTCTGGGAGTCATGGGATGAGGATGCAATCACGCGGGATAAGCAGAGCGGTGTTTACTTCGATGTTGATAAGATGCATTTTCTTCAGCACCAGGGGACGCATTTTAAGGTTCGTGGTCCACTTCCGATGGGGCGCAGCCCACAAGGGCGACCTGTTATTTTTCAGGCTGGTGCCTCAGAGCCCGGCCGGGCGCTGGCGGCACGAACAGCTGATGTGGTATTTACACTGCAATCCACCATCGAAGGCGGGCGCGCATTTCGTGATGACATTCGTCGGCGCGCTCAGGAATTCGGGCGCTCACCTGATTCAATCAAAATCCTGGTGGGGCTTACTCCCATCATTGCCGAAACAGACCAGAAGGCCAGAGAACTGGCCGATCAAATGTTAGCCCTGATTCCAGATGATATTGCCCTAAGTAATCTGAAACCCCTAGCGGGTGGGGTAGATTTTCGCCAGTTTGACCTTAATGAACTGGTACCAGAACTGCCTGAATCAAACGCGGGAAAATCGCACCGGGACGCAATTATGGCTATTTCCCGCGATAAAAATCTCTCCGTCCTTGAAACTGCCCGCTACTTCGCGGAAGGCAGCTACCTTAAAGCCATCGGTTCCCCAGCCACGGTTGCCGATCAGATGCAAGCCTGGCTTGATGCCGATGCCTGTGATGGATTCCTTGCAGTACCCACTCATTTCCCAACAGGGGTAGAGGCATTAACTGGACTTCTAGTGCCGGAACTGCAACGACGAGGCATATTTCGTACCGAATATGAAGGAACCCATCTGCGGGACCACTTAGGACTGACTAAATATTGACTGATAACAGAGGCTATGAAGATAACAGTGCTGACCTGCCCCCAGGATTAGATACAACCTTCAGTTAGTAATGTCGGTTGGTTTTTCTTCATATTTCCCGTTTCGCCA